>JBFMHF010000105.1:0-27007 GCA_040752975.1 Myxococcota bacterium
CACCAACCGAGTACCCTGACGACGACTACGACGACGATGTGGATCGACGCATCAACACTGTCCACGAAATCGGATCAGGCCCACCCGAACTCCTCCGGCGTTGCAGGCTGGACCGGCAGGCGCAGCTGGCGCGCACGCTCAGGCAGTGGGCTGACCCCGGCCCAAGCGATGTTGCCGATGCTCGACTCATCCTCGCCCGCGCCAATCTCGGTGCCTTGGTGGAGGGGACGATGCAGCTGCTTCTTTCCGTTTGGCTTCACGATTTCCGCCGCGAGTTCGACCGGGAGAAGGAGCCGCCAGAGTTGATGCTGCACTCGGTCCAGACGTTCTTCAGCCAGAACGTCTGGACCGACGCTGAGCGCGCGGTGTGGGACCCATGGGTCACCGAGGTCCGAAAGCGGCGGAACGCCGTCCACGCGTTTTGCGACCGGGACCTTGGGGAGCACGCCGACTTCCTTGCTGATGTCCGCCGCTATCTCCACTTCATGAAGGCCATCAACTCGCGTTTGCCATACCCGTAGAAGGCTCTATCGGACGAGCAGGCCACGAATTCGCTCCCCGAGTTGCTCGGTGTCACGCTCGCCCAGTCGCACCAGCAGGCGCTCGACGTCGACCATCTTCACCTTCGCCTCGAACTCCTCGGGCGAGGCGATGAGGACCTTCCGCCCACGGGAGACCGGGTACGCGACGTCGTGCGGCGAGCCATGAAGCCGCCCGTAGATGATGGTCAGCGTCCCCCGCTTGTTCGCCGGGTGGTCGAGGTACTTCCGAAGAGACGAGTAGAGGGCCGAGGGTCGCCAGGGCACGTGGAACGCCTTGTCCCGTAGGCTGACGTGCAGCTTGAAGTCTACCCATCGCCCGTCGCTCATCACGAAGTCCGGCTTCACGCCGCGTTGGTAGGCGTCGTCGCTGGGGCTGGCGCGGAAGTGGTTCCGCGCGCTGCCCTGCGGGTCGAGCAACTGCAGCGCCCGACGGGCAAGGTGCTCGAACTCTGTGGTCGGCGTGAATCTCCTCCCATCCGTGTGTTCGGGTACCGTCACCTGAGGTCGTCACCTACCCCAAGATGCGCCGCCGTGCCTACCGCTGCGGCTTCCGGGCGGCACTTCGCGCCTCGTCAGTGCGTGGACCTCGTCCTCGCTTGCGCTCACGGACCGTATTCCCTCGCTGCTCCAGCTGAACCACCTCGTGCTAGCAATGATGAGCCAAGGGAACTGGGTCCGTAGGTCGCCCTGCTCATCCGAGGTTGTTGCGAGGGTTGGCCAGAGTGGCTGTGGCACCGGCGAGCCGGTGTGGACATGGCCCTGTCGATTCCTGCTCTGGCGCGACGCCCGTGGTTCACGGTTCCGTGACCGTCCGGACTCTCCAGAGGCTCGCACCGACCGTGACGTTCAGCTCCGTGACCGTTCCGACCTTTCGCTTCATCAGGCCACCCACCTTCGAGGAGCCGGACCAGATGTCGCCTTCCCATGCGTAGGTGGGCAGCGCGCCGCTCGGCTGTCTGAAACCCGTCGAGTACACGAGCTGAAAAGTCCCATTCGGAAGCGTCACGGTCACGTCGTGGTCGAGGTCCAACGTCATTCCACTCAACACGCAGTTGGTGCCCGTGCAGTTGAGCAGCCACTTCTTCGTCGAGTAGCTGACGAGCGTGCTGCCTCGGGCGACGGTCCCTGAGAACGTCTCGTTGTTCTCGAGAAAGTACGTCCCGTTGTAGGTGAAGGACTCTTGTTCCTTGCTGTGCCGGACGTGCACCGTCGTTCGCGTGCCGGCATCATCGAAGTAGTCTCCGTCGAACGCGGAGGTCTTCGCGGTCACGTCCACCTGCATGGTGTAGCTGCCCATGTCGAAGGTGCCAATGAGGCGGTCGCTGCCGGACGGGAACGACGTGCTCGCAACCGAACCCACCAGCTGCTGAACGATGATGGAGAACGTCTGCCCGGACGCTTTCACGATGCGGAGCGGGTGAGTCCCCGAGGCGTAGGTAAATGAGCCGGAACCGGTCTCGGTCAAGGTCCCCGTCGTGACGTTGCCTGAAGCACCGGCGGCTGAGCGGGCATCACGGAGCCAGTCAATCATCCACGCGGCCCAGGTATCTCTCAGGGTCTCTGACGTTTCGTGGATGCTGTCCTGTGCCTTCCACAGGACCTCCGCCTGATTCACCGTGGGAGTTCCGCTGCCCCCACCCGTCGCCGAGCCACCGGTGCCACCGCCCGTCGCAGAGCCACCACCACCGCCTGCTCCTCCGGCACCGCCGCCCGTCGAGAGGTCGGGTACACAGACGCGGGTGCCTACCGGCAGACCGGCCTGTGAAGGCACGGTGAAGCACACGTTGCCTGCCCCACACTGGTCGTCGTTGACGCAGGTCTTCGCGCACATGGCGTAACTGTCGTTGCTGCAGACGGTGCCGTTGGGGCAAGTCATGCCGCCTTCGCAGGTCGCGAGACATTGGCTCTTTCCATTGCCGACGTACTCACAGGTCGTGCGCGGCGCGGTGCACTCGCTGTTCGAGGTGCAGAGGCTTCCGTAGTTGGGGTCGACGTGCGTCGGCTCCATCGGGCAGGCCGGTGCGCCAGAGGAGCCACACACTGGACCGGTTGGCGCGGACATGTCGGGGGCTGTCGCCCCGCCGCAAGCCAGCAGGTGCACAGCAAGGACAGCAGGGAGGACTCGGATGGCGATGTTCATGGACACCCGCATAAGCAGGCACTACGCCGGAGCTAAGTGTCTGAAAAATCATAGGTCTGACGTGCGCGGCCGGTCTGTGCCGCCGGACGAGTCGGCCCCTGCTTGGACGGGGTTGGGTGCAGCTCCCGCGTCTCCGACCCGTCGCCCTCAACGGGGTGCCGGCCGCTGGAACACCCGCGCCAACCGACGCCTCAGCTCGTCGCGCACGTCGCGGAACGCCTGGAGCTTCGCCCTCTCATCGCCCTGGGCGCCGGCAGGATCCGGCAGCCCCCAATGCACCTTGAGCGCCTTCCCCAGGAACACCGGGCAGACCTCTTCGGCGCACAGTGTCACCACCACGTCGACATCGTCCGGCGGAAGGTCGTTCACGCTCTTCGAGTACTGCGCGCGGATGTCGAGCCCCACCTCGTCCAACGCCTTCACGGCCAGCGGGTTCAGCTTCGATGGAGCCGAGCCCGCCGAGGACACCTTCACCCCTGCTGGCGCCAGCGAGCGCGCCAACCCCTCGGCCATCTGGCTCCGCGCGGAGTTCGCCACGCACAGAAACAGCACGTGCTTCGGCTTCAGCGCCGCGATGGCGTCGGCCTCGGACTCCCAGCTCATGACGGCCTCACGTCGACGGCGCAGTTGGCGACCCGGGCCAGCTCGCCGGGCTCGTTCGGGAAGTACTTCTGCCGCAGCTTGAGCGCGACGTTGACCAGGCCGATCAACACCGGCACCTCCACCAGCGGGCCGATGACCGCCGCGAAGGCCGCCCCGTGTCCCATGCCGAACGTCGCCACCGCCACCGCGATGGCCAGCTCGAAGTTGTTCGACGCCGCCGTGAAGGACAGCGTCGCCGTCTGCCCGTACGTCGCGCCCACCTTCCGGCTCATGAAGAAGGACACGAAGAACATCACCACGAAGTACACGAGCAGCGGCACGGCGATGCGCACGACGTCGAAGGGCACGTTCACGATGGCCTCGCCCTTGAGCGAGAACATCAGGACGATGGTGAACAAGAGCGCCACCAGCGTGATGGGCGAGATGCGGGGGATGAAGACCTTCCGGTACCAGTCCTCTCCCTTCAGCGCGCGCAGCCCGAAGCGGCTCGCGATGCCCGCGATGAAGGGAATCCCCAGGTAGATGAAGACGCTCTGCGCGATGTCGCCGATCGTGAAGTGGACCTCCGCCCCCTGAAGTCCCAGCCAGCCCGGCACCACGGTGATGAAGACCCAAGCGTAGAGCGAGAAGAAGAGCACCTGGAAGATGGAGTTGAAGGCCACCAGGCCCGCGCAGTACTCGGTGTCGCCGCTCGCCAGGTCGTTCCACACGATGACCATCGCGATGCACCGGGCAAGGCCAATGAGGATCAGCCCCACCATGTACTCGGGCTTGTCGCGCAGGAAGAGCACTGCCAGCGCGAACATCAGCAGCGGGCCGATGATCCAGTTCTGCACCAGCGACAGCGTGAGCACCCGCCAGTTGCGGAAGACGCGGGGCAGCTCCTCGTACCGGACCTTCGCCAGCGGCGGGTACATCATCAGCACCAGCCCGATGGCGATGGGCACCGACGTGGTGCCGACGTTGAACTTGTTCAGCGCCGGGACGACGCCGGGCGCCAGGTAACCCAGCCCGATGCCGACGCCCATGGCGGCGAAGATCCACACCGTCAGGTAGCGATCGAGAAAAGACAGCCGTCTCGTGAGGGCGCTCATCACAGGCTCCCGATCAACGCCTTGAGCCGGCGCAGGGTGCGTGGCTCGACGCAGTAGCAGGTGCGGGGCCCGTCGATTTCCCCGCGAATCAGCCCCGCCTCCTTCAGCACCTTGAGGTGCTGGGAGACCGTCGACTGCGCCAGCGGCAGCACGTCGACGATGTCACCGCAGACGCACGCCGAGCGCCGCACGAGCATCCGCATGATCTGCACGCGCGCCGGGTGGCCCAGCGCTTTCGCCAACTCGGCCAGCTCCTCGTCGGCCGCCTTGCCCTCGACGGGCCGGAGGTCGGGCGTCTCCTCGCTTTGGTTGGGCGGTTCGCACCTGGGCGCTTCGGTGACGTTCAGTCGCATGTCGGGTCCTCGTCGTGGTGGAGGTCTTTCCCACGCTCCTCCAATCGCCGGTGAAGACGAGGATTCGCGTCGGGCCTCGGCTCAAGATCGCCCACCTTATCGTCACCTAACGATAGGAGGCCTGGCAGTCAATCGACGATTCCGAACCAACAGCCACGGCACCTCCGTCTGCGGTCCTGGGCGCCGAATCTCGACTGCTGCCTGTTCCCGTCGCGCCAACCGACGCCGACGCCCCGGAGGTACACTCGCGTGCGACGCCATGGCCCGCTTCGCCGATTCGCTCGCTGCGCACCCCGCGCCGGCCCGGCTGGGCGACATCACCCTGCGCTACGAGCCGTCGATGTTGATCGGCGAGACGCCCCACGTCACCCGGAGCCTCTGGCCCACCGTCGCCTGGCTCGTCGGCGTCAGCGCCCTCGTCGCCGCCCTGGGGCTCCTGATCGCGGCCGCGCCCATGTTCGCCATCGTCGCGTGTGCCGCCATCGGCGCCGCGGGGCTCGCCGCCTCCGTCTGGCTCGATCGCATCGACAAGCGCCAGCGCCGCTTCATCGCCAACTTCGCCACCAACAGCCTCCGCCTCGACTTCGTCACCCCCTTCGCCGGCCGCCCCCGTACCCTCGTCGTCACGTTCGACGCGGTGAGAGACGTCGCGCTCCTCGAGCAGGGGCCGGGCCTGTGGTGCCTCACCGTCGACTTCGTGCCCCTCGTCGGCAAGGCGGAGGTCCTGCGTGAGGTGCTGGCGGCCTTCATCCCCGAAGAACAGAAAGAAGACGCCGAGCGACTTCAGCGCGTGCTCGAGGGTGCGTTCGGGCTGGGGGAGGTGCCTGAGGACAGTCCCATCCACGAAGAGGAACCGCCCGCCGACCTGGTGCAGTGAAGCCGCTTCGCCTCACCCACCGATGGGGGCGCGGGGATTCGTCACTTCGTCAGCGTCGCCCAGGCCTCATCGCGGTCGTGGAACACCGAGCCGATCTCCTTCACGCCCGCGTCCTTGAGGATCCGCACCGTCTGCAGCTCCCCGATCGCCGAGTGGGAGACGACGCGCGCCGTCCGCCGCATCCCCTTGCTACGCGCCCAGGTGTTCAGCTTCGCGATGAGCGGCGGAAACTCCGGCGCGAGGGCTTTCAGCCCCGTCTGATCCACCAGGCAGTCCCACTCGCCGCCCTTCGCCAGCCCCTCGATCGCCCGGCGCACCTCGACCTCGTACTTCTCGTAGCTCTCCATCGTCGGCCGGGTCGGGTAGCGGACCTCGAGGATGCGCCGGTCCGCGTGCACGATGACGGTGAACGGATCCGCTTTCACGCCGCCTGCTTAACCTCCCTTCGCCACGCCGTACAGTTGCGCGCCGCCCGCGAGGAACTCCTTCGACTTCTCCTCCATCCCCGCCTCCATCGCCCGCACGTCGCCGGTGATCTTCATCGAGCAGAAGTGCGGCCCGCACATCGAGCAGAAGTGCGCCGTCTTCGCCCCGTCCGCCGGCAGCGTCTCGTCGTGGAACTCCTTCGCCTTCTCCGGATCGAGCGAGAGCGCGAACTGGTCCATCCACCGGAACTCGAAGCGCGCCTTCGACAGCGCGTTGTCCCGCTGCTGCGCCCCCGGGTGCCCCTTCGCCAGATCCGCCGCGTGCGCCGCGATCTTGTACGTCACCACGCCCTCGCGCACGTCGTCCTTGTCCGGCAGGCCGAGGTGCTCCTTCGGCGTCACGTAGCAGAGCATCGCCGTGCCGAACCAACCGATCAGCGCCGCGCCGATGCCCGAGGTGATGTGATCGTACCCGGGCGCGATGTCCGTGGTGAGCGGCCCCAGCGTGTAGAAGGGCGCTTCGTGGCAGAGCCTCAGCTGCTCCGTCATGTTCTCGCGGATCCGCTGCATCGGCACGTGCCCGGGCCCCTCGATCATCACCTGCACGTCGTGCTTCCACGCCACCTTCGTCAGCTCGCCCAGCGTGGCCAGCTCCGCCATCTGCGCTTCGTCGTTCGCGTCCGCGATGCTGCCGGGCCGCAGGCCGTCGCCCAGCGAGAAGGACACGTCGTACGCCTTCATGATCTCGCAGAGCTCTTCGAAGTGCGTGTACAGGAAGTTCTCCTTGTGGTGCGCCAGGCACCAGCGCGCGAGGATGGAGCCGCCCCGAGAGACGATCCCCGTCACCCGCTTCGCCGTCAGCGGCACGTACGAAAGCCGCACCCCGGCGTGGATCGTGAAGTAGTCCACTCCCTGCTCGGCCTGCTCGATGATCGTGTCGCGGAAGAGCTCCCACGTCAGCTCCTCGGCCTTGCCGCCCACCTTCTCCAGCGCCTGGTAGATCGGCACCGTGCCGATCGGCACCGGGCTGTTGCGCAGGATCCACTCCCGCGTCTCGTGGATGTTGAGGCCGGTGGAGAGATCCATCACCGTGTCGGCGCCCCAGCGGATCGCCCACACCATCTTCTCGACCTCCTCCTCGATGGAGGACGTCACCGCCGAGTTCCCCAGGTTCGCGTTCACCTTCACCAGGAAGTTGCGGCCGATGATCATCGGCTCCAGCTCCAGGTGGTTGAGGTTCGCCGGGATGATCGCGCGCCCCTTCGCCACCTCGTCGCGGACGAACTCGGCCGTGATCTCCTTCGGGATCGCCGCGCCGAACGACTCGCCTGCGTGCTGGCCCTCGTACGCCGCCTCGCGCTTCTGGTTCTCGCGAATGGCGACGAACTCCATCTCCGGAGTCACCTCGCCCCGCCGCGCCGCCGCCAGTTGCGTCACCGCCTGGCCCGCCTTCCCCCGGTAAGGCCTCGTGCGTCCGTGGAACCGGAGCTTCTCGAGGCGCGCGTCGCCCAGCCGCTCGCGCCCGAAGCTGCTCGACAGGCCAGGCAGCTGCTCCACGTCCGGGCGCTTGGCGATCCACGCCTCCCGCACCGGGGGCAGCCCGCGCTTCAAGTCCAGCTCCACCGTCGGATCCGAGAAGGGCCCCGACGTGTCGTAGACGACGAGAGGCGGATTCACCGTCTCCCGTCCGTCCGCGTGTTTCGTGGGCGAGAGAGCAATCTCCCGCATCGGCACGCGCAGGTCGGGGTAACGCACGCCGCCGACGTACACCTTCGACGACTGCATGAAGGGGGTGCGGGTGATGCGGGCCAGGGCCGCCTCGTCCACCGCGAGGCGCTTCGGAGCCTTCGTCATGTGTCTCCCTCCGCCGGTGTGAGCCGGATCAGGTTCGGCGGGTCGGCCAGTCCAGGCCCTCTCAGCCCCCTCGACCGCGGGACTCCCCGGTTCCACCAGGGCAGTACTCGCCGCGGAGGGTCCCGTCAACGCGGGTCTGCCTCCCTACTTGAGCAACCCCATGCCCCCGTCCTGCCGCAGGAGGCCGGTGAAGGTGATGAAGGAAGCCCGGTAGGCGCCGGCGGGATCCTCGAACCGGAGCTCGTTGCACCCCTCGAAGCCGCACCCCGGGCTGTGCTTCGTCGCGCGCGAGAAGGAGTAGGCGCCGTCGGCGTCGCTGACGGCCAGGCCCGCGTCACTCCCCAGGCAGGAGACGGCGATTCCCTTCAGGGGCGCTCCTGACGTCGCGTCGAACACCCGCCCGGACGCGCCCTGGGTCGCGTCCGTCCAGCACCCACAGAAGCTCGTGCCGCAGTCCTCGGACTGCGAGCCGCACGACGAGAGAGACAGCACGGCGAGAAGCAGGGCAAGGCGCATCCACTCACCTCTTGCAAAGCGGGGTCCCGCGCAACGTCCCCGAGGTCTCGGCTCCCCGGGGCTCCTTCGGCTGGCGCGCGAGGCAGGTCGCATCAGTTTTTCGGGGGCGCGGGTGGCGCCGCCGCCTTGCGGTTGAAGCCGTTCATCGCCTTCTGCATGCCGTGCTTCACCCAGGCCTCGGCGCCGTCGCAGGCGCGCGCGATCAGCTCCGGCAGCTGCTCCGCCTCGGCTTTCGAGAAGTCGCCCAGCACGTGCCCGATGACGCGCTCCTTCGCGTTGACGCCGGTGGGCTTGCCGATGCCGAAGCGCAGGCGCCCGTACTTCTCTTCGCCCCACGACTCGCGAAGGGAGTTGAGCCCGTTGTGTCCGCCCGAGCCGCCGCCCGACTTGAGCTGCAGCTGCCCGAACGGGAGATCCAGCTCGTCGTGCACCACCAGCACATCCTCGGGGCCCACCTTGTAAAAGCGCGCCGCCGCGCCCAGCGCCGTCCCCGAGAGGTTCATGAAGGTCTGCGGCTTGAGCAGCAGCACCTTCTCGCCCGCGACCGTGGCCTGGGCCAGCTCGGCGTCGAACTTCCGGCTGGAGAAAGGCGCCTTCCACCGCGCCGAGAGCGCGTCGGCCACCATGAAGCCGATGTTGTGCCGGTGCCCCTCGTACTCCCGCCCGGGGTTGCCCAGCCCGCAGATGATCTTCACGCTGAAAGCGCCTCCTCTCGACACCGCGCCGGCCCCGCAGGAGCGCAGCGCGGCGTCGAAGGGTGAAGCAGGAGGCGAGGACTACTTCTTCGCTTCCTTCTTGGCCGGAGCTGCCGCCTTGGCGTCGCCGGCCTTCGCGTCCGCCGCCGGAGCCGCGCCCGCCGCCGCAGGAGCGCCCGCAGCACCCGGAGCGCCCGGCGCCGCCGCCGCGCCCGGAGCACCCGGGGCCGCCGCAGCCGCCACCGGCTCGGCCACCTTCTCGACTTCCGGCGCCGTGACGACCGCGATGGTGTAGTTCACGTTCGTCTTCACCGTGATGCCCTGGGGCAGCTTGAGGTCGTTGATGTGGAGCACCGAGCCGATCTTCATGTTCGTCACGTCCGCCTCGATCTGCAGCGGGATGGCCCCCGGCAGGGACCACACTTCGATCTCGCGGCGCTGCTGGTTGAGGATGCCGCCTTCCGTCACGCCGATCGACTTGCCGGTCAGCACCATCGGCACCTTCACCTTCACCGGCTCGTTCTCACGCACGTCGATGAAGTCCGCGTGCAGCAGGTCGCGGGACACGGGATCGAGCTGGTAGTCCTTGAGCATCACCATGTGCTGGGTGCCGTCCACCTTGAGGCCCAGCACCGTGTTCAGCTTCTTGGGCGTGGCGATGGCGGCCTTGAGGCCCTTCGGGTCCACAGCGATGTTGATGGGCTTCTCGAGGTGCGGCCCGTAGACGACGCCGGGGACCAGGCCTTCGGCGCGGGTGCGGCGGGCAAAGCCCTTGCCGGAGCCGGTGCGCGCCTTCGCCTCGAGGGTCGAGCTGATGATCGACATGACAGGGATGTCCTTCGTGTTGCCGCGGCTGGGGGTGAGGGCGCGCGGCGGCCCACGTCCTTCGCCTTGATTTCCCGGCATCCCACCCCGATGGTGGGCCCCGAAGTCCTCCTGACGAGGGAACGCGGGCGGGCCCATAGCGGCTGTCGCCGGGCCTCGTCAAGTCGGGGTGCTTGCGCCCCCGGGGGCGGTCTGGTAGGTGCGCCGCTCTTTCCGTCTCAAGCAATTGGAGAGCAGGATCATGCGTGCCAGCGCCATCGAGTTCGTGGACTCCCGCAACAAGCGGAAGGATGTTGTCGACTTCCGCGCCGGTGACACCGTGCGGGTGTGGTGGAAGGTGAAGGAAGGCGAGAAGGAGCGCAGCCAGGCCTTCGAGGGCGTCGTCATTCGGAAGACGCGCGGCGGGGCTGACGCGTCCTTCACCGTGCGGAAGATGTCCTTCGGCGTCGGCGTCGAGCGCATCTTCCCCCTCCACTCGCCTCGCTGGGAGTCGATCGAGGTGGTGACCCGCGGCGCCGTGCGGCGCAGCCGCCTCTTCTACCTCCGCACCCTCAAGGGCAAGGCCGCCCGCCTCGATCACGAGGACGAGAACGCGGTTGCGGCGGACGCGGCGCAGGCGAGCTAGTCTCGCCGCCCGATGCTGCTCCTCGAGCTGGCGGCGCAGGGCGTCCGGGCCTTCTCTCCGTCCGTCCGCGTCGCCCTCAAGCCTGGCTACGTGGGCCTCAAGAGCCCCACCGACATCCCCGCGCCGCTGGCCGGGCTGGTGCTGGCGCTCTGCTACCCTGACGGCCGTGGTGGTGACGCCGCCTTCCTCGCGCCCGGCGCGAAGCAGGGCAGAGCCGGTCTCTCCATCCAGGGACAGGACAACGAGATGTGGCGCATCGTCCGCGATCTCGGCGGCGCAGGCGGGCTTCACAAGCTGAACCGGGCCACCAACCAGTTCGAGGTGGCCACCCAGGACGCCTCGGAGATGGGGCAGTTGTTGCGCGCCCAGGTGGGCTTCCCCGCCCGCACCACCTTCGAGCAGCTCTTCACCTTCACCGCCGGGCAGCTTCCCAGCCGTCGTCCGAAGCAGGCGAAGACGGTGAAGATGAGCGTCGCGACGCCCGCCAAGGGCAAGCCCCAGCTCCAGTCCGCGTTCGACCAATACGGCCTGTCCAGCTCGGACGAAGCGCAGACGAGGGAGCGCATCGCCCAACTCGAGAAGGAGCTGGTGACCGCGAAGCGCGCGGCGGACCTCCAGTTTCGCCACGATGGGCTGCAGGCGGACCTCTTCAAGGTAGAGGAGCGCTACAAGCAGGTGGAAGCGCTGCGCGCGAAGCTGGAAGCGGCCCGCGCGGAGCTGGCCCAGGCCCCCTCGCCGCAGAACCTCGGGCTGCCCGATGACATCGTCGAGCGGGTCCGGCGCTACCCCGACGAGAAGAAGCGCTACTCCGACGCGATGGTGAAGCTCGCCAACGAGCGCGAGCAGGCCCTGTCGTCCTCCGGAACCTGGGTGTTGCCGCTCTACAAGGATCAGCGCTTCGTCATGTCGATGCTGCTGGGGCTGGCGCTGCTGATCGGCCCCGCCTTCCTCGAAGGGGGGCTGCGCTGGCTGGCCCTCGCGTCCGTGCCCGTCTTCACCTTCGCGACGCTGCTGGCCCTGCGCTTCATCGAGGATCTCCAGCACCTGAGCCGGGAGGCCGCCAAGGCCGAGGTCTTCGTGCAGCGGGAGAAGAAGCTCAACGACGAGTTCTCGCTGTCGAACACGATCGTCCAGACGGCGTTCGAGAAGACCAACGTGGTGACGCCCGACGAGTTCTACACGCTGATGGCGAAGCGCGAGGCGCTCCAGCCCCAGGTGGCCGCGCTCGAGCTGGAGTTCGCCGAGCTGCAGGCCGACCCCGACACGGAGAAGCTGGGCGCGGAAGTCCAGCGCCTCAAGGCGGAGATGGAGGAGGTCAACCAGCAGCTCCACGGCCTCTCGGGCGGGTACGTGCGCGAGGTACGGGAGATCGAGCGCGATCTCGCCCGCCTGAAGGGCTCGGTGGGGCCCGCGGCTCCGGCGCAGACGGCGGTGACGGAGGGTTTCTCGGCGGTGGACGTGCCGGCCGACGGGTTCGACGATCCCATCCCAGCGCTGTTGATCCTGGGGACGGATCTCTTCGCCACCGACGTGCCGACGCTCTGGAGCGCGCTCCGCGATCGGGCCGTGCAGTACTTCTCTGCGCTGAGCGACCGGCGCTACCACGGGATCGACGTGGACAAGGAAGGCCACGCCACGGCCCAGGCTCCTGGGCGGGCGGTCGCGGCAGGCGAGCTGCCCGGCAAGGATCTCGATCTGCTGTACCTGAGTGTCCGCCTGACGCTGCTGGAGAAGTACAGCGTGCAGACCCGGCTGCCGATCCTCATCGAAGATGGTTTTTCAGGCGTCATCGACGCGCCGAAGCAGCCGCTGTTTGGGCGAATGCTCAAGCACATCGGCACGTTGACGCAGGTTCTCCACGTCACGGGAGCGGCGCAGCAACCCGTCGGAGCGGACACGGTTTTCAACGTGTGAGGCGAGCCGAGGCCCGGTTGGCGATGGGCCAGGCGCCGCCTGCGCGCCTTCACTCGTGCTACTCAGCAGCTCCCCAGGGGGCAGGGCAGCCAGGGAAGTGGTCAGCACGTGCAGCGCTCGGGGGGCTTCGTCTCTTCAGCGTCACCCACCCGCCCTGGTGCGCAGCTCGTGCTCATGAATCTCCTGGCGTTCCTGACGAGTCAGTTGCCCTTGCAGTCGCGCACCAGGCCGGCGAACACCTGCGCGCGAAAGACCCACGGCCCCATGCGCAGGCCGCCGTCGAAGTGGTAGTCGTACGGGCGGCCTTCGTAGACGAAGCCCCACACGAGTTCCCCGTGCAACTCGTCGAGAACCAGGGCGTTGGGGTCGAGGGATGTGGGCAACTCGAGGTCGCGGCAAACGCCAAAGCGGGCGTCGTCGACTTTGAAGTCCTCGGGCGCATGGAAGTCCGGGAAGAGGGGCGGAAAGCCGCCGTCCCACCGGCGCATGCTGATGTAGGTGCACCACTGCGGGTACCGGGAGTCGACGATGAAGATGACTTTGTTCCGGTCCGGGCTGACACACCCGGCCCCGTAGATGAGAAGCCCGCCATCCCAGTACTCGAGGCTGGCGTCGGGCGGCCCCGCATCAGGGCGCGCCGGGCCGGCGTCGACGGGCCCGGCGTCGGTGCCGGCGTCGGGTGTGCTGGCGTCACCACCGTCCACGTCGGGCGGTGGCGCGGGGCAACCGAGGATGGCGGCTGCGACGAGGGCGGCCGCCCAGGCAGACGTGCGCTTCATTCCCGAAAGACGCACGGAGTCCTCCATGTCGAACTGTTTGAATTCGGTGCTTCGAGCCGAAGCGAGCGAGAAGTCATCGGTCCTGACGAGTCAGTTGCCCTTGCAGTCGCGCACCAAGCCGGCGAACACCTGCGCGCGAAAGACCCACGGCCCCATGCGCAGTCCGCCGTCGAAGTGGTAGCTGCGCGGCCGTTCATCGTAGACGAAGCCCCACACGAGTTCCCCGTGCAACTCATCAAGAGGGAAGGCGCTTGGGTCCAGCGTTGTCGCCAGTTCGAGGTCCTTGCAGAGGTCGAAGCGGGCGTCGTCGACTTTGAAGTCCTCGGGCGCATGGAAGTCCGGGAAGAGGGGCGGAAAGCCTCCGTCCCACCGGCGCATGCTGATGTAGGCGCACCACTGCGGGTACCGGGAGTCGACGATGAAGATGACTTTGTTCCGGTCCGGGCTGACACACCCGGCCCCGTAGATGAGAAGCCCGCCATCCCAGTACTCGAGGCTGGCGTCGGGCGGCCCCGCATCAGGGCGCGCCGGGCCGGCGTCGACGGGCCCGGCGTCGGTGCCGGCGTCGGGTGTGCTGGCGTCACCACCGTCCACGTCGGGCGGTGGCGCGGGGCAACCGAGGATGGCGGCTGCGACGAGGGCGGCCGCCCAGGCAGACGTGCGCTTCATTCCCGAAAGACGCACGGAGTCCTCCATGTCGAACTGTTTGAATTCGGTGCTTCGAGCCGAAGCGAGCGAGAAGTCATCGGTCCTGACGAGTCAGTTGCCCTTGCAGTCGCGCACCAAGCCGGCGAACACCTGCGCGCGAAAGACCCACGGCCCCATGCGCAGTCCGCCGTCGAAGTGGTAGCTGCGCGGCCGTTCATCGTAGACGAAGCCCCACACGAGTTCCCCGTGCAACTCATCAAGAGGGAAGGCGCTTGGGTCCAGCGTTGTCGCCAGTTCGAGGTCCTTGCAGAGGTCGAAGCGGGCGTCGTCGACTTTGAAGTCCTCGGGCGCATGGAAGTCCGGGAAGAGGGGCGGAAAGCCGCCGTCCCACCGGCGCATGCTGATGTAGGCGCACCACTGCGGGTACCGGGAGTCGACGATGAAGATGACTTTGTTCCGGTCCGGGCTGACACAGCCTCGGCCGTAGATGAGCAGCCCGCCATCCCAGTACTCGAGGCTGGCGTCGGGCGGCCCCGCATCAGGGCGCGTCGGGCCGGCGTCGACGGGCCCGGCATCGGTGCCGGCGTCGGGTGTGCTGGTGTCACCCCCGTCCACGTCGGGCGTTGGCGTGGGGCAACCGAGGATGGCGGCTGCGACGAGGGCGGCCGCCCAGGCAGACGTGGGCTTCATTCTTGAAAGACGCCGTAGCCGTTGCCGTGCGTCAAACCACAGGCAGGACTCACCTGCGCGACGACGAGCCAGCGGTCGCCCACCGCCAGCGGCCGGAAGAGGTGAATCGTCGCGCTGGCGGCCGCATGGCCGATGGGCGTCAGCCCATTCTTCGGATCCACCGGGTCGGAGCTGACGAAAACCGTAATCCGCGCATCCGGTGCGAATGCCGACAGGTGAATCGAAGTGTCGCCGGCGCGGGGCGGAGTGGCCAGCGTGGGCGGCGGCACGTCACCACAACTCTTCACCTCGATGAGGGAAGGCGGGCTATCCGTCCCGGGGCAAAGGCGCTGGCTGACCTCCAGGAGGTCGCCTTCTTCGATGGGGCCGAAGCCGGGTGGCGTGGACACGGGACAGGGATCCCAGGGGCACACCTCTGTCCAGGATGTGGAGCTGCCACCGCGCGTGAGACTCAGGGTGATGGTGGCCCCATGCTCCACGCCCTCCAACTGAAAGCGCGCGGCGCCCGGCAGGAGGGAGCCAGGCACGAGACCAGGCATGGACAGAGGGGGATTCCCCGCGCGTCTCGCCACCACCACCGGTGTGGACATCGGACTCTCCTCGCGTGCTGCGCCCTGCGCCGACTTGCACGTCTGGTAGCGCGCAGACAGCGTCTCGCCCGCGGCAAACTCACCCAGCGGGCCGGCGGGGACGAAGTCGTGCGGCGAGAAGGCGCTGGCCACGGTGAAGCGCGGCGTGCTGGGGGCGGTGAAGAGCGTCACCTCGTCCCCCGGTTGCTGGCCGCGGACGGCCGTGGCCAGCCCACACTCCCACACCGGCGTGGGCGAAATCTCCGGCGCCGCCAGTTGCACCGGGTCCCTCAACCGGAAGGGAGGCGAATTCGCGCTCGATAGCATCGGGGACACCTGCCGCGCGATGATGACGGTGCTAACCGGGCTCGGGTCCAGGACGTCGGCCTGGGTGACGCCTTCGCCGTTGGGCGCCACCGGGAAGCGACCGAGGCGACTGTTGGCCTGCCATCCATAGGGCCCTCGAAAGGCGTCCCACACCTCGTAGTCGTTGCCAGGCAGCCCGCCCGTCAAGGACACCCGAAGCACGGAGTTCTCGCAGTTGCTCGCGCCGAGGATGCCGGGTGGCGACAGCACGGGCGTGGGCTCGACTCCTGACAGGTCAACCGTGAATTGCGCCGAGGCCGGCCCGGCGAACAACGCAGCGCTCAGCAGCATCAACTTCCAACTTCCAACTTCCAACTTCCAACTTCATGGGTCCTCCATGGTGGAATGGTTGAATTAGGTAGTTCAAGTTGAAGCGCGCGGGAAGGTACGAGGGGCGACACGTGGTGTCAAGTCGTTGCGGTGGTGCCACAGAATTTCAGTGGGTGGCGTGCGTGCACACGCGCCGCGCGCCTCGGGGCGGCGGCACTGCCGCACAGCCGACATGTCAGAGCCGTGTGAGAGAGTCGCCTTCGCGCCGGAAGGGCAGCGGCGGGGAGGAGACGATGCGTGAGGAAGTCGATCGCCGGGCGTTTGGCTCCGGCGCGGAGCAGCTGGTGGTGGAGCACCTGGAGCGCGGTGGCTGGACGGTGCGGGATCGCAACGTGAACTGCCGCTACGGCGAGCTGGACGTGGTGGCGGAGAAGGACGGCGTGCTGGCCTTCGTCGAGGTGCGCATGCGCTCGACGGCGACGTGGGGAGATCCCTCGCAGACGGTGTCGAGGTCCAAGCAGCGGAAGGTCTTCCTCGCGGCCACGGAGTACTGCCAGCGGCACCGCCTCTTCCAGCGGGTGATCCGCTTCGACGTGGCCTCGGTGGTGGGGCGCGGACGCAGCGGGCACGTCGAGCTGATCGAGGACGCTTTCGAAGCGCTCTGGTAGGTCAAGCCCATGCCGGGCCGCCTCTTCCTCGTCGCCACTCCCATCGGGAACCTGGGCGATCTCTCGCCGCGGGCCGTGGAGGTCCTCAGGGCCGTGAAGGTGGTGGCCTGCGAGGACACCCGGCACTCGCGTGTGCTGCTGGAGAAGTTCGGCATCGCCACCGCGACGGTGTCCCTGCCCGCCTTCGCAGAAGGCGAGCGTGCCCACGCGCTGGTGGCGCGGTTGGCGGCGGGCGACGACGTCGCGCTGGTGACGGACGCGGGCAGCCCGGGCATCTCGGATCCGGGCGAGAAGCTGGTGGCGGAGGCGGTGGCGGCGGGCGCGGAGGTGGTGCCGATTCCCGGGCCGACGGCGCTCATCGCCGCGCTCTCGGCCTCCGGCCTGCCGACCGGGCGCTTCCACTTCCTCGGCTTCCTTCCCCGCCAGCAGTCGGACGCGAGGGCGATGCTGGACGAGGTGGCTGGCCTGGCGGCCACGCTGGTGCTCTACGAGGCGCCGAAACGCCTGGGGGAGACGCTGGGCTTGTTGCTGGACGCGCTGGGCGATCGCCGGGCCTGCGTGGCGCGCGAGCTGACCAAGGTGCACGAGGAGTTCGTCCGCGCGCCGCTGAGCGAGTTGGCCGCGCGGTACCGGGACGCCGAGGTGAAGGGCGAAGTGGTGCTGGTGGTGGAGGGCCGGTCTGGCGAGGCGCGGTGGACGGAAGCCGACGTGCGGAAGGCGCTCGAGGCGGGCCTCGGGCGGGGCGAGCGGCTCAAGACGCTGTCAACCGAGCTGGCGAAGCGCAGCGGGTGGTCGGCGCAGGAGCTGTACCGGCGTGGGTTGGGGCTGAAGGGCGGGTGAGCGACGAGCTCGCCGGGCCGTCCGGGGAGATTCCGGTCCCCCCACGTCGCCTGGCCCTCGAGCGCGGGGTCCCCTGTTCCATGCGCGGCGCGGGCGCCTGGCACGGCGCCGGTGGGAGGTGACCTTCGACGAGGCGCGCCCCGTTCGGCTGGCCTGACAGCACGCACGGTGGGCAAGGCGAAGAGGGGCGGGAGGTACCCGCGCATGAGCTCGCCCGGCGAAACTCACAGTGGCGCTCGCTCGAGGCGCAGGGCCGCTGTCGTCTGAAGCGCCCGGTGAAGGCGCAGCACGCGACGGTGGAGGCGATCGTCCAGGCGACTCCCCCAGCGTCGCGGCGTACGCGATGATCGCGCGGAGGGCGTCTTCAAGGCGGCCGACGGCGCACGGTGCGCGTCATGGTGGGCGGGCTCGGTGTACCAGGACTTCCCCAGGACTCGACTGGTCTCTGCGTTCACCGCCGGGTTCCATCGCGCCGCCGGGTGCGCCTACTTCGCCGGCAACAGCTTTTCGTAGCGCGCCTCGCCGGTGCGTTCGTCGGCTCCGAAGAGCTCGATGGACAGCACCTCGGGCATGAGGGCGGACTCGTCGGACCTCACGTAGATCCGCCGCAGCACCGCGTCGCGGCCGTCGATGGTGGCCACCGCGGCGTGGCAGGCGCCGCTCTTCCGCACGAGGATCCTCCGGGTGGCCAGCGCCTTGAGGAGCACTTCGATGCCTTCCTTCGACGCCGCGACGTCGAAACCGTAGGCCAGTCGCCGCTCCAGGAAGGTGAGCGGCTCGCGCTGTCCCTTGTCGGCGAGCATCAGCCAGGTGGCGGTGACGGGCTCCTTCGCGTCGAGCTCCCCCTTTCCCGCCTGCTTCGTCTCGTAGAGCACCACGTTGGCGTTCTTGCTGCGCTCGATGCGGAAGAGTTCCGCCGGACACGCGGGGGGATCCGCGGCCAGCACCGCGAGGACGAGGGACAGCGTCATGGCGGCATCGTGCCCTCGGTTGGGCAGCCGGGAAACCGCCGCATCGGGCAGGGTGAGGCTCCCTTCAGGGCGCGGCGATCGGCGGACAGAAGCCGGATCGTGGGGCGCACGCCTTGAAGTACTGGTGCGGCAGGCCGCTGGAGTCCGCGCAGAAGAACTGATCTCCCGTCTCGTTCTCCACCTGGTACGCGGTGCACGTCATCGACTCGCCGTTGTCCGGCTCGCAGAAGCCGCCGTTGCGGCACGAGAAGATCACCCCGCCGCAGTCGTAGCCCGACGGACAGTCGTCGTCGGTGAGGCAGATGTGGCCGCAGAAGGTGGCCTGCTGCCCTTCGGTGACGAAGGCCAGGCACCGCGCCGTCGCCGTCGAGCCGCACTCGAGTTGTGAGGTGCAGGTCGCGCAGTCCACCCGGTTGGGACGCGAGGCGCAGGTGCCCGTCGTCTTGTCGCAGAACTGATCTGCCGGGCAGAAGCTGTTGTCGCGGCAGAAGAAGCGGCACTGGCCCGACACGCAGGCGTCCTTGGGTGAGCAGTCGCCGTCGGTACGGCACCCGGCCCGGCACGCCAGGAGCGACGTGCTGCAGATCTGATTCATCGGGCAGTGCTCGTCGAGGGTGCACGGCCCCACGGGGACGCACCGCGCCGTGGTGATGTCGCAGAAGGTCGAGGCCGGGCAGTCGAGGTTGGAGGTGCACGACGCGAAGGACTGGCAGAAGCCCAGCGCGTTGCAGAAGTTGTCTGCGGGGCAGCCCGCGTTGTTCATGCAGCGGCAGCCGCCCGACACGGGATCGCAGAACTGGTTGGTGGGGCACGACGCGTTGCTGATGCACACGCAGCGGTTGTCCATGCCCTTGCGGAAGCCAGGCGGACAGCACGAGTCGCCCACACACACGCACGCCGCGAGTCCGGGCTCGTAGACGTGGTTGGCGGGGCAGCACTCCGTCTTCGCGCACACGCAGTCCCTGGCGATCGGATCGAAGCGGAAGTCCAACGGGCAACAGTCATCCGACGAGCAGGCGCAGTGGCCGTCCTTCCAGACCAGCCCCCCGTCCACTCCGCCGTCGCGTTCCTCGAAGCCCGGCGGCACCCAGACGTGGCCGCGAGGGCAGCACGCGTCGCCGGCGCACTCGCAGCGCTGCGTCGCCTCGGAGAAGAGGAAGCCTTCGGGGCAGCAGTTGACGGGGCGGATCACCGCGCCGCCGTCGCCGCTGATCCCGCCGTCCTCCACCTCGAGGCCGCAGGCGCAGCGCCCGGCGTCTTCCAGCCACCGGTGATCGCGCGGACAGCAGGTGGACGAGCGGCACACGCACGTCTCCGAGTCGGTGGAGTACTCGTAGCCCGCCGGACAGCACGCGTCGCCCCGGCACACGCAGACGTGCTCTTCGCAGCGGTAGTCGGTGGGACAGCCCTCGTCGGTGGTGCAGACACAGGAGCCGCCGTCCACCTTGCCGTAGCCGTTGGGACACTCCCCGAAGAGGGCGGTGCGAGAGCACCCGGCGGCCAGCAGCAGGAAGGGCGCCACGGCCCATGTTCGGAAAGGGCTCATTCGCGGGCGAAGGCGTACTCGATGCGCACCGTGCTCCCCGGCGGCGGGATGAAGGTGCCGAGGAAGACGACGCTGTTGGTGTCGACGCGGTACTGGAAGCCGGTGACGGGATCGTTCGGCACCACGATGGTGGTGGCCCCGTCGAGGATCGTCACCCGCACGCTGTTGGCGATCGGCTTCAGGGTGAGCGGGAAGACGCGCTTCAAGGTGTTCAGCGCCTGGGCGATCCGCAAGAGCGTCTGCTCGAAGCTGACGTCGCAGATGCTGCCCACCACGCCGCCCGTCTTGGCCGCCACCTCCGCGTAGCGGAAGGCCGGCTCTGCGAGGCTGCCGTAGAGGCCCGCCTCTCCCGGAGGTACGCAGCCGTTGGGCACCGTGCCGCCGATCACCGAGAAGGTGACCAGGTTCTCGTTGCCCTTGCCCTTGAGCGACCGGAAGACGCGCGCGTAGTAGTCGGTGTCGCCGAAGCTGGAGTCGTCCTCGTTGGTGACGGCGATGATGGCCAGCGCCGCGTTGGGCCGCAGGAAGCCGGCGTTGGGGCCCCCTGGATCCGTGTTGGGAGAGGAGAGCGCGAACTGCGTCATGCGCAGGCCCTGCTCCCAGCGTGAGCGCGTGTCCGGGAAGGTGGTGTTGTCCTCGAAGACGGTCTGGGGATCGGGCGTGGTGTTCTTGAGGATCTTCACGTTGCCGCGCAGCCGGCCGTTGTCCGCGAAGACGATCGACGTCACGCCCATCTGGAAGTCGACGCGCAGCGCCAAGAGCTCCTGCAGGAAGCGCCCGAAGTTCGACACCAGCTTCCTGCGCTCGTTCGTCATCGAGCCCGAGTCGTCGATGATCCACAGGATGTCGACGACGCCGTCGGCCTGCTTGAGCAGATCCACCTGGATCGAGTCGGCGCGCGGCGGGTTGACGATCGCCACCCGTCCCGTGGGCACGCGCTCCACCCGAGGCGGCTCGAGATCGACCGCCGACAGGCGCGGAGGCTCCACCTCGGGGACTGCGTTGGGCCGCTGGTTCTCTCTGCCGACCCGGTCGCACCCCGCCAGCACCAGCAAGGCGAAGAAGAACACGCGGAGTCCGGTGAGGGCGCTTCTCGTCATCTCTCGAGCCGACAATGAAGGACGTGGCCTCTGGTATGCAAGCATCGGGAGCAACGCGCAACCCGGCCTATTTCTTCAGCCAGTTGCGCAGCAAGGGCCGAATGCCTACGACACCGATGCCCCAGATGCGCGGATCTCTGCTCACAGTCGCGGTGACGGCGTTGGCTGTGCTGGCCGGCTGCCGGTGCAGCCCTGCCGAGCCGTCGCCCGTGACGCTCCGGATCGTCAACGGTGGGAATGACCCGATCTACGTGGACACCACCACGGGGAAGCTGGGCCTCACCATCCAGCGAGACGTGGGGGGCACCCTGTACCCCTTCGACGATCTCGCCTGCGAGTGCCGCTCGTGCGATCGCGTCTGCGATCCGTCCTGCACCTGTCCGGCGGTGGGGCCCGATCTGATCCGCCGTGTCGCCCCGGGGGAGTCAGCCGAGCGCGTCTGGGACGGCGTGGTGCGGGTGGCGGGCCTCACGTCCTGTGGAGACGGCACCTGCCTGTCGGGAGTCAACGCGCCGCTGAACGAGCCCTTCACCCTCGAGCTGTGCTTCTCGACGCAGAAGCCCCAGGGCCTCGACTTCTCGGACGGGGGAATGGCGGAAGGCCAGCTGCCGAAGTCGTCACTCACCTGCGTGACGAAGCGCTTCGAGCCCGGGGAGGGCGTGGTGGAGATCGGCCCCGCCCGCGGCTCCGCCTGCACGTCGCACTCGCAGTGCCTGGCGGCCGGAGAGCTCTGCCTGGGCGGCTCCTGCACCTCCGGCTGTCCGCCGAACGCCTTTCCAGGCTGGAGCGTCTACGTCGCCTCCCCAGACGACATGGACTTCCTCACCCCCGTCACGCGCCCGCGCGGGAGCGGCTGGACCGGCACAGGGACGCTCTCGGCCTTCCTCTACGCCGGCGAGAAGCTCGAGCTCCACTTCTCGCACGGCGACGCTGGCGTCGCGGGGACGGCCTCGATCCAGGTGACGTTGCCGCCCATGACGGGGGCGCCGCTGCAGGCGGGCTCGAAGGTGACGCTGCTGGTGGTGGACGACGGGCAGAGCCGGCCCGGGCGGGCCTTCAGCCTCCGCGACGCCACCACCGGGGCGCTGCTTCTGGCTGCCGACATGGGGTACGGCGAGCCCCTGCTGGACTCTGCCGATCTCTCGCCGGTGATCATCGCGCCTTCGTCCGAGCTCGTCGGCTGCCGCCAGGACGGGTGTGGGAAGCTGCTCTTCACGCGGAATACCTTCTCGGCCGAAGGGAAGACGCTCGAGCTCGAGCCAGGCGAGACGGGCGAGCTGTCGCTCTCGGGGGGGCTCTACCGCTTCGTGAACGTCTCCTCGGGCACCTACGCGTCGACCCGCTGCGACTATCCCGCGTTGCGGCCGTGGGTCCTCTGGCGGCAGGCCCCTCCCTGAATCGAGCCGAAACACCCCCCGGTTGCGTGTTAGGCTCCGCGTCCCATGGCCATGGGGAGTGCGTCAGAGTTCGATCGCGGCCGGAAGGTCGGGAAGTACGAGATCCTGACCCGCCTGTCCGTCGGCGGAATGGCCGAGCTCTTCCTCGCCTTCCTCCCGGGCCCGGGCGGCTTCAAGAAGTTCGTCGCCCTCAAGCAGATCCTCCCCGACGTGAAGGCCGACGAGTCCTTCGTGAAGATGTTCCTCGACGAGGCGCGGATCACCGCCGCCTTCAACCACGCCAACATCGGGCAGGTCTTCGACTTAGGTGAGGACGAGAAGTCCCACGAGCTGTACCTGGCGATGGAGTTCATCGCCGGCCAGAACCTCGAACAGGTGATCAAGCGCGCCGCCAAGCGCGAGGTGCCCATTCCCGTCGGCTTCGCCTGCCGCGTGGTGCACGACACCTGCCTGGGGCTCCACTACGCCCACCACTTCACGGATCCGACGGGGCAGAAGATGCCCGTCGTCCACCGCGACGTCAGCCCGAAGAACGTGATGGTCACCTACACCGGCCAGGTGAAGGTGATCGACTACGGCATCGCCAAGGCGAAAGGCCGCCTCAACCGCACGCAGGTCGGCATCGTCAAGGGCACCAGCGGGTACATGTCGCCCGAGCAGGTGAAGAACGAACCGCTCGACGGCCGCACGGATCTCTTCGCCGCCGCCACCATGTTGCACGAGATGCTCGCGGGCGAGCGCCTGTTCACCGCGCCCACCGACGCCGCGATGATGTTGAAGATCGTCGACGGGCCGGCGCCGCCGCTGGTGGGGCTGAACCCCGGCGTCTCGCAGCAGCTGTCCGACGTGGTGCTGAAGGGCCTCGAGAAGGACCGCAACGCCCGCTTCGCCACCGGCAAGGAGCTGGCCCGCGCCATCCAGCAGGCCTGCCCGGACATGTACGACGACGAGCAGCTGGCCGAGGTGATGGGTCAGCTCTTCGAGGACAAGATCGCGCTCACCCGCTCGCTGCTCGACCTCGCCAACGAAGGGCGCGACGTGGCCAGCATCAGCCGCGCGGTGCAGGGCCTCGCCACCACCGAGGATCCGTCCGATGGCGCGGGGAAGAAGAAGACGGGTGGGGCGGGGGTGAAGTCCTCGGCCACGCCCAACCCGCGGCCTGCGCCGAGATCGAACGCTTCCAGCCAGCGGCTCCCGAAGGTGGGCGGCACCGGCAACACGCCGAAGGCCGGCCAGTCGATGCGGAGTCTTCCGCAGGTGGGGGCGGGCGCGAAGTCCTCGCGCAGCCTGCCGAAGGCGGGGCCGCCCTCACGCGCGTCGCTGCCGCCGGTGAAGAAGCGCCCCGAGGAGGTCGACGAGGCCGATCAGACGCTCCCTCCCGGGCGGAAGATCGTCAGCAAGCCCCCCACGCCGCCGCCCGAGGCCAGGGCCCGAGAAGCCGCCGAAGACACCTCGCCCCCCACGGCGAAGAAGGGTGGGCTGGGCGGGTTGATCGCGGCGCTGGGCGTGCTGGTGGTGCTGGCCGGCGTGGGCTGGGCGGTGGCCTTCGGCCCGTTCAAGGAGCAGGCGAAGCAGTGGGTCAAGGCGGAGACCGAGGAGCCGGTGGTGGACACGGGGGCCAAGCCCATCGTGCCCGAGCAGGCGGCTCCGGTGGCGGACAAGGACAAGCCCGCCTGGCTCATCGCCAAGGAGCGGCAGCAGGCCGAGCTGGCTGCCGAGAAGCTGCGCCAGCAGGAGATCGAGGAGGCGGCCAGCGATCCAGAGCGGCAGAAGCTGCTCGAGGAGATCCAGGCTCAGCTTCAGCAACTGGACGCGCTGGAGGAAGAGCAGCGCCAGCTGAAGATCGAGGCCAAGATGGGGAAGGCCACCGGCGAGGCGAACGCCAAGAAGATCACCGAGCTGCAGTCGCAGATCGACGAGCTGAAGGCGCTGGTGCACGCCAAACAGGAGAAATCGAAGGCCTCGAAGAAGGGCGGCGACGGGGCGCCCGGCGAGGTAGAGGTGGTGCGCGACGCGAAGTCCGCGAAGGCGGCGGACATGGGGTACATGACGCTGCGCACGCTCAACCCGTCTTCGGCCGCCGTCTTCCTCGACAACACGTCGCTGGGTTCGACGCCGCTGGTGAAGGTGCCGATGGACGTGGGCGTTCACCGGCTGCGCGTGGTGGACGGGGACTCGAAGAGCCGGCTCCTCTCCGTCACCATCAACTCGGGCAAGACGCTCGAGCTCAAGGGCGTTGACGTCTCATCGTTGCCGCTGGCCCCCTGAAAGGGCTCAAAATTCTCCGGCTACCGCGAGCGCCGCGCCGCCCGGCAGCGGGAGGAAGGTCGTCTTCACCGGCTGAGCCGACAGCGCCCACCACAGCCCGAGCCCCACGCCTGCCAGCCCCGCGGCGATCAAGCTGTAGCCGATGATCATCTGTGTCTGTGCGGCGCCTCGAGCCGCCTGTGCCTCGTCGAAGGTGAGCTCGCTCTTCGCCTGGTTGAAGCCCAGCGAGGTCGTCACCAGCACCAGCCCGACGACGCCCACGGCTGCGCCAGCCCCCGCGGTGACGAAGCCGGGCCAGCGCCTGGGGGCCGTGACGGGGCGCTCCTGCTCGACGGTTGGAGTCACGGGTGGCGCGTCGACGACGGGAGCCGATTTCAAGGCTGGCGCGTCCGCAGCGCGCCGCGTGGGCACGGCCTTGAGGAGGTCCGCGAGGGCGGTCTGCATGGTGGAGCCGAGCTCCTTGTCGGTGCTGGCGACTTCGACGCGCTCGCCGAGCACCTTCGCTGCCGACGGGTCGACGAGCTTGAGCTCGAGGCCATAGCGGCGACCCAGCCGGGAGACGGACGCGAGCAGGACGTAGTCCATGCCGAGAGAGGCCGCCGCCTTCCTGCAATGTTCGTCGGGGCAGGCGCGCAGCGCTTCAGGAGAGTGGCCCCGGGCTGAGAGGTCGCGGCTGGACACCACTTCGCGCCCCGAGCGCACCAGCTCGGCGGAGACACGTGGACTGAGCAACGCCGCCGCGTCCTTCGCCTTGTCATCCAGCGCCACGACGTCGGCGAAGCCCACGCGCACGGCGCGATCGCCGGCGGAGGCAGTTCCAGCAAGGAGCAGCACGAGGAGGGCGTGGAGGTTCATGGGCAGGTGTAGTGGACCCGCATTCGGAGCGCGTCGACCTGGGCCTGGTCGACGCCGGGCGTGAGGCGATTGGCGACGGCGACGGAGGCGCCGAAGTCGGAGGCGTTGACGACGGAGGGCGTGAGGAGGAGGGGAGCGAACAGGTCGTTCGCCCCGCCGTAGGTCACGTCAGTCATCGTGACGGTCCAGCCTCCCGCCTGCGCACGGTTGGGCCCGACGGGGGCGGACCCGATGACGAGGCCCACGCGCTGATCCGCCAGCACGTTGATGGTGGCGCTGGCGCGGCGGGTGACGACGAGCTCCACACCGTTGACCGTGGCGTTCGAAGGGACCTGGAAGCCGAAGCCAGTCGCGATCAGGTGGTCCGAGAGCTCGCCTCCGAAGAGGCTGCGGGTGGATGCGAGTTGCCCGTCGTTTGGCTGCGTCGCGCCCGGCAGCGAGGTCCAGGGGCGCGAGAACACCTCGCTGGTCGCTCCCCGGCGTTGGGCCTCCGACATGATGGCGACGTCGTAGAAGATCGTCAGGCGCGCGGAGTTGACAGCGGCGTTCGAGACCCCGCCGGTGCTCTGGGCTGCGAGCACGACGCCGAAGACACCGTTGGGGTTGCCCGGCGGGATCGTCACGCCCCAGAGATCCGTCATGCCGCCGTAGCGGACCCACACCTCCTGCGAACTCCAGGGGTCGGGGCGGGCCCGGTCTTGGCCCAGCACGAGTCCGCCCAGCGTGAGCTGCACCGAGGAATCCACCGCCACGCTGGCGCAGGACTCGCACAGCCGCCTGACCTCGACGAGGACGCCGGAGGGAGTCGCGCCAGTCGTCCCGCTGCCGAAGTAACCGTTGAGGTGGAGCCAATGGCTGGCCGTGCCCGCAGCCAGCGACGCCCTGGCATAGGCGGTATCGGCCATGAGGGCGTCCGTGGGGGCACTCCAGAAGACGGAGCCCCCGTTGCGGGTGACGGTCGTGGCCGTCTGGGCGTTCATCGGGCCGTAGGTGGCGCCCGCTTGAGCGTAGTGGATGGTGACTTCGATCGAGTCGATGCGGGGCTGAGCCGGGGCGTTGCCGTTGTTTCGCGCGATCAGCGCGAAACCGAAGTCCATGTGGTTGACGACGCTGGGCGGCCAGAAGGCTCCCCAGGTGTTGGACGCGCCACCGAAGACGGTCTCCGGGAAGCCCAACGTCGTCGGCCACACGGCTCCCGAAGTTCCCGGGACGGGTGGGGCGCCGGGAGCGAGGAGCATCACCGAATGATCGACGATGCCCGAGCCGACCGCCTGCCGTCGGACCCTGACTGTGATCCCCACCACTTCCGCCAAGGGCGGGATCTGGAACCCGAGGCTCTTCACCGTCAGCACGTCCGTGACCTCACCTGGCGCCAGCGCGGCCGTCGACGCGGAGAGGCCGTCCGGCATCAAGACCGCCGCCGTGTCGACCCACGGGATCGTCGATGGGCGCGTCGCGAGCGTGCTGGGGGTGCGGAAGGCCGTGACCGTTGGGCCGGGCATACCGCAGGCGCCGCCGGTACCACCGCCTGTGCCTCCGCCGCCCGTGCCGCCGCCGCCTGTGCCGCCGCCGCCCGT
>JBFMHF010000106.1:0-26930 GCA_040752975.1 Myxococcota bacterium
GTCGCGCCGCCGCCCGTACCACCGCCCGTCGCTCCGCCGCCCGTGCCACCGCCCGTCGCGCCGCCGCCCGTGCCGCCGCCCGTCGCGCCGCCGCCCGTGCCACCGCCCGTGCTCGTCGGAATGCACGAGCCGGCATTGCACACCGTGCCGTTGGTGCACACGGCGCACGTAAACGCGCCCGAGCCACACGCAGCGTTGGTGTTACCCGCCTGGCAGTTGTTGTTGTCGTCGCAGCACCCGTTGGGGCAGGTCGCCGTGTTGCACGTTCCAGTCGGGGACGAGGAGCACGACGCGGCGAGGAAGGAGAGCGCTCCCGTGAGGATGACGAGGCGGAGGGAAGAGGTCATGACCGGCCCTCATAGCGCAATCGCGCCGGCGTGTGTGCGCTCCCGCTCGGGTTTTCTTCCCGGAGCCGCTAGAAGCCCCGGCCATGACCGATCTGCTTCTGGGCGCCACACCCTCGGGCGAGCGCGTGCAGCTGTCTCCCGCAGCCCTCACGACGCACGGCTTCATCCTGGGCATGACCGGCTCGGGCAAGACGGGCCTGTGCGTGGCGCTGGTCGAGGAGCTCCTCCGCGCCCGCGTGCCGGTGATTGCCGTCGACACCAAGGGCGATCTCGCGACCGTCCTGCTCAGCCTGGCGCCGGACGATCCCGCCCTCTCCCGCTGGACGCCGGACGCGGCGAAGGAGAAGGCCCGCATCGAGGCGGCGCTCGCCCAGGCAGGGCTCTCCACCGACGCCTTCGTGCAGTTGCGTGCCACCTACGAGCCGCGCCTCTTCACGCCCGGCGCCACCACCGGGCTGCCCGTCGATCTCCTCGGGAGCCTCTCCGGCCCAGCGGATCGCGACGCGGAGGCGATCGCCGAGGCCGCCGACAGCGCTGCCCGGGGCCTCCTGGGCCTGCTGGGACTCGAGGCCGACCCGCTCACCTCGCGC
Source organism: Myxococcota bacterium (assembly GCA_040752975.1). Lineage (GTDB taxonomy): Bacteria > Myxococcota > Myxococcia > Myxococcales > Myxococcaceae > JADLDB01. Next base: position 938 of record JBFMHF010000106.1, read on the forward strand.
GAGTACCTCCTCATCGTCCAGCTCCTGACGCATGCCTGGCAGCAGGGGCAGACGCCAACACTGATCGATCTCGTCCGGCAGGTGGCGACGCCGCCCTTCGCCACCGTGGGCGCGTTGCCGCTGGAGGACTTCTTCCCGCAGAAGGACCGCCAGGCGTTGATGGTCCGCCTCAACGGCCTGCTCGCGTCGCCGAAGTTCGCCGCGTGGCGTACGGGAGAGCCGCTCGATCCGCAGCGCCTCTTCTTCGCCTCCGACGGCCGTCCGCGCCTCTCGGTGTACTCGGTCGCGCACCTGTCGGACGAAGAGCGCCTCTTCGCCGTGGCCCTGTTGCTCGAGCGCGTACAGGGCTGGATGCGCCGCCAGGGAGGCGCCGCGGGGCTGCGGGCGGTGGTGCTGCTGGACGAGATCTTCGGGTACTTCCCACCGGCGCCGGCCAACCCGCCGACCAAACCGCCGCTGCTGGGCCTCCTCAAACAGGCCCGCGCCTTCGGCGTCTCCGTGGTGCTGGCGACGCAGAACCCGGTCGATCTCGACTACCGCGGCCTGGGGAACATCGGGACCTGGTGGATCGGTCGACTGCAGACCGAGCAGGACAAGCAGCGCATTCGCGACGCCCTCTCCGCCGCCGCGTCGTCTGCCGGCGCAACGCCCGCGCAGCTGGACAGCCTCATCGCCACGCTGGAGCCCCGCCAGTTCCTCCTCCACTCGGTGCATCGCAGCCAGCCGGTGGTGTTCCGCACCCGCGACACCTGGTCCGTCCTCCATGGCCCCTTCAGCGCCGACGAGGTGCGCGCGCTGTCGGCGGGAATGAAGGCCCAGCCCGCGCCGGCTGCCTCCGCCGTCGGCGTCGGGGTCGTGGCCGGAGCAGTCGGAGGCGCCGTCGCAGCCGCCGGGAACGTCGCCGCACCTCCCGCACCCGTCGCACCACCCGTCACACCTGGCGAGGGGCTCAGCATCCCCGCGGGCCTCGAGCCCGAGCTGGGCCCCGTCTTCGAGGTGGATCAAGGCGTGGGGCTGCCGTTCCTCCTGCTCAAGTTCGGCGTGCGCTACCGGCTGGGCAGCGCCGTCAGCGAAGAGACGATGCACGAGCTGGCCTTCCCCCTCGACAACACGCTCGGACCCGCGGAGATCCTCGAGGGCACGCCGTCCTCGGTGCGCGGCGTCCCCTTCCAGAACTCGAAGCCTGCGAACATGACGCTGACGCCGATGCCGCCGTGGGTGGCCGGCCTCAAGGCGAACAAGCTGCAGTCGGCGATCAAGGAGCGGCTCCCCAACAAGCTGGAGACGAAGCTCCTGTACGACCCGGAGACGAAGTTGATCTCCGGCCCCACCGAGTCGGCCGACGCCTTCGCCGCCCGCGTGCTGGAGAAGCAGGGCCTGTCGCGGGAAGCCCAGAAGCTGATGCGGCAGCTCGAGAAGAAGCGCGTGGACTTCGCCCAGGCGGACAAGGAGCTGTCCACCCGCAAGGCCGAGAAGTGGCTCAACGTCGGCGCTGGAGTGCTGGGCATCTTCTCCGGGCGGCGCTCCTCGCTGTACGGCGTGGGCCGGGCGCTCTCGAGCCATCGCTACCAGGGCGGGGCCGAGGCGCGCCTCGAAGATCTGCAGGTGGAGATCCAGCAACTCGAGCACGAGCTGGCGGCGCTGAAGGAGATCGATCCGCGGCGCTTCGAGGAGCAGCTCTGCGTGCCCCGCTCGAGCGACGTGCAGCTCTTGCGGCTCTGCTACGCGTACATCGTGCCGTGAGCCGTCAGCGGTGCGACTTGTACCAGGCCATCGTCTCGGCGATGCCCTTCTCCACGTCGTGCCTCGGCGCCCAGCCCAGCACCTGCTTCGCCTTCGCGTTGGCCAGCACGCTCTTGCGCTGCTCGCCGGCGCGCTGCGGGCCATAGGCAGGCGGCTTGTCCACCCCGGAGTACTTCGCCAGCAGCGCGTAGATCCGGTTGACGTCCGTCTCCACGCCGGTGCCGATGTTGACGCCGCCGCAGTAGTCGGTGGTGAGGGCCTTCACGTTGGCGTCCACCACGTCGCCCACGAAGACGAAGTCGCGCGTCTGCCCGCCGTCCCCGTAGATGGTGCAGCCGTCGCCCCGCAGGAGCCGCTCGGAGAAGATCGCCACCACCCCCGCCTCGCCGTGCACGTTCTGACGCGGGCCGAAGACGTTGGCGTAGCGCAGCGCCACGTAGTGCAGGCCGTGCATCGCGCGGTAGCAGGACAGGTACAGCTCTCCGGTGAACTTCGACACGCCGTAAGGTGACACCGGCGCCGCGGGCTCCGTCTCGGGGGTGGGCAGCACCGACGTGTCGCCGTACATCGACCCGCCCGACGCCGCGTACACCACGCGCTTGAGCGCTCCGCCCCGCCGGCCGGCCTCCACCAGGTTCAGCGTGCCGCCGATGTTGGTGTCCGCGTCGAAGCGGGGCTCCACCACGGACTTGCGCACGTCGATCTGCGCGGCGTGCAGGTTGAGCACGTCGGGCTTGAAGGCCTCCACCGCCTTCGCCGCCGCCTCGCTGCGCACGTCCGCCTCGACGAAGGCCGCCTTCGCGTTGACGTTGCTCTTGAAGCCCGTGGACAGGTTGTCGATGACCAGCACCTCGTGGCCGAGGCCGACGTAGGCGTCCGCCACCTGCGATCCAATGAAGCCTGCTCCGCCCGTGACGACGATCTTCATCCAGGTGTCTCTTCCAGGTAGGAGCGCACGGTCTCCTCGAGGCCCTGCGCTACGGTGTGAGTCGGTGAATAGCCCAGCCGCTCGCGCGCCCTGCTGATGTCGGCCTGCGAGTCACGAATGTCCCCCGGCCGCTCCGGCTGGTAGCGCGGGGCGAGATCCTTCACCTGTGGCCTCGCCTTCGCCACGTGCGCGCGGATCATCGCGTACAGCTCGTTGAGGCTGGTCCGGTGCCCGACGGCGACGTTGTACACGGTGTCGGTGACGCCGGGGCCCTCGGCGAGCGCGGCCCTCAGGTTGGCCTGCACCGCGTTGGCCACGAAGCAGAAGTCCCGGCTGGTGAGGCCGTCGCCGTTGATGTCGCAGGCCTCTCCGCGGGCGAGGGCGGCGATCCACCGGGGGATGACGGCCGCGTAGGCGCCATGCGGATCCTGCCGCGGCCCGAAGACGTTGAAGTAGCGCAGCCCCACCGTGGGCAGGCCATACGTCCTTTCAAACACGCCCGCGTACACCTCGTTGACGTGCTTGGTGGCGGCGTAGGGAGACAGCACGCGGCCCGTCTGCGACTCCACCTTGGGCAGCACGGGGTGGTCGCCGTACACCGAGGACGAGGACGCGAAGACGAAGCGCTTCACCTTCGCGTCGCGCGCCGCCACCAGCATGTGGATGAAGCCGTCCACGTTCGCGCGATGGCTGGCCAGCGGATCCTTGATGCTGCGCGGCACGCTGCCGAGCGCCGCCTGGTGCAACACCACGTCGCACTTCTCGGTGGCCCGCCAGCAGGCGTCGAAGTCCGCGACGTCCCCTTCCACGAAGCGAAAGCGATCGCCCGCGCCCTCCCCCGCCCGCCTCACCGCCGCCTCCAGGTTGGCGCGGTAGCCGGTGGCGAAGTTGTCGAGGCCAACGACGTCCTGCCCCGCCGCCAGGAGGTGCTCCACCAGGTGCGAGCCGATGAAGCCCGCGGCGCCAGTGACCAGCCAGCGCCTCCGCGCCTGGCCGAGACGCTCCTTCAGATCGAAGCCCATCACAGGCACCAGTAGCTCACCCGCCCGGGCGGCGCCTCGGCCGGATTGAGCGCGCTCTTCACGTCCACCAGCACGCCGCCGGGCCGCACGCGATCGACAAACCAGCTCATCGGGTTGCCCACGTACTGCTTGTGCGACACCGCGAGGATCAGCGCGTCGAGGTTGACCAGCTCGTCCAGCTTCGTCAGCGACAGGCCGTATTCGTGCTTCGTCTCGTCGGGGTCGGCGTACGGGTCGTGCAGCATCGCCTGCACGCCGAACTCGGTCAGCTCGCGCAGGATGTCGGGCACCTTCGAGTTGCGGATGTCCGCCACGTTCTCCTTGAAGGTGAGGCCCAGCACGCCCACCCGAGCGCCCTTCACGGCCACGTTCTGGTGCACCAGCAGCTTCACCGTCCGCTGCGCCACGTACTTCGCCATCTCGTTGTTGATGCGCCGGCCCGCGAGGATCACCTGTGGCTGGTAGCCGAGCTGCTCGGCCTTGGTGGTGAGGTAGTAGGGATCCACCCCGATGCAGTGCCCACCCACCAGCCCGGGCGTGAACTTGAGGAAGTTCCACTTGGTGCCCGCGGCCGCCAGCACGTCTCGCGTCCGAATGCCCATGCGATCGAAGATGAGCGCCAGCTCATTCATCAACGCGATGTTCAGGTCGCGCTGGGTGTTCTCGATCACCTTGGCCGCTTCGGCCGTCTTGATGCTGGCGGCTCGGAAGACGCCGGCGTCGATGATGGCGCCATAGGTGCTGGCCACGCGCTCCAGCGTCGCCGCGTCCTCGCCAGACACCACCTTGGTGATCTTCTCCAGCGTGTGCTGCCTGTCGCCGGGGTTGATGCGCTCCGGCGAGTAGCCCAGCTTGAAGTCCACGCCCTGCTTGAGGCCGGACTGCTTCGCGAGGATGGGCCCGCAGATGTCCTCGGTGACGCCCGGGTAGACGGTGGACTCGTACACCACCACGTCGCCCTTCTTGAGGGCTCGGCCGACGGTCTCGCTGGCCTTCACCACCGGCGTGAGATCCGGTCGGTTGTCCACGTCCACCGGGGTGGGCACGGCGACGACGAAGAAGGTGGCCTGCTTGAGCGCGCCCGGATCGGCCGTCATCTCGAGGCCCGCGCCGAGCAGCTCTTCCTTCGAGATCTCGCCGGTGACGTCGAGGCCCTTCTTGAGGTCCTCCACCTTCTTCCCGTTGATGTCGAAGCCGATGGTGCCCTTGAACTTGCGCGCGAAGGCGAGGGCGACGGGAAGGCCGACGTAGCCGAGTCCGATGACGGCGATGCGTTCACTCATGGTGTCTCCGCGCCTGCGCCCATAGCGGAAAAAGCCCGGGCACACGAGCGCCCTCGTGGGGCTTGGTGACGCCCCGTCGAGCCGTCATTCAGGTCGGCTTATCGCCTTTGGGCGGGGCGTCGTCGGGCGGTCGCACGGCACCCGGCGGAGGCAGGACGGGCCCGTTGCCCCCGCCTCCCGGAGGAGAGAAGCCCGGCGGAGGCAGGGGGCTCCTGGGGCCGTCGGGCGAAGGGACGGGCGGCCACTTGCCAGCCAGCGTCCGCATCGAGAGGTAGCGCACCGCCTCTTCGTGCTGCGGGCGAAACGGCTCGTACTTCTTCTCCTTCAGCAGCTCAGTCACCTCCAGCCGCAGGCTGATCCGGCCACCGACGAGGAGCAGCACTGCGAGCGGCGCCAGGAGCGCGAACTCCCACGTCTCCCGGAGGAAGAGGGCGCGAATGAGGAACCAGGGGGCGAGGAAGAGGGCGAGGAGTCCCGCCATCCGCCAGGTCGTCCCCCACTCCTTCGCAGCGTCCTTCCACGTGTAGAGGAAGGGGAAGCGGCGGATCCAGGCGAGCGTCTCCTCCGACAGCCCCTTGCCCAGCTCCTCCCGGCTGCCGTCGATCACCGCGCGCGCGGCCTGGACGCGGCTCCTCGTCCCGACGGCGAGGACGACCCAGGCCGAGGCGTAGGCGAGGCTGCCCCACGTGGGCAGCAGCGCCCAGAGGAGGGCTGACACCACCAGCAGCTTCTGGAGCGTCTTCAACGACACCGGGCGCACTCTACGGCGTGACGGACGCCGGGCCTTCTGAAATCTGCGGCGGCGGGCGGGCCAGCCGACCATCGAGGACGGCGCGCGTGACGTGCAACAGAGCGGCGAGGCGGCGCGCGGCGCGGCCCTGTGCCTCGGGGAGCGTCACCGACAGCCGCTCGGCCAGCAGCTCGACGCTGCCCGGCCGCTCGTTCCACAGCCGGGCGATGGCGCGGCGGAGATCGACGAAGGGCTGGTGGAGCGCGCCGTCCTTCTCGAGGAGATCGGCGCAGTAGCGGCCCCAGCCGACCAGCACGGCGTCGGGCGGGAGGAACGCCTCCCACGAGGCGAGCGCAGCGGCGCGGGTGGGCGCGGCGAGCAAGGCCTCCTTCGGGAGATCGAGGTGCAGGGGCACGCGAGGGCCCAGGGGTCGTTTCGGCGCCAGGAGGGAGCCGAACGCTTCGCCGCCGGAGAGCCGGGCGCCGACGAGCTGAATCAGCTCCGGCTCATCGGGCAACGGCCGCTGCGGATCATCGAGGGGCCAGGCGTTGGCCTCGCCAAAGACGACCACCACTCGCCCCGCGGCCTCGCGCAGCGGCGTCAGAGGATCCGCGCGCACCGAGTTGCGCAGCCGGGCCTTGCGCTGGTGCCGCGTCTGCCTTCCGTTGGCTGCGATGAAGCCGAGCTGCCGCTCGACCATCGCGTCGAAGACGGACAACATGGGCGTGAACTTCCCCGGCGCTTTCTCGAGGCGCTCCAGCACGTGCGCGACGGCCTCGATGGTGGCGAGGCAGTGCTCCGCGGGCTCCTTGCGGATGCGGTAGTTGCCGGGGCGCTCGGGTTGGAACCTGAGGCGCGGCAGCCTCGACAGCACCGGGCACTTCTCCACCACCTTCTTCGCGTTGGACCAGGTGCCGTCGACGACCACGAGGTGCGCCGGCGGGCTGGCGATGGCGTCGACGTCGGTGGCCGTCTCGGAAGGGAAGAGCACGGCGGTGCCCGGCTGCGCGCAGATCTCCTGAAGGCGTGGCGAGCCCTCCGCCTTGAGGCCGACGTGCAATTCGCTGTTGGGCAGCGAGAGGTGCGCCATGCGGCAGGTGCTGACGGGGACGCGGGCCTCGCGTGGGTGCTGGATGAAGACGACGCGGGTCTTGCTCTCCACCGGCGTCAGGGCGTGGCACCAGCACACGCTCCGCGGGCGGCGGCAGCGCAGGCACAGCTCGCGGAAGACGGGGGCGGCTTCGGTCACGGCGAAGTGCACCTACCCGCCGAAGAGGGCCGTGCGCAAGGGACGGCCGCGCGGTAAGGCGGAGCCTCGGTGAATCTGCTCCTCCTCCATCCGGGCGAAGTGACCAGCGATGGCCGCGCCGTGTTGACCGGCCGCCGGCACCAGCACGCCCGCGAAGTGCTGAAGGTGCAGGCCGGCGAGATGCTGCGGGTGGGCGTGCGGGGAGGCCGCGTCGGAACGGCCACGGTGTTGTCAGAAGACGCCAGCGGCCTGGTGCTGCAGGTGACGTTGGAGGCGGATCCACCTCCGCGCGCCGGCGTCGATCTGGTGCTGGCGATTCCGCGGCCCAAGGCGCTCAAGCGCGTCATCCCCGCGGTGGCGTCGCTGGGCGTCGATCGCGTGATGCTGGTGAACGCGGCGCGCGTGGAGAAGAGCTACTTCGACTCGAAGGTGCTGGCCGACGACTTCCTCGCGGGGCTCGTCGATCTCGGGCTCGAGCAGGCGCGCGACACGGTGCCGCCGACGATTGAGCTGCGCGAGCGCCTGAAGCCCTTCGTGGAGGACGAGCTCGACGCGTGGGCGGGGAACGACGCACTCCGGCTCATCGCGCATCCGGCTCCCCTCTCGCCGGGCTTGGGCCCAGGAGAGGGGACGCCCCGCACCGTCATCGCGATCGGTCCCGACGGAGGCTGGGTGCCTTTCGAGGTGGAGCTCTTCATGCAGGCCGGCTTCCGTCCGTTTTCACTCGGCCCGCGCGTGCTGCGCGTGGAGGTCGCGGTTCCGTTCGCACTCGGCGCGCTCGGGAGCGCTCGTCGGTAGGTCTTCTCACTCGACGCGGTCGAACCGCAGCGCGTCGCTCTCACCGTACAAGATCATGAAGCTGTGGTCGGGAGAAAAATCCGTCGTGAACTCACCCGGGCCGAACGTGAAGCGGCACGGCTCGTACTCCTGAGATTCCCCCTCGATCTCGCGCCTCACCTCGAAGCCCTTGCCAGTCAGCTTGATGTATCCGCTGCCCACCGCGTTGTAGACCGTACCGTCCGGCACCCACTTGCACAGGTAGTTGACGATGAGGACCTCGTTAACGAACACCATCCGATACTGCACGGTCCAGTACTCACCGGCCCTGGCCTCGGCGCTGCGCCAGGTCCCTTCCAGTGGATTTCCGCAGGACGACGCGACGAACAGCGCAAACAGGGGAACGAGAAACCGCTTCATGATGGCCTCCGGGGTGGGTGCTGCGGTGTGCCCAGACGCATGAGCAGGTCGCGAGCCAGCCCTAACTCCGCGCAATCACGACGCATCCATCGCCTCCCGCCGACGTGCGGCTCGGACGACCCTCCTCCGTCGCGGACGGGGAGTTAGTGTCCGCCCGCATGACCTACGAGACCGAGAAGAAGGACGCCGAGAAGCCGGCTGACCCGAACAACCCGCCGGCGCTGCTCGCCTTCATGATGACGCGGTGGAAGCCGCAGACGCAGGAGCTTCCTCCACCCCACCCGCACGCCGACGTCTTCACCCGCCGTCGCGCGGCGCTGTCCGCCCTCTTCCCCGGGGAAACGCTCGTCATTCCCACCGGCCACGAAAAGGTGCGCGCCAACGACACGTACTACCGTTTCCGTCCGGGCAGCGACTTCTTCTACCTCACCGGCAACCTCGAGCCCGACTGCGTGCTGGTTCTCACTCCGCGCCACGGCCAGGCTGGCCACGACGCGCACCTCTTCGTGGAGCCGAACCCGGGGCGCTCGTCCGAGACCTTCTACACCGACCGCAAGAAGGGCGAGCTCTGGGTCGGCCCGCGCCTGGGGGTGGATCAAAGCCGCGCCCGGTACGCCGTCGACTTCGCGCACGGCCTGACGGAGCTCAAGGCCTTCCTCGAGAAGCACCCTGTCGCGCGCGTGCTGCGCGGCCTGGCCCACGACGTCGACGCCGTCGTCCCCTCGCGCGAGGAAGGCAAGCCCGACGCCGCCCTCGCGGAGGCCCTGTCCGAGCTCAGGCTCATCAAGGACGAGCTGGAGATCGCCGAGCTCAAGAAGGTGATCGCCTCGACGAAGCGCGGCTTCGAAGACGTGATCCGCGCGCTGTCCACCGCGAAGTCCGAGCGCGAAGTCGAAGGGCACTTCAACCTGCGCGCGCGTACCGAAGGCAACGACGTCGGCTACGGCACCATCGCCGCGTCCGGCGCCAACGCCTGCATCCTCCACTGGACGCGCAACGACGCGAGGCTGAAGAAGAAGGACCTGTTGCTGGTGGACGCCGGGGTGGAAGGCCACGCGCTCTACACCGCCGACATCACCCGGACGCTGCCCATCTCCGGCCGCTTCTCCGGCGCCCAGAAGGAGATCTACGAGCTCGTCTGGAAGGCCCAGCAGGCCGCGCTCGCCGCGGTGAAGCCAGGCAACGACTTCATGGAACCCAACCGCCACGCCCAGCGCGTCATGGCCGAAGGGCTGTTCCGCATGGGCATCCTCCCCATGTCCGTGGAGGAGGCGCTCAAGGAGGAGAACCTGTTCCACAAGCGGTACTCGCTCCACAACGTGAGCCACATGCTGGGCCTCGACGTGCACGACTGCGCGAAGGCCCGCGAGCAGGTCTACCGCCACGGGAAGCTGAAGCCCGGCATGGTGCTGACCGTCGAGCCCGGCCTCTACTTCCAGCTGGACGATCTCACCGTGCCCGAGAAGTACCGCGGCATTGGCGTGCGCATCGAAGACGACGTGCTCGTCACCGAGACGGGCTGCGTCAACCTCTCGAAGTCCATCCCCTCCGAGGCAAGCGCGGTGGAGCGGTGGATGCGCGAGGTCAAAAGGCGCAAAGCGGCTTGACGCAACTGCCCGCGCGCGGGCGCCGACAATGACGTCATGCTCGTCGGCGCGCGGCTCAAGCTGATGCTGGGGTGGGTGTTCCGCCCACTGCGCGTCGTCGTCGAGCGCTTCGCCGGAGCCGTTACGTTCGACCCGTCCACGTCGTTCGTCCCCGTCCTGGTTCCCGTCCGCGGGAGTCACACGAGGAGACGACGATGCGAACGACCCTGTTGATCGCGCTGGCAGTCCTGTCCGGCTGCCTTCCCATACGCGTGCCTGACGCGGCGCGTGCGTACAACGACGAGTGCGCGGTGCTCTTCACCCGCGGAGAGCTCGAGCAGGCCGAGATCGCCTGCGCCCACGCGCTCGAGTACCAGCCGAAGTACTGGGACGCGCTCCACAACCTGGGCCTCGTGCGCCTGGCGCGCGGCGACGTGAAGGAAGCGAAGCGGTACTTCCGCGAGGCCCTGCGCGCCAACCCCGACATGGCGCAGTCCTACAACTCCCTGGGCCTCATCGCGCTGGACGCAGGAGACTACGGCGCCGCGAAGGACTGGCTCAAGGCGGCGCTGCGGGTGAACCCCGACTACGCCGAGGCGCGCGCCAACCTGGGGCTCGCCTGCCTGCGCGCGGGAGAGTTCGACGAGGCGGAACAGGCGTACCGGCACCTCACCCTCTCCGCCCCGTGGCTGTCGGACCCGTACGCGCAGCTCGGCGTCATCCTGCTGGCGAAGGGCCGCACGCAGGACGCGATCACGTGGCTGGCGCGCGCGGTGGAGCTGGAAGCGGACTACGGGCCCGCGTGGGAGGCGCTCGGGGTGGCGTACGAAGCGGAGGGCCGCGTGGACGAGGCGCGCGCCGCGTACGAGTCGTGTGTGGACTCGAGGCCAGCGTCGGAGCGGTGTCGCGAGGGCGTGGAGCGGCTGACCGGCGGCCGGTAGCCGTCAGTCCACTTCCTGGTGCAGCGGCGGCAGCTCGCCCTCCTCGAAGGTGAACGTCTTGCGGCCGATCTCCCGGCCGTCCACCGTCAGCACGCGGACGCGGTACGTGCCCGGCTTGCTCATCGTCGAGTACGCGAAGGTGCGGTAGCCCTCTTCGTTGCCGCCCGAGAGGCCGGTGGCGTACGGGGTGCCCCGCGCGGTCCACCCGTTCTTCGGATCGTCGTACTCCCAGGCGAAGCGCACCTGATCGTGGAACTTCGTGGGCGCGAAGATCTTCACGAAGGCGTAGGCCCTGGAGCCCGCCGGCGCGCGGAAGGTCGTGTCCTGCTCGCGCCAGAACTTCCACATCGGCGCCTTCTGGTACTCGAGCTTGTAGTGGATGCCCTTGTCCGTGCGCTCGCTCGTCACCGACGTGTAGATGGCGATGTGCTTGAGCGACAGCGGCACCGGGGGGATCACGTTCGCCACGTACATGAGCAGCAGCACCGCCTGCATCACCAGCCCGGGCGCCACCGCGCGCTTGAAGGTCCACGTGGGATCGTTCGTGAAGCGGGTGAAGAAGCGCCACAGCCCGTAGGTGGCCGCGGCTCCCACCACCACCGCCAGCGGGTACTGCCAGATCCCCAGGGAGCCCCACACCACCGGGATCAGGTACGCGAGGAAGCTCGTCACCGCGAAGGACAGCAACATCACCCGGACGATCGGCCCCTTGCTGCGAAACTGCGGCAGCTCGTTGCCCACGATGATCCCGGCGAGGATCACCAGGAAGATGAACGAGAGGATCCCCGACGACGCGCGGAAGTAGAACACCATGAAGGCGTTCAGCAGCGTGCCCAGGAAGAAGTGCATCACCCACAGGCGAATGCCGGCCAGCTTCCCCAGGATCAGCCCTTGCGGCTCCTTCCCCGCCACGTGGATCCGGTGATCCCAGAAGATCAGCCCCGCGGACAGGACGAGGTACGTCCCCTGGTGGATCAGCAGCGGCGTGGAGTCGATGCGGTGCAGGAGCACCACGTCGAAGAGGAAGCCCGCGAAGAAGAACGTCACCTCGAAGGCGAGGTGGTACTTCTCCTTGAAGGCCCTGAAGCGGCCGGCGAGAGACTTCGGCGCTTCGGCTGCGGACACCGCGGCGTCGGGCGAGCTCATGACCGTGACGCCAGTTCTACTCCGAAATCGGGCTTCAGCCGCCCTTCAGCAGCGCCTGGAGCTCACCCCGCGCGGCCAGATCCGTCACGATGTCGCAGCCGCCGATGAACTGCCCGTTGATGTACACCTGCGGGATGGTGGGCCAGTTGCTGTACTCCTTGATGCCCTCGCGCACGGCCGGATCCTCCAGCACGTTGACGCTGTAGACGGGGCCCAGGGGCTTGAGCACCTCCAGCGCGCGCGCCGAGAAGCCGCACTGCGGGAAGAGCTGGTTTCCCTTCATGTACAGGACGATGGGGTGCGTCTTCACTTCCTCGTCGAAGCGGGCCTTCAGCTCGGGTGACAGCATGCGTCGTGTCCTCGTGGGCCACTCAAGGCTTCGCCTTCGCCCACTGCTCGGGGGAATACGTCTTCAAGGCCAGCGCGTGCAGCGCGCCGGTCGCCAGCACGTCCTTCAAGGGCGCGTAGACCAGCTGGTGCTGCTGCACCATCGACTTGCCGGCGAACGACGCGCTCACCACCCGCGCCTCGAAGTGATCGCCGGTGCCGGTGGTGTCGTGCACCTCCACCTCCGCGTCGGGCAGCGCCTGGGCGATCCGCTCCTTGATCCACTCTGGGCTCAACATGGGGCAGCTCAGTTCACTCCGCCGGTGGTGACCAGCATGGCCGGGTCGATGCCCATGCTCTTAATCACTTCTTCCCAGATCTGCGCGGGATCGCTGGTGAGGACCCTCGCGCGGGTGGCCTCGGTGAAGAGCCAGCTCCCCTGCTTGAGCTCGTGCTCCACCTGCCCTGGCCCCCAGCCGGCGTAGCCGAGGCAGAAGCGCAGCGTGGCCTCTTCGTCCTTGAGCAGCCGCTCGAGCGCGTCGGTGCTGACGGAGAGGAACAACCCGGGCAGCACCTCCGCCTTCTCTTCGATCGCCATCGAGTCGTGCAGCACGAAGCCGCGGTACGACTCCACCGGGCCGCCGACGAAGAGGTGATCTCCGAAGCGGCGCCGCGCTACCTCCAGCTCCTGGCTCTTCCCGAGATCCTGGAAGGTGAGGTTGGCTTCCCGGTTGATGACGAGGCCCATCGAGCCGCCGTCGCCGTGCTCAAGCATCAACACCACCGTCTTCTGGAAGTTCGGATCCAGCAACTGCGGCATCGCGATGAGGAAACCCGGGGCGAGCGCCTTCACCCCGACGAGTATAGAAAGGCCCGGACATGCGCGCTCTGATCAATACGCGTTTTGGCGGGCCTGAAGTCCTGGAGGTGCAGGAGCGACCCGATCCCCTCCCCCAACCCGGGCAGGTGCTGGTGCGGGTCAGCCGCGCCGGCCTCAACTTCGCGGACATCGCCGCGCGCGTGGGCCTGTACCCCGACGCGCCGAAGTTCCCCACCGTGCTGGGCTACGAGGTGTCGGGCCGGGTGGAGGCCGTCGGCAGCGGCGTCACGGGCTTCGCGAAGGGCGAGCGGGTGATGGGTATGTGTCGCTTCGGCGGCCAGGCCTCGCTGGTGGCCATCCCCGCTCAACAGGTGAAGCAGATCCCCGACTCGATGAGCCTCGACGAGGCCGCGGCGTTGCCGGTGAACTACCTCACCGCGTACCACATGCTCTTCTGGGTGGCGCCGCTGCAGCCAGGCATGAAGGTGCTGATCCACATGGCGGCGGGTGGCGTGGGCCTGGCGGCGATTCAGCTGTGCAGGACGGTGAAGGACGTGGAGCTCTTCGGCACCGCGTCCGCCAGCAAGCACCCCGTCTTGAAGGAGGCGGGCGTGCACCACGCCATCGACTACCGCACGCAGGACTACGCCGCCGAAGTGCTGCGCCTCACTGGCGGCAGGGGCGTGCACCGGATCCTCGACGCGCTGGGCGGGCCCGACTGGGTGAAGGGGTACTCCCTCCTCCGCAAGGGCGGGCAGCTGCTCTGCTTCGGCTGGGCGAACATGGTCCAGGGCGAAAAGCGCAACCTGTTCCGCGTGGCCACCCAGTTCTTCAAGATGAAGTCGTACTCACCGATGGAGCTGATGAACACCAACCGCGGCCTGTCAGGCGTCAACCTGGGCCACCTGTGGGACGAGACGGAGCTGCTCGGCCACCACCTCGATCGCCTGCTCGAGCTCCACGTCCAGGGCCACGTGAAGCCACACGTCGATCGAGTTTTCCCCGTCGAGCGCGCGGCCGAAGCGCACGCGCACGTGCAGGCGCGCAAGAACGTCGGCAAGGTGCTGCTGGGCTTCGACTGAGTCCAGGCGCCTACTTCTTCGCCGCGGCGAGCTCCTCGTCGATCACCTTCCGGAACTCGTCCTCGGGCTGCGCGCCAGACAACATTCTCCCGTTGATGAAGAAGGCCGGCGTCCCCGTCACGCCCGCCTTCTGGCCCGCCGCCAGATCGCGCTTCACCAGCGCCGCGGTGCGCCCGGAGTCGAGGCAGCTGTCGAACTTCGTGGTGTCCATGCCGAGCCGCTGGGCCTGCAGCTTCATCGCCTCGGGCTCGAGCTCCTGGCTCTCGAAGAGCGCGTCGTGGAGCGCCCAGAACTTCCCCTGCTCGTCCGCACACGCGCCCGCCTCCGCGGCCTTGGGCGCCTTCTCGTGGAAGGACAGCGGGAAGTGGCGGAACACCAGCCGCACCTTGCCTTCGTACGCGGCCATCACCTTTTCCACCGTCGCCGCGGCGCGCGAACAATACGGGCACTCGAAGTCCGCGAACTCGATGATGGTGACGGCGGCCTTCTCGTTGCCCTTCGACGGGCCGATTGCCTCGACCACCTTGCGCGGCCGCGGGGGCGCCTCCAGCGTCACGGTGAAGTTCGCGTCTTTCTTCAGTTGGTCGAAGATCTCCTGCGCGCGCTTCGACTTCGCCTCGCGGCCGACGGCCTGCGCGAGCTGGGGCTTGACGTCGTCGAAGGTGACCCCTTCCGGCAGGCGGGCCTTCACCTGCTCGAAGAGCTTGCGCATCTCCGCCTCGGTGGGCGCCGGCGCGCCCTGCTCGAGCTTCTCCGTCAGCCATTGCTCGTCGCTCTTCCCCTCCTTCTTCGCGGCCTCGGCCACCAGGGCCTCCAGCGCGATCCGCTCGGCCGTCTCCACGCGCAGCTCGTAGATCTGCTCCTGCAGCTTGAGCAGCTCTTCGGCGGCACGCGCGTCGACCTCGGCCTGACGGATCGTCTTGTCGCCCCAGGTGGCGATGACGGGCGAGGGGCCGGGCGCCCCCGTGGTGGTGCTGGTGGTGGCGCAGCCGAGGCACAGCGCGAAGACGGCGGAGACGAGGAGACGCATGAGTGCGGGCACCATAGCGGGTTCCCCATGGAAGCGCCCGCGCACGACACGGCTCGATCAGTCAGGCCGGGCGCCAGCGATGCAGACGTGAACGGCCTGTCCTCCCGCGCCTTTCGAGGCCCGGGGCAGGAGGAAGCCGCCGGACTCGAAGAAGGCGTCACACCGGAACTGCGCGGGGCACGTCAGATCGTGCTCGCAGGGATCGACGCACTCACCCGTCGTGACGAAGCCGTCGCTCTTCGGGAAGACCAGGCACTTCTCCGACTTGAGGCAGTCGCGGTGACTCAGGCACGCGCCGTGCGGGTGCTTCTCCACCGGCTGGCTGCGGGACCACAGCAGGCTGATCACCAGCGAGAGGCCCACGAGGATCAGGAGCCAGCGGCGGGGATCCCTCATGCGCGGCTACATCGGGACGGCGCTGCCCTCGGGCGCGGTGGTGGTCGTGGTGGTGCGGAAGAAGTCGTCGGGCTTCTCCAGCACCAGCGCCTCCTTCAGCACCTCGTCCACGTAGTCCACCAGCACGATCTTGAGCGCCTTGCGCACCTTCTTCGGGACCTCCTTGAGGTCCTTCTTGTTCTCGCGCGGGACGATCACGGTCTTGATGCCGAGGCGGTGAGCGGCGAGGCACTTCTCCTTCAGGCCGCCGATGGGGGTGACGCGGCCGCGCAGGGTGATCTCCCCGGTCATCGCCACGTCCTTGCGCACGGGGATGCGGGTGATCGCCGAAACGAGCGCGGTGGCCATGGTGACGCCAGCCGACGGGCCGTCCTTGGGGAAGGCCCCGGGGAAGTGGATGTGCAGGTCGTTCTGCTCGAAGAACTTGTCTTCGATGCCGAGGCGCCGGGCGCGGCTGCGCACGTACGTCACCGCAGCCTGCGCCGACTCCTTCATGATGTCGCGCAGCACGCCGGTGACGATCAGCTTGCCCTTGCCGGGCATGGTGGTGGCCTCGGTGACGAGCACCTCGCCGCCGAACTCGGTCCAGGCCAGGCCGTTCACCATGCCGACCTGGTTCTCCTTCTCATTGCGATCGCGCGGCACCCGCGGGACGCCCAGGAACTTCACCACCTGCTTGCGATCGACGGACATCGGCCGCTTGCCCTGCTTCACCACGTCGCGGGCCACCTTGCGGAACACGCTGGCGATCTCGCGCTCGAGGTTGCGCACGCCCGCTTCGCGCGTGTAGCGGCGGATGATGGTGCGCAGCGCGGTGTCGGTGAGCGTCACGTCCACGTCGCCCAGGCCGTTCGCCTCGCGCTGCTTGGGCACGAGGTACTTGCGGGCGATCGCCATCTTCTCGGCCTCGGTGTAGCCGGCGAGGCGGATCACCTCCATGCGGTCCTGCAGCGGCTGCGGAATGCCGTGCATGGAGTTGGCGGTGCAGATGAACATCACCTTGGACAGGTCGTAGTCGAGGTCCAGGTAGTGATCGGCGAAGGTGTGGTTCTGCTCGGGATCGAGCACCTCGAGCAGCGCCGAGGACGGATCGCCGCGGAAGTCGCTCGACATCTTGTCGATCTCGTCGAGCAGCAGCACCGGGTTGGACGCCTCGGCCTTCTTGAGCGACTGGATGATCTTCCCCGGCATCGCGCCGATGTAGGTGCGCCGGTGCCCGCGGATCTCCGCCTCGTCGCGCACGCCACCGAGCGCCATGCGCACGAACTTGCGGCCCAGCGCGCGGGCGATGGAGCGACCCAGCGACGTCTTGCCCACGCCGGGAGGCCCCACGAAGCACAGGATCGGCCCCTTCATCTTGCCGACCAGCTGCTGCACCGCCAGGTACTCGAGGATCCGCTCCTTCACCTTCTTCAGCCCGTAGTGATCCTCGTTGAGGACCTTCTCGGCCTCGGTGATGTCCAGCTTGTCCTTCGTCTCGTCGCCCCAGGGCAGCGACAACACCCAGTCGATGTAGTTGCGGACGACGGTGGCCTCGGCGGACATCGGCCCCATCATCTTGAGCTTCTTGATCTCCTTCTTGACCTTGGCCTGGGCCTCCTTCGGCATCTTCCTGGCCTTGAGCTTCTCCTCGAGCTCCTGGATCTCGGTCTTGCCGCCGTCCTCCTTGTCGCCGAGCTCGCGCTGAATGGCCTGCATCTGCTCGTTCAAGAAGTACTCGCGCTGGGTGCGCTCCATCTGCTTCTTGACGCGCGACTTGATGCGCTTCTCGGCCTTGAGGATCTCGATCTCCCCCTGCATCAGCTCGTACAGCTTCTCGAGGCGCTTCGACGGCGTCTCCGTCTCGAGCAGGGCCTGCTTGTCGGCCACCGTCTTGAACGGGACGTGGATGGCGACGGTGTCTGCGAGCCGCGATGGATCCTCGATGGCGGAGACCTGCTGCTGCAGCTCGGGCGCGATGCGCTTGTTGAGCTCGACGTAGGCCTTGAAGGTGGCGTGGACGGCGCGCACCAGGGCCTCGATCTCCACCGTCACCTGGTGATCCTCTTCGACCGGCTCGAACTCGCAGAGGAAGTACGCGTCGTGCGGCAGGAACTTCGACACCTTCGCGCGGGCGACGCCTTCGACCAGCACCTTCACCGTGCCGTCGGGCAGCGGCAGCAGCTGCACCACCTGGCCCAGGGTGGCGAAGTGGAAGAGCTCGTCGGGGGCGGGATCGTTCGTCTTGGCCTTCTTCTGCGCGGACAACAGCAGCCACGCCTTGCCGTCGGCGCCCTTCTTCGCCATCGCCTCCTTGAGGGCGGCGATCGACTTCTCGCGGCCCACGTAGAGCGGCCGGACCTCGTGGGGGAAGAGCACGATGTCTCGCAGCGGGAGCAGCGGGAGCGCGCGGGGAGTCTTGTCGTCACGGCTGAAGAACATGCCTGTTGCCCTCTGTAGCCTCTTCCTACTCCACCCGCCGCTTCACTTCGACTTTGTGACCTCGGTTGCCGGGGCAGGAGGCGCGACCTTCAGCACCTCCATCAGCCAGGCCACGAGATCGGCCGACGACTCGATCGCCTTGGCCACCTGATCGGCGCCGCCGTGCCCCGCGTGCATCTCGATCCGCAGGAGGGTGGGCGTGTCGCGGGAGACCCGCTGGATCTGCGCGACGAACTTCCGGGCGTGGAACGGGTCGACGCGATCGTCGTGATCGGCGGACATCATCAGCAGCGGGGGATACCGCACGCCGGACTGCACGCGGTGGTACGGGCTGTAGGCGACGAGGGTCTTGAAGTCGGCTTCCACCTCCGGGTCGCCGTACTCGGAGATCCACGTCTTGCCGCTGCCGTAGCGGGTGTAGCGGATCATGTCGAGGAGCGGCACCTGGCAGACGACCGCGCCGAAGAGCTCGGGCCGCTGCGTCATCGCCGCGCCGACGAGGAGGCCGCCGTTGGAGCCGCCGCGGATCGCCAGGCGCTTCGGTTGGGTCCACTTCTCCTTCACCAGGTACTCGGCGGCGGCGATGAAGTCGTCGAAGACGTTCTGCTTCTTCCCCTGCTTGCCGGCGTCGTGCCAGGCCTTGCCGTACTCGCCTCCGCCGCGGAGGTTGGGCACGGCATACACCCCGCCCGCCTCGAGCCACGGGATCGCGAAGCTGCTCCAGGAGCTGGTGAGGCTGATGTCGAAGCCGCCGTAGCCGTACAGCATCACCGGGTTGTCGCCGGTGAGCTGCACGTCCTTCGGTGCGACGATGAACATGGTGATCGACGTCTTGTCCTTCGACTCGTAGGCGACCTGCCGCACGTCGAACTTCGAGGGATCCACTGGCAGCTCGACCTTCGCCCACACCTCGGACTTTCCGGACTTCACGCTCGTCTTGAAGACCTGGGGAGGCGCGATGAACGAGCTGAAGGAGAAGTACGCCTCGTCGTCGTCTTCCAGGCCGACCAGGTTCGACGCGGTGCCGAGGCCGGGCAACTGCACCTCGCGCACCCGCTTCCCTTCGAGGGTGAAGAGGTCCACCACGCTGACGGCCTTCTTGAGCGAGGCGATCGCCAGGTGGCCGCCGACGACGGTGAGGCTCGCGCGGGCGGCGTCCTTGTCCTCGGGGATCAGCTCCTTCCAGGCCTTGCGGTCGGGCCTGTTGGGGTCGACCTTGAAGACGCGCTTGTTGGGGGCGCCCTCGTCGGTGAAGACGTAGAAGACGCCTTTCCACACGTCGACGCTGTAGTTCGCGTCCTTCCCTTTGATGAGGACCTGCCAGTCCTTGTCCTTGCCGACGCGCTTGAAGAAGACGTCGTTCTCGTTCCAGCCGCGCATGATGGAGATGAACTGGAACTTGCCGTCGCGCGAGAAGCCGCCGTTGATGAAGGTCTTCGGATCGCCCGTCTTCGGGTGGAGCTGCGCGTCGTTCTTCGGATCGTCGCCCAGCTTGTGGAGGCGGACCTCGCAGGTGCCCGGCCGCTCGGAGACGGGGATGGCGGGATCGACCGGCAGCCACTCGTAGATGAAGGACTTCGAGTCGGGCGCCCAGGAGGGGCTGGCGTACTTGCCGCCGGGGATGACGTCGATCTCGCTGCGCTTGCCGGAGTCGACGTCGAGGACGTACAGCGTGGCCTCGTCGGCGGCGTTGGGCTTCTCGGCGAAGACGACCTTCTTGCCGTCCCACGAAGGCACCCACACGCCGAGAGACACGGTGTTGTCGGTGGACCAGGTGTTGGGATCGAGCAGCACCTTCTCTTCGCCCGTCGCGCCCGCGCGCCAGTAGACGATCGCCTTCTCCTTGTCCTTGTGGGTGCGCGTGTAGAAGTAGCGGCCGCCGCGCTTCACCGGGATGCCGTAGGACTCGACGTAGTAGAGCTCGCGGTAGCGGGCGAGCAGCGCGTCGCGGGTGGGCAGCTTCTTGAGCTGCGCGCGGGCGAAGTCGTCCTGGGCCTTCATCCACGCCTGCACCTCGGGGGACTTCTCGTCCTCGAGCCAGCGGTAGGGATCCTCGACGGGCACGCCGAAGATCGTGTCCTTGATGAGCTGCGTGCGGGTCGGGGGCGGCATGGGCTTCGTTTCCTTCGGAGGCGTCGGCGGGCCGGCGTCGGGAGGCAGCTCGACAACGAGCGGCTTGTCTTCCTTCACAGGCTCGACGGCGTAGACGCAGGACAGCAACGAGAGGGCAGCGAGCAGGAGCGCGTGTCGCATCGGGGCGAGAGACATAACGCGCCGACCGGGCGATGGGCGGGTTTTCCCCCAGGTTCAGCGCTTCAGCCAGTTCTCGAAGCGCAGGCCGGGAACTCGAGCGAAGTGCTTCTCGTTCCCCGAGACGAGGACGTGGTCTCGACTCCGGCAGATCGAAGCGATCCGCAGAGCGGGGTCGTCGATTCGCGTTCTGCGCGCCTCGATGTGGGCGCGGATCTCCCCGTAGTGACGAGCAGCACCGGCGTCGAAGTCGAGGTACCTGGTCTTTCGTTCGAGCGCGGCCACGGCCGTGAGCCACCTTCCGGCAGCCGAGGACCGCAGGGCCCCGAAGTAGAGTTCGCCGAGAGTGATGGACGTGATCGCCACCTCATCACCCGGGAGCGCATCGATTCGCGCACGTGCCGCGTCCGAAAGCCGGCGTTTCATCGCCCGACTGATGACGTCCGTGTCGATGACCCACATCGCCAGTCGAACTCCGGCGCCTTGCGGGAACTCTGCCGCGCGCGCGTTCGCACGACGTCCCGCATGATGGGCGCGAAGTCGTCCACCTCGTCCATCAGGCCTTCCACCTCCTGCAGCCAGCTCCGGGAAGCAGCCCCGGCCTCGGCCGGGACCAGGACGTCGACAGGTTGCCACGTCGTTCGATGACGACGCGGGCACCGGCCTCCACGTCGCAAAGCGCCTCGGCGAGATGCGCCTTGAGCTCGGCCACCGCCATCTTCTTGACCATCATGACCTCCTCAATTGGTCATCATGACCTATCGCAGCACCGTGCCAACGGGATCAGGCCCCGCTTGCTTCAAGCTTCGCCTGGGGGCGAGAGCGGATCAGGCCGCGTCCGTCGCCGGCGCGGCGCGCGGAGCCTTCTCGGGCTTCTCCGCCTTCTCTTCACCCGAGTACAGCACCACGGGCTCCTTGCGCCGCAGCACCGCGTCCTCGGAGATCACCACTTCTCTGGCGTTCTTCTTCGACGGGATCTCGTACATGAGATCGAGCATCACCGTCTCGAGGATGGCCCGGAGCCCGCGCGCGCCCGTCTTCCGGCGGATCGCCTCGGACGCGATCGCCTTGAGCGCGCCCTCGGTGAACTTGAGCTGCACGCCGTCGAGCTCCAGCAGCTTCTTGTACTGCTTGGTGAGCGCGTTCCGTGGCTTCACCAGAATGTCGATCAGCGCCGGCTCGTCCAGCTCATCCAGCGCGGTCACCACCGGCAGGCGTCCGATGAACTCGGGGATCATCCCGAACTTGAGCAGATCCTCCGGCTCGATGCGGTGGAGCAGCTCGCCTAAGGACTTCTCTTCCTTCTTCTTCGTCTTGGCGCCGAAGCCCATCGAGCGGCCGCCGAGCCGTCGATCGATGATCTGCTCGAGGCCACCGAAGGCGCCGCCGCAGATGAAGAGGATGTTGGTGGTGTCGACCTGGAGGAACTCCTGCTGCGGGTGCTTGCGGCCGCCCTTGGGCGGGACGTTGGCGACGGTGCCCTCGATGATCTTGAGCAGCGCCTGCTGCACGCCCTCGCCCGACACGTCGCGGGTGATCGACGGGTTCTCCGACTTGCGCGCGATCTTGTCGATCTCGTCGATGTAGACGATGCCGCGCTGCGCGCGCTCGATGTCGTGATCGGCGGCCTGGAGCAGGTTGACGATGATGTTCTCGACGTCCTCGCCCACGTAGCCGGCCTCGGTGAGGCAGGTGGCGTCGGCGATGGTGAAGGGCACGTTGAGGATCCGCGCCAGCGTCTGGGCCAGCAGCGTCTTGCCGGATCCGGTGGGCCCGAGCAGCAGGATGTTCGACTTCTGCAGCTCCACGTCGTCGAGCTGCACCTTCTGCTCGATGCGCTTGTAGTGGTTGTGGACGGCGACGGAGAGCACCTTCTTGGCGCGCTCCTGGCCGATCACATACTCGTCGAGGATCGTCTTGATCTCGCTCGGCCGGGGGATGCGCAGCCGCGTGTCCTTCTGCTCTTCGCGGTCGATCTCCTCGGCGATGATGTCGTTGCAGAGGCCGATGCACTCGTCGCAGATGTACACCGTCGGCCCGGCGATGAGCTTCTTCACTTCCTTCTGCGACTTCCCGCAGAAGGAGCAGCACAGGGTCTGGTTGCCGCCGTCGCGGCCGACGTTCTTCGTTGCCATCTGGAGGCCAGTGTAACGGGCCGCCCGCGCGGGCGCGAGTTGGCTACTTCTTCTCTGTCGGCACCACCGGCTTGCGCACGAAGACGTCGTCGATGAGGCCGTACTGCTTCGCCTCGAGCGCGCTCATGAAGTAGTCGCGATCGCAGTCCTTTTCGATGCGCTCCACGGAGTGGCCGGTGGACTTGGAGAGGATCTCGTAGAGCACCTTCTTCAGGCGCACCATCTCGTTGACCTGGATCTCCATGTCGCGGGCCTGCCCGCGCGCGCCGCCGAGGGGCTGGTGGATCATGATCCGCGAGTTGGGGAGCGCGAACCGCTTGCCCTTGGCCCCCGCGCCGAGCAGCACCGCGCCCATCGACGCCGCCTGCCCGATGCAGATGGTGGACACCTGGGGCTTCACGTACTGCATGGTGTCGTAGATCGCGAGGCCGGCCGTCACGGAGCCGCCAGGCGAGTTGATGTACATCGTGATGTCCTTGTCCGGGTCCTCCGACTCGAGGAACAGCAGCTGCGCCGTCACGCCGTTGGCGACGTCGTCGTCGATCTCGGTGCCCAGCATGATGATGCGGTCGCGCAGCAGGCGCGCGTACAGATCCCAGACGCGCTCTCCGCGGTGGGTGGTCTCGACGATGGTGGGCGGCCAGTAGGGCATGACGACCTCTCCGGTGGGGGGTTACTCGTACTTCGCGTGGGACTTGATGAGCTCGATCGCCTTGCGCTCGAGCACGCGGCCCTTGAGCGTGTCCTTCTGCTGCGGGCTCTTGAACTGGGCCTTCACGGCCGCGACGGGCATGCCCGTCTCCTGGGAGATGAGCTCGAGCTCGGCGTCGAGATCGGCGTCGGTGACGTCCAGCTTCTCCTCGGTGGTGATGGCCTCGAGCAGGAGCTGCCCGCGCACCTCGACGAGGGACCTGGGGCGCAGCTCGTCGCGCAGCTTGCCCCAGTCGAGGTTGAGGTTGCGCAGGTCGAAGCCCTGGCGCTGCATCTGGCCGAAGGCGCCGTCGAGCATGATGTCGATGCCGCGCTCGACGAGGGCCTGGGGCACCTCGAAGTCGTTCTTCTCGATGAGCTTCTGGAAGACGTCGGTGCGCTCGTCGGCGGCGGCGGTGCGCTTCGCCGCGCGCTCGAGATCGCCGCGGATGCGGGCCTTCAAGGCGGCGAGGCTCTCCTGGCCGACGTCCTTCGCGAAGGCGTCGTCGGCGGCGGGGACCTTCTTGCCGCGCAGCTCCTTCAGCGTCACCTCGAAGCGGGCGGTCTTCCCCTTCACTTCCTCGACGCGGTAGTCGGCGGGGAAGGCGTAGTCGAAGGACTTCTTGTCGCCGACCTTCATCCCCTCGAGCTGGGGGAGGTTGCCCTGGATCAGCTCTCCGGGAGCGATCTCCACGGTGACGTCGCGGCCCTGGTTGCCGGGGAAGGGCTGGCCGCCTTGCGTGGCGTCGAAGTCGATGACGGCCAGATCGCCGGACTGGGCGACGTCGCGGCCCTCGAGCTTCTCGACGGTGGCGCGGGACTCGCGGAGGCGGGTGAGCTGCTCTTCGACCTTCTCCTCGGGGACCTCGCTGGAGATCTTCTTGAGGGTGAGGCCCTTGTAGTCCTTCGGGGTGAGGTGCGGCTTGACCTCGACGCGGGCGGTGAAGGTGAAGGGCTTCTGGGCCTCGAGCTTGCCGCCGGAGAGGTGCGGATCGCCGACGGCGGGCACGTTGTGCTCCTTGACGGCGTCGATGTACGCGCGGAGCTGCACGCGCTTGATGACGTCGGCCTCGACCTCGTTCTTGAACTTCTGCTCGAGGATGCGGCGGGGCACCTTGCCGGGGCGGAAGCCGGGCAGCTTCACCTGGTGGGAGAGCTGGGCATAGGCCTGGGCGAGCTCCTTCTCGACGAAGGAGGGATCCACCTCGATCGACAGCCGCTTCTCGATCGACGAGACGTTCTCGACTTGCACCTTCATGAAACCTTCCCTGAGTGGCTCGCCACGCAGCGCGCGCGGGAGCAGGCGGTCGGCCATAGAGGAAGGGGGTGGGCCGGTCAACGGCGGAGTCGTCGGCGGCGGGAGCGCGAGTCCGCTCGGGGAGGACATGCGAGGACGAGCATCACGCGCAGGGAGCGGTGACGCATCTGCTGAACGGGCAGGCGGGCGCGGCGGGCAGCGTCGACGAGGTCGCGGCCGATCTGGGTGGTGCGTTCCCCAGCATCAATGGAACCTCGCGGGCCAGCCTCAGGTACATGCGCGCCTGCTGCGCTCATCGCCGGGAGCGCCGTCGTGAGGCCTTTCCGCTGCGGACCTTCTTTCGCGTTGCTCCGGAGGTGCTCCGGACGATGGCCTCCAGCCCGTCCAGGACTTCCGGTGCGTTGGCCATGGCGGCCAGTTCGCGCAGTCTGCTCCTGACCCGGCCGAGATCGATGGCGGGGTAGAGCGCGAGCAGCGCCGCAGCGTCCTCGAGGTCTTTGGGCCGGGCCGCCATGGCCTTGAGCACCACCAGATCCTCGGGGCTCGCCATCGGCGCGGAGACCTTGCCGTACCGGGCCCGAGCCCGCTGCCCGAGCGCCTCGACTTCGAAGGACGTCCAGCCGAACGAGACGTCGAGGTCGACCCCCGAAGGCTGATGCCGAACGAGCAGAACCAGGTTCTCCTGCGCGAAGTCCACGGCCCTCTCGATGCGGGGAGCGATGCCCTGCTCGCCGAGCGCATCGATCACGGCCTGCACGCTGACCGCGTCTCCCTGCACCACCGCGTCGATGTCGGTGGTCAGGCGCCGAACGCCCCGGGCGATGATCGCGATTCCACCGATGATCATCCAGGGGGCGCCGCAGGCGTTCAGCGCCCGCGCCAGCGCGGCCAACGCCTGCTCGAGCTTCCGCTCACCGCGTCCGGAGTTGGCGCGCACGGCGTTCGATGAGCGCCCATCGGCGCCGGACCTGTTCAACCGCCAGTTGGCTCACCGGGTCGCGAGGACCAGGCCACGAGCCCTCGGACTCCAGCACATTGAGCGCGGACCCAGCTTCGGCGACGGCCTGCGCGGGGTTCGGCCCCTCTTCGCGAAGGAGCTGCAGCTGACGACGGGCCGCCGCCTCGTGTCCCTTCTTCCACCGGGTGATCGCCGCCGCCTCGTCGCGCACGCGGGTATTGTGTGCGGCCGGGCACAGCCTGTCCACGAGATCGATCAGGCCGCGTTGGCCTCGCGAGGAGCGCGGCTTCGACTGTTCATCTGCGCAGCCGAGCCGCGATGTCCGCCCACACTTCTTCTTCGCTCCGTCCTCGCCTCCCCACGTCCACTCCCGCGCCGTCACCACCGGCGGCCCCGTCGGAGGCGTCTGCGTCACCTGCGCACGCCTCCTCAGCCCCTGCCCGTCGTACTCGTACCCCGCCTCCACCGTGCCCCCCGCCGACGTCACCGTCGCCTCCACCAGCCTGTCCCACCCGTCCCACCCCAGCGTCGTCGTCGCCCCTCCCCTCGTCTGCGTCGTCACCCGCCCCGCCCCGTCCAGCCCGTACGTCGCCACCGCCTGCCCCGTCGCCCTCTCCCTCACCCCCGTCAGCCCTCCCGACGCCGGCTGGTACTCGTAGTCCCAGTGCCTCGTCGCACCTCCCGTCGCCGCGAAGTCCACCGGCCACGCCGTGCCGGCACCCCACGCCTTCTCCTCCGCACGGCTGCCGTCCCCGTGCAGCTTCCACGCCTCCACGTGCCCGTCCCACTCCTGCGCCGCGA
>JBFMHF010000107.1:0-26453 GCA_040752975.1 Myxococcota bacterium
GCGGGCGGAGGAGGTGGCAGCGAAGAGGCGACCAGCGAAGCGGCCTCGAAGGACGGCAGCGGAGGGAAGGACGGCAGCCCGAAAGCGCACCAGCCGCCCCCCTCCCTCACGGCCGAGTCGTTGTGTGCCGAGCTGCAGAAGCAGGCCAACGCGCGCAAGGCGGAGAAGGCGCGGCTGGACGCGGAGCGAAGGGCGCTGAACGACGAGCGCAAGAAGCTGGAAGCGAAGGCGGAGGAGATTGAAAACGCCCGCGCGCAGCTCAAGGCCGAGACCGAGCGCCTCGAGCAGCTCCTCGACCAGGCAGGGAAGGCAGGCATCGGCGCTCCGGCGCCGCCGAAGGCGGGGGCAACCGGGAAGACGCAGGGGAACGCGGCCGCGCTGGCGAAGACGCTCAAGTCGATGAAGCCTCCCCAGGCCGCGGCGCTGGTGTCGAAGCTGGAAGTGACGCTGGCGGCGCAGGTGCTTCAGTCCATGAGCGCGAAGGACTCCGGCGCGGTGCTGGCGGCGGTGAAGCCAGACCTCGCCGCGGAGTTGGTGACGGCCATGTCCGCGCTGCCGCCGGCGGAGACGAAGTCCGGGAGGCGTCCGTGAAGACGGAAGGCACCACCGTCTCACCCGCCCAGCCTGGTTTTGACGGCGCCGGCCGCTCGTCCGGGACGCTGCGCGCGGAGGATTTCGACGCCTGGCTCGAGGACGTCCACGCGCCGCCACCGCCGGGCGCTGCCGGAGAAGGACGAAGCGCCTGG
Organism: Myxococcota bacterium; assembly: GCA_040752975.1. Taxonomy (GTDB): domain Bacteria; phylum Myxococcota; class Myxococcia; order Myxococcales; family Myxococcaceae; genus JADLDB01. Next base: position 747 of record JBFMHF010000107.1, read on the forward strand.
GCGCCGAGCCTCGCCTCCGTCGTCCCGTCGAAGGCCGACACGCCCTCCCCGTCTCTCCAGCGTGGCCAGGCCTCGTCGGAAGAGCCGCAGGGCTTCACGCCGTCTCGCCCGACGACGTCGTCGCGCGATGGACGTCCGCCCGAACCACGAGACTCGTTCTACGCCCTCACCGCCCGCGCAGAAGCCGACACGCCCGACAGGACGGGAGGAGCCCTCGAAGCAGAAACGGCTGCAGACAAAGGGCCCTCGTCGTCGGGGAGCGGGCAGCCCGCAATCGAGCGCGCGTCCCCCGACGGGGCGCCGTCGAGGCCGACGTCGTCGGGAGAGACCGGCACCACCGCAGACACACCGCCTGGCGTGGCGCAGTCGGCGCGGATGCTCTCGGCCGGGGCCGATGCGAATTCACCGACAAGGACGACGCAGTCGGCGCGGACGTGCCTGGCAGAGGCCAGCGCCGCCGTGGACACCACGGGCACGTCGCCGTCGAGACGGACGCCCTCGCGAGAGGCCAGCGCGGCGTCGTCGGCAGGCACGTCGTCGCGTGGTGCGAAGTCGACGGGCCAGGCAGGCGCAGTGACGTCCCCGGGCGCGGCGCAGCCCGCGCGCACGTCGTCGCCCACCGGGACGTCGACGGGTCAGGCTGGCGCGGTGAAGTCGGCGGGGGCGAAGCCGGCGCGCGCGGAGGAGTCGTCGGTGAAGAAGGACGCGTCGGCTGGAAGCGCGTCGCCGCCGGCCCGAAGGAGGTCCGCCGGTCGCGGGGCAATGGGTGGCGCGGACGCGGCAGGCGCATTCCCGGCAGGCGCGACAACCTGGGCATCGCTCGCTCAAGCGACGGGGAAGCAGACGCCGCGCGAAGCACCGACGTCTGCCGGCGGGGCTTCCTCGCGCGCTGCCGCGTCGCGGCTCGCTGCGCGCCCCACAGGGACCGCCTCTTCGCGGATGACGGATTGGAAGCGCCCTCCGTCCCCTGCCGTCCCTCTACGGGGCGATGTCCCTCCTCCTCCCGCGACGTTCGTCACGACGGGTGCGCCCGCGGGTGACTCGTTCTCCTCACTCTCCGTGCCGGCCGCCGCGACGCGCCCTCCCCCGCCTCCCCACGCCGGGGAAGCCCACACCCTCCTCCAGCTGGCCCTGACGGATGCCTCTCTGTCCGTCGACGTCCACCAACGGGTGGTGAACGTGGCGCTGCAGACGGAAGCCGCCGGCCCGCTGGAGCTGGAGCTGCGGCTGCACGAGGGCCGCGCACACGTCACCGTGGAGGGCCCGGGCTCGCCGCTGGTGGCGTCGCAGGCGCCGGCGCTGCGCGAGGTGCTGTCTCAGGAGGGCCTGGCGCTGGGCGAGTTCTCGACCTCCCGGAGAGAGCGCCCTCCGCGCGACGCGCGGGAAGAAGAGGCCCCGGCCCAGGAGCCCTCCGGCGTCATCGGGCCGTCGCGCAAGCGTCGGCATGAAGGTCGCATCGACGTCGAAGCCTGAAGGAGCGCGTCATGGATGTGAGCGCCATCTCCACGCCGGTGTCCCAGGTGTCCGACGCCGCCCCCCAACCCTCGAAGCTGGGGAAAGACGAGTTCCTCAAGCTCCTGATGACGCAGCTGGGCAACCAGGACCCGCTGTCTCCCATGGACAACCAGGCCTTCGTGACGCAGTTGGCGCAGTTCGCCCACGTCGAGCTGGCCCAGCAGACGAGTCAGCAGCTTGACGCGCTGCTGATGGCGCAGGCGTCCAGCAACCAGCTCCAGGCGGCCTCCCTCGTCGGAAAGGACGCGGTGCTGGCGCACGACGGCTTCACCTGGGACGGCGCCCTCTCCGGCAGCCCGCGGGCGACTCCCTCGGTGCAGCTCACGGGAGATCTCCAGGGCCGGGCGGCGCAGGTGACGGCGGTGGTGAAGGACTCCACCGGCAAGACGGTGCGCCGCATCGAGCTCGGGCCACACGACGCCGGCCCCTTCCAGTTCGAGTGGGACGGCCGCGACGACGCGGGCAACTACGCCGCGCCCGGCGAGTACACCGTGTCCTTCACCGCGGCCGACGCCGACGGGGAGCCGGTCGGGGCGCAGGCGCTCAGCCACAGCCGCATCACCGGCGTGTCTTTCGAGACCGGCTACGCCGAGCTCCTCCTGTCCAACCACCAGCGCGTCAAGCTGGCTGACGTGCTGCGAATCACCGAGGCCGGCTGAGTTCACCTTCGCTTCCCAGGAGCAACCGCACATGGCCCTCATGTCCTCGATGTACACCGGTGTCACCGGCCTCGACGCCAACTCGACGGATCTCTCCGTCATCGGCGACAACATCGCCAACGCCAACACCATCGGCTTCAAGGGCAGCCGCGCCGCTTTCGAAGACGCCCTGTCCCAGTCGCTCATCGGCGGCGGCCAGGTGGGCCTGGGCGCGCGGGTGCAGGCGATTCAGCGGCTGGTGACGCAGGGCGCGCTGATGAACACCGGGCTGGCGACGGACCTCGCAGTGCAGGGCCCCGGCTTCTTCGTGGTGCGCGGCAACCACAACGGCATCGACGGGCAGTTCTACACGCGCGCGGGCCAATTCACGGTGGACCGCGACGGCTACCTCGTCAACCTGGACGGGCTGAAGGTGCAGGGTTACCCGGCGGACGCGACGGGCGCCATTCAGACGATGCTGGGCGACCTCCGCGTCGGCTCCGTGTCGGCGCCGCCCAGCGCCACCACCACCGTCACCATGCGGGGCAACCTGGACTCCAACGCCGTCGTGCCCACCGCGGCGTGGAACGCGGCTGCGCCCGTCTCGATGGCCAGCGACCCCACCAACGGCAACTACAACTTCAGCACCAGCACCACCGTCTACGACTCTCTGGGCAACGCCATCCCGGTGGACGTCTACTTCCGGAAGACGGCCACGGGCGCCTGGGAGTGGCACGCCACCACCGACGGCGGCAACCTCACCGGCGGCACCGCGGGCACCAGCACCGAGATCGCCTCGGGCACCCTCACCTACGACGCGTCCGGAAACCTGACGGCCAGCGCCGTCACCGCCACCAACTTCAACCCCCTGGGCGCCGTCAACCCGCAGCCGCTCACCTTCGACTTCGGGTCGGCCACCACGCCGGGCATGACGCAGTACGCGGGCACCTCGGCGGTGTCCTTCCTCGGCCAGGACGGGTACGCGGCGGGCGAGCTGGCGCGCATCTCCATCGGCGACGACGGCGTCATCCAGGGCACCTTCACCAACGGAGAGAACCGCGACCTCGGCCAGGTGGCCCTGGCGGACTTCGAGGCGCCGGACAAGCTGGAGCGCATCGGCGGCAACCTCTTCGGCGAGATGCCCGACTCCGGGCAGCCCACCATCGGCCAGCCGTCCTCGGGAGGGCGCGGAAGCCTGGTGGCCGGGGCCCTCGAGCAGTCCAACGTCGACCTCGCCACCGAGTTCGTCCGGATGATCAGCGCGCAGCGCGGCTTCCAGGCCAACTCCAAGACGATCAGCACCGCCGATCAACTGCTCGCCGAGCTGATGAACCTGAAGCGGTAGCGCCGGAAGGAGCCCCGTCATGATTCGCGTCACCCGCCTCGACGGCAAAGAAGCCGTGGTCAACGACGACCAGGTGTTGATGGTCGAAGACACACCCGACACGGTGCTCACCTTCATGAACGGGCACCGGCTGGTGGTGCGCGAGCCAGTGGAGGAGATCATCGATCGCGCCGTGCAGTTCCGACGGCGCGTCCACAGCGGGCTGCAGGTCGTCTCCAACCGGGAGCGGTAGGCCATGGACATCCTCTCCATCGGCGGAATCCTCCTGGCCATCGTCGCGATTCTCGGCGGCCAGGCGCTCGAAGGCGGCCACGCCGGCTCGCTGATGCAAGTCACGGCCTTCATCATCGTCATCGGCGGCACCATCGGCGCGGTGATGGTGGCCTACCCGAAGGCCGACTTCATTCGAGGCCTCAAGCTGGGCAAGGCGGTCTTCAAGGAAGAGAAGGTCGACCTCGAGGGGCTGGTGAAGCAGTTGGTGGAGATGGCGGCGGTGGCGCGGCGCGACGGCGTGCTGGCGCTGGAAGGCAAGCTGGCGAGCATCAGCGACCCTTTCCTCAAGCGGGCGGTGGGCTTCGTGGTGGACGGCGTGGACGCCACGGTGGCGCGCTCGGCCCTGGAGGGACAGATCGAAGCCGAGGCCGAAGAGAATACGGTCGGCGCCAAGGTGTACGAGTCGGCGGGCGGCTTCGCGCCCACGGTGGGCATCCTCGGCGCCGTGCTCGGCCTCATCCACGTGATGGAGAACCTGTCCAACCCGGACGCCATCGGCCCCGGCATCGCGGTGGCCTTCGTCGCCACGGTGTACGGCGTCGGCGCGGCCAACCTGGTGTTCCTGCCCATGGCCAACAAGATCAAGCGTCGCATCGCCATCGAGAAGGAACGCAAGACGCTCATCGCCGAGGGCGTGTTGTCGATTCAGGAAGGCCTCAACCCGCGCGTGCTGGAGGAAAAGCTGCGCGCCCTCACCGGCGGGCACGCCGGAGGCCACGGCGGCGGCGAGGCGAAGGCAGCGTGACGCCTCGAGGGCAGCCGGCTTCGGCGTGATCGCCATCAAGCATGGCGAAGCGCTGCGCCGGAGTCGTCGCGACCCGCAGTCGTTGCGGCGGCCTCTCCCGGTCCGCTCGGCAACTGCGCGGTCGCGCTGCACCTCCTGGTGGCATACCGGCTGCAATTTTTCCGCCGAGGAAGGAGGCGCACCATGCGTCGAACGCTGGTCCTCGTCCTCGCCCTCCTGGGATTCGTCGTCTGCGGGAAGCCCACCGCGGACACCACCCCGCCGGTGCTGGACGCCACGCTGCCCGTCGGAGGCGCCATGCAGGTCGCCCTCGACACCACCATCTCTGTCCACTTCAGCGAGCCCATGGAGCCCACCTCCGTCGGGCTGGTCGCCGTACCCGCCGTCACCTTCGGCGCCCCGGTGGCGTCCGAGGAGAACCAGCGCTTCGTCTTCACGCCGACGGCGCCCCTGCGCGCCAACACCAGCTACCGCATCGCCGTCACCGGGAAGGACGTGGCCGGCAACGCGCTGTCCGGCATCACCAGCTTCACCTTCGTCACCGTCGACGCCGCCGACACCGTCGCGCCCACCATCGTCTCCTTCGAGCCGTCGGGCACGGCCGTGGCGCCCGGCGCGGCGCTGCGCGTCACCTTCTCCGAGCCGATGAACCCGGCCAGCGTCGCCGTGACGCTGTCCCCGTCGCACGACGTCGGCGCGCCCAGCTTCGACGCCGCCAACACCGTAGCCACCTTCACGCCGGCCGCGCCGCTGGCGGAGTTGACGGCGTACACCGTCAGCGTGTCCGGCACCGACGTCGCCGGCAATGCGCTCGCTGGCGCCACCACCTTCTCCTTCACCACGGCCACGGCCGTCGACACCGTGCCGCCCACCATCGTCGCCTTCTCGCCTTCGGGGACGGACGTGGCGCAGGGCGCGGTGCTGCGCATCACCTTCTCCGAGGCCATGGCCCGCGCCAGCGTCGGGGTGACGCTCGCCCCCGCGCAGGCCGTCGGAGCGCCCGTCTTCGAGGCGGGTGACACGGTGGCCACCTTCACGCCCACGGCCCCGCTGGCGGCGATGACGGCGTACACCGCCACCGTGGCCGGCACCGACGTCGCCGGCAACGCGCTGGCGGGCGTCACCACCTTCTCCTTCACCACGCGGCCTGGCGGCGTCGCCCCCACCGTCCTGTCGATGACGCCGGACGGCGGCGCGCCAGTCCCTCCGTCCACCGTCATCACCGTCACCTTCAGTACGCCGATGAACCAGGCGGCCACCAGCGCGGCCTTCTCGCTGCACCCGGTGGCCACGCCCTCGGCGCCGGTGGCGGGGAACCTCACCTTCGACCCGGCGGGGGAGGTGCTGACATTCACCCCGGCGGCGGACCTCACGCTGGCCACCGAGTACGAAGTCACCATCGGGACGGGCGCGACCGACATGTCCGGTGTGCCCCTCGCCGCTCCCTTCCAGTCGCGCTTCCGCACGGTGCAGCCGTCCAACCCCGGCGACAGTTGCCCCTGCTACGGCAACGGGCTGCACTGCGGCGGCGCCTTCTGCTGCGCGGGCGCGCCGTCGGTGGCCTGCTGCAGAATTCCCAGCGACTGCCCTGACATCCACACCAGCTGCGCAGGGGGAGGCGGAGATGCCGGCACCACCTTCCAGTGCCTGCCCAGCTGTGCGCGCTACACCGTCTTCACCGTGCAGGGCGGCGGGGCCTTCTGCAGCGGCGGCGCGGGCGTGCCAGTCACCCTGTCCGGCTCGCAGACGGGCGTGCAGTACCAACTGCGCCGCGATGGCATCGACGTGGGCGCGCGCGTGACTGGCACCGGCGCGGCGCTGTCCTTCGGCAACCAGACGCAGACGGGCACCTACACCGTGGCGGCCGTCAACACCGCGGCCAGCTGTGCGGCGCCCATGTCGGGCCAGGTGGTGGTGGCCGTCAACAACGCGCCGACGGCCCTGACGGGCACGGCCAGCGCCACCACCGTCTGCACCGGGAGCTCCGTCACCTTCCAGCTCCAGGGCCAGACGGGCGGCTCCTGCAGCGGCGGCGCGTGGGAGTACGAGTGGCGGACGACGCAGGGCACGGTGGTGCGCCCGTGGCTCAACAGCGCGGCCTACACGCGCTCCGTCACCTCCAACCTCTCGTATGTCGTCCATGCGCGCTGCAGCCTCTGCCCCAGCCTCGTCAGCCCGGCCAGCAACACCGTGTCGGTGACGGCCGCGACGGCTTCCACCGCGCCCACCGGCGTCACCGCGACGCTGACGACGACGTGCGGCTCCACCTCGATGACTGTCTCCGGCGGAGCGCTGGGGACCGGCGCCGGCTGGCACTGGTACAGCGGCAGCTGCGGCGGGACGTACCTCGGCCCGGGCGCGACCCTGGGGGTGACGCCGTCGGCCACCACCACCTACTACGTGCGAGCCGAGGGCGGCGTCTGCAACGTCACCACCGCCTGCGCGGGCCTCACCATCACCAAGCGCACCTGCGCGGGCACCTGCTCGAGCTGCAATGCCGGCACGGGAGCCTGCCAGGCCGACACCGCGGCGTGCACGGGCAACTGCGACGTCTGCACCGGCAGCGGCGACAACTTCAACTGCGCGGCCAACGCCTCCGTCTGCACCGGCACCTGCGCCGCCTGCACGCAGGCCAGCCCCACGGCATGGAACTGCGCTGCCAACGAAGCGGCCTGCCCGGGGAGCTGCTCGACGTGCTCCGGCTCGGGCACCAACTTCAACTGCGTGACGAGCGGCTGCGCGCCGGGAGACTGCCGGCCGTGCACGGGCGGACACCAGATGTGCACCTCCAGCTGCACCTGGGGCAACTGCGTGGCCGGCCCCTGCCCGTGACAGTCGCGGGTGTGGCTTCAGGGCAGGCTGACGCGCATCGCGCCCTGGAGCCGCACCGCGTGGGCTTGCGCCGGGTCTCCGCCCGCCAGCGCGCCGGAGCGCTGGCCGTAGAGGACTTCAAAACCCACCATCACCCGCTCCACCGGAAACCACTGCAGGTTGGCGGACGAGTACAGCAGCACCTTCGTCTCCTCGGCCTGCGTGGACGCCTGGAAGGGAGAGCCGCCGACGCTGACGAGGGCGGTGCTGCGGAGGGTGGGGAGCCAATTGAAGCTGACGCCCACCAGCCCGCCGAGAATGGGCACCACCGCCAGCGCGCCGGAGCGGTCGACAGCCAGGTCCGCCGCGCCGCGGTAGCCGCCGATGCCCTGGCCTCCCACGGCCTCGGCCCAGAGCGTCAGGCGCTGGTGGGGCTTGATGCGCAGCTCGACGATGGCGCCCAGCCCGACGGCCTCCGTCAGCGCCCCCGACGTCTCCCGAAAGCGAAGGTAGCGCGCCACCCCGCCGGCCATGAGGCGCAGCGGCCCGCGGTCCATGAGGAAGCGCAGCACCAGGTCCGGCGCGCGAAGCTCGAAGGCGCCGTCCACCAGGCCCGCCGCCCCCGAGTCGAGGACGAAGTTGGGGTCGTAGATGACGTCGAGGTGCGCGAAGCCGCCCACGTGCAGCCAGGCGCCGGTGCCCGGGATGTTGAAGGCGTTGGGCAGGCCCTTCCACTCCTCGACAGGGGGCGCCACGCCGGGCACGCCTCCGTCCGCTTGCGGCGCGGCGGCGCCACCGGGCACGAGGGCAAGTGGCGCGCCCGCGTCGGCGTCGTCGAGAAGCGTCCCGCCAGCGTCAGCGGCGCCGTCAGCCCCCCCTCGGCCCGACGCACTGGCCTCCGACGGGGGGCCTTCCGGACGCGCGGCACCGGCTTCGTCCTCGGCCGCCGCGGCGCCGGCCGCAAACAGGAGCGTCGCCAGCAGGGCCCTGCGCGCCACGGGCGTGGCTCCTCCGCGGGGCGCCGGGCCACTGCGTCGGAGAGCCCACTTCGAGGACGCCGTCGACATGGTCGCGGGCAACCTACCCTGTCCCCCGCCGGGGGCGCCTGGCCTTTGCACGCGGGCGCGCCTCCGGGGGGCCGACTCTTCGACTGCTTCTTCGGCGACGCCGGCAGCGTGCACGTCTGGCGCGCCGGCCGGCGGCTCGAGCTGATGGGCGACTCCGCCTGAGTGACAACCGCCGGGGCGGCTCGAGGGATTCTCCGCTTGTCACCTGACGCGGCCACGGGCAGGAAGCATCCCCGTCTTCTCCTCGACGATGCGTGCGCCGCTGACCGACGCTGAGCTGGACTTCCGCCTGGCCGCGCTCGGGCTGGAGCGCGACCTCACCTTCGACTCGCCGCCGCCGTCCAAGAATCGCACCGTCGTCTGCAAGGCCGGCAAGAAGCGCGTGCTGGTGAAGATCGCCGACGGCCCGGGCAACGTGGGCGTCCTGCGTGAGGGCAGTGTGCTGGAGCGCGTGGGCCCGCTGTCGCAGTCGTCGAAGTCGCCGCTGCACCTCCCCAATGTCTTCGCCTTCGACCCCGCGCACGGGATGCTGGCGCTGGAGTGGATTCACCACGGCGAGACGCTGCACCACTTCCACCGGCGCTCGCAGGAGTACCCGGTGGCGCTCGGCCGGCAGGTGGGGCACGCGCTCGGCTACCTCCACCGGATGAGCCGCGAGGGCAAGAGCCGCTACGTGCTGGCCGACGCCTTCCGTGACGAGTCGGACCTGCTGGAGTGCTTCCTCCGCATGCGCCCGGACTTCTACGCGCGCCTGTCCAACGTGGGCATCGACTTCTTCGCCTCGGTGCAGGCCGACCACGCCGCCATCCTCGGGCTGCAGGCGCTGAGTGAGGCGCAGGCGAAGGACAGCCACGCGGCGCTGCTGCACGGCGACCTGCGCCAGGCCAACCTCTTGCGCGTGGCGAAGTCGGGCAAGGCCGCGCACATCGTCTTCCTCGACTGGGAGCTGTCCTTCTGGGGCGACCCGGCGCGCGACTTCGGCAGCCTGTTGTCGGACTACGTGCTGGGCTGGCTGGCGCCGGAGCACAAGTCCGAGGTGCTGGCGCGGCCGACGCTGGAGGCCTTCGCGCGCGCGATGCTGGAGGGCTACCAGTCGGGCCGGGAGGAGGGCTTTCGCCTCGACGCGGCCTTCCAGGAGCGCGTGGTGCGCTGGGTGGGCGCGGCGCTGCTCATCTACGTCTACGGCATCTCCCACTACGAGCAGGTGCTGGACGCCCGCGCGCTGGCGATTTCCCGGCACGCGCTGGACATGCTGGGGCGCCCGGGTGACTGGCCCCACGTGCTGTTCGGCGAGGTGAAGTCGTGACGCACGGCATCGACCCCCGCGTGAAGTGGTTCCACACGCGGCGCTTCTGCCTTCGGGAGACAGACGGGCCAGAGCAGCCGCGCGCCTCGGGCGACTCGGGCTTCGTGGCGCACCTCACCGCGTCCACCCACGGCGCCACGGGGTGGGACTGGAGCTTCCGCCTGGTGAAGCCCGGCCACGGTTGGGCCTTCGCCAGCGACGGGAGGCTGTCCGTCTTCCTCGACGAGCCCGGCCAGTACGTGCCCGACGACGCGAAGGTGGGCGACCTGGTGGCGGTGCGGCTGCCGCGCGCGCGGGAGAACCTGCACCCGCACCGCTTCACCCTCTTCGGTGGGCAGGGCGGGCCCACCGTGGGCCACGGCTTCAAAAAGTTCTTCCTCCCCATCGCGTGGGAGGCGGCGGCGGTGCTGGTGGAGACGTTCGCCGGGCGCGCGGGCGACGGGCTGCGCTTCGGGCTGTACGTAGCCAACGCGCCGTCGGACTACGGGCGGGCCGACGCGGCCGTCCTCGACGTGGGCGGCTCCGACGAAGCAGCGGTGCTGAAGGTGCTGGAGTCCTTCGCCGGCGCCAACCCCACCGCGCTCAGCCGGCGCGGGCTGCCGTGGGGGACGCAGGCCGGCCCGCTGGGGCTGCCGATGGCCGAGGCCTTCACGAAGGCCGACCTCGCAGACGGCTACGGGTGGCGCCGCAGCCGGGAAGCGGTGCAGTCCGGCGTCGGGGGCTGACAGCGCTCGGGACGAGGTGACGCAGCGGCGGCACTCCGTTATGAGCCGTCGTGGATGACGTCCCTCCTCCCCGCGCTGGTCGGTCTCGCCCTCGGCGTGCGCCACGCCTTCGAGCCCGACCACCTCGCGGCGGTGTCCACGCTGGCCACCGAGCAGAAGAGCGCCCGCGCCGGCCTCCTGCTGGGCGCGTGGTGGGGGCTGGGGCACACCGCGGCGCTGCTGCTGGTGGGCGGCTCGCTGGCCCTGCTGGAAGCGGAGATGCCGGCCCACGCGGCCCTGGCCTTCGAGGCGCTGGTGGGCGTGATGGTGGTGGGCCTGGGGCTTCGCGCCTTGAAGCGCGCGGTCGACGAAGGGCGGCGAGGCGCCGTCACGCCCCACGAGCACGCGGGCCTCGCGCACACGCACCCGACGACGGGGGACCACCTCCACGTCCGCGGCTGGACGCTGGCCACCCGGCCGCTCCTCATCGGGCTGATGCACGGGCTGGCGGGGAGCGGCGCGCTGACGGCGCTGGTGCTGGCGGAACTGCCGTCGGCGGCGGCGCGGCTCTCGTACATCGCCCTCTTCGGGCTGGGCAGCGTGGCAGGCATGGCGCTCCTCACCGGACTGGCCGGGGTGCCGCTGATGCGCGTCGCGCGCGCTCCGCGGGCCGCGGCGGCGCTGCTGGGCGTCGCGGGCGCGCTGTCGGTAGCCGTGGGCGCCTTCTGGGCCTTTGCGTCCGCGCGCGAGCTCGCCGGCCTCTGAGGACGCCTCCAGTCGGGGCCGAAGGCCGCGGCGCACTGCTTCTCCCCCCCAGGACGCCCAGGAGAAGTTGTTGGGAATGACGCCTCTTCACGAGAGGCTGCGAAGCATGACCCTTCGACTGATTGCCGCCCTCGCGGGCTTCCTCTTGTTGAGCGGCTGCGCGGGGATGCTCAAGTGCGTGTCCAGCGACGCCGTGTTGAATGCCTTCAACACGCCCGCCGAGCGGGTGGAGCCGCGCTTCACGCCCTGCACCGCCGAGGTGGAGGGCGTGCTGCGCGAGACGCTGGCCGACGTGTACGAGGCGCCCGGGGCCCTCGACCCGCTCGGCCCCACCCAGGCGTCCGCCGACGCGCTGGCCGACGCCACCGCCTGCGCCCGCACCTCGCTGCGCCAGGGGACGAAGGACACGGCGTGCTTCGACACTCTCTTCAGCGCGCTCCCCTTCCCCGCCATTCCGCCGCTGGCGCCGCCGCCCTCTGCCGCGGCCCTCGACGCCGAGCGCGACGTGCACCGCGTGCAGCACAACCTGCAGCGCGCCGTCCGCGCCGTGGCCACCGCGTGCATGGTACGGCAGGGCACCGGCTTCCCCGACGACTCGGCGCAGGAGAAGCAGGCCCTCTCGGCGGCGTGGAAGGCCGGCGTCACGGCGCTGAAGGCCTACCAGGCCGCTCGTCCGCGCACGGTGCGAGGCGGCAAGCCGGTGACGGCCTTCGTGTTGGCGGGTGGGGCGGCCAACGGCGCCTTCTCCGCCGGGGCGGTGTGGTGGCTCCTCAAGAGTCGCGAGGCGTGCGGCGCGGCGTGCGCCGGCTACACGGTGGACATGCTGGCGGGCGCCAGCACCGGCACCGTCATCGCCGCCATCACCAAGCGCTACTTCTCGCCGCACTCCACCCCGGCCGAGAAGGCCGAGATGCTGAACCTCCTGCAGAGCCGCTACACGTGCTCGACCAACGCCGAGCTGTACTGCACGCAGAAGATGTCGCTGTACGACGTCTTGATGGCGAAGGACGCGCCGAAGCGCGGGCTGGTGAAGTTCGACGGGCTGAGGAAGCTCATCGACGACAAGGCCGGCTCGCTGCAGGTGATTCAGGGCGCGCCGGAGCAATTCTCGTCAGCGGTGGACTTCGAGAGCGCCCGCGTCTACCACCTCTGTTCCAGCGAGCAGACGAAGCTGGACGAGTGGCACGCGGCGCTGGAGGCGTCGCTGGTGGAGCCGCTCCTCGCCCAGCCGGTGGAGCAGATTGGAGTCCACAAGGGCACGTGGATTGACGGCGGCATCCGCTCGGGGCTGCCGCTCTCGGCCGTCTTGCGGCGGGGGGCCGACCGCGCGGTGATGTTCGTCAACACCGCCGTGGAGGGGATTCCACGCCCGCCGCAGGACAACGCCGCCGCGGTGGGCTTCCGCGCGCTCGACCTCTTCACCCTGTCGCCCATCACCGGGGAGTTGGTGGCGGCGGAGCATGAGCGCGTGCTGCGCAGCGTGGGAGAGAAGGAGCGCTGTCTCTCCCGCTTCGGCTTCGACACCGTGGGCGCGTCATCGGGCGCCGTCAACCCGGCCGTCAACATCGAGCGCTTCTGCTCGGGCCTGCCGCTCATCACCACCGGGCCAGTTCCCCTCATGGCGCCCGTCACGCTGCCGGGCACGCCGCAGCTGGAGCGGGTGCGCGACGGCTACCGGGGCGCGTGGCTCTTCATGCCGCAGGATGTGCCGGAGCACTTCGAGAACGTGGCGCGCCTGCCGGACGAGGCGCCGGCGCCGGTGAAGTGGGACGAGCTGGGTGCCGTGGGCTACCAGTTCAACCCGCGGGAGATGTGGCGGCTCTTCGCGCTCGGTGCGTTGACGGCGCAACAGCGCTGCGAGGAGGTGGCGCGGACGCTGGCGTGGCCGGGCATCGTCGCCGAGTGCACCAACCGGGTGAAGGTGGAGCAGGCGCTCGGGCAGTTGCGCAGCAAGTGGATGGCAGACAAGTGCGGAGAGAAGCCGCTCGAAGCCAGGGCCTGTCCCTGAGGCCTCAGGGCGCACCGCAGGTGGGCAGCTTCGACAGCGCGCCCGCGTCGTGCGCGGGGAGGACGACGAGCTCACCCTTCCGCGCCTCGGCCATGGCGTGCACGCGCGCGAGGGTGGCCTCGAGGGCCTTCGCGTCGAAGTCGAGGGGGAGCGTCTTGTGCGCGGGCAGCTCGACGCCCTTCGAGGTCCAGGTGGTGTCGCCGATGAAGAAGTACGTCACGCCGCCGGGCCCGCGCACGAGGTAACCGGTGCTGCCCGGCGTGTGTCCGGGCAGAGGCACGGCGACGATGGCGCCGTCCCCGAAGACGTCGAAGCTCTTCTCGAAGCCATCCACGGGCGGGCCGTTGAAGGGAAACGCGAAGAGGCGCTCCTTGGCGCGCTTCAAGTGGTGGGGCATGGCGCCGTTCTCCACGAAGCGGGTGAAGGGCTGCGCCCACTTCAGTTCCGGCAGCGAGGCCAGCACCCTGGCGCGGGGCAGGTCGACGAGGGCGCCGACGTGGTCCCAATGGACGTGCGTCACGAGGGCGTAGTCGATGTCCTGGGGGGAGAGGCCGGCCTCCTCCATCACCTCCACCAGCGGGCGCTTCCCGCGGGCGGTGCCCAGGGTGAGCATGAAGAGCGGGCCGGCGCGAGCGAGGTCATCGGCGACGGAGCGCCCGAAGGCGGGGTCCACCATCACGTTGCCGGCGGGGTGGCGGAGGAGGACGGAGGCGATGGTGTAGTCCCAGCTCTCGCCGGTGGCGCGCACGCCGTTCCACAGGGGGCGGGTGAAGCGCTCCTGGTACAGCACGCACAGGGCGACTTCGGTGGCGGCGCGCTCGGTGCGCACGACCTCCGAGGGCGGGACGACGGGGAAGGTGGAGCCACAGCCGAGGGCGAGAGAAAGACTGCACGCCAGGGCCAGCCGGGGTGTCATCCACGCGCGGTTCCACACTTCTGAAGGAGTCACCAGCATGAAGCGCGTCCTCGTCCTCGCAGCCCTCGTCACCTCGGCCAGCGCCTTCGCGGCGGTCACGGTGCGCTACCACAACGGCGACTCGAAGAAGCACACCTTCGACGCGGTGTGCTCGGGCTCGAAGTCTCAGTTGGTGACGGACGGCAACACCACCGGCTCGGCCACCATCCAGGGCTCGGGGCCGTGCAAGGTGAAGCACGCCGGGGGAGAGGTGGAGCTCAAGGGCGGGGAGAACATCGACATCAAGGACGGGAAGATTTCCGTGAAGTGACTCACGGGGCGCGCGGCGAGACGAGCTGCGTCCACCCTTCGGCGACGGGAAAAGCCAACACGCCCTGAGGCGGCGGCTCGGTGGAGGGCTGCGTCCACACGGTGACGTGCAGGGCGGTCCCGTCGGGGAGGGTGTGGTGCTCTTCGTCGACGGGCGGCGCGGCCTCACCGGGCGTCTTGAGCTCCCTGGGGTCGGGCTCGATGAAGAGGATGAGCCAGCGTTGCCCGTCCCCTTCGCCCAGGTAGTTGACGTAGAGGCCCTGCCGCGCGGTGCGCCAGGAGAGCCGGGGGAGTAACTCGTCCTGGGCGAAGGGAGGCACGCCCTCTTCGGCCAGCGCGGCGGCCTCGGGCCACGCCTTCGTCTCTGCGCGCACGTTCTCCGCGTCGAAGATGCCTTCGCGGAGGGCGCGGTAGAGACGCTGCTGGCCCTCGGGCAGCTCGAGGTACGAGCGCTGCCAGGGCGACAACCCGACGCTCGCGGCTGGGCCTCGCCAGCGCGCCACAGCCACGCCGGCAGCCCACACCGTCAGTGCCAGGGCGAGGAAGGGCGCGGCGTGACGCGCCTCTCGGCGGAGCGACTGGGCGGCGACCTCCACGCGGGCGGACTGAAGCAGGCAAGGCGGCGCGGCATCAAGTCGCGTCACGGCCCGGCTCGCTTTTCAAGCAGCGGGCCGGCGCCCTGTTGATGCTGCGGGTGAACGCGCAGTTCTGCCGGGTGAAGGTGGAGCCTTCCTCTTCCGGCGGAGTGGCGCCTGTCGTCTCCAGGGCCGCCTTCTTCGCCGAGCCCCTTCTCCTGTCGGCCGGCGCGACGTTCACCGACGGGAGGACACGCTCCGCAAGCGCACGCCGAAGGGACACGCTCAGCGAGTGCTGGTCCAGGCCCAGGAGAGAGAGACGACGGTGGCCTTCGCCGGCCCGAGGGTCTTCAGCCGGTAAAGCTCGCCTTCCAGCTCGGCCCACACCTGCCGGAAGCGACGGTACTCCGGCGTGTCCGCGGCCAGGACTGCCGCCGGGTCTCGTCCCTCGCGCGCCACCAGCCCCCGGGAGGTGGCGACCACCTTCGCGTACGGGTCGCGCGGGTGCCAGGAGCGCATCAACACCTGCTGCCCGGCCACGGCGCGCACGTAGAAGAGTGTGTAGGTGGAGTCCGGGCCGACGCTGGAGCGGACCAACGCCGCGCGCGCGTCGTCGTCGTAGCTCTCGATGCGCTTCGTCAACGCAGTGAAGGCGTCGGGCTCGAGCTTCACCGCCTGGTACGGCGACCCGCCCTTCACCACGTCCTGCGAGAAGAGGACCAGGCCGTCGTCGAGCGCGATGACGAGAGGCCGGTCGAGGTCGCCCTTGAGGGCGAGGCCGCCGTTGAAGACGGACAGCAGCGCGACGATGCGCACGGGCTCGTAGCGGGCGGGGGCCTTTCCTTCGCCCACGAGGACGGTGGGCAGCCGCACCTGGTCCTCGGCCAGGGCGGACCCGGCGACGACGAGCGTGGCGAGCACGTGGCGGAAGGTCCGTCGCATGAGTCCTCCAAAGGGCCATGTTGGAGAAGCAGAAAGTCCGTGTCCAGCCGCGCCGCCTCGTGTCTCATCAGGCGCCGCCCTCCAACTTCCCGGGAGCACGATGGCCGCCCGCAAGAAGTCCCCCACCAGCAAGAAGCCCGCAGCTTCGACGCGCTGCTCGCGGACTTCCGGGAGTTGGTGATGGTGCCGAGCGAAGGCTGACGCGAGGTGTGCCTCGAAGGTCGCCCTCGCGCGTCCCTGGGCGAGCGCCGCGCGGTTCTTCCTCTTCCGCCATGGCTGCGCCGCCGCCGCGGACGGCTGCTCTCGTCCGCCTGAGCTCCCAGGAGGCCGAAGGAGAAGGTGCCCTGGCCTGTGGGCCGCGGGAGCGCCAGCGTCCGGCATTGGCCCCGCCCTCGACGTCCTCCACGACTCTCCGGCGGGCCCCGCGCCGGCCGAAGCCGCGCCCTGCGTCAGCTCGCCGTCAGCTCGAGCGCGCGCGCCACGTACACCTCGATGAAGCGCGGCGAGTGCACCCGCGTCCACACCAGCCCGTCCTCCCGGGAGGTGACGTGCAGCCCGGCCTGCTTCGCCAGCCGCTCCAGCGTGTCCTCGTCGTCCGTGCCGAGGGAGGGCTCCGGCGTGGTGAGCAGCAGCCGGCCGCGAGGCTTCACGACGCGCTTCACCGCAGCGAGGAAGTCCCGGGGCCCCTCGAGGAGGTCCACCACGTTCTCCGCCACCACCGCGTCCAGCGTGCGCGCCCGGAAGGGCAGCGCTTCGGCGTCCAGCACCACGCCCTCTACGTCGCCGCCCGCGGCACGGACTCGCGCCCGCGCCTTCAGCACGGCTCGAAGAGAGAGGTCCCCCACCACCAGCCGCGCCCCGCGCTTCGCGAACGCCACGCTGCTGTGGCCTGCGCCGCAGCCGACCTCGAGCAGCGTGCCCGACTTCGGCGCCTTCGAGACGAGCCAGGAGGAGGGGCCGCGCGCCTTCCGCAGGGACGACAGCGCCGCTGTCCACCTCTTCCCCTCTCCCTGACCCTCTCCCCTGATGGGGGAGAGGGGACTTCCTCCGGGGGTGAGCGCACTTTCGGCGGCGGTCCAGTCGTCACCGAAGCGGCGGGCTTCCGCGTGCGGCGCGCCGGCGGCGAAGGCGTCCACCACCTCCACCGCGGCGGCCGTCGCTTCACCCACCTCCGCCAGGCTGGCCAACACCGCCTCGCGGAAGGACGCGCACCACTCCGAGGGACGCGGCACCAACACCGGCACACCCGCGAAGCGAGGGTACGGCCCGCACGCCGCGCAGCGATGCACGCCGTGGGGACTCGCGCCGTCGCGCACCAGCGCTCCGCCACACGACGGGCACGCGAGGAGGGCGTCCACCCAGAACTTCGCCGCCTCACTCCGCGCGCGAGCTCCGGCCATCTCGCTACTCGAGGACGCAGCCGACCTGGTCGTCGACGTAGTGCGCGGTGGCGGCCCAGCTGATGAAGACCGACGCCTCCACCTTCTTGCTCGACGGGTAGAACGTCACCTTCGCCACGTTCGGCGACGCTTTGATCCACGCGCGGCAGTACTCCTCGTCGCGTTCCATCACGAACATGCACGAGCAGCCCATGCGCGCGCCGTTGGCCGCGGCCAGCTCCATGTCGTTTTGATCGTACAGGCGGGGCGGCCCCTCCGACGCACAGCCGAAGAGGCCCAGCAGAGCAGACACGAAGAAGAGCGTTCTCATCGGGCCACCGGGAGCGAGTACTTGATGAGCTCGTTGATGGGAATGCTGCCCTCGCGGTCGTCGCCAGTGCGCACGATGACGACGTCTTCCGAGGGGATGACGACGATGCGCTGCCCCCAGTGCCCCTGCGCCGCGTAGGCGTCGTCGGGCGCGTCAGGCCAGGGCTTCGGCGCGGAGTGTTCCGGCACCGGCCGGTTGAGCCACCACGCGTACCCGCTGGGCTCGTCGTCGGCGGCCGTGGCGTGCTTCACGAAGGCCTCCGACGGCGTGGTGCTGTCCGTCACCCAGCCCTCGGGGAGGATGCGCTCGCCGGCCCAGCAGCCATCATTCAAGAAGAGCCAGCCGAACTTCGCGTAGTCGCGCGGCGTCGCGTACACCATCGAGCCGCCCAGCGGCGTGCCCTTCGCGTCCTCTTCGAAGACCACCCGCTTCATGCCGATCTTCTCGAAGAGGTGCGTCCAGAAGGCGCGCTTGCCCACCTTGCGGTCCAGCGCCCCCTTGGCCACCGCGGCCACCACGTGCGCGTCCCCGGTGGAATAGAGCCATTGGTCCCCCGGCGCCGTCGCGGCCCGGTGGGAGAGGACGAAGCGCAGCTGGTCGCGGTGCCCCTCACCGTACAGCATCGCGATGACGCTGGACACCTGGTAGCCCTCGGGCGCGCCCTCGTACTCCTCTTGCCAGGCGATGCCGGTGGCGAAGGTGATGGCGTGCTTCACGGTGATGCCGCACACCGAGGTGCCCGAGAAGCCGCGGACGTAGTCGCAGATGGAGTCGGACAGCTTGAGCGCCCGTTGCTGCACCGCCACGCCGATGAGCGCGCTGGAGACGCTCTTCGCCACCGACCACGAGAGGTGCCGATTGTTTGCGGTGAAGCCGCGGCCGTAGCGCTCATAGACGATGTTCCCACCCTTGATGATGACGAGGGCGTTGGTGCGGTAGCCCTTCCGCTCGCTGTCCTCGCCCACCAGCGTGAAGGCGAAGTCTTCCAGCGCCTTGATCTCGGCCTGCTTCGCCACCGGGTCGACCAACTGCACCGGCCAGTCGTCGGTGGGCCAGGACGGCCGCGTGGGACAAGTCTGCGCCAGGGCCGGCGCGGCGAGCGACACCACCAGTAGGACGAGGAGCGCGCGCATGTTCAGAAGGCCACCGTGGTGCAGGGGACGAAGGCGGTGTCGCTGACGCCCGGCACGAAGCTGGCCACCGTGGGCGCGGCCTTCTTCTTGTTGGGGAAGAGGTGCATGAAGCCCACCGACGTGCCGCTCATCAGCAGCCCGTCCACCAGCGTGTAGAGCAAGAGCGCCACCGGGTTGGTCCACGGTACCGCCAGCGCCAGGCTGGCCACCACGAAGGCCGCCGCGTGCACCGCGAAGGCCACCCCGAAGGCGCCCCAGAAGCCGTAGCGCCCCGGCGCGCTCGCCTTCCCGATGAGCCATGCCGCCAGCACCGTGAGGCCGGGCGGGATGAAGAGGTGCGAGACGAGGACGGGCAGCGCCGCCCAGATGAGCTCGTTGGACAGCGCGCCCAGCGGCACCGCGATGAGGACGCCCGCCGTGCTGGCCAGCACCCCTACGCCCGCCGTCTTCGCGAAGTGTTCCCCGAAGCCGATGCCTGGGTCGTCGTCGGCGGTGGCGGTGAGCGTCTCCGCGCGCAGGGACGTGTCGAGGACGGACTGCGGGACGGACGCGGGGACGAGGCGGACTTCTTCGTCGAGGAGCCGCGCCGCCTGCGCCGGCAGCGCCAGGAGCGCGAGGGTGAGGAGGGTGATGCGCATGCGCTCCGTCTAGTGCGCAGCGCGGCCGCCGACAACGCACTTCCCCTCAACCTCATGGGGAGCGGGCGCTCAGTAGTTCTCGTGCGCCAGCGACTCGGGCAGCCGTGGATCGTTGATGGCCAGCACCTTGTTCTTCTTGAGGAGGAAGCCGAAGGCCGCGAGGAAGGCGCCCGCCATGCCGAGGATGGCGGCGAAGTCGAGCCAGCTGAGCGCGAGGTGCGCGTGGTGCTCGCCCTCTCCATGCGTCCCGTAGTTGGGGAGGATGAGCCAGTACATGTCCAGCAGGTGCATCAGCAGCATCCAGCAGGCGCCCAGCGCCAGCGGCCAGCGCGCGCGCTTCACCTGCCGGCTGAGGAGGTAGAGGAAGGGCAGGAAGAAGTGCAGCACCGGCAGCGCGTACGACACGTACTGCCAGCCGCCCTCCATGCGCACCATGTAGAACTCGGTCTCCTCGGGGATGTTCGCGTACCAGATGAGGATGAACTGGCTGAAGGCGATGTACGCCCAGAAGACGGTGAAGCCGAAGGTGAACTTCCCCAGGTCGTGGAAGTGCTCGGGGGTAATCGCCGTCTTCAGCACGCCCGCCCGCTGCAGCGCCATGGAGATGAGGATGACCACCGAGAAGAAGGCCACCATCGACGACGCGAAGTAGTACACGCCGAAGATGGTGGAGTACCAGTGCGGCTGGAGCGACATCATCCAGTCCACCGCCGCGAAGGACTGCGTCAGCGCGTAGAGGAGGATGGCCGGGGCCGCCACCGCCCAGGTGCGCTTGATGACCTTGTCCTTTTCCGCCTGGTTGTCCCCCAGCGTGTCCAGCTTCACCGACGAGGTGTAGAGGAAGCGCGACAGCACCGCCCACACCACGAAGTAGACGATGGCGCGGCCCCACCAGAAGCCGGTGGAAAGGAACCAGCGCTTGCGCTCGAGAATGGCGTCCGTCTCGTGCGTCCACGGGTAGAGCTCGTGCATGCCGATGAGGGCGATGGGCAGCCACAGCACGAAGAAGATGGGCAGCGTGGCCTGCAGCGTCTCGGCGATGCGCCGCACCACGATGCTCCACTGCGAGCGCACGGTGATGTCGATGACCAGCCAGCCGAAGGCGCCCAGCGCCAACGCCAGCACCGCCTCGAAGGCCCACAGGTAGCTGAACATCGCCCGTGCCTTGTCCGCGCCCATCGCGCTGCCCAGCGTGGCGCCCAGGCCGACGACGGCCAGCACCCCGCCGATGACGGGCAGCTTCGCGAAGAGGCTCGTGTCCGGAATGGTGATGTCCGTCGGCTTCTCAATCTCGTGGTGGCTCACGTTGCGCTCCGGCTCACTTCAGGGTCTGCACGTAGAGCGCGAGGCTCTCGATCTCGATGTCGGACAGCTGCTGCGGCGGCATCGCCGGCGGGTAGCCGTTCACCGTCTTGGCCATCGGCTGGAGAATGGACTCCTTGAAGTACGCCGCGTCCACCACCACGTCGCCCGCGCTGGTGGCCTCCGTCTTCCCCCACAGGCCCTTGAAGGACGGGCCCACCAGCTTGGAGCCGTCGATGGAGTGGCACGCGTTGCAGCCCTTCGACTTGTAGAGGCCCGCGCCCGTCTCCGCGGTGGCCTTGTCGCCCACCACCACCTGCTCGACGCCGCCGCTCTCGTACGGCTGCTTCTGAATGTCCCGCCGGATGTGCGCGACGATGGCCCAGCGATCCTCGGTGGGAATCTGCGCGGCGTAGCTGCCCATGTTGGGCGGATTCACGCCGTTCTTGATGGCGGCGTAGAGCTGCCCGGCGAGGAGGCTCTTGCGGCGGTCGTCGGTGAAGGACGGCGGCGGCACGGTGAGGCGGGGGCCTCCGTCCAGCGCAGCGCCGGCCACGGTGCCCTTCCCGTCACCCTCCTTCCCGTGGCAGGGCGCGCAGTAGATCTGGTACCGAATCTTCCCGCGGTCCGCGAGCGAGTCGGGGATCTTCCCGTCCACCTTGAGCACGTCGGGGAAGGCCTTCGACGGCTCGAGGGCGCCGCCGTCCAGCGGGTCGGCGAGGCCGTCGTGGAGGGTGTCGTCGTCATTCAGGTGCCCCTGCGCCACGGTGCCCTCCACGGGCAGCCGCCACTGCAGGCCGTCAGGGAAGACGCCGGACCAGTCCTTCCGGTACGCCTTGCCCTTCTCCTGCGTGTCCATGTTGCGGATGAGGTGCACCGGCGGCTTGTCGGACTCGCAGCCCCGGCAGCCGGCGAAGGAGACGGCGGCCAGCGCCGCCGCGAAGAAGAGAGAGGACGAACGCATGGCGGTCACGGCTCCAGCACCTCGACGAGGGTGGCCCCCGACGACTTGAGCAGCGCTTCGGTCTTCGCGCGGTCGAACTTCGGGTCGGCCGCTTCAATCATGATGAAGAACTTGTCGTCGGTGACCCGCTCGAAGGCCTTCGACGCGAAGGCCGGGTGGTGCGGGCGGGGCAGGCCGTTGAGAATCCAGTTGCCGAAGAACGCCGCGAGGCAGCTCGACAGCACCGTCACCTCGTACCAGACGGGCACGAAGGCGGGCAGCGAGAAGAGCGGCTTGCCGCCGACGATGAAGGGGTAGGCGCTGCCGCTGGTCCACGCTTCCAGCCACAGGCCCAGCCCGCTGCCGATGAGGCCGACGGACAGGACGACCCAGGGCAGGCGCGACGGCTTCACGCCCATCGCCTTGTCCAGCCCGTGCACCGGGAAGGGCACGCAGGCGTCCCACTGCTCGTAGCCCGCGTCGCGGACCTGCTCGCAGGCCTTGTAGATGGCGTGGGGGTCTTCGTACTGGGCCAACAGGCCCCAGGTGGGGACGTTCTCGCTCATGTCAGTGGTCTCCCTGGGCGACCGCGCCCGCCGGCACCGCGCCCGACGCCCCGTGCCCGTAGCCTTCCCAGTGCGGGTTGGCCTGCGGCATCACGGCCTTCACCTCGCTCATCGCGATGACGGGGAAGAAGCGGATGAAGAGGAGGAAGAGGAAGAAGAAGAGGCCGAAGGTGCCCAGCAGGAAGAAGACCTCCGTCACCGGCACGAAGTAGTCCCAGCTCGACACCAGCGCGTCGCGGTGGAGGCTCGTCACCGTGATGACGAAGCGCTCGAACCACATGCCGATGTTCACGAAGATGGACAGCACGAACGTCAGCTTCACGTTGGTGCGGAACTTCTTGAACCAGAACAACTGCGGCGTGATGACGTTGCACGTCATCATGATCCAGTAGGCCCACCAGTACGGGCCGCCCATGCGGTTGATGAAGGTGAAGCCCTCGTAGGTGTTGCCCGAGTAGGCAGCCACGAAGAACTCCATGCCGTACGCGTAGCCGACCATCGTCCCCGTCACGAGGATGATCTTGTTCATGTTCTCGATGTGCTTGATGGTGACGAGGTCCTTGAGGCCCAGCCACTCGCGGGCCGGAATCATCAGCGTCAGCACCATCGCGAAGCCGGAGAAGATGGCGCCGGCCACGAAGTAGGGCGGGAAGATGGTGGTGTGCCAGCCGGGCAGCTGGCTGACGGCGAAGTCGAAGGACACGATGGTGTGCACCGAGAGCACCAGCGGCGCCGAGAAGGCCGCCAGAATCTGGTACGCCTTCTCGTACGTCACCCAGTGGCGCATCGAGCCGCGCCAGCCCAGCGCGAGAATTCCGTAGAAGAGCCGGCGCCACTTCACCGTCGCGCGGTCTCGCAGGGTGGCGAAGTCGGGCACCAGCCCGGTGAACCAGAAGAGCAGCGACACGGTGAGGTACGTGTTGACGGCGAACACGTCCCACTCCAGCGGGCTGCGGAAGTTCGGCCACAGCCCCATCTGGTTGGGGATGGGGAAGAGGTAGTAGTCCATCCAGATGCGGCCGGTGTGGAGCGCCACGCAGCTGCCCGCGGCGAGCACCGCGAAGATGGTCATCGCTTCCGCGTACCGGTTGATGGACGTGCGCCACTTCTGCCGGAACAGGTAGAGGATGGCGGAGATGAGGGTGCCGGCGTGGCCGATGCCGACCCAGAAGACGAAGTTGACGATGTCCCACGCCCAGGCCACCGGGTTGTTGTTGCCCCAGATGCCGGGCCCTTCCCAGAAGAGGTAGCCGATGTAGCCGCCGAACATCGCGAAGCCGGCGCCGGCCAGCGCGATGCCGAACTTGAAGGGCGCGGGCGTCTTGAGAATCGGCTTCTCGTTGACGGCCAGCACCTTCTCGGTGATGTCGTGGAAGGTGTAGTCGCCGCGCACGAGCGCCTCGCGGCCGGCGGTCTGCTCGTCGAGGACGACGTCGCCGCGCGTCTTGGGATCGTCGGGAAGCGTGGTGGTGTTCGCGGTCGCCATGTCAGGCCAGCTCCTCGTTGACGTTCTTGATGCGCGCCAGGAACGTGGTGCGCGGGCGCACGTTGAGCTCCTGCAGCATCTCGTAGTTCCGCTCGCTCACCTTCAGCTTCGCCACCCGCGAAGTCGGGTCGTTGATGTTCCCGAAGGTGATGGCCTTCGTCGGGCACGCCTGGGCGCAGGCGGGAGTCACCGCGCCGTCCGGCAGGGCCTTGCGGTCCTTCCCCGCGCGCTTGGCCGCCACCTTCGCCTCCTCGACGCGCTGGGTGCAGTACGTGCACTTCTCCATCACGCCGCGGTAGCGCACGGTGACGTCGGGGTTGCGCTGCCACTTGAGCACCTGCCAGCGCTTGTCCTGCACCTCGTCGCGCGCCACGTCGCCGGTGATGGAGAAGTCGAGGTAGTTGTACCGGCGCACCTTGTACGGGCAGTTGTTGGAGCAGTACCGGGTGCCGATGCACCGGTTGTACGCCATGGAGTTGATGCCCTCTTCGTCGTGCGTGGTGGCCGACACCGGGCACACCGGCTCGCAGGGCGCGTTCTCGCAGTGCATGCACGGCACCGGCTGGTGCAGCGCGGCCGGGCTGTCGACGTCGCCCGAGAAGTAGCGGTCGACGCGAATCCAGTGCAGCTCGCGGCCCAGCAGCACCTGCGTGCGGCCCACGGTGGGAATGTTGTTCTCCGCCTGGCAGGCGATCGCGCACACGTTGCAGCCGATGCAGGCGGACAGGTCGATGACCATGCCCCACTGCTGGCCCTCGTAGACGACTTCGTCGTGAGGCTGAATCGGCTTCGACGGCCGATTCTTCGGCGTGCCCAGCGTCACCAGGTTCTCCGGCATGTGCGCCGGCTTCACCAGGGCCTCGGGGCTCTGCGCGTACTGCTTCGCGGTGCCCTCCATGAAGAGGGGCCTGTCTCTGAGCGCGAGGCGCCGCCCGTCGTCGCCGGCGGCGAGGCCGGACATCTGGGCGAAGGTGAGCTCCTTCAAGGGGTTGCCCGGCACGCTGAAGTGGTCCTGGGTGGAGGCCAGCACCTGCGTGGCGCCCGTCTTCGTCAGCTTCGCGCCCTGCAGCACCAAGGCGCCGTCGGCCAGCAGCGCAGTGGCGTTGACGCCCACGTCCTTCGCCACGTCGCCCCAGGCGCGGCCGTAGCCCAGGTTGATGGCCACGGTGTACGGCGCCAGCCCCGGCAGCACGAAGGTGGGGGCCTTCAGGCTGCGGCCGTCCACCGTCACCTCCACCACGTCGGAGGTGTAGCCGTTCTTCTTCACCGCGCTCTCGAGGCCCAGCTCCTTCGCCAGCGCAGGCGAGACGAACAGCGCGTTGTCCCAGCACAGCTTGGACATGCTGTCGGGCAGCTCCTGCAGCCAGGACACGTTGGCCAGGCGCCCGTCCTTCACGTGGCCGTGCAGCGCCACCAGCTCCAGCGCGTCCTTCGAGGGCGCCGCGGCCTTCACCGCGGAGAGCGCAGCGGCGATGTCCGCCTGCTTCGGCGAGGCGGCCGCGGCCGTCCACGCGGTGCCCGCCACCACGCCGTCGTGCAGCGCCTTGCGCCAGGCCTTCTCCGACGCCAGCTTGCCGCCCGCGCCGCGCCAGGTCTCCTCGACGAGCTTCTTGTCGCCCGTCTCCGCCGCGCCCGTCAGCTGGGCCAGCAGGGTGGTGGCCGCGCGCGCGCCGAAGAGGGGGAGAATGAGCGGCTGCACCAGCGACACGGTGCCGTCCCACGCCTGGGCGTCGCCCCAGCTCTCGAGGAAGTGGGCCAGCGGGAGGTGCCAGGTGGCCTTCTCGCCCGTCTCCTCGGGCAGGACGCCCGCGTGCACCACCGTCTTCGCCTTCGCGAAGGCCTCCGCGAACTTGAGCGCGCCCGGCGCGGTGTAGAGGGGGTTGCCGTCGAAGATGACGAGCGTCTCCACCTCGCCGGCGTTGAGCGCCTTCACCAGCGCGGCGAGACCCTCGCGGGCCGGCGCCACGGCGGGAGGAGCCGCGGGGGCGACAGGCGCAGCGCCCGGCGCGG
>JBFMHF010000108.1:0-26086 GCA_040752975.1 Myxococcota bacterium
TTCGGCTCCGGCCTGCGCTCGGAGGTCGCCTCGGGCGCCGGCTCGGGCTTCCGGTCGGCCTTCGCCCCCGTCGCCTTCTTCTCCGCGGCTGCTTTCCCCGCCGGCTTCAGTGCACCCTTCGCGTCGACGCCCACCGGATTCGCCGGAGAGGGCTTCGCCCCGGGCCCGGCCTTCGCTTCGGTCGGCGGACCTTCGGCCGTGTCCTCTGGCCCCACGAAGAGCTGCTCGAGAAGGGACGGGCCGCGCGGGGCGTAGGTGTCGTCTCTGAGCGGAGGCAGCGGCTCACCCGAAGGCAGCGAAGCGATGAGATCGTCGATCGACGGACCCGCGGCCTTCGTTGCGGCCGGCGCCGGCGCCGGGACGGGCGAGACGGGCGCGACGATGGGCGGCGGCGCGATCGGCTCGGAGCTGGGCGCGGAGGGGCGCGCCTCGAAGAAGAGATCGTCCTCTCCATCATCCGTGGTGGCGCGGGCGGTCTCGTCGGGTACCTCGGCCTCGGTGGTGAGATCCAGGACGTCGCCGCCGTCGTCGGCGGTCGAGTCCACCTTGAGCTCGAACATCCCGGACGACGCAGGGGCGCTGGCCGAGTCGCTCACCTGGAGCTCGAACATGCCGGACGGCGCAGGGGCGCTGGGCGAGCCGCTCACCTGGAGTTCGAACATGCCGGACGGCGCTGAGGCGCTGGCCGGCGGAGGATCGAGGTTGAGATCGCCGAAGAGCGCGCTCTCGGTGGCCGGGGGCGCGCCCCCTTCGCCGGACACGTCGAGATCGAGCGAGCCGAAGAGGTCCTCGGCCGAGGGAGAGCTCCCCTGCGGGGCGCGCTCGAGCGGCGCCTCTCCGGACAGGGCGCTGTGCAGCGCGTCGATCTCGTCGCCGGCCGCGGCGAACACCTTCACCTGCGGCCATTGCTTCTTGAGCGAGGCCACCGCGTCGGAGTCGGCGAGATCCGCCATCGCGACAGACAGCGCGGTGCCCTCGACGCGGATCGGGACGAGCCGATGGCGCCGCTGGAAGTCCAGCGGGACCGCCTCCAGCACCGCGGTCGCCAGCGGAGGCAGCGTGGTGAACGGAACGCCGTACTGCTCGGCCAGCGCCTGGGCCAGCTGGGTGGGCGTCAACCGGCCCTGCGCCACGAGGAGATCTCCGAGGCGGCTGGGCTCGCCCGCGCTCTGATCGCTCAGCGCGTCGGCGATGTCCGAGGGCGAAACGACACCCGAGGAGAGGAGGATCTCGCCCAGCTTTCGCCGCATCGCTTGCCTCGCCTGGCTACCGCCGCACCTTCGCCAGGTACTCCTCACGCGTGAAGACGCCCTTCTCGATGAGCAGCTCCACCATGCCCTTGAGCGCAGCGACTTCCTTGCGCTGGGCGTCCTCGATGGCGCGGAGCATCTCGGAGGGCGAACGCCCGGTGAGCGCCGCTGACTCGGCTGGGCGTGGCGGCGCCTGCGCGGCGGGCATGGCGACGCCGCTGGCTCTGCGCTCGGCCTCGCGCTTCTTCGCGATGTCCTCGGCGGACTTGATGACGGTGTTGCCCTGCGCGTCGACGAGCTTGAAGCTGCTCTCGACGTCGCTGCCCACCTCGGCCTCGCCCTCGTAGAAGCGCGAGAAGGCCCGCGCGATCGTCTGGCGGCCGGCGAGCTGCGGGACGATGCGGCATCGCGACACCGAGCGCAGCGTGTCGAGGTGCTTGATGTTCTGTGGCTCGGCCATCGCCACCACCAGCGTCTTGCCTTCGTCTCGCAGTTGGATCGGGAGGGCCACCAGATCTCTCGCCACGTCGGCCGGCACCTTCGCGCGCACGTGCGGCGCGATGCCCTGCACCGTCTCGAGGTTGACCGAAGGCACGTTGAGCTGCTTGGACAGCGCCTTCACCAGCATCTCCTCGGTGAGGATGTTCATCCGCACGAGGATCTCGCCCAGCTTGCCGCCCCACCGCTGCTGCTCGTTGAGAGCCGCCTTCAGCTGGCTCTCGCTGATGACCTTCGCTTTGACCAGCAGATCGCCGAGGCGGATGGAAGCCATGACCGTCGTGATTCTAGCGACTTACGCGCCGCCGTCGACCTTTCGCCGCAAGGCTTCACCCAGCGCGTTCACTGAGAGGACGGTGAGGGCGATGCAGGCGCCCGGAAACACGGCCAACCACCAGGCCCCGGGGTGGACGAGGGTGCGGTGCGCCTGCGTGAGGAGCTCACCCCAGCTGGCGGTGGGAGGCGCGACGCCCAGGCCGAGAAACGACAAGCCCGTCTCGAGCAGCACGGCCGCGGCGACGCCGAAGGTGGCCGTGACCAGGACGGGGCCGAGGGCGTTGGGGAGGAGGTGGCGGAAGATGATCCGCGACGGACTGGCCCCCATCGCCCGCGCCGCGAGCACGAAGTCGAGCGTCTTCAGCTTGAGGACCTCGGCGCGCACCAGGCGGGCGACGTCGGTCCAGCGGGTGAGGCCCAGCGCCAGCACCAGCGGCCAGAGAGACTGGGTGCGCAGCACCGAGAGCAGCGCGATGAGGAAGAAGACGAGCGGGAAGGTGGTCATCACCTCGAGGACGCGTGACAGCACGGCGTCGGTGGCGCCGCCCGCGTAGCCCGACACGCCGCCCACCAGCATCCCCACGCCCACCGCGATCAGCACGGTGAAGAAGGCGATGAAGAGGCTGACGCGCGCGCCGTGGATGAGCCTCGCGAAGACGTCGCGCCCGACGTCGTCGGTGCCGAGCCAGTGGCGCTCGTCGGGCCCCCAGGGCGGCGCGCCGTCTCGCACCTCGCCCGTGGTGGCGATCGTCTGCTCCGGCCCGTACGGGATGGGCGTGCCGATCATCCACTCCGCGATGGGCGAGAGCGTGGCCTGGGTGCGTCCCCTCAATGCGGCGGGCCGGGTGAGACACGGGAGGAGGTGAGTCTGGCCGTCGACGCGCACCGCCAGCGGGAGATCGGACGCGAGGAGATCGGCGAAGACGGCGGATCCCAGGAGCAGCGCCAGCGTCAGCACCGCCGGGCGGGCGGCGCGATCGGCCCAGAGGGCGCGCAGGCCCCTCACGACGCCTCCTCGACTCGGATGCGGGGATCGATGAAGCCGTACGCGACGTCGACGGCCAGCATCGACAGCATGGTGGCCACCGCCATCACCGTGGCCGCGCCCATCACCGTCGGGTAGTCGCGCGTGCCCACCGAGTCGAAGGCGAGCAGCCCCATGCCGGGGATGCCGAAGACGCGCTCGATCAGCACGCTGCCGCCCAGCACGTGCGGCAGGCTGAAGCCCAGCAGCGTCACCACGGGCAGGAGCGAGTTCCGCAGCGCGTGACGCCACACGACGCGCCGCTCGGGGATTCCGCGGGCGCGGGCGGCCTTCACGAAGTCCTGGGCCAGCGCGTCCTGCATCGCGCTGCGCACCTGCCGGGTGACGAGGGCCAGCGTGGGGTACGTGAGGCACAGCACCGGCAGCACCAGGTGCCACGCGAGATCGACGAGGCCCCCGTCTCCGAGGCCCTGCATGGGCAGGACGTCCAGCGCGCGCGGGCTGGAGAAGACGAGCAGGAGGAGCACGGCCACCCAGAACGTCGGCACGCCCCACACCACGGTGAGCGCCGCGGAGAGCGCCCGGGAAAGCAGTGTCCTGCGGGTGGCGAGGAAGACGCCCAGCGGCACGGCCAGCCCGAAGGCGAAGAGGACGGCGAGGCCGGAGACGAGGGCGGTGCGCGGCAGCGCTTCGGCCAGCTTCTCGGAGACGGGCCGCTGATCGATGAGGGAGCGCCCGAAGTCCAGCCGGATCACGCGCGAGAGCCAGCGCACGTACTGGACGGGCAGCGGCGCATCGAGGCCCCTGGCGGCGCGCAGCTTCGCCACGTCGGCGCGCGCGGCCCCGAGGTTCTCTTCGTCGAGCTGGAGCGGATCGCCCGGGGCCAGGTGCGCCACCGCGAAGGTGAGCAGCGTGATGCCGAGGAAGGTCGGCGCCATGAGGCCCAGTCGCCGGAGGAGGTAGCGCCTCACGTGCCAGTCACTCCGCGAGCCAGACGTCCTGCAGCCGGTACCACGCCACGCTGGGCGCGAGCCCCCGCACCCGGTTCTTCACCGCGTCCAGCTGTGGCCGCAGGGACAGGAAGAGGTAGACCTGATCGTCGAACAGCTTCCGGTGCACCTGGCGCTCGAGCGCCGCGCGCGCCTTCGGATCGAACTCGGTGCGGATCTGCTCGAGCAGCGCGTCCACCTCGGGGTTCGCGTAGCCCACCGAGTTGCTGCCCTCCTGCGCCTGCGACGAGTGGAAGATCTGAAACACGTCCTGCACGGCGTCGGTGCTGGACCAGGACATGGTGATCACGTCGAAGTCGCGCGCCCGCACGCGGCTGGAGTACGCGCCGGGATCGATGCGCTCGATGTCCGCGGCCACCCCGCCCTTGCGCAGCGCCTCCTGGAACAGCGGCAAGAGCTTCCCCATCTTCACGGAGTAGGTGGTGGCGAGGAAGGTGAAGCGCAGGGGCACGCCGTCCTTCTCGCGTACGCCATCGCCGTCGCTGTCCTGCCACCCCGCCTCGTCGAGCAGCCGGCGAGCGCCGTCGACGTCGTTGGGGATCGGCGTGATGGAAGGATCGCAGCTCTCGGAGGACGCGTAGTACGGGCAGGTGGTCGGCGGCTCCAGGCCGAGATCGACGAGCTTCGCCACCTGCTCGCGGGGGTAGAGCATCGCCAGCGCGCGGCGCACGCGGGCGTCGGTGAAGAAGGGGCGACGCTCGTTCCAGCCGATCCAGGTGTACGTGTTCTCGAGGAAGAGCGAGCGCTGGTAGCCCTCGATTGCCCAGCGGTTGGCCTCGGACGGAGTCTCCACCGCGCGCCAGACCGTCGGGGGGATCCGGGTCATGAGATCGAACTCGCCGCGCTCCCAGAGCTGAGCGGCGACCGTCTCGTCTTTCACGAAGCGCACCACCACGCGATCGACCCACGCCTTCCGCCCCCAGTACCCCTCATTCCGAACGTAGGTCATCGCCGCGCCCGCCTCCCACTTCTCGAAGCGGAACGGGCCGGTGCCGATGGGCGCGCGGTGGATGGGCAGCGTGTCGAAGTCTCCCGACAGTGCCCTCGCCGGCATCGCGAAGATCGAGCCGAGGAAGGTGCGGTTGGCCAGGAAGTAGGGCCTCTTCCACTTCACCACCAGCGTCAGCTCGTCGGGGGTCGTCACCGAGGAGAGATCGGCCAGGTAGTTCCGCATCGCCGCGGTGGCGTTCTTCGGATCCTGAATGACGTCGACCACCGCCTTGAAGTCCTTCGCGGTGAGCGGCGTGCCGTCGTGGAAGCGCACGCCCTGCCGCAGCCGCACGGTGAGGGTGAGGTGATCGTCGCTCTCCTCCCAGCGCTCGGCCAGGAGCGGCAGCAGGGGACCGTCGGGCGCCTTCGGGTCGACGCGGCCCAGCGTCTCGTAGATCGGCCCCACCGTGAGGCGCGCCATGGTGCCTTCCGCCATTTGGTCGTGCAGGCGGGTGAGGCCAGCGGGCTCGATGTTGACGCGCAGCGTGAAGGCGCCGCCCTTCCTGGGCGTCTCGTCGGCTCTCGGCGGAGGCAGCTTGCCGGCGAGCCAGTCGGGCGCGGGAGCCGCGATGGCCACGCCGGAGTCCACGCCCGCCGGCTTCTTCTGACACGCGCAGCCGCCCAGGAAGAGGCAGGACAGGAGGCCAGCGAGGAGCGCGCGCATGGACGGGCCCCAGCCTCGCCCGGAACGCGCCTCACATCCACTCCGCAGGCCCATCGGTCGATCGACCGACCGCCATCGGGAGGACCTCCCGACGGCCGATGTCGGCGTTCTGCGGTCGGTCCGAGAACTCCTTCAGACGGCGAACGCACGACGCGAGCGACCCAAGCACCCGGAGAACGACCATGAAGACGAACTCCACCAGGAAGGCAACCAAGCCGTCCCACCGCCGCGGTCAGGGCATGACGGAGTACATCATCATCGTCGCGTTGATCGCGATCGCGGCGATCGGCGTCATCACGCTCTTCGGAGACAACGTGCGCGCGCTCTTCGGCATGTCGGTGGACGCGCTGGCTGGCGAGACGTCGGTGGAGAAGCGCACCACGAAGTCCAAGGGCGACGAGCTCGAGAAGCACGACCTCAAGACGTTCGCGAAGAACCACGATCCGTACTGACGGCGGGCCCCTCCCTCAGTGAATCGACGACCTCGTCTGCCCTCCCTCACCCCTGGCGCAATGGGGCGAGGGAGGGCGGACTTCGGCCGACGAGTCAGAGGCCCCCCGGCTCACTCCTCGTCCGAGCCGCCGACGGTGACTTCGCCGCCGAGCTGCGCGCCGATGAGCAGCGCCGCGCCCGCGTCACCCGAGACGCGCACCTGCTTCTCGTCGACGTCGTAGCCGGCCTCCACGTCCACCACCACGCCGACGCCCTGGATCACGCCGAAGCGCCCGGCCACGCCCGCCAGCTCCCGGTTCCCCTCGGTGATCGCCACGCGCTCCTCGCCCACGCCGCGCACGCCCACGAAGAGCTCGGCCTTCGCGCCCATGACGGTGCCCACCTGCGCGCCCAGGTTGGCCGCCGCACCCCACTGCCCCTGCACGGTGGACTCGGTCTTGAGCTGCCGGCCGTCGCCGAGGTCGGAGCGCCGCACCGTCTTCTCCTTGATCTCCGCGCCCACCTGGGCCCCGGCCTGGAACCCGGTGACGGCGCCCGCGTACACGGAGCCGCTCGCCTCCGCGCCCAGCTTCACCAGGCTGCGCTTCGAGGTGCCCTCGGAGTCGACCTCGTACGTCTCGTACCTGCCGCCGACGAAGGCGTCGCCGCCGGCGCTCACCACCGTGCCCGCCTTCTGCGCGAAGGCGTGGAGCCGCGCGCCCGACAGCACGCGATCTTCGTACGGCCGGCCGGCGTGATCCGGACCGGCGATGTCTTCACCGCGGCCGAGCGTCACCGTGCGCTCCCACGTCTGGCGGCCAGGCTTGTTCGCGCCCGCGTCGTACAGGCCGCGCGCCTCGAAGCCGTCGCGCGTGTGCAGCCGGACCTTCACCTTCTGCGCCGTCTCGGTCGCCTGGGTGAGGTCCTTCTTCGCCTGCTCCGCCTTCTGGGTAACGCCGTGCTTCGCGTCGTTGGCCTTCTGCTCCACCTTCTGCGCGGCCTGCTTCACCATCGAGCCGATCCGGGACATGTGCGTTGCTCCTGTTCGAGTGGGCGGCATGAGCGCCGCCTTTTGAACAGGACGCGCAGGAGGCCGGGAAACAGGCTCACCCCTCCGAATTGCGCAGTAATTTCATGGGCTTCGCCGCGAAAGTGTCACACGATTCGTATTGCCGTCGCCCAGCTCCCGGAAGAGGAAGGCCCGCGCCGCCTGCCAGGCCCGCTTCACGGTGGCGACGGAGGCGCCGGTCACCTCGGCGACCTCCTCGTTGGTGAGGCCGGCGAAGTACTTGAGTTCGACGACGCGCGCCTGGTCCTTGTTCAGCTGGGCGAGCTTCTCGAGCGCCACGTCGAGCGCGATCACGTCGACGCCCTTGCCATCGGTGGAAGGCTCTTCCAGTAACTCTGGCGCGGCCCGCTTCTGCGCGCGCTTCTGCCGCGCGTGATCGACGAGGATGCGCCGCATCGCCTGCGACGCGATGGCGAAGAAGTGCGCGCGGTCCTTGAAGTCGGCGCGCTGGCCCATCAGCTTCATCCACGCCTCGTTCACCACCGCGGTGGGCTGAAGCGTGTGGTCGCGGCGCTCGCTCCTGAACTGCGCGGCGGCGATGCGGCGGAGGTTGTCGAACACCACCCGGAACAGCTCGTCGGGAGAGCCCCCCTCGCGCCACTGCTTGAGCAGCGCGGTGATCTCAGCGGAGTCGTCGGCCATGGTCAGGACCGCATACTCTCCCCCGCCATGGACGCCAACCGCTGGGCTCGGGTCAACGAGGTGTTCCACCGCGCGCTGGAGCTGGAGGGCGACGCGCGCACGAAGTACCTCGACGAGACGTGCGGGGGAGACACGGCGCTCCTGAGCGAGGTGCGCTCGCTGCTGGACGCCGACGCGAAGGCCGACTCCTTCCTCGCCACGCCAGCCGGCGCGGTGAAGGACACGGCGCCCACCGAAGTCGGCCCGTGGCGCATTCTCCGCGAGCTGGGCCGTGGCGGCATGGGCACCGTGTACCTGGCCGAGCGGGCCGACGGGGCCTTCACCATGCAGGCCGCGCTCAAGGTGCTGCGGCGCGGGCTGGACACGGACGATCTCCTGGCGCGCTTCAAGGACGAGCGGCAGATCCTCGCGTCGCTGGAACACCCCCACATCGCCCGCCTCCTCGACGGAGGCGCGACGCCGGACGGCCGCCCCTGGCTGGCGATGGAGTACGTCGAGGGGACGACGTTGCTCGAGTACGCGTCACAGCACGGCCTCGATCGCGCCGCGCGGCTCACGCTCTTCAAGAAGCTGACCCAGGCGGTGCAGTACGCGCACCGGAACCTGATCGTGCACCGCGACCTCAAGCCGGGGAACGTCCTGGTGACGAAGAGCGGCGAGGTGAAGCTGCTCGACTTCGGGATCGCCAAGGTGCTCGACCCCCACGCGACCGAGCAGCGCACGAAGACGGGCGAGCAGGTGCTGACGCCGGCCTACGCCAGCCCCGAGCAGCTCCGCGCAGAGCGCGTCACCACCGCCGCCGACGTGTGGGCGCTGGGCGTGATCCTCTATGAGCTGCTCACCGGCAAGCGGCCCTTCGAGGGCTCCGGCCAGACGTTGGCGCGCGCGATCCTCGAGCAGGAGATGCCGGCCCCCAACCTGGGCGTGGATCTCGACGCGATCCTCTTCACGGCGCTCCGGAAGGAGCCGGCGCAGCGCTACCCCTCGGTGGAAGCGCTCGCGGACGATCTCGACCGCCTGGCCACGGGGCTCCCCCTGCGCGCACGCCCCGCGACCTTCGGCTACCGACTGGGCAAGTTCGTCCGGCGCAACCGGCTGGCGGTGGGGGCCGGGGTCCTGGTGGGCCTGTCCCTGACTGGAGGCGTGATCGCCACCCTCGTCCAGGCGCGAGAGGCACGCCTGGCGCGTGAGCGCGCGGAGGCTTCCCGAGCGCGAGCCGAGGAGCTCGTCGACTTCATGCTGGGGGATCTGCGCAAGAAGCTCGAGCCGTCGAGCCGGCTGGACGTGCTGGAAGACGTCTCGAAGGCGGTGCAGGCCTACTTCGCGGCGCTCCCGGCCACCGAGACGTCTCCGCAGCGGCGCGCTCGCACGCTGCAGCAGCTCGCGAGCGTCAAGCTGGCGCAGTCGAAGACGGACGAGGCGGCGGCGCTGGTAAAGGAATCTCGCGACGCGCTGGAGGCCGCCCCGAAGAGCCCTGCCGACGATCTCCTCCGCGCGGCGGCCGCCAGCCTGATGGGGCAGGTGTTCGAGGCGCGCGGCGATCTCGACGCCGCGCTCGAGGAGTTCTCGCGTGGGCAGGCCCTGCTCGAGGGCGTGGCGAAGGGCGCCGCGGGTGATCCTCACGTCGTCGCGCTCACCGGCGACGCGTGGAACGACCGCGGGAGGATCCTCTACTTCCTCGGCCGCTATGACGAGGCACTCTCGTCCCACGAGTCTGCAGCGAAGTTCCTCGACGGCTCGACGCTGACGGGCCGCGATCCAACCTACGCGCGCGGGAAGACGAAGATGTACGTCGGTCGCGCGCTGGAGGCGCTCGGACGGCTCAAGGAAGCCGAGTCCGCCTTCCGCCAGAACCTGGAGATCGCCCGGGCGCTGCACGCGCAGCTCCCGCAGGACATCGAGCTGGACGACAACATGGCCATCGCGCTCAACGATCTCGGGCGGGTGCTGCGGCTGCAGGGACGTCCGGCGGAGGCCGAGCCGCTGGCGGTCGAGGCGGTGCAGTTCAGCGAGCGGGCCCTGGCGCGCGATCCGGAGAACGCGGTGCGGATCGATGGGCTGTCGGCGAGCCACTCCTTCCTCGGTCGCGCGCGCGAGGAGCTGGGGAAGCTGGACGAGGCGCTGATCGAGTTCCGCGCCGACGTCGCGCTGTCCGACAAGCTGCTGACGAAGGAGCCCGACAACGCCCTGGTGCAGGCGGCGCTCGCCGACGGGCTCACCAACGTCGGGCGCGCCGAGCGCAAGCTGGGGCACGTGGCCGAGGCCAGGAAGGCCCACGAGCGGGCGCTGGGGCTGCGTGAAGGGCTGGCGGCGAAGGACGAGAGCTTCCAGGTGGACGTGGCCGTCTCCCGGCTCGAGCTGGGGCGGGTGCAGCGGCTGGCACAGGAGAACCCGGCGACCGCCTTCGAGGCAGCGCTGGCGACCTTCAAGGACGTCGGCGGTGGCGAGGACGCGCCGGCGAAGCAACGCGGGCGGTTGGCCCAGGTGTTGATCGAGCTGGGGAGGCTCGACGAGGCGCGGCCCATCGTCGAGGCGCTGCGGGCGACCGGCGCCATCGACTCGGAACTGCGTGATCTCGCTGCCAGGAACGGGCTGTGAGCCTCTTTCGCCGCCGCCTGCGCGTACCGGACGAACGCAGCTTTTCTTCCGGAGATCGCCATGTCCCGCATCGCCCGCCCCCTCTCGAAGTCCATCGCGCAGCGCGCCCGCGTCGACGCGAAGTCCCTGCCGATCGCGAAGCCCGCCCAGCCTGTGGGCAGCAGGTCCATCGGCCAGCGCAAGGACGATCACTTCTTCGGGCCGGGTGGCGCCCCGGGCGGCGGCCTGAAGGACTCGACCTGGTTGGACGGCGGCGATCGCCCGGGCAAGAGGCCGCTGCTGACGGGGAAGAACGTCGTGCGCGGCGACAGCTTCGCGGCCGATCGCATCAACCGGAAGCACCACGGCGGCGAGATGAAGGGCTCTCGCAACGACGAGGTGTCCACCACCTTCCGCGTCGACGCCGACAACGACAAGTCGACCATTGTCCGCACGCACGAGTCGATGGGGCGGGAGCTGGACAAGCTGCACGTGCAGCTCGAGCAGCTCAAGGCCGAGGTGGAGAAGCTGAAGGCCTCACAGGAGAAGACGAAGCGGCCCAACCCCGACGGCGATGACGCTCCGGCGCGCGGCCCTGTCACGCGGCAGGAACTCACCCTGCAGCGGAAGGGCATCAAGCGCGGCCACAGCGACGGGGACGACGGGCGGACCGACACCCAACAGAGCGGAGGGGGCGGGCCGGTGCGGGAGCAGGGCCAGGACGATCGCCCGCAGCGCGAGCAGGCGACCGGCGCGTTGAACACCGACCGCGTGCTGCAGATCGACCAATTGGTGAACCCCGTGCGCCACTGACGCGCGGCCGGCTGAAGTCGCAGGCGTCTCGCGGGCTGGCGGCTCCAGACGCCGGCCGCCGAGCGCAGGCGACCAGGCCGTGAGCCTCACGTAACCCTGGTCGGCATGACTTGGCCGCAGCGTGGGCGGAGACTGGCTCGCGATGACTGGCGCCGCTCGGTCGTTTCGCAAGCGCACGGGCGAACGCGCGTGCACGAGTCGCACGAGGCGTCCGCGGCCACGATCGCCCGGGTCCACCGCGCGGCGCGAGGAGGGCGCTGCACTTCAGGGCCCCACGGGCGAGCCCTGCGCGTCCACGTCCACCACCGGCACGTCCTCCGGCGGGGTGAGATCGAAGAGCGTGAGATCCGGCGGCTCGTTGAGCGTCACGTCTTTCCAGGTGAGCTCCACCGTCGTCTTCGCGGACGCCGCCAGCAGCTTCGCCTTCTTCGGCATCGTCACCGCGCCGTAGTCGGCGATGTCCGAGAACTCCACGTCGTACGCGGCGCGCCCGGTCACCGTGCTCTTCACCACACGGTGCGAGGGCGGCTGGACGTGCAGCGTCTGCGTGACGCCTTCACGCTTCAGGGTGAGGACGTACACACCCAGCTTGTCGTCGAAGGAGAGCTCGGAGGATTCGGGCGGCAGCCGCGGGGCGCGCCCCAGCATCAGCGCGGCCAGCTCGGCGGGCGGCAGCACCACCGGCAGGAAGCGGCCCAGGTTCGCGGGCGTCGCCGGGCCCCGGTAGTACTTGCCGTCCTTCGCGTCGTAGAGCCCGACGTTGCTTCCGTCAGTCACCAGCACGCCCTGCGGCCGGTTGAAGAAGTCGAGCTGCTCGATGTGGATCAGCGCCGGGTGTGACACCGCGACGAAGAGTGACACCGAGCCCTTGCCCTGGGGCGTCTCCACGTACAGCGAGCCGTCGCCCTTGAGCGCCACCACCGTCGCCTCGGCCTGGGCGATCCGCTTGAGCAGCTCTTCCGGGGTGCGGGCCTCCCCGTCCTTCCCGAAGTTCACCGGCGGGCGGGGACAGGCCAGCAGGGCCACCGCGGCGAGCAGGGGAACAAGCGCCGGGGCGCGACGTTGTGGGAACATGGCGTCAGGCCTTCGATATCGCTAATACCGACGTTCTCAAATGACCTTCGACGAGCTGATCCACTACCTGCGCCTGGGCGGCGTCACCATCGCCGTCATCCTCTTCGCCTCGGTGCTGTCGGTGGGCCTCGCCATCGAGCGCCTCATCGCGCTGTGGGGCGTCGGCGGGAAGACCCAGGAGCTGGGTCAGCAGATCGCCCGGTACCTGCTCCGCGGTGACGTGGCCGCGGCGCGCTCGGCGGCCGAGCGATCGACCCTGGTGGCGGCGGATCTCTTCCGCGCGGGCTTCGAGCGGGCGGCGAAGACGACCGGCCCCAACCTCGACGCGGTGGTGGATCGCGAGCGGGTGCAGGTGGCGCTCAAGCTGAAGCGCGGGCTGTGGATCCTCGGCACCATCGGCGCGACGGCACCCTTCGTCGGCCTCTTCGGCACGGTCTGGGGCATCATGCGCAGCTTCCGCGATCTCGGCATCGACGTGGGCGCGGGCGGCACGGGCGGCTCGGCGGCGGTGATGACGGGCATCTCGGAGGCGCTGATCGCCACGGCGGTGGGCATCATCGTCGCGGTCGAGGCGGTGGTGCTCTTCAACTACTTCCAGTCGCGGCTCTCGAGGCTCAACGTCGAGCTCAAGCTGATCGCCGAGGAGTTCGTCGAGCTGTTGCGCGAGGCCGCGCCCGCCGGCCGCCTGCCCTCCAACGGCGCTCCCTCGACCGAGGCGCTGCCGTCGTCCGAGCCTTCCCCTGCCCCAGGGAGCCCGTGACATGGCGATGGGCAAGGTGCCAGGCGTGGACGACGAGCTGGGCGGCGACGACGCCGTCTTCGCCGACATCAACATCACGCCGCTCACCGACATCTTCCTGGTGCTGTTGATCATCTTCATGGTGACCAGCTCGGTCATCGTCAACGCGGGCGCGGGCGCGAAGGCCGGCCTCAAGGTGAACCTCCCCCAGGGTGGCACCGCCGACGTCGCCGCGCAGCCGACCGATCTCTCGGTGGCGATCCTCCAGGACGGACGGCTGGTGCTGGGCGGCGACGTGGTGACGAGCGAGGAGCTGAAGCAGGCGTTTGATGAGGCGAAGGCGAAGAGCCCCGACACGCTGGTGATCGTCCAGGCCGACGAGGGCGTGCCGCACGGGAAGGTGGTGGAGGTGATGGAGCTCGCCAAGAGCGCAGGCCTCGGGCAGCTCGCGATCGGCGTGCGCGAAGGCCCCGGCCCGAGCAAGTAGTCTCCGGAAGCGCTACAGGCCCCGCACGAAGCGGATCGCTTCGTCGAGCGTCGGCCTTCGATCCCAGAGATCGTTGTGGC
This sequence comes from Myxococcota bacterium, assembly GCA_040752975.1. GTDB lineage: Bacteria > Myxococcota > Myxococcia > Myxococcales > Myxococcaceae > JADLDB01. Next base: position 13,587 of record JBFMHF010000108.1, read on the forward strand.
CCGCCCCCGGCACCTCGACGAAGCGGGCGTGGGGGAACTTCGCCGCCAGCGCCTTTCCGAGCTCGAAGGGGATCACCTCGTCCGCCGGGCCGTGCAACACCAGCACCGGCACGCGAATGGACGGCGCGCGCGACGCGGAGTCGAAGCGATCGCGCATGAGCAGCCGCACCGGGAAGAAGGGAAACGCCCGCGCGCCCACGTCGGGCAGCGCCGTGTACGGGGACAGCAGCACCAGCCGCGTGCCCCAGCCCTGCTCCGCCAGCCACACCGCCACCCCGCTGCCGAGCGACTGCCCTTCCAGCACCAACCGTTCCTTCGCCACGCCCATGGGACCGGTGAGGTGCTTCATCGCCGCGTCCGCCGCCGCGCAGATCGACTCCTCCGAGGGGCTGCCGGCCGCGCCCGGGTAGCCGGGGTATTCCACCGCCGCGAAGGACACGCCCGCCTGCGCGTAGGCCTCCGCCAGAAACCCAAGCCACGCCACCTGCTCCCCGTTGCCGTGGAAGTGCACCACCACCGGCCCGTCGCCGTCCGCCTTCCGCCAGAGCATCGGCGTCCCACCGGGGATCTCCACGATCTCCGATCGTCCGGACGGCTGCGCACGCTCCCGGGGCGCGGGGTACACGAGACCGCGCTGGGTGACGAAGAGGAGCGCGCACAGCGCGAGGTAGCCGCCCAGCACCACCGCCAGCGCGATCACCATCTTCCGCACGACCTCACCAGAGAAACGGGATCAGCGCCCGCCGCGCCTTCGGGTAGTCGGGGAACTGCGCGCGGTACCAGCGGTGGTTCGCCACCGCGCGGGGCGCGAGGTTGGCGAAGGTGAAGGCGGCGAAGGCCCAGGCGGCCAGCGTCTGCGCGGCGAGCGCAAAGCCCACCCACTCGAGGATCTCCCCCAGGTAGTTGGGCGCGCTCACCCAGCGGAACGCGCCGCGCTCCGGCACCTTGTAGCCCGTCTCGCCGGGGGCGCGCAGCGTGCGCAGGACGTGATCGGAGTGGATGTTGAGCGCCATCGCCCCGAGAAAGAGGCCGGTCCCCAGGACCAAGGGAAGATCGAGCGGCCGCGAAGCCAGGCTCCCGGCGTTCCCCGTCGCGTTCAGCACGTTGAAGACGATCGCCATGCCGAGGGTGACGAAGGGCATCGGCTTGCCGTCCTTCGGCATGAGCGCGGTGAAGACGAAGGTGCGCTGCCCGTAGTGGAGCAGCCAGAGGACGCCCAACGCCGCCACCATCGGCTCACCGAAGCGCGGGTTGGCCAGCCACACCGCGGCGAAGAGGAAGACGGACGGGGCCTCCATCACCACCCAGCCCAGCTTCGCGGGAAGAGTCGGCCCCCACCCCTTGCGCGTGTGCCGGCCGTACGGCGCGGGGATGAAGAAGAGGACAGGGAAGACGACGGCGGCGGCGATCAGCACCACCTTCGGCGCAACCAGCACGAGGGGCTCGACGACGCTGAAGAACGGCGACATCCACTGCTCCCGGCCGGCTGTCGACAGGGCGCTCCACCCTGTCCCTCTCCCGCTGCCGCGAGGAGAGGGGCCTTCTTCGCACGTCTGGGCCCGACCCGCGCAGCTTTCAGCTGGCGAACGCGGCGTCGCTGATCTCCACCGGAGAGGTGTCTTCGAGCATCGCCAACTTCGCGAGGTGCTCGACGTTCGGCAGCACGTTCCGCGCGTACCACTGGGCCGAGCACCGCTTGCCCTCGTAGAAGGCGCGATCGGCGTGAGAGGCAGGCAGCTTCGACAGCGCCGCCTCGGCCTTCACGCCGGCGTCGAGGAGCAGCCACGCCACGGCCAACTGCGACATCATCGTCAGCACGCGGTTGCCGTTGAGCGGCACCAGCTCCACCTTGCCGCCCTGCGCCCAGCCCATCAGGCCCATCGCCACCTGCATGAAGGCCTCCGTCGCCCCGGAGAGCCGCTCCACTTCCTTGCCGAAGACGGGGTGGTGCTTGTGCGCCTCGACGAAGCCGTTGATGTCCCCGACGAAGGCGGTGAAGTTGGCGCCGCCGTTCTGTCCCAGCTTGCGGCCCACGAGGTCCATCGCCTGGATGTGCGTGGTGCCCTCGTAGATGGAGAAGATCTTCGAGTCGCGCGCGTACTGTTCGACCGGCCAGTCCTTCAGGAAGCCGGCGCCGCCATAGATCTGGATCGCCTGGCCGCACAGCCGCCAGGCCTCTTCCGACGCGTACGCCTTCACCAGCGGCGTCAGGAGATCGACCTGGCCCTGGTGGTACGCGGCCTTGTCGTCATCCCGCCCGGCCAGCACGTGGTAGTTGTCGCGGTGCGAAGCGAGCTTCACCACCAGCGCGCGAATGCCCTCCACGTGGGCCTTCAGCTCGAGCAGCATGCGGCGCACGTCGGGGTGTTCGATGATCGGCACGCGCGGCACGTGCGGGTCCTTCCACTGCTTGAAGCTCGCGCCCTGCTTGCGCTCCTTCGCGTACTCCAGCGCGTTCAGGTACGCGCTCGACGTGACCGCCAGGCCCTGGATGCCCACGGCGATGCGCGCCCCGTTCATCATGCGGAACATCTGCGGCAGCCCCTGGTTCTCGACGGTGCCGACGAGCTCGCCCAGGCAGTTGCCGTTTTCTCCGAAGTTCATCACGCAGGTGGCCGAGCCGTTGATGCCCATCTTGTGCTCCAGCGACGCGACCTGCACGTCGTTGAGCTCGCCCAGCTTGCCCGCGGCGTCGACCCGCACGCGCGGCACGATGAAGAGCGACAGGCCCTTGGTGCCCGCCGGAGCGCCTTCCACGCGCGCCAGCACCAGGTGGATGATGTTCTCGGCGAGATCGTGATCGCCGCCGGAGATGAAGATCTTCGTGCCGCTGATCTTGTACTTCCCGTCGGCCTGCTTGACGGCCTTCGTCACCGCGCTGCCCACGTCGCTGCCGGCGTTGGGCTCGGTGAGGCACATGGTGCCGCCCCACTGGCCGTTGAACATGCGCGCACAGAAGAGCTTCTTCTGCGCCTCGGTGCCGAACTCGGCGATCACCTCCGCCGCGCCCCAGGCGAGGCCGGGGTACATGTTGAAGGCGGTGTTCGCGCCCGAGGTCATCTCTTCCACCAGCGCGTACACGGAGTACGGGCCGCCCTGCCCGCCGAACTCCTTGCGCACCGCGATCTGCTTCACGCCCGCCTCGAAGAGCTGCTTCCACGCTTCCTGGAAGCCCTTCGGCGTCTTCACGCGGCCGTCGACGAGCTTGCAGCCCTCGCGATCGCCCACGCCGTTCAAGGGCCCCAGCACCTCGCGGGCGATGCGGTAGCTCTCCTCGAGGATCGCCTTGGCCGTCGCCTCGTCCCAGCCCTCGTACGGCCCCTTCCCCGCGTACTCCGAGAAGCCGAACTGCTCGAACAAGACGAAGAACAGCTCGCGAAGATCAGCCTTGTAGCGATTGATGCCGACAGACATGCTTCGAGCTCCCGCGCAGGTGGACGTGACGGCCTAACGTCACGGTTTCGTTCCCGTAACGCGGTGCATCCTGCGCTGCTCTTGATTCTGAAGTCAACGCCCGTCGACGCGATGCGCCAAGGGCGCCCACAAGCCCTGCTACTTCTTCTTTCTCTTCGCCGGCTTCGCCTTCTTCGGGCTCTTCTTCGAGGGCTTCGGCTTCTTCGCGGGCTTCGGCTTCTTCGCCGGCTTCGCCTCCTTCGCGGGCCTGGCCCGGGGGGGCTTGCCCTTCTGGCCTGGCCTGGCAGCCGTTGCGGCTGGCTTGCTGGCGCCCCGTGACGCCGGAGGCGGCGAGGCGGGCGCGGCGAGGATCGACTCGCGCGGCACGTTGACGATGAGCGGCTGCTGCCCGGTGCGGAAGCGGTTCTCGTCTTCCACCGAGTAGAAGACCTTGAGCGTCACTGCGCCGCGCACCACCAATTCGCCCTTCTGGTTCTCGGCCCAGACGTCCAGCTCGATGAAGTACTTCCCGTCCTGCCCGTGGCGATCGCTGACGCGGCCCTTGCACACCAGGGTGTCGCCCGGCCAGAGCACGCGGATGAACTTCACCGTGAGGCGCCGCACCTGCGCGCCGCGCGCCCAGTCGGTGACGAGCTGCCCCAGAAACCCCATGCCCAGCGACGACGGGGCCAGCACCGACGGCATGCCCAGCGCGCGCGCCGCCACCTCGTCGACGAAGATGGGGTTGAAGTCGCCCGTGGCCCCGGCGTAGCGCGCCAGCTGCACGCGATCGATGGGGGCCTTGGCCATCGCCGGCAGCTCGTCGCCGACGCGGGTGTTCTCGAAGTACAGCTTCCTCGGCGGCATCTAGGCCTCCCTCCCCGCGCGGACGACGAAGGTGCGGCGCGAGCGGTACACCAGCTTGCCTTCTTGATCCCGACCTTCGTCTTCCACCACGGCCACCTCCACCTTCCCCGCGGGGCTGGGGCGCTCGGTGATCTCGGTCACCCGCGTCGTCACCAGGAGCGAGTCTCCCGCGACGATGGGCCGCTCGTAGTCGATGGTCTGCTCGGCCAGCAGGAGGTTCCGCGTGGGCACGCCCAGCAGCTCCTTGAGCTCGAGGCCGGCGGTGAAGGTGACGGGGAAGGCCGGCGGCACGGTGATGGTGGAGAAGCCCGACGCGCGCGCGTACTCGTGATCGAAGTACAGCGGGTTCACGTCGCCCAGCGCCTCGGCGAAGCGGCGAATCGCGCCCTTCTCGACCTCGTGCAGCGTCGGCGGCGTCGTTCGTCCCACGGCGTTGCGATCGAGCATCTCGGTTGTCCCCTTCTTTCCGTCCTCTTCTCGCTACTCGCTTCGTGACCCCTCACCGCCCCGCGGGCAGCTCCAGCACCGTCAAGACTCCCGCTTCGGCCGCGGCCAGCCTCGGGGCGGCGTGCACCACCAGGTTGGCGGTGGCGCGATCGCCCGGCAGCCCGCCGGGAATGGAGAGCCGCACCTTCGGCTCCGCGTCCACCTCGATCTCGTCGCCGGCGTCGTCCACGCCCACCGCGATGGTGAGCTCGAGCCGCACCCGCTCCTGCCCCTCGGCGAGCGCCACCGCCACCTGGTGGATCCCCGCCACCCGCCCCTTCTTCACCGGCCACGCGCCCGAGGTGATGTCCTCCTCGGCGAACACCGGCGTCAGCTCTTCCTCGTAGTCGTCGCAGTCGAGCCCCAGCCCCAGCGCGCACAACGCGGCGGACTCGACCAGCCCCACGTGCCCCAGGCCGTCTTGATCGACCAGGCGGAAGAACTCCTCCTCCGAGAGCCCCGCGCCGACCTTGCGCTGGAGGGCCGGCCTGCGGCTCGCCGCGTCCACCACGCGCGTCACCTTCGCGTGCCGCACCGGGCCGCACACCTGGCCCAGCGTGGCGACCAGCCGATCCATGACGAAGCCCGGGTTGACGCCTGTGCCCACCACCGCTGTGCCCGCGCGCTCCGCGGCCCGCTCCAGCTTCTCGGCCAGCTGCGGGTGGTGGAACCAGGGGAAGGCCAGCTCTTCGCAGGTGCTGACCACGTGCATGCCGTGCGACAGCGCTTCCAGCAACTGATCCGCGACCTGCTCCAGCCGCGAGCCCGTGGCGTGCAAAAGCACCACGCCCTTGCGCCGCCCCAGCGCCTGGCTCAGCGACGGCTGCACCTTGAACGTCCCCGCGGGCAACCCCAGCACGTCCGTCAGGGTCCGGCCGGCGAGCGACGGGCTGCGATCCACCGCGCCGATCAACTCCACCTCTTCCGACTGCAGCGCCGCGCGCGCGATCTCCTGCCCGATGAAGCCCAGCCCCATGACGATCACCGGCACCGGGCCCTCGCGCGCAGACGCGTCTCGTGGTGTCCGGGGTTTATTGCCCCCGCCGGTGCTCGCCATTGGTGGGCAATGGTAGACGACGCTGCTTTGCAGCGGCCAGAAAATGCCAGAGGCCCGCCCTCGGGCCACGGGCCCAAAACGCCAACAACCACATGAAACGACAGCGCTTTTCGCCCTTCAGGCTTTGGTGGCCGGGCGCGAGCGGCGCGGGTACATTGCACGCCTCACGCAGGTTTCCCTCTGGAGCGCCGCAGCGGATGGAACGCTTCCTGGTCGTCGACGACGACGTTCACATCACGGACGTCCTCACCAAGGTGCTGCGCGCGATGGGCTTCGAGGTGGTGGCGCACACCGATCCGCGCGAGGCGGCGAAGGAGACCAGGTTCGACCTGGTGGTGACGGACTTCATGATGCCGCACCTCTCGGGGGTGGAGCTCTTGCGGCAGCTGGGCGCGGTAAACCCCGACGCGGTGCGCGTGTTGATCACCGCCGCCAACGACTTCAAGGTGGCGATGCAGGCGATCAACGACGGGCAGGTGTTCCGCCTGCTGGCCAAGCCGTGGGGCCTCGCCGATCTCCGCTCGGCGATCGAGCAGTCGGTCGCGTACTACCGCGTGATGCAGGACAACAAGCGGCTGACCCGCGAGCTCCACGAGCGCAACTCGCAGCTGATCCAGCTCAACCAGACGCTGGAGGCGCAGGTCATCGAGCGCACCAACGGGCTTCTGGAGGGCATGGTGCGTGCGCTGGACTACCGCGACACCGAGACGCAGTGGCACTCGTGGCGGGTCGCGAAGTTCACCCGGCGGATCGCCGAGGCGTGGGGCGGCTTCTCGCAGGAGACGCTGATGTCCATCGAGCAGGGCGCGCTGCTGCACGACATCGGGAAGATCGGCGTGCGCGACGCGATCCTCTTGAAGCCCGGGCCGCTCACCCCCGAGGAGTGGGTCGAGATGAAGAAGCACCCCGAGCTCGGCTGGCGGATGCTGGCGAACATCCCGTACCTGCGCGCCGCGGCAGAGATCGTCTTCCAGCACCAGGAGCGCTGGGACGGCCGGGGCTACCCGCGGGCGCTCAAGGGCGAGGAGATCGTCGTGGGCGCGCGGATGTTCTGCATCGCGGACACGCTGGACGCGATCACCTCCGATCGCCCGTACCGCAAGGGCAGCCCGCAGGAGGTGGCGATCCGCGAGATCTCCCGCCTTGCCGGCACGCAGTTCGATCCGAAGGCGGTGGAGGCGTTCCTCTCGGTGCCGGACTCCGAGTGGCACCGCATTCGCGCCGAGGTGGAGTCGCTCGAGCAAGCCGACAAGCGGCGCGCCTCAGGCGATCAATTCCCCGCGGTGAACGCGCCTTAACGCCAGGCGAGGCGCCGGAAGCTCGCCGAGCAGGACGGCGGGCGGACGCAGGGTCGCGCAGCGGGGCCAGGTGGCGGCCCGTCGACCGCCATGCCTGCCATCTCGCTCCGGATGCCTCGACGCCGTGCTGGAGCGCGCTGCGCGGTCACTGGCCGACTACCGCGCCATTGCGGGAGCGGTGCCTCGAAGCGACTCGTCTTCGCCCTACTGCGGCGGTGAGCTTGTGTGATTTGAACGGGTGCATGAACCGCTGGGTCATCGGAGCGCTCGTGGTGGCCGGGTCGTGCTGCATGTGCTCCGGCGGGGCCGTCGCCCTCGGACTCCTCGCGGACGAGGACGGGCCTGCAGAGCCCGGGAGCATCGGCGGCGCGCGCGCCACGGCCGCGGGGTGCCCCGACACCCTCGACGGCTGGCGCCAGAGCATCACCCCCGTTGGGCTGGTGCTGACGCGCGGCGACATCACCGCCGAGCTGCCCTGGACCTTCGAGATCACCGACGCGCTTCGACAGGGAGACTCCGAGCTGAACATGTGGCAGGCAATCCTCGGCGCCCGCTACGAGCCCGGACAGCTCGCGCGCGGCCAGTATGGAGAGCGCCGCCTCGCGGGCCCCGCCACCGAGCGCAGCAGCGGGCGCACCGTGTACATCGCCTTCACGTCGGGCGCGCAGAGCGGGTACGCGAACGCGGTGGCGGTGATCGGCCCTGACGAGTCCGTCCTCCGCGCCTTTCCCACGGAGGGATCGCTCGGGGCGCTGGCCGAGTTGAACCGGTTCTCGCTCGCCTGCGCCGAGATCACCGGCCGGTGGAAGTCCGGGTTCCACTCCATCGCCGAGCGCTACGCCGCCGGCACGGGCCAGTACCTGGGCCTCCAGTCGGCGGCGGCCTGGCGAGACATGACGCTCGAGCGTGGCTCCTACCGCCGCGAGTCGAGCGCGCTCCTCAACGGGGTGTTCCACAAGAACGTCGACTCCGGCAGTTGGTCGCACGACGACTGATCGCTCGTGCTGGAACCCGACGGCGCAGAGGCGATCGCTTTCGACGCGGCGCTCGTCGCGGTGCAGAACGGCTTTCTCCTGCGGCTCAAGAACCGCAAGTTCGCCTCCGACATCGAGGAGTTCCAGCGCGTCGAGTGACGGAAGGCCCCGCCCGGGCGTGATCTACGGCTTCGTCCGCACCTCGACGATCTTGTCGCCTTCCAGCAGGGAGTCGACGACCTCCTGCCCGTTCACCACCTCGCCGAACGCCGTGTAGCGCCCGTCGAGGTGCGGCTGCGGCGCGGCGGTGACGAAGAACTGTGATCCGCCGGTGTCCTTGCCGGACAGGGCCATGCCCACCACCCCGCGGCCGTAGGGCCGGTGGTTCACCTCACAGCGGATCGTGTAGCCCGGGCCACCCTCGCCGTCGCCGCGGGGATCTCCGCCCTGCACCACGAAGTCGGGCACCACACGGTGGAAGGTGAGGCCGCGGAAGAAGCCCTTCTTCGCCAGCGTGTACATGCTGGTGCTGGTGTACGGCGCGTCCTGCGCGAAGAGCTTCACCTCGAACTCCCCCTTCTCGGTGGTGAAGACGAGCGCGGGATCCTTCGGCAGCGGCGGAGGCTTCACCGCGTCGATGGCCCGCTCCACGCGCGCGGCCACCACCGGCTGCCCCTTGAGCTTCGTGAGCGCCTCCGCCGCGGAGTTGCGGATCGTCGCGTTCGTCGAGCCCAGCCAGAGCTCCAGATCCGGAATGGCCTCCTTCGCGTCCAGGGTGGCGAGCGCGTCGGCGATCACCGGCGCCACGTCGACCTGCGTGACGGCCTTCTGCGCCAGGGTGCGGATCTGCGGGATGGCGGACTTGTCGCCCAGCTTCGCCGAGGCCGCCGCGGCCGCCGCCGCCAGCACGTGATCGCTCGACACCAGCTGGCTGCGCACCTTGTCCATCGACGCGCTCGACTGCGTCTCACCGAGCAGCTCGATGGCCGCCAGCTTCACCCTCGGATCGGCGTGAAAGACGAAGGACGCCACCTCGTTGGCCCGCTTGTTGGGATCCTTCGCCGGCGCCTGAGCCAGCTCCCTCAGGCCGAGCGCGAGGCGGCGCGGCTCGTCGATGAGGCCGTTCCCGCAGCTCATCACCTCCTGGATCGAGCCGTTGATGCGATCGATCGCCGCGGCCAGGCGGCAGTCGAGGTTCGCCCCGTCCTTCTTCACGCGTTGATCCGGAGCGGCGGCCGCAGCGGCGAGCTGCTGGCGGAGGCTCATGAGCAGCGCCTTGCCTGACGCCGGCAGTCCCTGCTGCGCCAACGCGAGGATCGGCTGGCCCCCGCCGGCCGTGTCCCCGCGCACCAGCCGCTCGACCCGGAAAGACAGCGCGGACAGGGCGCCCAGCGCCGGGCACGCCGCCGACTTGCACTTCGCCGCCAGCTTCGCCAGCGAGCGCGTGGCCTCCACCGCCACCCGGTAGTCAGGATCGTCGATGAGCCCCTTGAGCGTCACCGCGTCGGTGTCGGTGCCCACCTCGCCGAGCCCCTTGGCGCAGATCGCGCGGATCTCCGACGCGTCGTCCGACGCGCAGATCATCAGCGCAGGGCGGGCCGTGGGCGCCTTCGACTGCATCAGCGCGTAGGCGGCGCCGTAACGGGTGGGGGCGGCGTTCTCCTTCTTGATCAACGGCAGCAGCGCCGTCAGCGCCTTCGCCTCGAGCTTGTTGGCCGCCTTCGCCCCCACCCCCAGCGACAGGGCGGCGCGCGCCTGCACGTCGCCCGGCTGCTGCAAGCGGTCCACCAGCCGATCCTGCGTCGCGGGCGTCACCACCCGGCCCATCGCCTCGAGCAGCGCCAGCTTCACGGTGGGATCCGCCTCGACGGCCTCGGCCGTCACCAGCGCCTCGCCCAGCTTCACCTTCACCTCGTCCGCCAGGGGCTGCCACGAGAGCCCGAGCAGGCCGATGGCGAAGGCCGCTTCACCGCGCGCCCCGGGATCCGGATCCGCCAGGCCTTTGATCAGCGTGTCAGCGGCGGCGGGATCCTGAATGCGCCCCAGCGCCAGCAGCGCCCGCTTGCGCAGCACCGGATCCTGCGCGGACAGCGCCTGCGTCACCAACCGGCCATCGCCGAAGCTGCGGCGATCCTCGAGCTCGGCGATCGCCTGGAGCTCCGACGACTGCTGCGTCTGCTGCACGGGTCGGCCCCCTGGCTTCTGGCCCTGATCCGGCGTGGTCCAGCGGGGGCAGGCGGTGCAGACGAGGAGTGCAGACAGGGCGGCGAGGCGGGTACGCATGGCGCGCGTCTAGAGAGTGCGCGCCGCCTTGTCGAGTGCATTCCGGCCGCGACCGTCTACACTGCGCGCCACGGATGAAGTGCCCTTCCTGCAACAGCACCGTTCGAGACGACGCTGCGGTCTGCCCGAAGTGCGACACGGTGCTCGACCCGTCGTTGCTCGACGCCGCCCCACCGGTGTCTGACGACGACTCGATGCCTCCACGGCCGGCGCCCCGGCCCGTCAGCTCGAAGCCGGGGGTGAAGAAGGTGGTGAAGAAGCCGGCAGCCGGAGGGCCCGCGAAGAAGCCGGCGGGGAAGCCCGCACCCGCGCGGTCGAGGATGCCCGAGGCCCCGGCGCGCGAGAAGCGGCAGGAGACCGCCGACTGGCGCTCCCAGGTGTCCCAGTCCGACTGGGACGAGATGCAGCAGAAGGACAAGGAGAAGTTCGTCGCGGACAAGGGCCTCGATCCCGACGACGTGCTGAGCGACGCGCGCGGCTTCTTCTCGCAGCTCGGCTCGTCCGACAAGCTGGCCTTCTTCGGCACCGCCGGCATGCTGCTGTCCACCTTCTTCCCGTGGAAGGAGACCGTGACGGACGGTGACGTGCTGGGCCTGCTGTCGGCCGGCATCGTGGTGACGCTGTTGTCCGCCCTGGCGCTCGCCGCCATCGTGCTGCGGGTCCGCAAGGCCTTCTCGGTGAACCCGATCGTCCCGTGGATCCTCCAGCTCGGCTGCCTGGCCTTCGGCATCGTCTGGTGCCTCGTGTACGTGAAGATGTCGTGGGACTCGACCATGGTGAAGAGCCCCATCGGCAACTTCGACATGTGGGCGTCCAAGCCCACCTTCGGCGTCATCTTCGGCTTCATGGCCGGCGTCGTCGGCGCGCTGGGGACCGTGGTGGGCCTCAAGGAGCTCGGCCGGTAGATGGCGACGCCGCTTCAGCGACTGGAGGCGGCGCTGTCCGGCGTGGTGCTGGGGCAGCGGCGCGTGCTGGCCGATCTGCTGACGTCCTTCCTCGCGCGCGGCCACGTGCTGCTGGAGGGCGTGCCGGGCGTGGCGAAGACGCTCACCGCCCGCACGCTGGCGAAGGCCCTGGGGCTGTCCTTCAGCCGCATCCAGTTCACGCCGGATCTCATGCCTTCGGACGTGGTGGGCACCAGCGTCTTCCGCCCGCAGGACGGAGGCTTCCACCTGGTGAAGGGGCCCGTCTTCACCGAGGTGCTGGTGGCCGACGAGGTGAACCGCACGCCGCCCAAGACGCAGGCCGCGCTGCTCGAGGCGATGGAGGAGCGGCAGGTCACCATCGACGGCGTGACGCACCCGCTCCCCCCGCACTTCTTCGTGGTGGCCACGCAGAACCCCCTGGAGCTCGAGGGCACCTGGCCCCTGCCCGAGGCGCAGCTCGATCGCTTCCTGATGCGCGTGCGGGTGGGCTACCCGGACGCGGCGGCCGAGCTCGAGCTGCTGACCCGCCCGCAGAGCGCCCAGGCGGCGCTGGAGCAGGTCTCGCGGGTGATGACGCTGGACGAGCTCAATGCCCTGCAGGCCGACGCGGCGAAGGTGCGCTGCGACGAGAGCGTGAGCCGCTACGCGCTGGCCCTGGTGCGGGGCACCCGCGAGTCTCCGAAGTTGAAGCTCGGCGCGTCGCCGCGCGCGGGGCTGGGCCTGGTGGCCGCCGCGAAGGCCCGGGCCGCGCTGGAGAGCAAGGCCTTCGTCACGCCCGACGAAGTGAAGGCGGTGGCCCCGTCCGTGCTGAACCACCGCCTGGTGGTGAAGGCCGAGGCGGAGGTGGACGGCGTGTCGGCGGACGACGTCATCTCCTCACTCCTGGAGTCCGTGGAGGTCCCGCGGTGAGCGCGCCGACGCCGCGCGAGAGCCGGAACCTGAAGGTCCCCCTCGAGGACGCGCGGATCGAACGGCGCGCGGACCACCTCCGTGGGCCCGTCCGCACGGCAGCGCTGGCTGCGGCCGTCCAGGCGGGAGCGCATCCGGCGGCGTGGCGGCAGCTCGAACCCGCGCGCATCGGCGCCGACGAGGAGTGACAGGGTGCACTCGCTCCGCGGTCGACCGGTCCCCACGAGGCGCGCGCTGACCGTCGCAGCCGTCGGCCTCCTCCCTGCGTCGCTCGCGCTCCTGGCGCCCCCCTTCCTCTGGGCCGCGC
>JBFMHF010000109.1:0-25302 GCA_040752975.1 Myxococcota bacterium
CGTGGGATTGCTGCCCAGGCCGGGCCACGGCTGGTTGGCTGGCGGCGGCTGCGGAGGAGGCGCTGTGCCACCCATTCCCGGCCAGGGCTGGTGCGCGGGGGGCGGCTGGGCGGGCGGCGGCAGGGTGTTGCCCGTCGACTCGCGCGGTACCTCGAAGCTGGCCGTGCACGCGCGGCAGGTGAGGCGGCCGCCAGGCGTCCCTTCGTTGTCGCTGCCACAGTTCGGACAGAAGACCTTCATGCGTTCCCCCTACAGCACTCCGCGCGCCTTGATCTCCAGGTATTTGTTCACCGCCGCGAGGCCCAGCTCGTTGGCCTCTACATCCACCACCGTCACGCCGTCCTGGCCCACTTTGCGCTTCATCGCCTCGCGCTCGAGGAGCAGCTCGCTGGCCACCGCGTGCTGGTAGGCCACCTCCGCGTCGGGCGGGGGCGTCTCGAGCAGCCGCGCGAGCGCTGCGTCCTTCACCGACAGGCACAGGGGCACGTGGCGCTTCGCCAGCCGCCGCAGCGGATCGACCATGGTGGCGGCCTGATCCTCGTCGATGAAGTCGGTGAAGACGCACAACAGGCTGCGCTTCACCAGCCGCACGTTGAGCTCCTTGAAGAGCGCCAGGTAGTCCACGTAGGTGAGGTTCGTCTTCGCCGTGTACAGGGCGTCGACGATCTTCCGGTACTGCAGCCGGCCCGCTCCCGGCGCGAGGTACGACTTCACCCCGTCGGCGAACACCACCAGCCCGACGCGATCGCCGTTCTTCACCGCGACGAAGGCGAGGAAGAGGGCGGCGTTGACGGCGTGATCGAGCTTGGTGAGGCCGTCCACGCGCGCGGCCATCGATCGCCCCGCGTCCACGCCGATGAGCACCGTCTGGCTGCGCTCCGACTCCATCACCCGCGTCACCGGCCGGCTGCGCCGCGCGGTCGCTTTCCAGTCCACGTCGCGCACCGAGTCGCCCTGGGCGTAGTCACGCAGGCGGGCGAACTCGCTTCCGCGGCCATCCCGGCGCAGCTGCCGCAGCCCCAGGTTCACGAAGTCCAACGCCGCGTCGGACAGCAGGAGCCGGCTCGCCCCGCGCATGTCAGGGAAGACGGACACCGCCACCGCGGCCGGCGTTCTCCGCTCGTGCCAGGTGAGCCCCAGCGGGCCCAGCACCCGCACGTTCACGTCGCCGAACTCGAAGCGGCCGCGCTTCTCGGGCGTCGCCACGTAGTGCAGCCGCGCCCGGCTCTTCCCCGACACCGGCAGCGTGGACACCTCGCGATCGACGCCAAAGCCGTCTGGCGCGTCGTCTTTGAGCGCTACCCGCAGCGCGCGGCGCCCCGGGTTCACCACGTGGAGGACGATGCGGTTGGCCACCCCCACCTGCAGCCGTGGCGGCAGCTCGCGCCACACCTGCAGCGTCGTTCGCCGCGCCGAGAGGAAGTCGAGAAGCCCCAGCCCCACCACCGCCAGGTCGAGCGCCACCACCAGCGGGAACAGGCCCTCGATGAACCCCGCCACGATGGTGGGGATCGCGAGGAGGCTCAAGGTGAGCCACAGCCGGGCGGTGGGGATCATCCGCGTGTCACCGGGGGACTTCGACGGAGCTGATCACCTCACGCAGCACGTCGGCGGGCGTCGCCCCGTCCAGCTCCGCGTCGGGAGAGAGGAGGAGGCGGTGCTTCAGCACCGGGCCGGCGAGGTAGCGCACGTCGTCGGGCGTCACGAAGCCACGCCCCCGCAGGGCCGCCAGCGCCTTCGCCGCCAGCAGCAGGTGCACCGCCGCACGGGGCCCCGCGCCCAGGCGGATCCGCGGGGACTTGCGCGTCGCGCTCACCAGCTTGCGCACGTACGCCAGCACCGGCGGCTCGATCGTCACCTCCGCCATCGCGGCGCGCGCCTGCAGCACCTCGTCGCGCGTCATGGCCGGCCGCACGCCTGCGCGCTCGAGATCGCCCGAGTCGAAGCCGCGGTTGACCGCGACGAGGATGTCCTCCTCCTCTTTGTCCGACGGGTAGCCGACCTCCACCTTGAAGAGGAAGCGATCGAGCTGCGCCTCGGGCAACGGGTAGGTGCCCTCCGACTCCACCGGGTTCTGTGTGGCGAAGACGGTGAAGATGGGCGACAGCTGGCTCAGCTTGCCTTCCAGCGACACGCTGCGCTCCTGCATCGCTTCGAGCAGCGCCGACTGCGTCTTGGCCGGGGCGCGGTTGATCTCGTCCGCCAGCAGGAGATCCGTGAAGATGGGCCCCCGCACCAGCACGAAGGACTGCGTCTTCAGATCGAAGATGGACGTGCCGAGGATGTCGGCCGGCATGAGATCGGGCGTGAACTGAATGCGCTTGAACTCGGCGCTCACCGTGCGCGCCAGCGCGCGGGCCATCAGCGTCTTCGCCACGCCGGGCACGCCTTCCAGCAGCACGTGGCCGCCGGCGATGAGGCCGCAGAGCATCAGCTCGAGCGCCTCGTCCTGCCCGACGACGGCCTTGCGGATCTCGGCGAGGCCGGCCTCGCGCAGGCGGTTGGCCATGGTGACGGCGGCGGATCCGGGCGCGGCGGAGATGGGTCCTGCGGTGGGCGTCATGCGGTGGCTCCCTGGGGGCGTTGATGCAGGTGTCTTCGGGCGAGCGCGGCCAGCCGGGCCACCTCGCGCACGTCTTCTTCACTCGAGGCCATCGTCGCCTGGCGGGCCACGTCGAGGAGCGCGCGGGCGAGATCCTTCCGGCCACGCACCTCCAGCGCCGCGCCGATCTCCGCGGGCGTGCTGCGACCGGACACCCCGGCGCGCAGGGCCATCTCGGCCGCCAACTGGCGGGCGATCGACGCCGCGGCGTGCGCGTGGTGGCGGCCTTCCCGGTACAACCGGCTGGTGGCGAAGAGCGCGTCGGTGCTGCCGAGGCGCAGCTCTTCCTTCGGAGCGCGGGGCCGACCAAAGCGCCTGAGCGCCAGCGCCCAGAAGGCCATGCCCACCATCAGCTGGGCGAAGGCGTAGTGGAGGCCGTAGCGCGCGGCGAACTCACCCATCGAGCGGCCGCCGGTGAAGCCGTGGTGGTACTCGTCGAAGGACAGCGTGGCTCCTTCGGTGGCGGTGCGCGCCAGGGACAGCCAGAGCTGCGCGTTGTCGGCCACGCCCAGCGCCCTGTTCGTCGCCAGCTCCGGCGCCCCGAGGAGGATGAGCCGTCCCTGGCCCCATGGCAAAAGCGCCACCACCACTTCGTCGAGCTCCTCGTCGATCAGCAGGGGCACGGTCCCGGGGGGGAGATCGAGGAAGGCCTTCACCTTCGTCTCCACGCGCTCCACGCCGCGCGTGTACCGGGTGGGCTGGGCAGGCACCAGCGTGCGCACGTCCAGGCCTGCTTCGGCGCGCACGAGGTACACGTCCAGCGCCTCGAGGAGCGGGTTGGCCTGGAAGCTGGCCGGCGCGTAGATGAGGGTGCCGCCGTTGCGCATGAACTCGAGCAGCTTCTCCGTCTCCTCGCGCGTGACGCGCGGGCTGCGGAACGCGTTGTAGCCGCGCGCCCGCTCGTCCTCGTCGTCCTCGTCTGGAACGCCGCCGTCCGAGGCGCCCCAGGCGGGGTTGTCCGCGCCGTGCTCGTTCGCAAAGGAGACGCCCAGCAGCACCAGGTTCTGGCGCTCCTCGATGACGGTGAGATCGGTCTGAGTGCGATCCACCGGCAGCCTGGCGTCCTGCAGGAGCAGGAACAGGCCGCGCGCCCCGTCAGGCTCGGAGCGGAAGGTGGACAGACGATCGGCGAAGGCGCCGCGGCGCGCGCCCTTCAAGACGAAGGCGCCCAGGACGGCGAGCAGCAGCACGCCGCCGACCAGCAGCAACGGGAAGCGATCACGCACGAGCCGCCTCCTGTCCTCGCGGGGCCAGGAGCGGCGCCGCGGTGTGGCGGAACGTGGCGTACGAACTCTCGCTCGCGTCGAGGTTGCCGTACCAGGCGAAGTCGAAGCGCCGGGTCAACTCGCGGAAGGGCGCCTTCAGGTCCGCCGGGCCCTTGAAGGCCGAGAGGTACTCCCAGTTGCTGCACGTCGGGTCGTAGTCGATCGCCCCGTCGCGGTGCAGCCTCGACAGCAGCGCGAGGTAGAGGTGGCGAATCGCCTCGCGGAACTGGCCGCGCGCCGCGAGCTGATCCGCGATGCCGGCCCACCCCTCGGGCGGCCGGGACAGGGCGCTCATCGGATCGTCCGTCAGCGCGCTCTCCGACACCGCGCCGCTCTCGTCGACGGCCGCGTCTTCGGGCTTCTTCCGCTTCCAGCCGCGCAGGAGGATGTAGAGCAGCACCCCGGCCACCACGGCGATCGCCACCAGCATCACCAGGTTGGCGCCCACCATCTCACCGCCCCCGCCGCTCGGCAGCTCGACGCGATCGTCCGAGGGCTCTCGACGGCGGAGCCACTCGAAGATGGCCTTCCAGAAGTCGTCCCACCACTTCCCCAGCCAGCTCTGCGATTCGGCCTCGTCCGGCGGGGCGTCCTTCGGTCGGTCAACCACCGTCTGGAACTCGGGTCGGGCCAGGATCCGCTTCGCTGCGTCCCGGGAAGCGCTCGCGTCGGAGGGCTGGGAGCGCAGCGCCTCCGAGTAGAGGGCAAGTCCTTCACGCAGGTTCTCGGCCGCGGTGTCGCAGTCACCTTCGTCGTACGCGATGCGCTCCAGGCGGGCCACGAAGCGGGCCAGCGCCGTCTGATCCGCCGGGCTCAAGGCGGAGCTCGCCTCCAGCGAAGCCGTGTCGATCTCTCCGGTCAGCTCGCAACGCGCCACCAGGCGGTTGATCCGATCCTCGAGCGCGCTGGCCGCCTGCGCCGCGCCCGGCCACAGCGCCAGCAGCGCCGCCGCCACGCCCAGCACTGCCCCCTTCACCCGCCGGCGGCGCGGCAGTTGCTCCACCGCGGCGAGGAGATCGAGCCCCTCCTGGCGCACCCGGCCATCGATGAGCAGCAGCGTGCCGGTGGCCGCGCGCAAGGGCTCGAAGGCGGCGAAGGTGGTGGCGATCAGCGTGGCCACCCAGGTGGGGTTGTCCAGCGACGTGAAGCGCTCCACGAAGGTGAGGTCGAGCCCCAGCATGGAGGTGCCGAGGGAGAGCATCAGCCAGATGAAGAGGTGGAGGCTGAGGCCGACGACGAGCTGCGACAGGCCGCACATGCGCACCCAGGCCGCGGTGTGACGCGCGGGCCCCAGGAGCTTCGAGGCCGTGCCGTACACGCGCACCGGGCTGCCCTCACCGCGCATGGTCGTGGCGTAGGCGGCGGCGTGGGCGCCGAGGAAAAAGAAGCCAATGCCGGCGGTGAAGAGCCACAACAGGCCGTTCAGCACCGCCACCACCGCCGCGGTGGTGATGAGGCTGGGGGCGCGCTTGAGGGCGGCCAGGAAGCTGGCGCGCACGCTGGGCTCGCCCGGCCCGAGGATCTGCCGCTCGAGGTACGCGCAGGCGGCTCCCTGCGAGATGGCGCGGAAGGCCCAGGCCGCAGTGAAGATCGCCACCGGCTGGCTCAAGTCCTCCTGCCTGCGGATGGCCTCGGCCACGTTGAAGAGCGCCGCCACCAGCGCGGCGCCGGCGGGGAGCGTCAACGCCCAGACGCCCGTGGAGGTCGCGCACGTCCGGATGGCCGCGTCGAACAGCGCGACGGCACCGCGGG
This sequence comes from Myxococcota bacterium, assembly GCA_040752975.1. Classification (GTDB taxonomy): domain Bacteria; phylum Myxococcota; class Myxococcia; order Myxococcales; family Myxococcaceae; genus JADLDB01. Next base: position 5,620 of record JBFMHF010000109.1, read on the forward strand.
GCTTGAGCTCGAGCGCGTCGACGGCCATGGGCTACCGGCTGAACACCCCCGCCAGCCCGTAGAAGCCGGCGAACAGGACCACCAGGGACACCACCGCCCAGAAGATTCCCCCCACGGACCAGTCGTTTCGCGCGACCAGCTTGCGCACCTTCTCCAGCCGCGCGGCCAGGCACTTCGCGCAGCGGTTGATGCCCTCGAACTGGGTGGTGCACTCCGAACAGATGACGTTGCGGCACTCGACGCAGATGCCCAGGCCCGATCGGTCGGGGTGGTAGTGGCAACGCCCGGAGCCCAGACTCATCGCGTCAAAGCGTAGCCCACGCGGCCAGCCTCCCCGCGCGAAATCGCGAGACGCCCCTGTCCAGCCCCGGAGAGTCGGCGTTCCACCAGGCCCAGGGACTTCGCCCAGTTGCGCGTGGCGTCAAGGGTGCATCCGCGCACGTCATACGTCACTTGCAGCGGCCCACGGCGGCACGGGGGAGGTCATGAAGTCACCAGGCGGGGACATCTCAGGCGAGGTCGAGAGCGGGTTCGAGCGTGCCAGCGGCGGCGCAGCGCGGAGGCTCACCTGTCCGGGCGATCAGCAAGCGATCCTCTCGCAGCTCGGCCTCGCGCTGGTGGACGGGCTCGAGGCGCGCATCGACTTCGAGCGCCGCGAGCTGGGCTTCACCGGGCGGGTGGAGCGCGCGTCGGTGGCGCACGCCTTCTCCCACCTGCCGCCGGCTGCGCAGGTCGAGCTCGGCGCGTGGTTGCTCCAGCGCGTGCGGCTCGATGAGGCCACCCTCGACGCAGTCCTGCTGGGCGAGGTGGATCCGCTCGAGCTCTTCAGCGTCGGTGGGGCCATCCTCCTCATCCACGCCGTCACCCAGATCCCCGCGCTGGTGGGCGAGGGGCCGACCCTCGGCTTCGAGGTCGCCGTCTCGCTCGGCGTGTTGAACGAGCTCTCACCGGATGGCCTCCAGGAGGCCCTGCGCGAGGCCGAGACCACGGTGCTGGTGGCCGTCGACTCGAAGCGTGAGCCCGTCGTCTACGCAGGCGCCCTGGAGGACTTCACGCGCTACCTCGACGAGCTGTTGCATGACGCGGCTGGGCACTCCGCCGAGCCCCTCTTCGATGCCCGTCGGTCGCCTGCCCCCTCGCGCTGCTGACGTTCGCTACAGCTCTTCGAGGAACTCGTCGTTGTAGGTGTAGCGGGACAGGCGCTTGAGCAGCGCCTCCATCGCCTCCACCGGCTTCACCTGGAAGAGCATGCCGCGCAGCTTCCGCACCTTCTCGTACTCCTTGAAGCTGAACAGCTTCTCTTCCTTGCGCGTGCCGGACTGGGCGATGTTGATCGCCGGCCAGATCCGCTTCTCGGCGAGCAGGCGATCGAGGGTGATCTCCGAGTTCCCCGTGCCCTTGAACTCCTCGAAGATCACCTCGTCCATGCGGCTGCCGGTGTCGATCAGCGCGGTGCCGATGATCGTCAGGGTGCCGGCCTCCTCGGTGGCGCGCGCGGCCCCGAAGATGCGCTTGGGCTTCTCCAGGGCGCGGGAGTCCACGCCGCCCGACAGCGTGCGGCCCGAGGAGTCGACCTCCTTGTTGTAGGAGCGCGCCAGGCGGGTGATCGAGTCCATCACCACCAGCACGTCCTTGCCGGCCTCCACCATCCGCTTGGCCCGCTCCAGCGCCAGCTCGGCCACCTTGAGGTGGTGGTGGGTGTGCTGATCGCTCGACGACGCCAGCACCTCGGCCTTGATGTTGCGCCGCATGTCGGTGACTTCTTCGGGGCGCTCGTCGATCAGCAGCACCATCACGTGGATCTCGGGGTGGTTGGCCAGCACCGCCTGGGCGATCCGCTGGAGCATGATCGTCTTGCCCGCCTTGGGAGGCGAGACGATGAGGGCCCGCTGGCCCTTGCCGAGCGGCGCGACGAGATCGAGCACCCGTGACACGTATTCCTTCGGCTGGTGCTCCAGCTTGATCCGCTCCACTGGATCGACCGAGGTGAGATCGCCGAAGTGGGGGAGGCGCGTCGCCGTCTCGACGGGCTGGCCGTCCACCGTCTCGACGCTGACGACCGTGCCCTTGAGGCCCTTCATCTGGGCGCGCGCCACCAGGTACTGCCCTGCGCGAAGGCGCAGCTTCTGGACCAGGTTCTTGGGGATCTCCGCGTCGTCCGGGCCGGGCAGGAGGTTGCGCTTGAGGCTGCGCAGCGCGGCGTTCTGCCCCTTCACGTCGAGGTCGAGCACGCCTTCCACCGTCTGCACCGGCATCTGCACTGGCTGGCCGGACGCCTGGGCCTGGCGCATCTGCTGCTGCTGCTGCTGCTGCGCCTGCTGCTGGGCGATGCGCTGCTTGTGTTGATCGAGCTCGGCCGGCGTGAGGAAGACGTTCACCACCTGGCCGTCGGGCTGGATCACCTTCCGGTAGGCCTGGCCGTCTTCGGTGAAGAAGACGGGGCTGCCCTTGCGCCGGCGGCGACGGCGACGCTTGCGGCCTCCACCCATACCGGGCTGTCCCGGCTGGGCTGCCTGCGTGGGCTGGCCGGGTGGACCACCCGCGACCGGCTGACCGGCCGGCGCGCCTTCCGCGGGGGCTTCGTCGGGGCCGTCGTCCGGGCCCTCGTCGTCGCCGTCGTCGCCCTCGTCACCACCACCGGGGGGAGTCGGATCCTGCGGATCGGGCCAGTCCTGCTCGCTCATGGGCGCTCTCGCGACGGCTGCTGCGCCGGCGCGTCCTTCTTCCGTTGGGGGGCAGGGGACTGACCGCGGGGTGGGGCCTTGTGGACCTTCACCGGGCCGCGCGTGCCCTGGCACCTGCCCGGGGTCCGCCATGGACCCGATCGAGCAGGTGGGACAGGTGTACCACCCGCCTCACTCGATTTCCACGAGGTATTCCAGGCGGGCCTGGATGGCGGGGTTGGTCACCATCCACGAGGCCGGCCCCAGCTTCCGGGCCAGGTCCTGGACGAGCGGGGGCATGGTGCTGGGGACGGTCACGGGCTTCTGGAGGAGCGCCTCGGGCGCCACCGTGCCGATCGCCAGCCCCAGCGCGTCGAGGCCCCCCGACGAGATGGTGAGGTCCACGTCGTCACCCACCAGCCCGGCCTTCTGCTTCGCCGCGGCGACGGCCGCCATCAACCCGCCGAGCTGATCGACGAGGCCCTTCTCCTTCGCCGCCTCCCCGCTCCACACCCGGCCCTGGGCCACGGCGTGCACCGCGTCCTTCGTCAGCTTCCGGCTGGAGGCCACTTCGGTGATGAAGGTGTCGTAGAAGTCGTCGACCCACTTCTGCGCCACCACGCGCTGCTCGTCGGTCCACGGCTCGTAGAGATCGGTGATGCCGGCCAGCTTCCCGCGGGAGATCGACTCCTGGTTGATGCCGAGATCCTGCGCGAGCTGCTTCACGGCCGGCTTGAGGAAGAAGACGCCGATGCTCCCCGTCAGCGTGGTGGGGGACGCGAAGATCTCCTCGGCGCCCATCGCCACGTAGTAACCGCCGGACGCGGCCGCGTCGCCCATCGAGGCGACGACCGGCTTCTTCTTTCGCGCCTTGAGCACCGCGCGGTACATGAGATCGGACGCGAGCCCGTCACCGCCGCCCGAGTCCACCCGCAGGACGATCGCCTTCACGTTGGGATCCTCGGCCGCCCGGTTGATCGCCGCGATGAAGCTCTCGGCCCCGGCGATGAAGTCCCCGAAGGGCGAGGGGGTGTTGCGCCCACCGGTGATGTTGCCCAGGACGGGGATGATGGCGATCTCCGGGCGCGTGCCCCACTCCCCGGTGCGGGTGTCGAACGGGCGGTAGCCGCGGGCCACCGACGCGCCTGGCAGCTGCTCCTTCAAGAAGTCGTCGAATTGATCGGGTGTCATCACCCCGTCGATCTGACCCACCTCCTTCGAGCGCCGGGTGGACTTGAGCCCTTCGTCGAGCGACGCCTGCCACGCCTCGGGGCTCAGCTTGCGGTAGGCCAGCACGCGCTCGGCCACCGTCTTCACCGACGTGTCGAGGTACGCGTTGAGCGCCTCGCGCTGCTCCGCCGACATGTCCGTCCGCGTGAAGCTGTCCGGTGAGTTTTTGTACTTGCCCACCCGCGCCACGTCGACGGTGACGCCCAGCTTCTTCGCAGCGCCGCCGAAGTAGAGGACGTTCGACTTGAGCCCGTCCACCTGCAGCATCGCCTCGGGCGCCGCGTAGATCCCGTCGCAGGCGGAGATCATCAGGTAGTCCGCGTCGGTCGCCGAGAGCACGTACGCGAACACCTTCTTCCCGGCGCCGCGCAGCTTGACGATGGCGGTGCGCACCTCGTCGGCCCGCGCGAGGCCCAGGCCCGCGCCCTCCACCTTGAGCACCACCGCGGCCAGCTCCGGATCCTTCGCCGCGCGCTCGAAGAAGCGCAGGAGCCGGAGGTACCGATCCTCCTCCGCGATCCCCAGCAGCGAGCCCAGGGTGGCGCCGGGCGCTGCGCCGATGTCGCCCAGGTTCACCACGGCGATCGACTTCTTCGGGACGATCGACGGGTACTTGTCGGCCGAGAAGCGCACCGCGTACTGCCAGTTCTGCTGGCTCTCCACGAAGGCGATGCCCTGCGTGTAGCCGATGTTCTCGAGATCGACGCCCAGGCCGAGGTGGAAGAAGAGCGGCACGCCGCCCTCGAAGCCGTGGCTCAAGCCCCCCATCAGCCGCAGGCCGCGCACCACCGACGCCTGCACCGTGTACTGCAGCCGGCTCTTCGAGGGCGGGAGCGACTCCGGGGCGATCCAGTCGATGCCCAGCGTCACGCGCTCGCCGAGCGGGCGCAGGCCGAGGCCGACCGTGTACTCGCGATCGAAGCGGCTGATGCCGTTGCCCGGCGTGTTGACGTTGCGGACCAGGAAGCCCAGGGACAGCCAGCGCAGGGGCCGCGTCTGAAGGCCGAGGTCCGCCGACACCAGGTTCTGCACCGGGCCGCCGAAGAACCAGTTGATGTTGACGCCCAGCGACAGGGCCTCGGGGCCGCCGGCGAAGGACAACGTCGTCTTGGCGCGCATGTCGGCGCCGCTCTGCCGCAGCCACTCGAAGGACAGGCCGAGGCCGGCGGCGTCACCTCCGCCCAGGGCGAAGAAGAGCGCGTCGTTGTCCATGCTGCGCGTGTTGCTGCGCTCGTGGATGTACCAGGCGTTGAAGGCCCCCACGTGGGCGAGGCCGGCCGGGTTGTACACGGTGGCGGTCGCTTCGTCGGCGAAGGCGGACGAGCCGGGCAACAGGGTCGTGCCGCGTGAGAGATCGCTGCCGCTCACGGCCGAGGTCTGCGCGAGCGCGGTGGAGGTGAGGGCGACGGCGACGGCGAGGACGGCGACGCGGTGGCTCATGGCCCGGCGGTGTAGCCCCGCCGGTGCGCGCCGTCACCAGTCTTCGGTGCCGCTCACCCCGTCGAGGGGATCGTTGGCGCTCTTCTTCTTCTTCGTGTTCTTCCCGCCCTTGTCCTCGCCGCTCCAGTCCTCGGTCCCGTGGTGCCCGTCGAGGGGATCTCCCGAGCGCGACACCTTCTCGCCCCCGCCGCTGTCGCCGGTGTTGATGAGGTGCGTCACCATGCGGCCCACCTCGCCCTTGAGCTGTCCGTACTCGTCGCCCTGGAAGGTGGCCTTCTTCACCGCGAGCCGCTTGCCCGTCTTGAGATCGAAGTACCCCAGGATCAGCTCCGACTGCCCGCCGGCCTCCAGCTCCCGCACCACGCCGACGATCGCCCGGTCCAGCTTGAGGCTGGTGGCCACGCTGCTCATCGTCGAGCCGCCCTTGTCCTTCATCGCCTCTCCTGCCAGGCGGTCCATCAGCCCGTCGTAGGCCTGGTAGCCGGAGGTGGCGATCAGCTCATGGTTCAGCTCTTGATCTTCCGGCGTCACCTCGATCATCGCGCCGAACTGCCGGAAGCCGGGGCGCTCGACGCGCACCAGGTGCTTGCCCACCGGGAGCGTCTGCAGGGTGAAGGGCGTGTAGCCCTGGAACTCGCCGTTCAGGTACACGCGCGCCCCCGCCGGCTTCGACTTCACCGTGAAGTTGCCGCGGAGCTGCGCGTTGCGGCCGGTGGCCACCTGGGCCTTCAGCGAGAGGAAGTTCTGCGGGTAGCGCTTGCGATCGAGCTCGTGGGACGGCCCGAGCGCCAGGAGATCGAGGATGGCGATCTTCGCCTCCTCTGCCTCGCCGCGGGCCTGGAGCGAGGCCGCGTACATGGCCACCGCGTCGCAGAGGCTGCCGCACGACTTCATCGCGGCGACGGCCTTGCCGTACTCCTTGATGGTGGCGCGCAGCTTGCGTTCCGCGTCCTCGTAGTTGCGGCTGTCGAAGGACGCCTTGCTCTCGGCGAAGCCCTGCTCGGCGCGCTTGAGCGACGCCGCGGCGTCCTCGTCCGTCGCCACGCCGAAGAGGTCGTCGGACGTCTTCAACTCGAAGCCCTGGTACTCGCCGAGGGCCGCGTTCATGTACTCCTCGAGGCGCAGCGTCGACTGCTCGGCGCCCTTGTCCATCGGGATGACGAGCGCCGAGATGCGCTTCGTCCTGGGCGGGGGCGCGCCCAGGGCCACGGAGGCCAGGGCGAGGGTGACGAGCGCCAGGTACGGCCAGCGCTTGAGCGGGTTCGACTTCATGCGGGCCTCACGGAGTGCCGAGGACGACGTTGTAACCGGGCTTGGACGATGCGGCCGCCACTCCCACCGCCGTCGCGCTGCCCACCACCACCACGCCGACCGCAGTCCAGAACCACCACTTCTTGTACACCGGGTCGCCGCCGCCCTGTTCCACCGTGGCCGCCACCGGTGCGAGAGGGGACGGATGGTCGACGAAGTCCTTCACCCGGGTGGCCGCGGTGGCGAGGCTGGCGTCGTCGCTCAGCGTCACGTCGCCGAGGCGGTTGCCCGTCTCCACGTCCCACACCTCGAGCGGCGAGTCGTCGCCCCGCTTGACGGCCACCACCAGGAAGCGCGCCTTCATCACTTCGCCGAGCTTCCTGGCCGTCGGGGGTACCTTGCCGCTGCCCACGCCGTTGGTGAGGAGGGTGGTCGCGACCTCGCGCGCCTCTGCGTAGCCGGGGGCGGCTGACAGGGTGGCTTCCACGGTGGCCCCGCCGGAAGAGACGTCTGCGAAGGCGCCGAAGGGGGCAAAGCCGGGGCGGCTCAGCTTCACCAGGTGGCGGCCGGCCAGCACCGACGGAGGCTCGGCCAGCGGGGTCAGTCCCAGGCTCTTGTCGCGGAGCAGCACTTGCGCCCCTGCCGGCGTGGACGTGATGGTGAGGGGACCCATGCCCCTGCCGCTCACCTCCTGCTTCGCCTTCTCGAAGGCCTTCTTCGCCTCGTTGCCGTAGAGCTCCGCGTTCAACTGGAGATCCGGGTTGTAGAGGAGCGCCCGCGCGAAGAACTCCTGCGCCTTCTTCGCCGCCGCCTTGCCGGACAACTGCATCGAGACGGCGCCGATGAAGAAGTGCACGTCGGCCAGCTCCGCGGCCGTGGCGCTCTCGGGGTGGGCGGTGAAGGCCTCGAGCGCCTTGTGCGCGTTGGCGAGCGCGGGCTCGTAGTCGAGGTCATCAAAGCCCTTCTTCGCCTCGGCGAAGGCCTTCGCGCCGGTGTCGTCGACCGCGGGGAGCGGGAAGAGCGACTCGAGATCGGTCAGCTCCACCTTCGCGTCGTCGAGCGCGCGCGTCAGCTTCGCCTCGAGTTGATCCGCGGCGGCCGCTTTCTCGCGATCGGCGCCCACCACGAAGACAGCGGCGCGCGACGGCAGAGACGGCCTGGCAGGCGCGCTCGACGGTGCGGGCGCGGCCAACACGACGAGGACAAGTGGCAGCACGGCGGGCAGCCTAGCCCACCCGTTTTCGGCCGCACCTCCTCCGTTTGACCGACGAGCGCTCGCTTTTCCAAGAGCTTTCGGGGGCTTGAGCCGCGCGCGAAACTTGAAGGGCGATCGGCACCTGTTATTGTGCCGCGAACAGAGCTGTAGCACTCACGCAACTGTCGGGAAATCCAATGGAAAAGGCCGGCATGTCTGAACAGATGAGCATGTTCGCGGGCGAGGGCGACGACGAAAAAGGTGGCAAGCGCCAGCGCGAAGGCGGGCGGAAAGCGTCGGAGAGGGGCGCCAAAGGTGGGCGGGGAGGGAAGGGCGGTGGGCGCGGCGGCGGCGACGGAGCGGCGTCGGGCGGGGGTGGCAACGAGCGGCCGATCAGCCTGGCGGAGGAGGCCCGGCGCCGGTACATCAACTATGCGCTGTCGGTCATCACGGCGCGCGCGTTGCCGGACGTGCGCGACGGCTTGAAGCCGGTGCAGCGCCGCATCCTCTACGGGATGTGGAACGAGAACGTCACCGCCGACGCGAAGTACCGCAAGTGCGCGAACGTGGTCGGCGTGGTGATGGGGCAGTTCCACCCGCACGGCGACACGGCCATCTACGACGCGCTGGTGCGGCTCGCGCAGGACTTCTCGCTGCGCTACCCGCTGGTGGACGGCCACGGCAACTTCGGCTCGCTGGACGGGGATGCGCCGGCGGCCATGCGCTACACGGAGTGCCGGCTCCAGCGCCTGTCGGACGAGCTGCTCAACGAATTGCAGATGAAGACGGTCGAGTTCCGCGCGAACTACGACGGGACGAAGCAGGAGCCGACGGTGCTGCCGGCGCGCGTGCCGCAGCTGCTCATGAACGGCACCACGGGCATCGCGGTGGGCATGGCCACCAACATCCCGCCCCACCACCTCGGCGAGCTGATCGAGGCCTGCATCGAGCTCATCAAGACGCCGAAGCTGGAGACGAAGGACCTGCTCAAGTTCGTCAAGGGCCCGGACTTCCCCACCGGCGGGCAGATCCTCAACTCGAAGAAGGAGCTCAAGGAGATCTACGAGACCGGCCAGGGGGCGATCCGGCTGCGCGGCGAGTGGAAGCTGGAGGAGCGGCCGCGCGGCGGGCAGAACATCATCGTCACCTCCATCCCCTACACGGTGAACAAGTCCACGCTGGTGTCCCGCATCGGGGAGATCATCTCCGAGCGCAAGCTGCCGGCGCTCACCGACGTGCGCGACGAGTCGACCAAGGACGTGCGGATCGTCATGGAGTTGAAGCGCGACTCCGACCCCGAGCTCGTCATGTCGTACCTGTACAAGCACACCCCGCTGCAGACGAACTTCAACGTCAACCTGACGTGCCTGGTGCCCACGGACAACCCGGAGGTGGGCACGCCCAAGCGGCTCGATCTGAAGGCGATGCTGCGCCACTTCCTCGACTTCCGGTTCGAGGTGGTGACGAAGCGGCTCACCTTCCAGCTCGAGCAGCTCAAGGCGCGCCTGCACATCCTCGAGGGCTTCGAGAAGGTCTACGACGCCCTCGATGAGATGATCCGCATCATCCGCAAGTCGGAGGGCAAGGAGGACGCGGCGAAGAAGCTGATCGCCCGCTTCAAGCTGACCGAGCTGCAGGCCGACGCGATCCTCGAGATGAAGCTGTACAAGCTGGCCCGCCTCGAGATCCTCGTGGTGCAGAAGGAGCTCAAGGAGAAGCGGGCCGAGGCCAGGCGGATCTCCGAGCTCTTGAAGAGCGACCGGTCGCGCTGGGCGATCGTGAAGGAGGAGCTCACCGAGATCGGCAAGGCCTACGAGGACAAGCGGCGCACCCGCATCTCCGGGCCGGTGGAGGAGGTCGAGTACAACGAAGAGGCCTTCATCTCCGACGAGGACGCCACCGTGGTGCTCACCCGCGACGGCTGGGTGAAGCGCGTGCGCGAATTGAAGGATCCGAGCACCACCCGCATGCGCGAGGGCGACGAGCTGATGGCGGTGCTGTCCGGCTCGCTCAAGTCCAACGTGGTGTTCTTCTCCAACCAGGGCGCGGCCTACGTCACGCGCTTCAACGACGTGCCCGCGTCCACCGGCTACGGAGATCCGGTGCAGAAGCTGTTCAAGTTCGACGATCACGAGCGCGTCATCGGCGCCCTGTCGCTCGACCCGCGCCTGCCGATCCCCGAGAAGCTGGTGGGCGTGTCGAAGAAGGGCTTCGGCCTGCGCTTCGCGCTCGAGCCGCACAAGGAAGTGTCGACCCGCGCTGGCCGCCGCTACGCCCGCCCCGGCACCGGCGACGAGCTGATCGGCGTGGCGCCCTGCACCGATCGCGATCTCCTCGCCGTGGTGACGAAGAAGACCAACGCGCTGGTGTGCAAGGTGAGCGAGGTGAACGAGCTGGCCGGCCCGGGCAAGGGCGTCACGGTGATCAAGGTGGGCCCCGACGACGAGGTGATGGCCTTCCTCTGCTCCTCGAAGAAGGACGCGGAGCTCGAGCTGGAGACGGCGAAGGGCCGCACGCTCAAGCTGTCGCCCGGCAAGTACGAGGTCACCTCGCGCGCCGGCAAGGGCCGCGAGATGTCGAAGAAGGACACGGTGAAGGTCGTCAAGCGCGCGCTCGAGGTGGTGTCCCTGCCTGAGCCGCCGAAGTCGGACAAGCCCGAGAAGAAGTGAGGACACGCGCCATGGCGAAGAACTACGACGCTCAAGACATCCAGGTCCTCGAGGGGCTCGAGCCCGTCCGCAAGCGCCCGGCGATGTACATCGGGGGCACCGACGTCACCGGCTACCACCACCTGTTGTGGGAGATCGTCGACAACTCCGTCGACGAGGTGATCAACGGCCACGCCACGCGCGTGGAGGTGACGCTGCACAAGTCCGGCACGCGGGTGACGGTGACGGACAACGGCCGCGGCATCCCCATCGACGTGATGAAGAAGTACAAGAAGCCGGCGGTGGAGGTGATCCTCACCACGCTGCACTCCGGCGGGAAGTTCGAGAAGAACAACTACACCCACTCCGGCGGCCTCCACGGCGTCGGCAGCTCGGTGGTGAACGCCCTGTCGGAAGAGCTGATCGTTCAGATCAAGCGGGGCGGGAAGCTGCACGAGCAGACCTACGCGCGCGGCAAGCCCACCTCGAAGCTCAAGCCCGTGGGCGCAGCGCGCGGCACCGGCACCACCATCACCTTCGAGCCCGACACGGAGATCTTCGGGGCGAAGACGAAGTTCGACCCGACGCTGATCCGCGAGCGGCTGGAGGCGAAGAGCTACCTCCACAAGGGCATGGAGGTGGTCTTCACCGACGAGACGGCCTCGCCGAAGAAGGAAGAGACCTTCAAGCACGACGGCGGCATCGCCGAGTACATCCAGAAGCTGATGGCGGAGCGCGGGAAGGCGTCGGTGCCGCAGGGCGCCGCGCCCTTCTACAAGGCGCACGAGAACGGCGTGCGGCTCGAGCTGGCGCTGGCGTGGACAGAGGCCACCGACGAGTACGTGAAGAGCTACGTCAACGGCATCCCCACGCGGAACGGCGGCACCCACGAGAACGGCTTCAAGTCCGGCGTGGTGAAGGCGGTGCGCAACTACATCGAGACGCACAACCTGACGCCCAAGGGTGTGTCGCTGACCGCCGAAGACATCCGCGAGGGCATCGTCTGCATCCTGTCCACCTACGTGGTGGAGCCGCAGTTCCAGGGCCAGACGAAGGACCGCCTCAACAACCCTGAGGTGCAGGGGCAGGTGGACAACGTGGTGCGGCCCGCGGTGGAGAAGTGGCTCAACGACAACAAGACGATCGCCGAGGCGGTGGTGGCGCGCATCATCCTCGCGGCGCGGGCCCGGGAAGCGTCACGCGCGGCCTCGCAGGCCGTGTCCCGCAAGAGCGCCGTCAGCCACAAGCTGAACCTCCCCGGCAAGCTGGCCGACTGCAGCTCGACCGACCCCGACGACAGCGAGCTGTTCATCGTCGAGGGTGACTCCGCAGGCGGGTCCGCCAAGCAGGGGCGCGACCGCCACACCCAGGCGATCCTCCCTCTGCGCGGGAAGGTGTTGAACGCCGAGCAGGCTTCCACGGACAAGGTGTCGAGCAACAAGGAGCTCCAGGACATCGCCAGCGCGCTCGGCTGCGGCCTGGGGCAGGATCTCGATCTCTCCCGCCTGCGCTACGGGAAGATCTTCCTCCTGATGGACGCGGACAGCGATGGGCAGCACATCTCCACGCTGCTGCTCACCTTCTTCTACCGGCACATGCGGCAGCTCATCCAGGCGGGGCACGTCTACATCGCCCAGCCGCCGCTCTACCGCGTGGACATCGGCAAGGAGACGTACTGGGCGCTCGACGACCAGCACAAGGACGAGATCATCAAGCAGCACGCGAAGGGCAACGCCAGGCCCAACATCATGCGCTTCAAGGGGCTGGGCGAGATGACGCCCGACGACTTGAAGGAGACGACGCTCGACCCCAGGAAGCGCCTCACCCTGAAGGTGCAGATCGACAACGAGCTCGAGACCGATCGCACCATCAACGATCTGCTCGGCAAGGACGTGTCCGCCCGCTTCCGGTTCATCATGGAGCGCGCCGGGGACGTCAAGGAGCTGGACGTCTGAATCCCAGCGATTCCGCCGTCTTCCCATTCGGGCAGGCCACCACCATTGGACAAAGGGTGACTGACCGGATACTCGTAGGTCGCCGTTCCTCGAAAGGGAGCGGTCGGGTCCGCATTGGTCGCGGCCCGTTTTTGAGAAAGCAAGAGAGCAAATGGCAACTGGTACCGTGAAGTGGTTCAACGACGCGAAGGGCTTCGGTTTCATCCAGCAGGACAATGGGGGCCCGGACGTCTTCTGCCACCACACTGCGATCAACATGCAGGGCTTCCGCACCCTCCAGGAGGGTCAGAAGGTGGAGTTCGACGTGAAGCAGGGCCCGAAGGGCCTGCAGGCGGAGAACGTCCGCACCGCTGGCGCCTGATCGATGCGGTGAGTCGCCGCGAGTGATCGCGGGAAACACGGCCCGGTTCCACATTCGCGTGGGGCCGGGCCGCTGTGTTTTTTAGCTCAGGTGAGGTTGCCCAGCGCCCCGCGGCAGAAGGACGGATCGCCGAAGGTGGTGACGTTCCCGCCCATGCCGTTGACGATCGAGACGAGCAGGTCGTTGTGGAATTGGCTCTGCCAGCGCACGTAGCGGCCCATGCGGAAGCCCGCGCCGCCGCCCGCCAGCACGAAGGGCATGTCGTCGTGGGCGTGCACGTTGCCGCGCGAGACGTCTGAGCCCCAGAAGAGCAGCGAGTGCGCGAGCGCGGTGGAGCCGTCGGCCTCGGTGATGCCTTCCAGCCCGGCGAGGATCCGCGCCACCTGCTCGGCGATCCACGTGTCGCGCAGGGCCACCAGCGCCCGGGTGGGATCTCCGTCGGAGTAGTGCGTCAGGTTGTGGACGTCGCTGGTGACGCACTTCGGGGGCATGGCGGTGTCGCAGATGAAGGGCATCGCGATGTGGTTCATCGCGTCGGAGTACATGAGCGTCGCCACGCGGGTGAGATCGCACCGGAAGGCGAGCAGCATGAGGTCGATCTGCAGGCCGGAGACGCGGGGCATCTCCATCTCGGCGGAGTAGTCGACGACGCCGGGATCGCCCGGGTTGGTGCAGGTGCCGGTGGGCAGCGCCGTGACGCGCTTCTCGAGGTCGCGCACCAGCGTCAGGTGTTGATCGAGCCGCGCCTTGTCCGCGGTGCTGACGTTCTTCTTGAGGGCGGCCAGCTGATCCTGCACCGCGTCCAGCACCGACTTGCGGCGCGCGCGCACCTTGTCCAGCTCGGTGGGCGGCATACCCGAGTCCATGAAGAGGGTGCGGAAGGTGAGGCGCGGATCGTTCTGCGGCAAGAGCGGCTGGTTGGCGCCGGCGTAGCTGACCACCCCCGCCACGTTGGCGAGCAACGTGTGCACGCCGAGCTGGAGGCTGCCGACGCGGGTGCCCTGGCCGATGACGCCCACCAGGTGCTGATCGATGGAGGCGCCCTTCGCGTAGCCGGCCCGGCTGCCGTCGTTGCCGACGAAGTTGCCCATGTCGAGCTTCTGGCCGGTGAGGAAGGCGCCCACGCCGCGCTGGTGCTGCTCGCCGGGGCCGGTGAGGGCCACGGACATGTCGAGGCCGCCCGTGAAGAGCAGCTGGGACTTGAAGCGCTCCAGCGGCCGGTGAATGGGCCCCAGCGTGAAGTCGGACTCGTTGGCGCCGGCGGTGGGGAACCACTGCGGGGTGTAGACCCCGTTGGGGTGGTAGACGCCGATGAAGCGCCGCGGGGCCGTGGTGGGCTGCGCGCGGGCGGTGCGGGGCAGGAGCGCCTCGAGGGCAGGCAGGCCGACGACGATGCCCCCCGCGCCTCGCAGGATCTGGCGGCGGGACAGCTTCATGGCGTCATCTCCGGGTTCGCGTTGCTCCGGAAGGCGTCGGACTCGACGATGGCGAGGAAGAGATCGCGGAAGTCGCCGCCCGACTTGAAGAAGCGGTCGGCGAGCCGCGTGGCGGTGCACTCGTCGGCCTCGGTGAGGTGCCGGCCAAGCGCGTAGCGGTAGACCTCCTTCGACACGCAGCCGTGCACCCGGGGGCTCTTCGAGAGGCGCGCCGCGAGCTCGTTCACGTCCGCCAGCGGGCCGACCAGGCTGAGTTCGGGCGAGACGACGATGGCGCCGGTGGCGTCGATGTCCTTGCCGTTCTCCGTGTCACGCCACTGGCCCATGCCGTCGTAGTGCTCGAAGGTGAAGCCGATCGGATCGATGAACTTGTGGCACCCGTAGCAGTTGGGATCCGTGCTGTGGTTCTTGAAGCGCTCGCGGGTGGTGGCGCTGGTGGAGGGTGGGGGCGGGGTGATCGGCACGCCGGGAGGAGGCGGCGCGGGTGGATCGCACAGGAGCTGGTCGAGGACGAAGATGCCGCGGCGCACCGGGGAGCTGCCGTCGGGCATGGCCTTGAAGGCGAGGAAGGCGGGCTGCACCAGCAGGCCGGCGCGGGTGGTGCCGGGCATCTCGTTTCGGACGAAGGAGGAGCTGGGCGCCGCGGGGCCGTACATGTTCATCGCGTCGTTGGTGAACAGGACGTTGGACGAGAGCAGCGACGGCAGGGTGCCCTCGTGCGTGAGCACGTCGCGCACGTAGAGCTCGAGCGAGGTCCGCCAGGCCTGGGCGAGCGGCCGGGAGAACTGGGGGTAGGTGCCCTGGTCCTTCTCGGTGGTCTGGATGCCGCCGAAGTTCAGCCACAGGGAGAAGAAGCGGACCATGCCGTCGACCGCGCGCGGATCATCGAGCATGCGCTGCGCCTGGGCCTTGAGGCCTTCGGGGGTGTCGAGGGCACCCGTCTCGGCGGCGTCGAGCAGCTCTTCGTCGGGCGTGGTGGCCCACAGGAAGTAGGACAGGCGCGTGGCCAGCTCGTAGCCCGACAGCGAGACGGTGGGCACGGGCACCACGGCGACGGCCGACTCGTCGCGGTAGAGGAACTGCGGCGACTGCAGCATCACCTGGAGCGAGTACTCCACCGCCGTGTCGAAGTCGGACGCGGCGAGCGTGGTGGTGAAGAGGGTGTTGAGGGCCGCCGATTCCTCCGCGGTGAGGGGGCGGCGGTAGGCCTTGCGCCCGAAGGACGAGAGGAACTGCGCCCCGCAGGCCGCGTCGGTGGCGCCGCAGGGCACGACGAGGGACTTGCGGTTGGCGACGGTGTCGACGGACAGCGCTTCGGCGGCCTCGAGGTAGCGCGAGACGTGATCCGGGCTGACCTGGTTGAGGGACCAGTCGTTGTCGAGGAGGTGGGCGAGGGGCTCGCGCGGGAAGTCGTTCGCCGGTTGGGTGGGCGCTCCGAGGAGATCGCGCACGGTGTTGTTGTACTCGGCGCGCGTCAGCAGCCGCAGCGGCGTGCCCAGGGTGACCTGGGGGGTGCACTCGGTGGGATCGGGCGGCGGCGGAGGGTCCGGCGGATCGGGAGGCTGGGCGCTGCGGCAGGCCGCCAGAGCGAAGAGGAGCGCGAGCGTGAGGTGGAGGGGCGACCGCATCGAGAGGGAGCGTACCTTGCCAGCAGGTTCCGCGCCCGGTCAAAGGGTTGCGGAATATCAAGGGATTTGCCCGGGCGGTTGCAGGGTGCTCTGACACCCCCGTCGCGCCCTGACAGGAGTCCGTCAGCGGACGTGGCGCTTGCACGTCCCGGCCGCGTGGGTCAAAAGGCCCCGGGTTTTGGGAGAATCGGGGCGTAGCGCAGTCTGGTAGCGCGTCTGCCTTGGGCGCAGAAGGTCGTCGGTTCGAATCCGGCCGCCCCGACAATGGAATAGGCGCCCGTAGCTCAGCTGGATAGAGCATCGGCCTTCTAAGCCGAGGGTCGTGGGTTCGAGTCCCGCCGGGCGCGCATCGCAAGGCCTGTCCGTCGTTGACGGGGACAGGGCGGTCGGGTACTCGACGGCCGCGTTTTTCGAGCCGGAATACGGCGATCTTAGCTCAATTGGTCAGAGCGCAGGATTGTGACTCCTGAGGTTACCGGTTCGATCCCGGTAGGTCGCCCACGCAGCACGTTGGACCTGCGCCTATAGCTCAGCTGGATAGAGCATCGGCCTTCGAAGCCGAGGGTCGGGGGTTCGAATCCCTCTGGGCGCGCACTCACCCGCGGTCAAAAGGGGCGCGCGGGACTAACCCCGTGAGCCTCGGGTTCACCGCCCCGTGATTCCGTACTTCGAGCCGCCGGCGCTGCACCTGCCCCTCGGGCAGAAGATCGACGTCTTCGGGGTGCTGTCGACGGTGGGCGTGGTGGTGGGGGCGCTGGTGGCCGAGCGCATGGCGAAGCGCGATCGGCTGGACCTGGCGCCGCTGCGGGGGGTGATCCCGTGGCTGGTCGGCTGTGGCCTGGTCGGAGCGCACGCGATGCACGTGTTCCTCTACCACCCGGAGCTGCTCCGTCAGGATCCCTGGAGTGTCCTGCGGATCTGGGACGGGCTGTCCTCGACGGGCGGCGTGCTGGGGGCCCTGGGGGGGCTGTTCTTCTACTTCCGGCGGGCGGGGCTCGAGGTGACGCCGTACTTGAACCCGCTCGCGCTGGGGACGGCGCCGGGCTGGGCGATCGCGCGGGTGGGGTGCTTCCTGGTGCACGATCACCCGGGCGTGCGGACCGAGTTCCCGCTGGCGGTGGACTTCCCGGTGGTGCCGTACGGAGGGCCCCGGCACGACCTGGGCCTCTACGACGCGCTGTGGCTTCTGGTGATCGCGGCGGTGCTCTTCGCGCTGGACCGAAAGAAGCCCGGACCGGGGAGGCTGATGGGGTGGCTCGCGGTGTTGTACGCGCCGGTGCGGTTCGCCTTCGACTTCCTGCGGGCGTCAGACCTGTCCTTCGTGGACCGTCGCTACGCGGGGCTGACGCCGGGGCAGTACGTGGTGGTGGGGCTCTTCGTGGTGGGCGTGTGGCTGCTCACCCGGAAGGCGCCGCAGACAGGGGCACAACGGAGTTGACAGGTGCGCGCGTTCGTCCGTATACGCGCCGCGCCAAAACGCAAGGGAGCGTAGCTCAATTGGCAGAGCAATGGACTCTTAATCCATAGGTTGAAGGTTCGATTCCTTCCGCTCTCACAGTGGAACGACGGCCGGTGGCTCGCAGCGAGCGCCGGCCGTTTTTCTTGGGTCCGGAGGCCAGCCGCTCGGCCTGCTTCGTGGGCGTCGGCGGAGTTGCTCAGCCCGTTGAAAGGGAGTCCCACTGTGCGACCGATGACCGTCCACCAGGAGAGGCTGCAGGACCTGGAAACGGTGGTACGTATCGCCGACGGGCAGGTGGCGTAACTGGTAGCCGCGCCAGACTTAGGATCTGGTTCCCCAAAGGAGTGGGGGTTCGAGTCCCCCCCTGCCCATAGGACGCTCGGGTCGACTGGCACTGATGCCGTTCCCCGGTTCCAGGCCGTCGCTTGCTGGCCCGAGTCCCGGGCTGCTGCCGCGTGGCCAGCCGTGGCGAAACAAGACGCCCGGACCAGGTAATCGGACTCTCTCGAACGACTGGGTCAAAACCCCACGGTGGTCTTCCCACCAAACAGGGTGTTGAGAAGTGAGGTCTGATGTAGTGATCGAGCAAACGGAAACGCGCTGTCGCGAGGCCACGGCGGCCGTTCTGCGGGACGTCCCGAGCGGAGGTGAGCCTGCGGAGCGCGCAACTGCCCGCCCGCGCGACTGCGCGTCCCACCGCGCGAGGCTGTCAAAGAGCGAGCGCGACCGCCGCTACGTGAAGCGGTACGCGTACAGCTGCCCGTCGAAGAGCACGGCCCGGCCGAGGACGGGTTGATGCGCGAGGCCGCGGTCCACCTCCGCCGGCGTGCGGCCCTCGAAGGACGTGTGCGGGCGGCAGTGGTTGTAGAAGACGGAGAAGTCGCGGCACACGGCCTCGAGGTGCGCGAGGGACACGAGGACGGGCGCGTAGAAGCGCTGCAGCTCCTTGAAGGTGCGGAAGAGCCGCTCGACGCGCCCGTTGGTCCACGGGTGGCCGGGGCGGATGCGCCGGTGCTTCACGCCCGCGCGGCGGAGGCCCTCGCGGAAGTCCGCCGAGAGGAACTGCCCGCCGTTGTCGGTGACGATGACGCCCGGCGTGCCCTCGACGCGGAAGACTCTCTCCAGCGCGCTGACGATGGCCGCGCCCGTCGGCCGCACCGCCGACAATCGACTGGATTGGAAGTCGACGACGCCCAGCACCCACACCAGCGTCACCACGAGGATCCACCGCAACAACATGCCTTGCTCGCTCCGCTCACCCCCACGCCCCGCCCGCTCGCCACCTGCCTGGCGCGGGGGGGCCATTCGCCGCCGCCGCGAGCGGCGCCTCGACGAACGCTCGCACCGCCGCGATCGTCTCGGCGAGGGTGCCGGCATCGTGGACGCCTGCCTTGCGCACGAAGCCGGACCACTGCGTCTTCTTCGTCTGGTCCTCGGCGAATGCCGCCGTGAGCGCGACCGGCGTGGTCGTCGGCAGCGGTGTCTTCCGCCGCTCGAAGGTCGCGCTGATCGCGCGGGTGAGCAGCGCGCCGTCGAAGTCGAAGTCCCGCGCGAGCACGGCGACGTCGTAGAAGTCCTTCATCCGACTGTTGGCCATGCCGAACTGCACAATCGCCTCGAGCTTCTCGGCGACCACGGTCTCTCGCGGGTAGGCGCGCAGACGCGGCGCCTGGAAGTCGAGCAGCGGCGGGAACTCGACGACGCTTGCCTCGGCCGTGATCGCGTCACCGAAGCCGACGTCGACCTGAAGGCGCACCTGCGCGTTCGCCACGCGGGCGATGAACTCGACGCGCACGCCGCCGTACTCCTGCTCCTCGCGGATGAGCCCGACTGCGAGGGACTCCAGATCAAAGCGCACGCCGTCGTCGGCCACGTCGAGCGCGAGCACCTCGGCGAAGACTTCGCGCACGTGGTCGACGCCCGGGTCGCCGAAGCCGAGCAGGTCGAGGTCGCGGGTCGCTCGATGCGGCTTGCCGGTCCAGAGCGTGAACAGCGCCGCGCCCTTCAGGACGAAGCGCTGCCCGTGCCTCGACGACGCGAGCCGGAAGAGCAGCCTTTCGTTCGCGTAGCGGGTGAGGACGAGCTGAAAATCCTCGCCCCGCTCGCGCGCCAGGCGCGCAAGGCGTGCGCGCACCGACGCGCCGGTGTCCTTGAGCGAGCCCTTCGTCACGCGAGCGCTTCCAGGTAGGGCCGCATGAACGCGTAGATGCGATCGGCGCGGGCGGCCTCGACGAGCGCGTCGATGCTTCCTTTTCGCTTCCGGAGGTAGTCCTTGAGCGCCGCGAGCGCGACCTCGAGCCCGACGTGCCGGCGGAAGCGAAAGCAGTCGGCGACCGTCTTTGCGGGCGTGGTGAGCTGGACCTTCACGCCGTCGATCACGCGCCTGTCGACGCCATGCTCCAGGGCTTCACCGCTCG
>JBFMHF010000110.1:0-24800 GCA_040752975.1 Myxococcota bacterium
GGCGCAGGGTGCTCCGAGGTCCCGGCAGAAAGCGGCGCAGGGTGCTCTGAGGAGCCCGC
Organism: Myxococcota bacterium; assembly: GCA_040752975.1. Lineage (GTDB taxonomy): Bacteria > Myxococcota > Myxococcia > Myxococcales > Myxococcaceae > JADLDB01. Next base: position 60 of record JBFMHF010000110.1, read on the forward strand.
AGGAAGGGCGGCGCAGGGTGCTCCGAGGTCCCGGCAGAAAGCTGCGCAGGGTGCTCTGAGGAGCCCGCAGGAAGGGTGGCGCAGGGTGCTCTGAGGAGCCCGCAGGAAGGGAGGCGCAGGGTGCTCCGAGGTCCGGCAGAAAGCGGTGCAGGGTGCTCTGAGGACCCCGCAGGAAGGCCGGAGGAGGAGCCCGCGGAGTTCGTCATTTCCGCTGGTTCGCGCGGCGTGACGCCTCTGGCGTTTGGTGCTTGGGTCCACCGCTCCGGAGGACTTCATGCCGCTTCGACTTCTCCCTGCTGCCCTGCGTGCCCTCTTGCTCCTGGCCGCGACGACGCTGTCCTTCTCGCCGACACCGGCTCCTCCCGTCGTCCCTCCCGCCGCGCCCGCCATCGACTTCTCGGCGGTCATGCGCCAGGTGCACTTCGCGTGGCGCGCTGACGGCGCCGGCCATGCCTCGTCGCACGCCACCTTCGAGGCGCACCTCGAGGGCAGCCACCTGCGCTTCGTGCCGCGCGCAGGAGGCGTGGAGGGCGACGCCCTGGAGCTCGGCGAGTCCCGGCTGTCCCGTGGCGGCGTCGAGTTTTCGGGAGGGCCCCTGCGCATCACGGGCTCTCCCACCGGCGGACTGTGGCTCGCCCACCCCGGCGTGCTGGAGGCGCTGCACAGCGGCGAAGCGGGCGTCGAGCAGACGTGGCGCTTCGAGGACCCGCCGCAGGGCACGGGCGCGCTGGACGTCGTCGTCCCGGTGGTGCGCGGGGCCTTCCTCGGCGAGACGGAGGGAGGTCTTCACTTCGCGGCGGGCGCCCTGGCTGTCTCCTATGGCCACGGCACCTGGGTCGACGCGGCCGGCCGGCGGACGGCGATTCCTGCGCGCTTCGAAGACGGCGCCATTCACCTGTCGGTGCCTGAGGAATTGCTCGACGCCTCGGCTTTCCCCGCCGTCCTCGACCCCGTCATCGGCCCGGAGCTCTCCATGGGCACGCCGGTGCCGAGCCCGGTCTACGCCGGCGTGAGCGCGCCGGACGTCGCGTCGGACGGGTCCAACTTCCTCGTCGTCTGGCACGACGACCGCACGAACCTCTCGACGGACATCTACGGCATGCGGCTGACGGCGGGCGGCGCGCCGATGGACCCCGCGGGCATCGCCATCTCCACGGCGCCGGGCGCGCAGAGCGAGCCCCGCGTCGCCTGGGACGGCGCCAACTTCCTGGTGGTGTGGGAAGACGCGCGGGGGACGGACCTCGACATCTACGCCGCGCGCGTCTCATCGGGCGGCGCGGTGCGAGAGCCCCAGGGCATCCAGGTCAGCACCGCGATGGGTGCCCAGCGCCGCCCCGACGTCTTCACCCGCGGCACCGGCGCCTTCATCGCCTGGGAGGACTTCCGGCTCGGCCTCGGCGCCTCTGACATCTACGGCACGCGCGTCAGCGGCTCCGGCGGCGTCCAGGACCCGACGGGCATCCCCATCGCCACCAACCCGACGGACGAGCGCCTGCCCGCGGTGGCCTGGGACGGCACCAACGTGCTGGTGGCGTGGGACGACCGCCGAAACGGCAACGCAGACATCTACGCCACGCGCGTCGACCCCGCCGGGGCCGTCCTCGATGGGGCGGGCATCGCCGTGTCGATGGGCGCGGGCGCGCAGACCGAGCCCGCCGCCACCTTCGCGGGCAGCGCCTTCGTGGTGGCATGGCGAGACGAGCGCAATGGAAACGCGGACGTGTACGCATCGCGGGTGTCCAGCGCCGGCGTCGCCCTCGACGCCACCGGCATCGGCGTCGGGGTGGGCGCGGGAGAGCAGACCCGCCCTTCCCTCGCGTCGAGCGCCACCAACGCGGTGCTGGTGTGGCGCGACGTCGCCGGTGGCCAGCTTCGCGGCGCGCGCATCAACTCCACGGGGGCCGTGCTGGACAGCCCGGGTGTGGCCCTCGCGCCGGACACGGCCGGCACCAGCGGCGTCGCGCTCGCCTACAGCAGCACCAACGCGCTGATGGCGTGGAACGCGTCGGGGCAGGCTGTCTCGCAGGTGAGGGCGCTGCGCGTGACGCCGTCGCTGATGCCGCTGGGCACGCCTGTCGTCGCCTCGCAGTCCGCCAACCACCAGCAGCTGCCCGCGGTGGCCTGGGGCGGCCCGGACGCACTGGTGGTGTGGGCGGACTACCGAAGTGGCGTGGACCTCGACCTCTACGCGACGCGGGTGAGTCGCGCGGGCACGGTGTTGGACCCCGCGGGCATCGCCGTAGCGACGGCGACGTCTCGGCAGAACTCGCCCGACGTCGCCTGGGACGGCGCCAACTTCCTCGTGGTGTGGGAGGAGGGAGACACGTCGTCCGACTCCGACATCTTCGCGGCGCGGGTGAGTCCTGCCGGAGTCGTGCTGGACGCCACGCCGCTGACGGTGTCGCAGGCGGCCGGCGCCCAACTGGGCCCCGCGGTGGGCTTCGACGGCATGCAGTGGCTGGTGGTGTGGACGGACAGGCGGGCCGGGGCGACGGAGGGCGACATCTACGGGGCGCGCGTCAGCGGCGCAGGCGCGGTGCTGGACTCGACGGGCGTGGCCATCTCCGCGGCCACGGGTGGGCAGTTCTGGCCCGACGTCGCCTTCGATGGCGCCAACTCGCTGGTGGTGTGGACGGACCAACGCGCCGGGGTGGGGGCAGAGGACCTCTTCGGCGCGCGGGTGACGACGGCGGGCGCGGTGCTGGACGCGACGGGGCTGCCGCTGGTGACGGCCAGCGGGGTCCAGCAACTTCCTGCCCTCGCCCGCCTGGGCAACGGCGACCTGCTCCTCACCTGGACGGACTCCCGAAGCGGAACGCCCGCGGCGTACGCGACGCGCGTCACTTCCTCGGGGACGGTGCTGGACGGCACGGGGGTGGTACTCAGCGGGTCGACGGCGGCGTTCGAAACGGACGTGGCCTGGGACGGCGCCAACGCGCTGGTGGTGATGGGGCAGGGGCTCTCCACGCAGAGCGACGTCACCGCCACGCGCGTCAGCCCGGCCGGCGTGGTGTTGGACACCCCGCCGCTGTCCGTCTCGTCATCCACCTCGCAGGAGCGCGCCGTCGCGGTGGCCTGCGACGGGACTCGGCAGTGCCTCGTGCTGTGGCAGGGCTTCGACACCAGCGCCGCCGCGCAGGCGTACCGGGTATTCGCCCGGCCGGTGACGCGCGGGGAAGCGCCCGTGGCGACGGCGCAGAATGTGATGGTGGACGAGGACATGAGCCTGGCCATCACCCTCGCCGGGACGGACGCGGACGGAGATGCGCTCAGCTTCCGCGTGGTGACGCAGCCGATGAATGGAGCGCTCAGCGGCACGCCGCCGACCGTCACCTTCACGCCGACGCCCGACTTCAACGGCCTGGCGACGTTCACCTTCGTCGCCCATGACGGGATTCTGGACTCCGCGCCCGCGACGGTGACGGTGGGCGTGCGGCCCGTGAATGACGCGCCCACCGCGACGCCGGGCGTGGCGACGGTGGTGCAGGGCGTGTCGATGGGGCTGACGCTGCGCGGCGTCGACATCGATGGCGACGGGTTGTCCTTCGCGGTGCAGACGCAGCCGGGCCACGGGACGGTGTCGGTGTCTGGCTCGACGGCGACGTACACGTCGGAGGCCGGCTACACCGGGGCGGACTCCTTCACCTTCGTGGCGAATGACGGGACGGTGGATTCAGCGCCGGCGACGTTCACGTTGACGGTGACGCCGTCGTCCAGCGGAGGCGGCAGTGGAGGTGGAGGGGGCGGTGGAGGTTCCGGCGGTGGCGGCGGTGGCGCAGGCGTCGACGCCGGCGTCGGCGGTGGCGCGGGTGGCGGGAGTGGCGGCGGAGGGTGCAGCTGCGCGGGCGGCGGCGAGGGGATGGTTGCACTCGGCGTGCTGCTGGGCCTGCTGCGCCGCACGCGGCGGCGAAGGTGCTGAGGAGTGGCTTCTTTGCCCTTTGGCGGGCGGCCTCGGCTCTCCGGCGGGCCTCGTGCGTCCCTCTCGGTTGAGGCGCGTCGGGCTGCCGCTGCCGCCGAGAAGGCCTTCGACTCGCTGCGCAAACTGGCCGCGCCCAACGCCAGCGTGCTGCGTGGACGGGGCGGAAGTGAAGGTGCCCGCGCGAGGTGGTGCCGGGTGACGTCATCATCCTCCACTCCCGAGGCGAGGTGCCGGCCGACGCCCCGCGGTCACCGACACGCACGGACGGTGCACTGTCGCGTGCTTCTCTCCGCGAGGAGTCGCGCTCCGCTGCGCTGTCCACCCGGCAGTCCTCCCGTTTGCCCTTCCTTCTCCCGGAGGCGCGATCCACATGATGAGCCCTCTCAAGCGGGTGACGATCGCCGTCGCCCTCATCACGCTGTCGCTGCTGGCGCTCGCGGTGGATTGGGTGTGGTTCGGCTTCGCAACCTTCTCGGTGCGCGCGAAGGAAGCCCAGTGTGAGGTGGTCCTCGAACAACTCCTCAACGACGTCCACCGGCTGGACGCCGGTGCGCCGCTCGCTTTCCCACCGCTGAAGGTCGGCCGTTCCCGCTACGGCTACTTCGCCGGTCCCGAGGTGCGGGCCGATGGCGGCGACTACTTCCCTCCGGACACGACGAAGTACGCGCCGCGCACCGTGTGGACTGGCCCCTTCCCGTTGCCCTCTGGCGCCGTACCGGGCCGCTCGGACGCGGGCGTGGTGCTGGTGTGCGCTGGAGACATTGACGCGGACGAAGGAATCGCCCTGTGGTCAATCGCGGACTACCCGCGCACCGTCGGGCGATTCGAGGTGCCGGCGGGGGACCTGCTGCATGAGGTGGAGGACGCGCCGCAGTACCGTCTGCCCTGGGTGCGGTGGTTGGGCCCGCCCCCGCCGCTGGACAAGGTGGTGCTGTCGGTCGAGAAGGCGCCGAGCCGGAAGTAGTGCGTCGTGGGCGCGCGAGACGTCAGGCCGCGGCCCGCACCGCCTCACCCATCAGCCCACGTGCACAGACGTGCGCCAGGGACATGATGGCGATTTGCGGGTTCACTCCCGTGTTGCTGGGGAAGACGCTCGAGTCCGCCACGTACAGCCCGCGCGCTTGGCGGTGCTGGAAGTCGAGGCCCACCACCGTCGCCGCGTCGTCACTCCCCATGCGCGCCGTCCCGAAGAGGTGCGTCATCGACATCGCGTACGCCCCCGCCTCCAGCGGCCCCTCCGCTTCGATGGCGGCGGCTTCGGCCGGAGTCCGGATGACCTCGGGGATTCCGTGCAGCCCCGGGTAGACCTCCTTCGCACCCGCCGCCAGGAAGAGCTCTGCCAGCAGGCCCGTCGCGCGCCGCGCCTTCTTCACGTCGTCTCGCGTCAACGCGTAACGCACCCACGCACGGCCCCCCACGCCCCGCACCACTCCGCGCGCCTCGGCCTTGAGCGCCGCGCCCCACACCGCGTAGTGCGACAGGCGCTCCAGGTTGCGCGCGAAGTCGCGCCCGACTCCCGGCACCCGGCTCGCCAGAATCGACACGTCGAAGCCCAGCGCCTCCACCTTGATGCCCTCGTGCCGCAGCCCCGTGACTTCGTGCCCCTGCGTCGCGCCCCGGTGGTTGCGCACCAGCTCGTCGAAGAGGCCCGTCACCGACACGCCCGGGTGCGCCATCAAGCCGTCGCCCACCGGCCCGCGCGTCAGCCCGCTGGCCCGCAGCAGGACGGGCGTCTGAATCGCGCTCGCCGCCAGCACCACCGCCCGCTTCGCCCGCACCTCCACCGCGCCGCCTCCCGCGGCCCGGCCCACCACGCCCACCGCGCGGCCCTGGTGCAGCTTCACCCGCTCCACCGTCACGCCGGAGAAGATGCGCGCGCCGGCGTCCACCGCGTCGCGGAGGAACGTCTTGTCTACCGACAGCTTCGCGCCCTGCGGACAGCCCTGGAGACAGCGGCCCGAGCCGACACACCCCTGCACGTTGCGCCGAATCGGGCGGTGTTCCAGCCCCAGCGCCTCCGCGCCCTTCGCCAGCAAGAGGTTCTTCGGGCCCGCCACCGCGGCCTCCGTCGGCGCCACCCCCAGCCGCGCTTCGACCAACGTCTCCGCCGCTGCCAGCGCTTCCCAGGGCACCGCGTCCGCCAGCGCCGCGTCCGCCTTCACCCAGCCGTCGTACACGTCGCGCGGCAACCGCCAGTTGATGGCGCCGTTCACCACCGACGTGCCTCCCACCGCCCGCCCCTGGAGAAAGGGAATGGGTGTGGGCCCGAAGGCCACCGAGGTGCCGAGGTCCCGGTAGAAGCGCGCCATCGCCTGCAGCCCGCTCTCCGGGAAGTCGTCGGGCCGCGCCTCGTGCCCTTCTTCCACCACGACGACGCGCGCGCCGCTGCGCGCACACTCGCGCGCCACCGCCGCCCCCGCTGGCCCGCTGCCCACCACCACCACGTCGGCTTCGTCGCGGAGCGCAGCCCGCACAGTCCTTCCGTCGGTGTGCACCAGGGCGCTCATCGGGGCACTCCTTCCAGCCCCGCGCCCAGCCGCCTCCGCAGCGCCGGGTCCTCGAAGGCCGCGAAGCAGGCGAGCAGCTTCATCGTCGACAGCATCTGCCGCACCGACTGGCGAGAGTCCCGCGAGAGGCGCTCCACACACGAGACGCGCGCGTCCGCGGAGAGCGCGAAGAAGGGCTTCCTGAAGCCCGCCAGCGTCAGCGGGACGAAGGTGAGGGTGTGCACCATCACCCGCAGCCCCGGCGTGAAGTACGGCGGCGTCCTCCCCTCGAGGAGTCGCCAGAAGTCGGCGCGCCGCGCGGCCGATGGCTCCACCGGCAGGATGGCGTCGAAGAGGAGCTCGGCCCACGCGCGCTCGAAGGACAGGAGGCCGGCCTTCCCGCCCGACGGAGCGGCCAGCGCGGCGTTCGGGATGAAGTCGAGGCGGTGCTCGCGCTCGAGGAGAAAATACGTCGGCGTCTCCACACAGAAGCGGCCCAGCGTGAGGTACGTCACGCCCAGCAGCACGTCGGCGTTGCCGGGCTCGACCGCCACCAGCGGGTCCTTCGCGAAGCGAATGGTGTCCAGCAGCGGATTGCGCGCCCGCCCGTAGTCGATGATGAGTCCGCGGTCGAAGCCGCGCGGCATCGCCACCCCTTCAGGCGAGATGACTTCATAGTGCCACGTCGTCACCGGCACGCCGCCGCGGCGAAGCGGGCGACTGGGCGCGTCCACCCCGTCCTGCTCGAGCCGCACGTTCCACCCCACCAGGCGCCCCGTGTCCGGCTGGCGGAAGAAGGTCTTCTGGAACGTCTTCCAGGTGAGCCGCTCGATGAGGCGCGGGAGCCCGAGGCTCGTGCCGCGGTACGCCCAGCCCTCCAGCGCCGCCGGACTCACCGGGTAGCCGTTGAGGATGCGCTGCCGTAACTCCGCGTGCGACTCGCGGCGCAACGTCTCGACGAGACTCATCGACGACCTCCTCGCTTCGTCATCGGCTCGGCGGCTCGGCCCTTCGCCTTCCGGGTGGGCACAGGCGCGAACTGGGCCAACACCTCCGCGTCCACCGCCTCCAGCGCTTGCCGCACCAGGACGCGCGCGTTGTCCGCGTCCCTCGCGCGCAAGAGCGCGACTGTCGCCGCGTACCCGGCCAGCGAGCGGGCGCGGTCCCGGATGAGCGCCCGGGCGAGCTCGGGGTGCGCTTCGTAGACGGGCACCAGCGCGTTGAAGACCAGCAGCGTGGCGAAGGACTCCGACGCGCGCAGCACCTCGCGCGCAAACTCGACGTCGCGCCGCGCATAGGCCTCCTCGTCCGTCTCCCGTGCCTGCGCCTCGGCCAGCGCCTCGAGGGCATCGATGGCCGCGGCCGACGCGCGCTCGCAGGCCAGCGCCACCGCCTCGGCCGCCACTGCGCGGCGCAGCTCGAGGAAGGAGCGCACCACCTCGGGACGCCGCGCGAGGTCCATGTGCGCCAACACCGCGACGGTGGCGTGCGCGCCCAGGTCCAACACCCGCACCCCGTCGCCCTGCCGCGCCCGCACCAGCCCCTCCGACTCCAGCTTCGCCAGGGCCGCGCGCAGCGTGAGGCGACTCACCCCCAGTTCCTCCGCCAGCGTCCGCTCGGGCGGCAGGTACTCCTGTGCGGGGTACCGGCCGTCGAGGATGTCGCGCCGCAGCCGCTCGACGACGGCGTCCACGGGACGGGCGATTCGGAGGGGCAGGGCGGCGGGCATCATTGGTTTAACCAGTAAACCAATGTCCCGACCCGCGTCAATCCCGGGTGCGGCCGGCCCGGCGCGTTATGGAGTCGCCACCCCGCCTCCCTGGACACCCGCCATGGCCCCATTCCTTCAGCACCTGCAGGACTACTTCCGCGGCGAGCGCGCCGAAGCGCTGTACTTCATCGTCCCCACGGGCGTGGCGCTGCTGGGGCTGGCGGTGGTGGCCTTGCGCGTCGAGCGCGGGGGCTTCGCCCTGGGCATGGCGATTCCCCTCTTCGTCTTCGGCCTCTTCATGCTCACGGTGGGGCTGGTGGTGGGGCTGCGCACGCCGAAGCAGGTGGCGACGCTGGAGGCGGAGTACGCGGCGTCGCCGCGGGCGATGGTGCAGAAGGAGTTGCCTCGCATGCGCAAGGTGAACGCCAACTGGCCCGTTTACGTGCGCGCCTACGGCATCCTCATTCTCCTCGGCCTCCTCCTGCGCTTCGTGACTCAGGCGGACTGGGCGCGGGGAGTGGGACCGGCCCTGGTGCTGGTGGGCGCGCTGGGCTTCGTCATCGACGGCTTCGCCGAGCGCCGCGCCCACCCGTACACCGAGGCGCTGGAGTCGCTGGCGAAGGAGACGGGCGCGACGCCTTGAACGCGAGCCGGAGAGCGCTGCCGCCCGGCCTCGATGAGTCCCGCTGCTCGAGTTTGAGGACCGGGTGGTGGCGCCGCGCGCGAAGGCCCTTTCAGCGCGGGTGACGGTGCCGTCGGCCACCGCCCACGAGAAACACGGCGGGAGTCGGGCTTGTTGGTGCGGACCCACGCGGTGGCGAGGCCATCGCGGGCTGCTGAGGGTCAGCGGTCTCCACGTGGCCGCAGCTTGCCGAGTGTGCGGCCAGGCGAAAGCCGGGCGCGCCCGGCCCACCAACCGACAGGGGTGGGGCGCTCCAGAACGCCCACGCGCCAGAGGCGCGGCCTTACAACTTGAAGTGCGCCCGGCCCACCGACAGGGAGCGCGCCTACGGGACGCCCAGGCGCCAAAGGCGCGGCCGCACAGGTTGAAGTGCGCCCGGCCCACCGACAGGGAGCGCTCCTACGGGACACCCGAGCGCCAGAGGCGCGGCCTTACAAGTTGAAGTGCGCCCGGCCCACCGACACGGAGGGGCGCTACCCGACGCCCAGACGCCGGCGCGGTTGGCGTGGGCCCGGACCACGAGCGCAGGTAACGTCGGCGCCATGTCGCGCGGCGCAGGCCTCGAGCGGCTGGCGGTCGTCGTCGCCGGCCACGTCGACCACGGCAAGTCCACCGTGGTGGGGCACCTGCTTGCGCGCACCGGCGTGCTGCCGAAGGGTCGCGTCGAGCAAGTGCAGGCCGAGTGTCAGCGGCTCGCCCGCCCCTTCGAGTGGGCCTTTCTCCTCGACGCGCTGAAGGACGAGCGCGCACAGGGCATCACCATCGACGCGGCGCGCGTCTTCTTCCAGTCCGCGCGTCGCGAGTACGTCGTCATCGACGCACCCGGCCACGCCGAGTTTCTCCGCAACCTGGTGTCGGGGGCTTCCCGGGCGGACGCGGCGCTGCTGGTGCTGGACGCACGCGCCGGCCTCGAGGAGAGCGCCCGCCGGCACGCCGCCCTCCTGCCGCTTCTGGGCGTGACGCAGGTGGTAGTGCTGGTGAACAAGATGGACCTCGTCGGCCGCGACGAAGCCGTCTTCGCCCGGCTGGCGCGCGAGGTACGGGCCTTCTGCGAGAGCGCCGGCTTCACGCCTCGCGCCGTCATCCCCGTCAGCGGCCGCGACGGCGACAACCTGGCCGCGCGCAGCGCCGACATGCCCTGGTACGACGGGCCCACCGTGCTGGCTGCGTTGGACGCCTTTCGCACGCCGACCCGCCCGGTGGACGCCCCGCTCCGCCTCTGGGTGCAGGACGTCTACCGCTTCACCGAGGCCGGAGATGACCGCCGCATCGTCGCTGGCACCGTGGAGTCCGGCCGCCTCGCCGCGGGGGACGACGTCGTCTTCTTTCCTTCCGGCAAGCGTGCGCGCGTCGCCTCCCTCGAGGCCTTCCCCGGCGCCGCCCCAGCGCAGGTGGAGGCCGGCCAGGCCACCGGCTTCACCCTCGCGCAGCCCGTGTACGTGCCGCGCGGAGAGTTGGTGACGAAGGCGGGGGAGGCTGCGCCAAAGGTGACGGCCCGGGTGCGGGGCACGACGCTGTGGCTGGGGCCGCGGCCGCTGACGAAGGAGAGTGCGCTGCACCTCCGGGTAGGCACGACGCGCGTCGGCGCGAAGCTGGAGCGCGTGCACCGCGTGGTGGAGACGGGCGACCTCTCGGTGAAGGAGCGCGCGCAGGTGGAGCGCGGCGAAGTGGCCGACTGCACCTTCCACCTCGAGCGCGCCATCGCCTCCGACGTCGATACCGCGCTGCCTGACACCGCCCGCTTCGTCCTGGTGGAAGACTTCGACGTGCGGGGAGGAGGGCTCCTCCGAGAGGCCCTCGACGACTCCCAGGCGCAGGCACGCGAGGCGGTGTGGCGCCGCAACCAGAAGTGGGAACCCAGCGCCATCTCCCTCGAGGCGCGGACGTTGCGCACCCACCAACGGCCGGGCGCCCTCGTCCTCACCGGGCCGCCACCGCATGACCGGAAGGCCCTCGCGCGCGCGCTGGAGGCCCGCCTCTTCGCCCGCGGCCACGCGGCGTACTTCCTCGGCATCGCCAACGTCCTCTACGGGGTGGACGCGGACCTCCCCAGAGACCCCAGCCACCGCCTTGAGCACCTGCGCCGCCTCTCGGAGGTGGCGCACCTGCTGGTGGACTCGGGACAGTTGCTCCTGGTGACGGCGGCCGAATTGACGCGCGCTGAAGTCGAACTCCTGCGCACCGCCCTCTCGCCCTGGCCGGTGGAGGTGGCCTGGCTGGGCGACGCCGTCACCACCGACGCGACGCCGGACGTGCAGCTCCTTCCCCGGGCGGGACGGGAAGCCCACGTCGCGACCCTCGAACGCAGGCTGGAGGACGCGGGGTTGCTCCTTCCTGCGCGCGGCGCTCCCGGTGGGGAGGCGGCGTCGCTGGTGGGCGGGAGGACGACGGACCAGGAGGACGCTGGTGCGCTCCGCGCGCGGGCGACGCTGGAAGGGCAGGTGAAGTCCGCGGCAGGAGGGACGATGAAATCCAGTCGGGACGCCGGAGTGCCTCACGCGTCCGCGACGACTGCCGAGCCGGCTTGCTCGCCGCCGCCGGCAAAGTTCGGAAGGGCCGACGCCGAGGCCGCGCCCAGCGCAGGTCCGGCAGCTCCGCCGGGCCGCGTCGTGTGGCTCACCGGCCTTCCCGGCAGCGGCAAGTCCACGGTGGCGAAGGCGGTGGTGGCGCACCTGCAGGCGCGTGGACGCCGCGTCGAGCACCTCGACGGCGATGCGCTGCGCACCCTCGTCCCCGGCGCCGGCTTTACGCGGGAGGAACGGGACGCCCACGTTCGCCGGGTGGGACACCTCGCCAGCCGGCTGGAGGCACACGGCGTGACGGTGGTGGCCTCGCTCGTCTCTCCGTACGAGGACAGTCGCCGCTTCGTGCGCTCGCTGTGTGCGCGCTTCTTCGAGGTGCACGTGGCCACGCCGCTGGAGGAGTGTGAGCGACGAGATCCAAAGGGCCTCTACGCGAAGGCGCGCGCGGGAGTAGTGACGCACTTCACCGGCGTCAGCGACCCCTACGAAGCGCCCCCCGCGCCGGACTTGGTCCTCGACACCTCGAAGGGCACCGTCGAGGACGCCGCCGCCGCGGTGCTGGCGCTCCTGGGGGAAATGACGTGAAGACGCTGGACGCCCTGGAGAGCCGCGCCATCCATGTGCTGCGGGAGGCGTACGCCAACTTCCGGCAGCTCTGCATGCTGTGGTCCATCGGGAAGGACAGCACGGTGATGTTGTGGCTGGCCCGCAAGGCCTTCTTTGGCCACGTGCCCTTCCCGCTGGTGCACGTGGACACCAGCTTCAAGATTCCCGAGATGCTTGCCTGGCGCGACCGCGTCGCCGCCGAGTGGGGCCTCACCCTGCTGGCCGGCGAAAACCGCGAGGCGCTCGACGCCCGGCGCACCTTCCCCTCCGGTGCGGTCGACCGGCTGACGTGCTGCCGGCTGCTGAAGACGGACGCGTTGACCCGCACGCTGTCGGGAGAGGGCCCGCGCCGCCGCTTCGACGTGGCGACGCGCGACTGGAAGGAAGACGTGTCTCGCGAGGCGTTCACCGGCGTCATCGTCGGCGCGCGCGCGGACGAAGAAGGCAGCCGCTCGAAGGAGCGCGTCTTCTCGGCGCGCGACGAGCGCAATACGTGGGACGTCGCGGAGCAGCCCCCGGAGTTGTGGCGGCAGTTCAAGACGGAGTTCGCCCCGGGCACCCACGTCCGCATCCACCCGCTGCTGGAATGGACCGAGTTGAATGTCTGGGAGTACATCGCGCGCGAGGGCATCCCCACCGTGTCGCTGTATTACGACCAGGGGCGCGGGCAGCGTTACCGGTCGCTGGGCTGTGCGCCCTGCACCGCGCCCATCGCGTCGACCGCGAAGTCGCCAGCAGACATCGTCGTCGAGTTGCGGGAAGGCGCGCTCAAGGGCATCGCGGAACGGAGCGGCCGCGCCCAGGACGTGGAGGATGGTGGCGGGCTCGAGACGCTGCGTCGCGGGGGGTACATGTAGCGGAAAGCCCCCGTCGCTCACCTGCCGAGGCGCGCCAGCAGCGCCTCGACGAAGCGCCCGGGCGCGCGGGACTCGAAGCGGAAGAAGAGCTCTGGCTCCATCACCTCCAGCTCCATCACCGCGTCGAAGCGCTCCAGCGCTGCTCCGTCCGTCTCCGTCCACACCACCGGTGAGACCGTCACGCCGCGCCTGACGAGCTCTTCCGCGGCGAGCCGGTCGTCTTCATAGAGGGTGGGCCAGCGCTCGGCGGTGAGGAAGGCGACGTGGAGCGGGCGCACGAAGGCCTCGCGTCAGTCTTTGCCCGGGCGGGACTCCACCAGCAGGTGCTTCTCGTGGTCGCTGGCGAGGCGCACGCCCTTCACCGTGGCGTGCACCAGCCGGCCGGCGCCCCAGTCCACCGTGCCGCCTTTGGTGCCCGCCTCTTCATTGGGCAGGACCTTCTCGAGCATCTCGTCCACCTCCGTTTTGCCGAGGGTGAAGACGATGCGCGCGTCGGTGCCGAGGCCTTCCCCCTGCGCGAAGACTTTTGCCTCCAGCGGGTCCTCGAAGGGCACCTGGAAGGTGAGGGGCTTCGCGTCCCACACGGCCTGAGGTGACATCTCGTCGTCCGCGCCCTTTCCCTTCGGCGGGCGCTTCGGCTTCGCGCCGTCTCCGAAGGCCACGGTGAGCAGCCCCAGCCCGTCGAAGCAGGCGAGGACTCCTTCGACCGTGACGGACAGGGCCTTCTTCTTCTTGTCGTACTTCCCCAGCGTGACGCCCAGGCCGTGGTGCAGCACCGCCACGTAGGTGGCCTTCCGCATCTTCTCGGCCAGCTCCGGCTTCTTCTTGTCGTTGGCGTCCTTCTCGCTCCCCTCGCCGGGTGTCGACGGGAAGAGGGCCCACAGCCCTTCCGGGCACTTCTTGCCGTTGGCAATCTTCACGAAGTCGGGGCTGTCCCACTCGGCGTCCAGCTTCGCGGCGTCCACCTTCGGCGCGGCGGCCTTCTGCGCCTCGAGGGCCTGCTTCTCGAAAGTCTTCTTCTCCTCGTCGCGGATCTTCTGGCGCTCCTTCATCTTCTCCGTCTTGTCGGTGCAGCCGAGCGCGAGTGACAGCGACAGGCAGGCGATGCCGACAGGAATGAAGCGGACCACGCGCACCTCCCCTGGGGAGCAGGGCCGGAGTGTAGATCGCCTGCGCGCGTGCGACAGGAATCCGCTGACTAGAGTGCGTCCGATGCGGCCGGGCCTCGCGCTCCTCGTGGTGCTCTCGGCGTGCGCGGCGCGCCCGGTGGGCCAGGCCTCTCCGGCCGTCCTCTGGCTGGGAGGCGACGTGCACCTCGGCGCGGGTGATGGCGCTGCCCTCCTGCCCGTGCGCGAGGTGACGGGCGGAGAAGCGCTGGTGGTGAACCTGGAGGGACCGGTGGGAGACGGAGCAGCGGCCTCGACGGCCGAGCGGCTGGTGAATGGGCCCGGCGCGGCGAAGGCGCTCGCGGCGGCGGGAGTGCGGGCGGCGCAGGTGGACAACAACCACGCGGGCGACCTCGGCGTTGATGGACGGGCGGCAACACGTCGGGCGCTCGAAGCCGCGGGAGTGCTGCCAGCGGGCGTGGCGCGCTTCAGTCTGGGGGCGACGCGCGTGGTGCTGGTGGGCGTCGACCTGGGGCCTGCGACCGTCCACTCTGCGCGCACCTCGGAGGGCGCGCCGCCCGCTTCGGGCACGTCAGACACGAGCGCACCCGCTCCCTTCGCGACGACTGCTGCGGGCTGGGTGGAGGGAGAGTCCTCGGACGTGCTGGAGAGGCGCCTTCGCGCAGCGAAGACGCCAGAGGAGGCGCTCATCGTCACCTTCCACGTCACCGGGCCTCCCTCGTACCTCCCGACGCCCGAGCTCGAAGCGGCAGTGGAGGCGGCGCTGCGGGCGGGCGCGACAGTGGTGGCGGCGCACGGCACGCACGCAGTGGCGCGGGTGGAGCGCCGCGGCGACGCGGTCATCGCCTGGGGGCTGGGCAACCTCGTCTTCGACTGTCGCTGCACCGAGGAGGAAGAGGGGCTGCTTCTGCGCGTCGAGTTGGACGCGTCCGGCCGCGTCGGGCCCGCGCTCGTTGTCCCGGTGGACGCGGGTCTGCATGGGACAGCGGTGCGGCCCGCGCGGGACAGGGCGCTGCTCCTCCGACTGCTGGAGTCGCTCGGCTCCACCCCGTTGCGCCCCGCAGGACTCGGGGCCCGGCTGTAGTTCGGCTTCCTTCAGCTGCGCCCGTCCTCGCGGGTCAACGCCGAGGTGGACCTCCTCGAGCGTGCAAAGCAGCAGGAGGCGCGCCTCTTCGAGGTGGTGCCGGCCTTCATCGAGCGCTTCAACTCGGGCGGCGCGTCCACCGCCGACGCCCTTCGCCCGTTGGCCCTCGACGGCTACGACTGACTTCTTCTCTTGCTGGAGCGCCCGCCCGGGGCGCGTGGGGCGTCATCACGCCGCGCCGTACCACCCGTCGGGGGGCGCGTCGGCGCGCACGGGCCGCTGCAGCTTCGTCTCCAGCGAGAGGATGAGCTTCACGTTCTTCTTGTCCGTCGGCGTCAGCCTCGCGTCGGAGTACTTCTCGTCTGCTTGGTACCAGGTGACCGTCTTGAAGTGCCCCTTCATCAACTCGGTGGTGAAGGGCCGCCCGCGGCGCGCGAAGACGGTGTTGCGCAAGAGCTTCAGGTCGCGCCCCGACAGCCCATCGAGGTCCTTGAGCGTCAGGAGCTTGTCCAGCTTCTTCGGCTCCTCGAGCGGCGTGAGGTCCGCCGGGGGCGCGTCCTCGCCGGCCCACCCGCCGAGCCGCACGGAGAGCAGCCGGAGCTCGATGGCGTCGTCGGCCGAGGCCTTCCCCCCCGCGGCCTTCACCCGCGAGCGCACCTCGTCGCGCATCGCGAGGAGCTGCTCCTTCGTCAGGCCCGCCTCGTACTCGGCGATGAAGGCCGCGTTGGCGTCGTCGCGCGCCACCTCCTCGGGGTCGAGGCCCTCGGTGCTCTGCGCCTCCCGCGGCGCGTACCAGGACAGCTTGCGGAAGTACGCGTCGAGCCACGGCCGGCGGAAGCTGTTGCCGCGCTTCGCGTACACCCAGTTGCGCATGAGGGTGAGCTCTCGCAGCGAGCGCCCCTCCACGTCGGCCTTCGTCGCCGGGCGGGACAGGACGAGCGGGCGCTGCGCGGGGGCGGCTGGCGGTGGTGGCGGGGCCGAGAGGAGCAGCAGCAGGAGCGGAAGCGTCATGGCGGGAACTTACCCGACGCCTCTCTGCGGGGTGCACGCTTCAGGTCGCCGGGATTCGGTGTAGCCTCGCACGTCGCTTGGACTTCGCGGGCGACCCAGACGGCATCGCCGCCTTCAAGGCGCTCTACGCGCGCGACAAGTCGTACGTGAAGTTCCTCATCGGCGAGGCGCGCAGCAATACGGACTTCACCGCGCGCTTCACGGCCGAGGACGGACGCAAGTGGGCCGTGGTGTTCGACCCCAAGAGCGGCAACCTCACGCTGAAGCCGGAAGGCTCCTGAATCCGGGCTGCAACCTCGCATCGCGTGCACCAGTTGTGCTCTACAGTCCCGGGGGACATCGCATGGCCATCAAGTCCGTCGACTCGAAGCGCAGCGTCGCCACGCCGTCCATGACGTCCGCGCGGGCGCAGGCCCCATCGCTTCCCGCCGTGCAGAAGGAGCCGGCGGTGGACTCCGGCTTCCAGTCGTCGAAGAAGAAGCTGGTGAACATGACGGGCCGGTACAAACCGGTGGTGATGTCGGGGGATGCGGCGTTGGCGAAGTCGGCGGCCTCGCAGCTGCGGGTGGCCCAGGCGGGCGGTGTGGCCAGCACCGCGGGGGCGAAGGGCAAGCCGAAGGTCGACGCGGCCATCACCGACTTCCTCAAGGAGGCTTGCCGGCAGACGTCGGGCACCCTGAGGGAAGCCTACGCGGACATCCAGAAGGCGGTGGAGGTGGGCGCGTGGGGCACGGCTGCAAAGAGGGCCAGGGCGCTGCTGAGCGGCAAGGCCGACGACCAGGCCGAGGCCATCGACGAGGCGCTGGGGCTGTCCGGCACGAAGTCCACCGAGGCCCTCATCGCGCAGCTCGACTTCCTCGCGAGGATGGAAGCGGCAGGGGTGAAGGCGGATTACCCGCCCACCGAGGCCCAGTTGGTGCAGTACTTCGGTACTTTGAAGAAGGACCCGAAGGGCGCGCGTGACGCCTTCTCCGCCTACGCCGAGGCCTTCCACGTGCATCCGGCCGACGCGGGCAAGGGCGAGCTGGACATCGAATACCGGTCCGGCAGCAGCAGCGTCCCCGAGAGCTGGTCGGAAGTGAGCGGCCGCCCGGCGAAGGACCAGCCCGCGCACCTGGGCAAGCAGCTCAACGACTGCGAAGGCTTCGCATACCTCGCCGAGCGGTTGCTGGGCGCAGCGGGCTTCGTGGTGGCCCACCATCTCACCACGCACGGCGGCCCGGCGGGCGACCACGGCATGGTGTCCTTCAAGCACCCGCAAGAGAAGGGCTACACGCTGACGAGCAACGGCCATGTCCTCACGGGGAAGGACGAGCGCGCGCTGGCCATCGAGGGCTTCAACAAGGCGAGCCCCAGGCCCGCCCCTTCCGGCATGCGCTTCTACACTGGCGCCACCATGCTGGAGTCCCAGCAGCGCGCTGGCGCCAACGACAAGAAGCACAGCGTCTGACGATGGAAGCGTGGTAGGCGGCGGGCCGTGACTTCCGCGCCCCTCGTCACCCTCGTGGTGCCCGTCTTCAACGAGGTGAAGACGCTGGCGGAGATTCTCCGCCGCGTGGTGGCCGTCGACTTCCGGAAGGAAGTCATCCTCGTCGACGACTGCAGCACCGATGGCAGCCGGGAGTTCCTCGAGGCGGTGGCGGCGAAGGGCCTGGCTGCGCTCGAGGGCGCGAGGCCGGCCAACGAGAATCGCTTCGTGGTGCTGTTGCAGCCGAAGAACCGGGGCAAGGGCGCGGCGCTGCGGCGCGGCTTCGGCGCGGCGACGGGAGACATCGTCATCGTGCAGGACGCGGACCTCGAGTACGACCCACGCGACATCCCCCGCGTCATCGCGCCCATCGTGCAGGGCAACGCCGACGTGGTGTTCGGCAGCCGCTTCACCGGCGAGACGCGCCGCGTCCTCTACTACTGGCACGCGGTGGTGAACTGGGGCCTCACCACGCTGTCCAACATGACCAGCGGGCTCAACCTCACCGACATGGAGACCTGCTACAAGGCCTTCCGCCGCGAGGTGCTGTCGTCCTTCACGCTGGAAGAGGACCGCTTCGGCATCGAGCCCGAGCTGACCGCCAAGGTGGGCCGCGCCAACGTGCGCGTCTACGAGGTGCCCATCAGCTACTTCGGGCGCACCTACGAAGAGGGGAAGAAGATTGGCTGGAAGGACGGCGTGCGCGCGCTGTACGCCATCGGGAAGTACGGGCTGCTCAAGCGCTGAAGGCACCAGCCCTCACCGGACCTGGCCGTCGCCCTCCACCACGTACTTCTGCGCGGTCAATTCCCTGAGGCCCATGGGCCCGAAGGCGTGCAGCCGGCTGGTGGAGATGCCCACCTCCGCGCCGAGGCCCAATTCTCCGCCGTCGTTGAAGCGCGTCGACGCGTTCACCATCACCGCCGACGCACAGACTTCCCGGGTGAAGCGCTGCGCCGCCGCCGAGTCGGCCGTGACGATGGCCTCGGTGTGCTCGCTGCCGTAGCGGGCGATGTGGGCCAGCGCGTCGTCGAGGCCGTCCACCACCTTCACCGCGAGGATGAGGTCGAGGAACTCCTTCCCGTAGTCGTCGGCCTGCGCCGCCTTCACCGGCACGTCCGCCGCGCGCAAGAGGCGCACCGTCTCTTCGTCGCCGCGCAGCTCCACGCCCTTCGCCACCAGCGCCCGCCCTGCCGACGGAAGGAACTTCGGCGCCACCGCGCGGTCCACCAGCAGGCACTCCGCCGCGTTGCACACCCCCGGCCGCGACGCCTTCGCGTTGACGATGATGCGCTCGGCCATCGCCAGGTCCGCCGCGGCGTGCACGTACACGTGGCACACGCCCTGGTAGTGCTTCACCACCGGCACGCGCGCGTGCTGCGCCACGAAGCGAATGAGGCCCTCGCCGCCCCGGGGGATGCACAAGTCGATGAGGCCCTCGAAGGTGAGCAGCTCGAGCAACGAGTCCCGGTCGGTGGACGGCACCAGCTGCACCACCTCCGCCGGCAACCCGGCCGCCTCCACGCCGCGCGCCAGCGCCTTCGCGATGGCCTGGTTCGACGCGAAGGACTCGCTGCCCCCGCGGAGGATGACCGCGTTCCCACTCTTGAGGCACAGCGCCGCCGCGTCACTCGTCACGTTCGGGCGCGACTCGTAAATCATCAGCACGACGCCCAGGGGCAGCCGCACCTTCTTGACGGACAGTCCGTTGGGACGTGTCCAGCGCTCCGTCACCTCCCCCACCGGGTCGGCCAGGCCGCACACCGCCTCCACCGCCTTCGCCATCGCCTCGACGCGCGGGCCGTCGAGGGTCAGCCGGTCGATGAAGGCCGCGTTCTTCCCCGCCTCCTTCGCCGCCTGGACGTCCCCTGCGTTCGCCTCGCAGATGGCGGCGCTGGCCGCGCGCAGCTCCTTCGCCATCGCGCGCAGGGCGTCGTCCTTCTGGGAGGTGGAGGCCACCGCCAGGGTCCGTGCCGCCTGCTTTGCTGCCTCAGCCAGCGCCTTCAGGGAGCTCATCTCTCGGCCCACCTTATCGCCGCCGCGCCGGGTGCGGGGACGAGTCTGGTGCGGCCGTCTTCCATGGGCGTGGTTGCGTTGAAGACGCTCCGGCCCTTCGCCGGGCTTCACCAGCGCACAGGAAGCGCGCAGTCCTCGTCCACGGGTGCGGTCGATGCGGACGCGACGACTGGCGCCGACGGCGAGCTGTACTACACGATGCGGCGCATCCGGGGCCGGACGTTGGCGGACGCGCTCTCCGACGCGGGCACGCTGGAAGGACGACTTCGCCTGTTGCCGCACGTCCTCACGGGGGCTTCGGCTTCACCACTTCATAGCCGCCGCGCACGCGCGTCAGGCCTCTCGGGGCGTCCGCGGCCTCGAACAGCGTGGACAGCTCGCCGGACGTGGTGGCCTTCAGCACCTTCGCGCCGCCGCAGCAGGAGGCGAAGAACTCGAAGGCGCCGTCGCCGCGCCACGCCCCGTCGGAGTGGACGCTGGCCTCGGGGCCCTTCGCCTGGACGACGACGGGCTTCACGCGTCCCGCGAGGTAGCCCTGGAGGTCACTCGTCCTCACGAGGTGGTACGGCCCGTAGTGGTCGGTGAGCAGCGCGACCCACTCGCAGTCGGAGGAGAAGACGTCGAAGCGCCAGTCGGAGAAGAAGAGCTGCCCCTGGGGCGCGAAGCCCTTCTGGGAGCCATCGGCGAAGCGGAAGGCGAGGGACTCGACGCCGTACGACTTCGGTGGGGGCCCGTCGAGGGCGAGGTCCTTCAGGGCCTCGGCGTTGCCAGCGAAGACGGCGGTGACAGGGCCGCAGGCGACGGCGTGGTAGGCGCCTTCGACTGTCACCTCCGCCGGAGACAGCCTGGGCGCCCCTGGAGTCGGAGGCGCGTCCTTCTTGCAGCCGGCGAGGGCGCAGCACAGCGCGAGGGACAGGGCGAGGCGGGCCATGCGTCACGTCACAGCACGAGGTGGGCGGCGCGGCCAGCACGATTGGGTGTAAGAGGCGGGCGTGAGCGAGCGTGAGGCGATGTTTCTGCAGATGGTGCGCGAGTTTCCCGACTCGCCGATGGGCCACTTCTCGTTGGGGCGGCTGTATGTCGACGAGAAGCGGTGGCCCGAGGCGGTGAAGGCGCTGAGTGAGGCGGTGCGGCTCGATGAGTCGTACGCCGCGGCGTGGGTGGCGCTGGGGGATGCGTACGCGGGCCTGGGAGACAAGGCGCAGGCGAAGGCGCAGTGGGAGCGGGCGCTGGAGACGCCGTTGGGGCGGAAGGACATGAGCCTCCAGGCGGACCTGGAGGCGAGAATCCGGGAGGCAGAGGAGTTTTGAGGGAGCCGCCCCTCACTCCGTCGAGAGGTCCGGCTCTCCGAGGTGCCTCAGCATCTCCGCGCGCCACCAACGAGAGACCGCGCGCGGGGTGCAGCTCCCCCGCCAGCGCACGTCTTGCGAGGCCCGCACCGCTTGCCGGCTCACGCGGCGCGTCGAAGGTGCATTCGGGCCGTGCGCCCGCCGAGGTGGGCGCCAGCGTCAGGCGTGCCCGCGTCCGGGCCGCCGCCGCCCTTCGGACTTCCGTGGTCCCACGCCCGCCCTTGCCGTTGTCCTCACACCTCGCACCGAAGGGCATTACACTCCGCGGACACCGTGAACGAGCAGGACGAAATCACCGCGGGCATGCCCGTACCGAAGGTGACGCCGCCGGACGGCGAGCGGACGCCGGTGCTGATGGTGGTAGGCGGACCGCGGACCAGCATCGGCCGCGTCTTCCGCATCACCAGCGACCTCCTGCTGGGGCGCGCGGGCGAGGCCGACGTGTGGCTCGATGGAGAAGGCGTGTCGCGCAAGCACGCCCGGGTGTTGCGCGAGGGCGCAGGCATCACCGTGGTGGACCTGGGCTCGAAGAACGGCACCTGGGTGAATGGCGAGCGCATCGAGCGCCGTGCGCTGTCCGCGGGCGACCTGTTGCAGGTGGGCGCCCAGCACCTGCTCCGCTTCACCTGGCAGGATCAACTCGACGAGGCAGCCCACCGCACGTTGTTGGACAACGCCATCCGCGACGGGCTGACCGGCGCGTGCAACCGCACCTACTTCCTCGACCAACTGCGCAAGGAAGTCTCGGCCGCCATGCGGCACGCGCAGCCGCTCAGCCTCGCGCTGCTCGACCTCGACCACTTCAAGCGCATCAACGACACGCACGGGCACGCCGCGGGCGACCTGGTGCTGCGGCACTTCGCGCGCACGGTGAACACCCTCATCCGCAACGAGGACACCTTCGGCCGCATCGGCGGAGAAGAGTTCGCCCTCATCCTCCGCGCCTGCCCCGAAGCCGAAGCGGTGAAGGTGATGGACCGCATCCGCGCGGAGGTGGAGCAGCTCGACCTCATGCACGGCGAGACGCGGGTGGTGGTGACGGTGTCCGTCGGCGTGTCATCGCTCGAGCCCGGCGTGGCCACCAGCGACGTGATGCTGATGGAGCAGGCGGACAAGGCGATGTACCGGGCCAAGCGCGCGGGCCGAAACCGCGTGGCGGGCTCGGCGAGCCAGGAAGGCTGACGCAGCGTTGTGTCAGGGACGGAAGGGGCGCGGGAGTCGTCCAACGGCAGGACAGCGGCTCCACAACGGACAACGGCTTTCTCACTCGGGCATCATTCCTTCGCTTCACTCCCCGCGGCGTGCTTGAGACAGGGGGGCTTGTTCCGGTAGCGGCGCTCGAACGGGACGTACACCATGCAGCTCGTCTCGCCGTCCGTCTCTTCGCAGACCTCTTCGCACACCGCGTACGTCTTCGAGTGGGCGCGCTTCAAGGCCTGTCCGGTGCGGGTGTCCACCACGCGGTTGTAGGCCTGCGGCTCCTTCGAGCCTTCCTCCCCGACGGAGTGCAGGCTGGACACCACGCCGTTGACGCGGCCCTTCTCCCACATGCCGCGCTTCTCCTTCATCGCCTCGGCCTGCGCCTCCAGCGCGCCCTCGAGCGGCGCCGCGCCGTCCACCGCGTAGGCCATGGCGTGCCCCTGTCGAATCAACTCCAGCGCGAGGTCCGGGCACAGCACCAGCAGCCGGCCGTAGCCGTCGGCCCTGCCGTCGGTGGTGCACGTCCACGTGCCCTTCGCCGCCACCTGCGCGAGGGACTTCGCCAGCACGTACAACTCTTGCGGCTTCCAGGCGCCCCAGCGGTGCACCGGCCCGAAGGCCTCCAGCGTGTTGTAGCCGGACAGCCGCGTGCCCCGGCCCTTCCACTTGCCCGACTTCACCTTGAAGGAGTCTCCGTCCGTCCACCGCACCTCGGTGTACTCGCCGTTGAGGAGCAGCGCCCCTTCACCGGCCTTCCGGGGTTTGCCCACCGTCTTTCCCACCTCGGGGCCGACGATGACGTCCGCGAAGGCAGCGTGCGGGAGGAGCAGCACCGCGAGGAGGGCGAGGCGCGACATGGGCGCCCTCGAGTGTATCCCCACCCTGCACCGGCCGGCGGCTACACTCCGGCGCGTCCATGCGACTCCAGGCGCCCCACTGTCCTTCCTGCGGTGCACCCATCGACGTGGCGGTGGGCGCGCAGCGCGTCACGTGCGGGTACTGCAACACCTCGCTGGTGGTGCACGAGGAGCGCGTCTCCACCAACCGCCCGCCACCGCCGCGCAGCCAGGTGGACGACGAGGAGACACCGTACCCCGAGCCCGACGCCACGCTGTGGACGCGGGAGTCGCCGCGCTTCGAGCTGTCCGTCATCGAGCAGCGCGTCCCCGACACGGTGCCCGAGCTGTTCTCCGGGGTGGAACTGGGAGAGGACCGCTTCGCCTTCGTCTCACTGCGCGTCGTGGACCGCGAGGGGCGCCCGGTGGTGCACCCGCTGGACGGGGCCTTCGCCGCGCTCAAGGCGTCGCTGGAGAATGACGGGGACCCGGGCCTGGCCGCCAACCTCGCGCTGGAGACGCTCTGCCAGAAGTCCTTCGAGCACCGGCTGGAGTGCGGCGTCGTCCTCTTCGAGCCCCGGCACATGCGCGTCATCCCGTACGCGGCGGGGCTGGGCGACGGCATCCTCTGGGCGTCGAGCGAGGAGGGCCGGTGCATCACCGCGGGCGGCCACCAGTCGGCGCTGGAGCGGAAGATGCTGCGCGAGACGGCCGACTACTTCTCCAACGGGCGCGAGGTGCAGTTGGCGGCGGGGGACCTGGTGCTGGTGCCCTCGGCGGGCTTCGTGGGGCGCGGCGCGCGCGGGTATTCCAACGGGCTGCGGGCGCTGTTGGACGTGGCGAATGAGCACCTCGGCGAGGCGCCGCTGCGGGTGGTGACGCTGGCGAAGAATGCCTTCTGGGCGGAGTTTCAGAAGCAGCGGCGCAGCGTCGTCGCACCGGTGGGCGACGTGCGCCTGGCGGCGGTGCGGGCGATTCCGCCGCCGATGGTGACGGCGCTGCCGGCGGGCCTCGTCTCGCACACCTTCCGCTCGCGGCGCTTCGAGGTGGCCGCGCTGGCCTCGCCCACCGACGCGCTGAAGCTGTACCCGCTGAGGAAGGACCGGCACGTGCTGGTGTGGCTGTCGGGGGTGAAAGGGCCGCCGCCCGACGGCGCGCT
Organism: Myxococcota bacterium; assembly: GCA_040752975.1. Classification (GTDB taxonomy): domain Bacteria; phylum Myxococcota; class Myxococcia; order Myxococcales; family Myxococcaceae; genus JADLDB01. The sequence goes on from JBFMHF010000110.1 coordinate 24,093, forward strand.
GGACGTGGCGGCCCGCGCGGTGCTGGCGCTCCTGGACGGTGAGACGGGCGACAACGACAACCCGCGTCAGGCGGGACGCGACGCGCTGGCCGCCCTGGGCGTGGCCCCGGAGTCGCTGCGCCTCGCTGTCATTCAGCTCTTCGACGAGTACGAGCGGGTGAAGTACTTCCGGCACGGGTGGAAGCAGCCGGTGGCGCTCGGCCCGCGTGGCTTCCGGGGCGACTCGATGCAGCAGTTCGACGAGGGCGGAGAGGCCACGGTGCACGAGGGCGCGCGCCTCTTTTTCCCCGGGCTGTTGCAGTACGAGGGGCAGCATGCGGAGGCCGCGCAGTTGGCGACGGTGTGGCCGGGCGGGAAGGCGTCGCGGCTGTACGACGCGCTGGGCGCGCACTGGAAGACGAAGAGGTCCGAGCCGGCGCTCAAGCAGCTGGCGCTGGCCGCGGCGAGCGATCAACCCGGCGCGGCGCTGGCCGGGTTGGGGTTGGTGACGGGTGTGCCGGCGCCGTGACGGGGAGGGGGAAGTGTCCTCCGGCGGACGGCCGCGTTGGGTTGGTTGTCCTCCGGCGGACGGCCGCGTTGGGTTGGTTGTCCTCCGGCGGACGGCCTGCGTCCCCTTCATCTGCCGTGCTCGTCTGCCTTCATTGCCTTTCTTTTCTCCCTCTCATCCCCCGCCTTCTCTCCCGCTGGGAGAGAAGGGGCCGCCTCGCC
>JBFMHF010000111.1:0-24685 GCA_040752975.1 Myxococcota bacterium
TGCAGGAGGCGGCGGCAGCTTCGGCGTCTTCATCATTGGCGGCTCACCCGCCATCGACGGCAACCTCTTCGACCTCGGCTTCGGCGGCAACGGCGGTAGCGGCGGTGCGGGCGGGTACGGCGGCCTCGGCGGACCGGGAGGGCGCGGCGGGCCCAACAACTCGGTGGCCTGGTGCGCGGGCCAGGGCGGCCCGGGTGGGCGCGGCGGCAACGGCGGCGCGGGCAGCGGCGGAGGCGGGGGCTGCGGCGGCAGCGTCTTCGGCATCGCGGGCCAGAGCATCAACGCCGCCGGGTACGGCACGCGAAACAGCTTCGCGGCCTCTCCGATGAACGCCCAGGGGCAGGGCGGCGTGGGCGGCGCCAGCCCCGCGGGCAACGCCTTCAAGGGTGGCGACGGCGCGGCGGGCGTGGTGACGCAGGTGCAGTCCTTCTAGGGCCGACGATGAACGCGCTCGCTCGATTCCTCCTCGTCGTCCTCCTCCTCGCCGGCGCGCTGGCCGCCTGCGGCCGCACCATCCCCAAGCCCCGCGAGGTGAAGTGCGTCTTCGACAGCGACTGTGACGCCGGCCTGCGCTGCGTGAACCAGGTCTGCCAGATCCTCGAGCTCCCCGACGGCGGGCCGAAGCGCGGGCAGAAGCGCTTCGGGGAGCCCTGCGACGGCGGGCTGGAGTGCGACTCCGCGCGCTGCGTGGGCGGGCCCACCGGCGCCTTCTGCACGGTCGAGTGCGGCGAGGACGCCGGCTGCCCGTTTGCCTACGCGTGCAAGGGCCTCGTCGATGCGGACCAGCCCGACGGTGGCGCGCGCGTGTCCCTGTGCACGGTGCCACAGCCGCTGCTCTGCCAGGGCTGCGAGGGCGATCTCGACTGCGGGGCCTCGGGCGCGGACAAGTGCCTCTCGCTCGACGGCGGCCGCTTCTGCGGGCGCGACTGCACCTGGGGCGGCTGCCCGGACCTCTACGCGTGCGTGGCGCTGGCCGACGGCTCGCGGCAGTGCCAGCCGCAAGGGCGCACCTGCGACTGCGTCGCCGAGACGCTGGGGCTGAGGAAGTCCTGCCGCGGCGAGCCCAACGCCTTCGGCGCGTGCCTCGGCAGTCAGCTCTGCCAGGCCGACGGCGGCTTCACGTCGTGTGATGCGCCGCCCGCGCTCCAGGAGAGCTGCAACGGCGTGGACGACGACTGCAACGGCGCCATCGACGACGCCCCGTGGCCTGAGTGCACGAAGACGGTGGGCAACGTGGTGTGCCGCGGACCGCAGGTGTGCTTCGCGTCGTCGGGCCTGGTGTGCACCGCGCGCGCGCCCGAGCCGGAGGTCTGCAACTACGAAGACGACGACTGCAACGGCCAGGTGGACGAGGGCTTCCGCGATCCCCGCGGGCGGTACACCACCCTCTCGCACTGCGGCACCTGTGGGAACAACTGCCCCACCGCCATCGCGCACGCCACGGCCACCACCTGCGACACCAGCACCGACGCTCCGCGCTGCAGGGCCACCGCGTGCGAGGCGGGCTACTTCCCCTACGCGGACGGCAGCCAGTGCCTTGAGCTGCCCGACACGCTCTGCCACGCCTGCCAGGTGGACGCGGACTGCGTGGGCCCGGGAGCGCGCTGCCTGACGGTGGATGGCGAGAAGGTCTGCGGTCGCGACTGCGGCCCCGGCAGCCCGTACCCGCCCGGCTGTCCCGGCGGCTACACCTGCGCCGCGATGCCCGGCGGCGGGAGCCAGTGCGTACCGGCCACCGGGACCTGCACCTGCCGTGCGGACACGCTGGGTTCCTCGCGGAGCTGCACGGTGATGACGTGCCGCGGCTTCGAGACGTGTGCCCAGGGGCCGGGCGGGCCCGACTGGAGCGCCTGCGACGTCAGCTCCTTCAACCCGGAGATCTGCGACGGCCAGGACAACAACTGCAACGGGCAGACGGACGAAGGCTTCCGCAACCAGACCACCGGCCGCTACGACACCGTGCAGCACTGCGGCTTCTGCAACAACGACTGCACCAAGTACTTCTCGCCGGTGCTGCAGCACACCACCGGCGTCTGTGACACGGCCCCGGCCATGCCCCGCTGCACCATGGGCCCGTGCCTCACCGCCACCGTCGGCGGCGTCACCTACGAGTGGGTCAACGTCAACGGCGAGCCAGCAGACGGCTGCGAGTGCCGGCGCGTGCAGGGCAACCTCACCGTCGATCTCCCGGATCGCGGGCCCTCCACCACCGGCACGGCCAGCTGGGTGGACGAGAACTGCGATGGCATCGACGGCGTGGTGGGCAACGCCATCTTCGTGTCCGCCACCGCCAACCCCGGCGGCAACGGCAGCCGCACCGCGCCCTTCCAGACCATCACCCAGGGCCTCTCGGCGATGCAGAGCCAGGGCAAGCAGTACGTGCTGGTGGCCCAGGGCCTCTACCGGGAGAACGTGCGCCTCTTCGAGGGGGCGCAGCTCTTCGGCGGCTACGCGTCGGACTTCCTGAAGCGCGATCCCCAGGTGCACACCACGACGCTCAAGGGCGTGCAGCCCACCGCGACGGCCATCGCCGCGATCCACGCGGAGAGTCTCGGGAGCGGCGCGGTGGAGACGGTGGTGGCGGGCTTCACCATCTCGGGGTGGGACGTGTCGACGGCGACGCCGCAGGGCATGGCGGGTGAAGCTTCGATCGCCGTGTACCTGCGCGACGTGGGCGTGCGCTTCGTCCTCCAGTCCAACGACGTCCTGGGCGGGCGGGGCGGCGAAGGGGGGCGCGGGGCGACGGGCGCGCAGGGCTTCGGTCGGCAGGTGGCCGGGCAGCTGCAGGGGCAGGCCGGCATCGACAGCCAGTTCTTCCCGGGCGGCACGTGCAGCGCCGCCAACCACCGCGCCGGAGGCAGCGCCGGAAGCAACTCGGTGTGCCCTTCGGCCAACGCCACCGCGGGCGGCGGCGTGATCTGCCCCGTCTACACCTTCATGGGGAACCAGGGGCAGCAGCAGCAGTACGTCAACCCGCCCGTCACCTCGCGCGACGGCCGGGGCGGCTGGGACTGGAGCTTCGACAGCATGTCCGGCTTCAGTTGCAGCCACGTCACCGAGTCCGGCTTCCCCTTGAGCATCCAGCAGCACGACGGTGATGACGGGAAGCCCGGCGCGGACGGCACCGGCGGCACGGGCGGCGCCGGGGCGCCGGCACTGGCGCGGCACGGCAGCATCTCCGCGGGGCGTTGGGTGGCGGCTCCTCTGGGCGCGGCGGCCGGCGGCAGCGGGGGCGCGGCGCAGGGAGGGGGAGGCGGCGGCGCCGGGGGCGGCGTGGCGCGCTTCCCCACCGGGGGTTGTCAGGGTTGGGAGATCGGCGCCACCGGCGGAGGCGGCGGCGCGGGAGGCTGCGGCGGCACGGGCGGGCAGGCGGGTGGCGCGGGTGGTGCGTCCATCGCGCTGCTCATCGTCTCTTCCTCGCCCACCGCGGTGCTGCCCACCATTCGAGACAACCGCTTCCAGCGCGGCACCGGCGGCAACGGCGGGGCGGGCGGCTTCGGCGGCGCGGGAGGGTTGGGCGGCGGCGGCGGCTTCGGCGGCAACGCGGATCGGTGGAGCTCCTCGGTGGGCGGCAAGGGCGGGGAAGGGGGCAACGGCGGCCCCGGCGGCGGAGGCGGCGGCGGTGCGGGCGGCCCCAGCTTCGCCTGGCTCGGCTTCAACGTGACGCCGCCGTCCGTCGTCCCGCCCAACGTCTTCCTGACGCCTTCGGCGCTCGACACGAGCGGACCGGGCGGTGCGGGTGGCTCGAGCCCCGGCGCGGCGTCCTCTTCGGGGACTCCCGGCGTGCGCGGCGCGTCGGCCAATGTGCTGTGGCTGCGGGCCTGTGCGTCGGGCTGCACCGTGGGCACCACCTGCGACGCCAACGGTGTGTGCGTTCCGAATTGATCGGCGGCAAGGGTTGGGGCCGACCTGGGCGGGTGGCCCGAGACTCAATTTCGGGCGTCGGGGCGGGGCGCTACCATCCAGACGCCATGCCGATCGACACGAAGGAGCTGCGGACGCGCGGCGGCCACGCGGTGCTGCGCGCGGAGTTCTCGGGCGAGGTGACGGTGGAGGACGCGAAGCGCTACCACTCCAGCGTCATTCCCGGGGGCCCCTACCAGCACCACGGGCACCTCGTGCTGGGGAACGTGTCGGGCGTGTCGAGTGAAGTGAAGAAGGTGCTGGGTTCGGTGAAGCCCGATCCCGACAACCCGGTACCGGTGGCCATGCTGTTCTCCTCGGCGCTGGTGCGGATGACGGCGGGCCTGGTGATGCGCCTCACCGGCAACCTGAACAGCGAGACCTTCAAGACCGAAGAAGACGCGCTGGCGTGGCTCGACGGGAAGCTGGCGCAGTACCACGCGCGGCGGGTGGTGCCGACCAGGCCCGCGTCTAGTTGATGGTCACCGGCGCGCAGGTGGACACGCCGGCGCCGACGATGCGGCGTCCGGTGTCGCGGCTCACGTTGGTGATGGCCCCGGTCTGGCCGTTGAGGCGCCACACGTTGGTGGATGGATCCACATCGCGCTCGAGGAAGATCCAGAAGTCTCCGCCCCAGAAGGCGAAGGCCCAGGCCAGCGGGAAGCCGGTGAGGGGGGTGGCGGCGAAGGACGGCGACATCTCCTTGCCCGTCTCCTTGTCGAGCTGCACCACCCGCGGCTGGTTGGAGTCGGGGAAGAAGCCCCACAGCTTCGCGTCACCGGTGCCAGTCAGCTCGGGCGCGCCGTCCAGCGTCCCCCGGAGGGCGATCTCGAAGGGCGGCGTCGTGGACAGGGTGCCGAACTTCGTCGAGAGGAGCGAGCCCACCAGCGGACTGCCCGAGATGAAGAGCGTCTCTTCGTGCGAGCCCGCGACGTCGGCGACGAAGCCCATGCCGAACTTCCCCACGCCCTGCTGGGGCATGAAGCCCGTCTTCACGCACGACAGCGGCGTGACGCGGAGGTCGACGGTGAAGAGCTCGCCGGAGTCGTAGACGATCCACGCCACCGCCTGGCGATCGACGGACATCGAGAAGGGCTCCGCCAACGGGGCGGACGGGCAGGACAGCTTGCCGAGGTCGATGAAGCCATCGCCCGAGCCGGTCTTGCGGGGATCGAAGCTGGACAGCGTCTTGTTTTGATCGACGACGTACACCAGGCGGGCCGCCTCGCTGCAGTCCTCGGCGCCGCCGTCCAGCGTGCCGGCGAAGCCTCCGCCCGCGCCGCCGCCGGTGCCTGCGCCGCCGAAACCGCCCGCGCCACCGCCTGTCGACCCGCCGCCTCCGCTGCCTTCGACGCAGTGGCCGAGGCTGCACACCTCGCTGAAGCCGCAGATGGAGCAGCGCTTGCCGTCCTGCCCGCACGCCTGCGCGGTGGCGCCGTCGCGACACTCCCCCAGCTCGTCACAGCAGCCCGCGCAGTTGGCGACGGTGCACGTCAGGCTGGTCCTCGACGCGCCGCACGCGGCCACCAGGAGTCCCGCGGACAGCCCGAGGCACAGGGCCAACAATCGGCTCAGCATGGGGAGTGTCTTCAGGGCGCGCCACCGGCTGGCGCGGTCGGTCCAGCGACAACGCTAAACACACGCGGCCCCCGAGAGGAAGTCCTCGAGGGCTGTGGGTGTAGGTGTCAGCCGCGGGGCCGGAAGCCCTCGACGCGCTCCCACGCCTCGACGGTGAAGACGTAGGGCTCGAGCTGCGCGCGGGACAGCTCGGACAGGCGGGCGCGGGCGTGCCGGGCGAACGTCTCGTCATCGACTGCGCCCAGCAGCACGTCGATGTAGGCCCGCTGCAGCATCGGCTTCTTGAAGAGGGAGTGGAGGGTGAGCAGCTCGTCGCCGTAGTCGCAGGCGCGGCGGTTGGCGGCCTCGTCGGCGGGCCAGCCTTCCCAGCCGGCGCGCTGCAGGGCCTGACAGCGGATTCGCACCAGCTCGAGCGTGGGGCCCTGGCCGTACACCCGCGCGCGCACCAGGCCGTCGACGCGCGCCTCGAAGTCGAGCCGTTCCTGGCGGGTGTGGAAGGCCGCCTGCCCGCGCGTGACGAGGCCCGTCTCCGCGTCGATCTCCTGCACCTGGTGCAGCTCGCCCAGCGCCTCTTCCACCGCCGCGCGGGCGATCTCCGCGTCGCTCATCACCTGAAACACCGTCACCTGGGTCGCCTGTGCACGATCGAGGTGCGCACAGCCAACCACAGCCAACGACAGGAGAAGGAGAGGCAGGGACCGCATGGTGCGGGTCAGACCCGTCACGCGTCCGCGGAGTGCAAACTCCCGAGGGCGTCACCGCGTGGCGACGCCCGGCGACGTCCGGCGGACAGGAAGCAGCACGTCGGTGGTAGCACTTCGGGCGGATGCGTCTCTTCACCATCGCCGTCCTCGCTGCCTCGTCCGCGCTGGCCCAGCCGCTCATCCTCGAGGGCGAGCTGCCTGACAGCGGCCCTGACTTCGTCCTCGTCCCCTTCCAGGTGCCGGCCGGGACAGCCGAGGTGGAGATTCGGCACCCGGTGCAGCAGCCCGAGAACATCCTCGACTACGGGCTCAATGATCCGCTGCGCACGGTGGGCTGGGGCGGTGGCAACACCGAGCCCATCGTGGTGAACGCGCAGGCCGCCTCGCGCAGCTACCTGCCGGGGCCGATGACGGCGGGCGCGTGGAGCGTGGTGATCGGCAAGGCGAAGGTGCTGGTGAAGCCCGCGCGCTACCGCCTGGAGATCGAGCTCCGCGCGTCGCCAACCCTCGCCGCTCAGCCCGAGCGGGCGCCCTACGCCCATGCGCAGGCCCTCTCGAAGGAAGCCCGGTGGTACGCCGGTGACTTCCACGTGCACTCGCGGGAGAGCGGCGACGCAGAGCCCTCGCTGGACGCGATCGCCACCTTCGCGCGGGGCCGCGGCCTCGACTTCGTGGAGCTGTCGGATCACAACACCACCTCGCAGTTGACGTGGATCCACGACGCGCAGGGGCGGCACCCGCAGCTCCTCTTCGTGCCAGGCGTGGAGTTCACCACCTACGCGGGCCACGCCAACGGCATCGGCGCGACGGAGTACGTCGATCACCGCTTCGGCCTCGGGGACGCCAGCTTCGAAGCGGCGGTGGCGGACTTCGCCCGGCAGGGCGCGGTCCTTTCCATCAACCACCCGGTGCTGGATCTCGGGACGGCGTGCATCGGCTGCGCCTGGAAGCTGCCCATTCCGCGCGACACCCTGGGCGCGGTGGAGATCGGCACCGGCGGCTGGGACAAGACGGGCGTGCTCTTCACGAAGCAGGCGATCGCCTTCTGGGACCGGCTGGTGGGGCAGGGCGTGAAGGCGGCGGCGATCGGCGGCAGCGATGATCACTCGGCGGGCGTGCGCATGGGCGCCTTCGACAGCCCGATCGGCAACCCCACGACGCTGGTGTTCGCCAACGAGCTCTCCGTGTCCGCGCTGCTGGAGGGCCTCAAGGCTGGACGCACGGTGGTGAAGCTGCAGGGCCCGGACGATCCGATGGTGGACATCCAGCCGACGGCGGTGGAGCTCGACGCGACCGGAGCGCCGCTCGCCACGCTCGTGGGGGCGACGGTGCGTGCGCCACCGGGCGAGCTCCCGCTGCGCTTCTCCGTGTCGAGGGGGAACGGCGCCGTGCTCAAGTTGCTCGTCGACGGCCAGGAGCGAGAGGCCGTCTCTGTCACGTCGGCGGACTTCACGACCCAGCAGAGTTTCCCGGTGCCGGAGACGGGCGAGACGCGGATCCGCGCCGAGGTGTGGGTGGATGGCAACCCGCGGACGGTGACGAGCCACGTCTTCGTGTCGAGGGCGGAGGATCCTCCGAAGGGGTGTGGCTGCGGGGCAGCCGGGGCTGGCGCCTTCGAGGCCCTGGCGTTGGCAGCGCTCGCGGCGGGGCGGCGCCGGAAAATCACCCGGAAAATCGCGTCAAACTGCTGCCCCCGTTGACGTTTCCGGCTCGCACCAGGGCGTCCGGAGAGTCGATCATCCAGAACACCATCGATCCGAGGGACTCATGATCTCGCGCGTTTCCTCTCCTGCGACCGCAACGGTTGCTTCTCCCACCCGCCCACCGGTGTCGGCGGCGACGATCCGCGAGGCCGAGAAGCTGCTCAAGCTGGCGGGCTTCAACCCGGGCAAGGTGGACGGACGGGTGTCCCCGGCCTTCCAGCAGGCGGTGAAGGACTTCCAGAGCGCCTGGGGCCTTTCTGCGACGGGCGAGGTGGACGGGCGGACGCTGTCGAAGCTGCGCGCGACGGGGAAGTCGATCAAGGCGCACAAGGACGACCTCTACGTCAACGTCGGCATGAAGGGGGCCGACATCAAGACGCTGGAGCAGCGCCTCCAGCGCCTCGGCTACGACGTGGGCAAGGCCGACGGCGTGTACTCGCGCGAGACGGCCGACGCGGTCAAGAAGTTCAAGCGCGATCAGCCGGAGATCAAGAACGACTCTGGCGCGCTCGGGCGGCACTCCCGGAAGATCCTCCGTCAGGAGGTGAAGGCCCTGGCACACGCGCCGGAGCGTCGTCGCCTCGCTCCCACGAAGGCCCAGCGGCGGGCAGACGCGAACACGGCCCAGGCGGCGGTGGAGCGGCACGCGGACGGCAGCGTGGGACTGCGTGAGGGCGATCGCGGTGGCGCGGTGAAGAACGTGCAGAGGCACCTCAAGGCGGCGGGCTTCGATCCGCAGCACACCAACGGCGTCTTCGACGAGCGGACGCGCGGCGCGCTGGAGAACTTCCAGCGCAAGGCGGGGCTCGACGTGACGGGCCGGGTCGACGCGAAGACCTGGAAGGCGCTCAAGAAGTCCTTCATCCTCTCGAAGAAGCCGGCCAGCCCGGCGCAGGCCCGCAACGAGCGCAGCGGGGCGGTGAAGGCCAGCGAGAAGCTGCTCAAGAAGCTGGGCTTCAACCCGGGGAAGCTGGACGGCCTGTTCGATCGCCGCACCGAGCAGGCGGTGAAGGCCTTCGAGAAGAAGCACAAGCTCAAGCGCGACGGGAAGATCAGCGCCGGCGAACTGGCGAAGATGAAGAAGCTGGCGAAGCGGCGCGGCGGGATCCAGGTGACGGCGAAGATGCGGCAGCTCGCGGCGAACTCGCGACGCACCGCGCTGTCGATGGGCGGCTACAGCGGCCAGGGCTTCTGCGCGCGGGGCGTGCGGCTCGCCATCTTGAAGACGTTCGGTTTCAACGTCTGGGCCAACGGCAACACGATGGACAACAACCTCCCGCGCTCGAAGTTCCGGCAGGTGCACATCCCCCTCAAGGAGGCGCTGAAGATCCCCGGGCTGGTGCTCACCTGGGAGAAGACGCCCACGCGGCTGGGCAGCATCTACGGGCACACGGCGATCACCCTGGGCGACGGCCGCAGCACCGCCAGCGACTTCGTCGAGCGCAACACCGCGTACGTCACCCGCTACGGGTTGAAGATCTTCGTGCCGATCAAGTGACGCACGCGTTCACTGCTTCTGCGCCACATCGCTCTCCGGCGCGTCGCGCACCTCGAAGCGCATCTCGTCCGCCGTGGCCTGGATCTCCGGGGCGTACATCGCCTCGACCCTCGCCGGCAGAGCGGCGAACCGCCCGGGCACCTCGGCGCGCAGCTCGTACGAGAGCTTCGTCGTCCCCACGGAGAGCTCCGGCAGGAACATCGCCACGCGATCCGTCCTCAACTCGGCGTGGGCGCAGGCGTAGTTGCACACCTGGGGACCCGAGCGCAGCTCGACGGCCTCGAAGCCGGCGGGCTTGAGATCCTCGAGCATCACGTACTCGACGGCCTTGTTGGCGGTGATCTCCACGTCGACCCTCACGCGGACGCCGGACTCCACGGGCATGCCGTACTCGGTGGGGGCCTGGGCTTTCTCGGCGCTGGGGCGGCCCAGCAGGGTGTACGTGCGCTTCACCTTCACGTCGCCGCCGACGCCCTTGATGAAGTCGTTCATGTTGAAGACGTCGAAGGTGCCCGCGAAGTAGCCGGTGCCGCGGCCGTCGCGCTTCACGCTGACGACGTTCTTCCCGGCCTTCAAGTCCTTGTCCGTCAGCACCAGCGGCTCGGTGAGATCGAGCCCGCCCTTGTCGTACTTGAGGCGCTTCACCTCACGCCCGTTGATGGACACGACGAAGGTGCCCGAGCTGGCGGCGGCTCCTTCTCTGCGGGCGAGATCGGCGAGCGCGTAGATGGCGAAGGCGGTGTCACGCGTGGTGCGCCACTTCCCCCCGTTGCGGCGCAGCACGAGGAAGTCGGTCAAGGGGGCGATGAGGGGCGACTTCAAGTCGTAGCGGGAGTAGGCCATGAGGGTGAAGGCGGTGGCCTCGATGGCTGCGGACGTGCTCCAGGCCGTTGTCGCGTCACCCACCGCGGCGTCCGGGCGTGCGCTGGCGGCCTTCACGACGTCGTCGAGGTTCTCCACCGCGATGCGCGCGCGCTTGTCGGTGGAGTGGAGCAGCGCGAGCGCCAGTTGGGCCCGGGCGCGAGGTGTCAGCGAGGTGCGCCGCTCGAAGACCTTGTCGAGGGCCGGCTTCGGAGCGCCGCCGGTGGCCGCCAGGGCGTACACCATGAAGGCGTGCGTCTCGGGGGTGTTGAGGGCCTCGCCGAGGTGGCTGGTGAGCCAGGCGCGCCCACGCTTCAGCACGTCGACGTTGACGTTGACGCCGGCCTCCCTGGCCAGCGACAGCGCGTACACCACGTAGGCCGTCATCCACAGGTTGGAGCGGTCGTCCTTCCACCAGCCCCACGCGCCGTCGCCGTGCTGGAAGTCGTAGAGGCGGGCGAGGCCCTTTTCCACCATGTCGTCGAGGTCGGCGGGCACGCGGGAGGCGGGCAGCTTCAAGTCGTGCACGGCGCGCCGCGCGATGGTGGCGGGCACGAAGCGCGACAGGGTCTGCTCCACGCAGCCGTAGGGGTACTGCGCGAGGAAGGGCAGGCCGTCGAACATCACCGCGAGGAGCGAGGGCGAGAGGTTGAGCTCCAGGCGCGTCAGGGCAGCCTTGCGCTTCTCGGGCAGCTCGAACTCGAAGCCGAAGGTGTCGCCCAGGCGGCCGGCGAAGAACTGTCGCTGCGCGCTGCCATGCACGAAGGCCGGCAGCTTCCACTCCATCGCGTCGGCGGTGCCGCCGCCCTTCACCACGGCGCGGATCGTCCGCTCCCCCAGCTCCACCACCTTGAACTTCGCGTCGACGCGCAGGGTCTGTTCCGGCTCCACCCGCACCACGCGGCGCGGGTCGGACAGCGGCTTGAAGCCGGGGGCCGAGAGGGTGACGTCGATGTCGGCCGCCTTCGGCAAGTGGCTCTCCACCACGGCGGACAACGTCACCTCGTCACCCTCCACGAAGAAGCGCGGCGCCTGGAGCCGGACCATCAACGCCTTCGCCGCGCGGATGCTGCCGGCGCCCTGGCCGAGGTGCGGGCCGGGCGTCACCACGGTGGCGGTCGCCTTCCACGAGGTGAGCGAGTCCTTCAGGGAGAGGGGCTGGGTGAGCCGCGTGCCGAGCTTCCCGGTGAGCGCGGGGAACCAGCCGGCAGAGGTGGCGAAGTCGGCGCGCACTTTGACGGGAGGTTCGCCCTGCCGCGCTCCCCCGCCCGGGCCCGACGCTTCTTCTTCCGCGGCCTGGTCGCGTGACAGGCGCTTGGCCGACTTCTCTGCCATCGGGGGGGCGGGCGCGGCGCTGGCGGGGGCGTCGGCCAGGGACAGCCCGGCGCTCCTGCTGGCGGCGGAGTCCTTCTTGGCCTCCCCTCGATCGTCCTCATTCACCGAGTCGGTGGGCTCGGGCAGCGGCTGCTTCGCGGCGACGATCGGCTGCGGCGCCGGGCGAGGGCGGTAGCCGCGCTGGTAGTGGCTGAAGGACGTGCGCGCGTAGAGCTGCCGCGGCGTCCGCCCGAAGAAGGCGAGGAAGTCCTTCCGCTCCGGCTCGATGGCAAAGAGGGACTCGTCGACGACGGTGAGCGCCACCTCCATGTTGGTCCCCGCGGGCGCTCCCGTCGCCACCACCGCGGGCGCCACCTTGCTGCCCGGCTCGGCCGCCGCCCGGCCGAAGTCGACGTTGACGGCGAGCTGCACCTCGCTCCCGGCGATGCGGATCGGCCGCTGCTGTTGCTGGTACTGCGTGTCCTCGAAGCGGGTCGCGAGGAGCCAGGCGTTGGGGGCCATGTCCGCGCGCAGGGGGAGCTCCACGAAGCGGGCGCGGCCCTTCAGCTCGACCACGCGCAGCTCGTGAACGGACTCCGACTCGATGGACAACACGACGTGCCCGCCGGGCTTGTTCGTCGCCACCAGCACGCGGAGCAGGTCGCCCGCCTTGAGCGGCGCGCTGTCGGTGAGCAACTGGAAGCCCCCGCCGGGGGGAGGGATCGGCTTGCTGTCGCTGGTCAACCAGAAGTCGCTGCTCGCCAGCACCTTCTCCTTCTCCGTGGAGCCGTCGAGCACCTCCACGCGCGCCATGCCGAGCGCGTCGGCGTCGAGCACCACCCGCCCGGCGCCGTCCTTCAACTTCGAGCGCGTCTCGGCGATGCGGCTCGTCTTCCCGTCTTCGGTGATGCGCATCAGCCGGACGATCACGTCAGGCGAGGCCGGGCGGCCGTTGGGATCCTCGCCGCGCAGGTCGACCGTCACCTTCTCGCCGGGGCGGTAGAGGAAGCGCGAGGTGCGGACGTCGACGAAGTACGGCTCCTTCGACATTTTGATCGATCCGGTTCCGGTGATCTCCCGGCGCGACGAGTCCGTGACGAAGAGCTGCAGGGAGTACTGCACCGAGTCGTAGCCCTCGGGCGCGGGAGGCAGCTCGACCTCGGCGGTGCCGTCGCTGCCCGTCTTGAACGTCACCGTGTGGGTGGCGAGGGCGCCGTAGTACGGGCGGTAGCCGCGCCGGTAGCGGTAGTCGTACTCCTCGTCGTAGTCGCCGGAGCCATACGGGACGAAGCCGCCTTCGCCCTCCAGCTTGGCGTCGGGCCAGGGGCCGAACTGGTGGGCGTACGGGGTGATGGTGACGATGGCGCGGCCCTGGGCGTTGGCGACGGGTCCGCCGGAATAGAAGGCGGCCTTCACCTTCACCTTCACCTTGTCCCCGGGCTTCGGGTTGCCCAGCGGCTCGGCGGAGACGGTGTACTCGGGAGGCTTGTACTCCTCGACGCGGAAGGACTGGCCGTTCTGCCGCCACGAGTAGTTGCTCGTCGAGATGTACATGCTCCACGCGCCCAGCGGGGCGTTCTTGGCCAGCGGCAGGCTGAACTGGGCGGTGCCGAACGCGTTGGTGGTCAGCTCCGGTTCGGCGATCGTCTTGCCCTGTGGATCGGAGATGCGGAGCTTGAGCTTCGCGTCGCTCACCGGCGTGGAGGGCCCGCCCTCGCGGGTACGCAGGAAGAGCTTGAAGCCGACGGTCTCGCCCGGCTTGTAGAGGGGCCGGTCGGTCATCACGTAGGCCAGGTACTCCTTCGACCACGACGAGTGGTACGCGTTGCCGGCGGGCGCCCCGGCGAAGAAGCTGCCGGACTTCGCCCAGACGAGCATCGAGGTCTCGGCGCCGGTGACGTCGAAGCGCGCCACGCCGTCCGCGCCCGTCTTCCCGGTGAGCTTCTGGTGGGAGCTGCTCGAGCGGTACAGGAAGACCGACACCTCGGCGTTCGGCTTCGCTTCGCCGGTCTCGACGTCCGCGGCGTAGACGTAGAGGCGCTTCGCGTCCGTCTTGGTGACGAGGGCCAGTTGTGTGACGAGGAGCCACGCGCTGGAGCGCTGGCCATCGGCCTCGACGACGAGGACGTAGGCGCCGGGCTCGGTGACGGTGGCGTCGAAGGTCCTGCTGCCGGGGGCGTGGCGGACGGGGACGTCGAGGGTGCTGGTCCACGAGCTGGCGACGGAGGTGGCGGCGGCGAGGAGATCGTCGGGATCATCGGGGTAGGCGCCGTCGGGCGCGGCGAGCGGGTTGACGCGGTGGAGGGTCCACCTGGCGTTCTTCACGTTGCGCCAGCTCACGGTGACCTGCGGCTTGACGCCCGGGAGCTCGTTGTACGGGATGGAGAGCGAGATGGAGGGCCTGCGGATCTCGTCGGCGCGCGACTTCGCGGAGGACTTCATGTTGCTGGTGACGTCGGAGAAGCGCTTGACGATGCCGTCGTAGATGGTGAGGGCGGCCTCGTACTTGCCTTCGCCCTCGCGGCGCTCGGCGATGACGTAGAGGGCGTCGTCGGCCCACTCGGTGTTGCCGTCGCCGACGGACTGGAGCTCCTTCTCAGCGGCCGGGGCGTCTTTGCCGCCCTGCTGAAAGCGCTGGCGACTGCGGAGAAACTTCGCGCGGGCGCGCTCGGTGTCCGTGGCGGCGTACTCGAGGACGATCTCGGAGGCGCTGGTGAGGCGCGCTGGATCCCAGAGGTTGCGCTCCATCTCGACGAAGCCGCCGCGGACCAGCAGGGCGCGGGCCTCTTTCGCCACGCGATCGTCGCCCGAGGCGGCCTGCTTGAGCAGCGGGGAGACGGCGGAGAACTGGAGCTCGCCACGCTCGAAGAGGATGAAGGCGGCGTAGGCGCGGCCGAAGTCCTTCTCGCCTTCCTTCGCCAGCTTGCGGAGCTCGTCGTAGGAGCCCTTGCCGGCCATCAGGCAGGCGGCGGCCTTTTTGGCGGACGCTTCGCGGGCGAGGGGCGAGCTGGGGTTGGCCTTCACGAAGGCGGTGAAGCCGTCGCAGGCGCGGGAGTGGGACTTCTCCTGAAGCTGGCGGTTGGGCGTGTCGAAGTCCTGCGCAACGGCGGGCAGGGCGAGGACGGACACGAGACAGGCGAGGCGGGTCATGGCGGATCTCCCCCGGGGCGTTGAGGCGCGCATGACAGCACGGAACGCGTGGCGCCGACGGGAGATCTACGCGGTGGCGCCGCCGGGCCTCCAGCGGCGACCGTCCCTTTCGCCACGTTTGAGGCCAGCGGAAGCGCAGGGCTTGCGGTTCCCGCGCAAAAATGGGGCTCGACTGCGTGAGGGTGGGCTTCGGCTGGCGTGTTGGGAGAGGAGTTGCCCGGCATGGGTGATGCTGCGCTCTCCTTCATGCGCCCCGTTGCCTGGTGGTCAGCTCTGCTTCTGTCCTCGGTCGCGCTCTCGGGCTGTGCGGGTACGCCCCGGTGCACGCCGGGCGCGCAGGTCGACTGCGCGTGTGGCGACGGCGCCAGGGGCTTTCAGGTCTGCGCCGCAGACGGCACGTTTGGCGCGTGCGCCTGCCCCGACGGCGGCCAGGTGGCTGGCACGCTCGAGCTCGTGGTCGGCTGCGCGGGGGACGGGTGCGGAAAGAGCGGGGATCTGGTGGTGACGCTGCGCGACGGCGGCGTGGAGCGGAAGGAGTCCTTCGCCGCGCAGACGCTGACAGCCCCCGCGCCCCTCCGGCACACGGTGACGGCTGTTCCCTCTGGCGAGTGGGCGCTTGACGTGTACCTCGACGTCAACCGGAGCGGCGGCGCCGACGACGGGGACGTGGTGAGCGGCGAGGCGATTCCTCCGGTGGTGATCTCGGGGACACGGTCCACCGTCATGGTGACGCTGGACGCCCTCGTCGTCGGGTGCGCGGTCACGCAGGATTGTGCGTTGGGTACCGTGTGTGGGGGCGGGCGCTGCGTGGAGGACCCGGGGGGCTATGGAACGAGCTGCGTGGGTGGATCGGGCTGCGCCGGCGACGGACGCACCATGTGCCTCGGCCCCTTCGTGAGCCAGGGGCCGATCTGCACGCGCACGTGCCAGTCGAATGACGGGTGCCCCCGGCCGTACAGTTGTCAGACGACGGCGACCTCTTCCGCCGATGGGGGAGCGAGCGTCGTCAGCGTCTGCCTTCCGCTCGATGCTCTGGGGACACCCTGCCGGAACCACGTGGAGCAGTGCGATCCGCGCACCGCCCCTGACTTCTGCATCGACCCGACGCACGAGTGCACGCGGACGGGTGAGTTCTGCCTGGTCCCCTCCGGCGCAAGCTGGGGGGGCTGCGGCAGCGG
The DNA here is from genome assembly GCA_040752975.1 of Myxococcota bacterium. GTDB lineage: Bacteria > Myxococcota > Myxococcia > Myxococcales > Myxococcaceae > JADLDB01. The sequence goes on from JBFMHF010000111.1 coordinate 15,890, forward strand.
CGACGGCTGTCAGTTTGCCTCGCAGACCGGCTGCGCCCCGAACGAGACGTGTCACCCGGCGGGCGCTTTCGAACTCGACAACACGAAGGCCACGTTGTGCCTCCCAGCAGGCGCCGCCCAGCACGGGGCACCCTGCGCCGTCGCCTCCGACTGTGCCCCCGGGCTCACCTGCATACCCTCGGCGGGCTGTCGCGCTTACTGCACTCCCGACGCTGGAGCGCAGTGTCTGGGGGTGGTCGCACCCGATGGAGGCCCCACCACCTGCGCCGAGCTGCTCATCGACCGCCTCGGCAGGCCCCTGCCGGCGGGGGTGAGCTCGATCCCGGCTGGCGTCTGCTTCTAGGCGGGGTGACGCCGCGAGCAACATCGTGCGGTTGAGGCCAGTGGGCCCACCAGGATTCGAACCTGGAACCAAGCGGTTATGAGCCGCCAGCTCTGCCGTTGAGCTATGAGCCCGTCTCAGTCGACTTGTAGCAGGACGAGGTGAGGCGGGAGAACCGACGTGGCGGCGAGGAAGCCCCGGAAAAAGCGCTCGACGTACCACCACGGCGATCTCAAGCACGCGCTCGTCCGCGCGGCCCTCGACTTCATCTCGACTGGTAGCCCCGAGCAGATCACCCTTCGCGAGGTGTCTCGCCGCGTCGGCGTCAACCACCGCGCGGTCTACCGCCACTTCGAGGATCTCACCGCGCTCCTCGCCGCCGTCGCCGAGGAGGGCTACCGCATGCTGCTCGCCACCCTCGAAGAGACCCTCGCTCCCTTGAAGCGCGCCACCCCCGACAAGCGGCTCGAGGCCCTCGCCGTCGCCTACCTCTGCTTTGCCGTCGACCACCCCGCTCACTACCGCATCATGTTCGGCCGGCGCCTCAACGAAGACGGCCGCTTCGATGTGCTGGAAGAGCTGGTGGAGCGCGCCTATGGCCTGCTCGCCGGGGAGATCCGCGCCGGCCAGGCCGCCGGCCGCTTCGGCGACTTCCCCACCCGCGAGGCCGTCTTCTCCTTCTGGTCCTTTGCCCACGGCTTCGCCAGCCTCGCCCTCGTCCGCCGCATCCAGGTGAAGCGCGCTCTTCTGGAGGACTACACCCGGCAGCTCCTCGCCCCGTTTCTTGCGGGGTTGCGCAAGTAGGCCGCGCGGCCACCTCCGCAGCGTTGCAGCCCGCGTCGGACGTCGCTAATGTCGCCACTGGAGACATTGCCATGCATGGATCCATCCGCATCAGCGCTGCAGACGGCTACGCCCTGGGCGGGACGGTGTTCGACGGGGGGCGGGGCCCGGTGGTCGTCCTCAGCGGCGCGACGGGCGTGCACCAGCGCTACTACGCCCGGTTCGCCGGGTGGCTGGCTTCCGAGGGCGCCACGGTCGTCACCTTCGACTACCGCGGCATCGGCGAGTCACGCCCGCACCGGCTGCGCGGCTTCGAGGCTCGCGCCCGCGACTGGGGCGAGCTGGATCTCGAGGGTGTGTTGGGCTTCGCCTCCGAGACGTTTCCCCGTCGTCCCCTCCAGGTCATCGGGCACAGCGTAGGCGGGCAGCTGGTCGGCCTCGCCCCGTCCATGGAGCGCGCGTCCGCTGTGATGACCGTCGCCTCTCAGTCAGGCTACTGGGGCCACTGGCCGCTGCCTTCGAAGGTGGCGTTTGCCGGCCTCTGGTATGGGCTGATGCCGCTCACCTCGTCCCTCTTCGGCTACTTCCCCGGGAGGCTGGGCATCGGGGAAGACCTCCCGCGCGGCGTCGCCCAGGAGTGGGCGCGCTGGTGCCGCAGCGCCGGCTACTTCATCGATCACGGAGTCAGCCCGGCCGGCTTCGCGAAGGTGCGCGCGCCCGTGCTGGCCTTCAGCTTCACCGACGACGCCTACGCCCCGAAGCCCGCGGTGGACTGGCTCCACGGCCTCTTCACCTCGGCTTCCGTCGAGCGACGGCACCTCTCTCCAGGCGACCTCGAGGTGCGCGCGGTCGGACACTTCGGCTTCTTCCGCGACGCCTACCGTGACTCTCTGTGGGCAGCCGCGCGTGACTTTCTGCTGGGGAAGCGCCAGGTGCGCTCCGCACCTCGCCCCGCGCTCGAGGCCGAGTTCCTCGGCTGCGTGTGAGGCCGGGCGGTGAACGCCCGCCGTCTCTTCCGTCTCCTGTGGAACGGGCCGGCCCCGACCTCTCCGCCGGGCGTGGCTGCACTCCCGCTCGGGTGCCTGGCTCTCGTGTGGGGCGGCTTTGGGTGCGCGCCTCCCGTCCTGCGGTGCCGTCTCCACCGCCCGTGGTGCGTCACCCCGCGACTGATTCCACAAAAAGAGCCTCCGCGGTTCATTTTGTGGAATCAGTGGGCGATAGGGAAAGGGTCACCGCCACCCAGGCCAAGGCCTCGCGGGAGTCAGGCGGCGAGCACCCGCGCAATCGCCGCGATCTGCGCGTCGAAGAAGCGCTGGCTCACCGGAGCTTTCGCCAACACCTGGTCGAAGCCGTGAAAGGCGCCCTCGACGATCTCCAGCTCGGTGGACACGCCTGCCGCGCGCAGCCGCGTCGCGTACGCCACGTCCTCGTCGTGGAAGAGGTCCAACGTCCCGACGCCGATCCAGGCCGGAGGCAGCCCGCGCAGGTCCTCCCTGCGGGCCGCCGCGGCATAGTCCGGCACCCCCGGCGCTCCGGGCTCTCTGCCCAGGTAGGCGCTCCACCCCAGCCGGTTGCTCGCTGGGTTCCACAGCCGGTGCAGTCGGTCGTCGACCGCCCGCAGCACGGTGCGATCGTCCAGCATCGGGTAGACGAGCACCTGGAGCCGAGGGGGAGGGCGCTTCCGGTCGTGAATGAGCAGGGCCAGTGCCGCGGCCAGGCCTCCTCCGGCGCTCGCGCCGCCGATGATCACCCGGGACGGATCGATCTGCAGCGCGGCTGCCTCCCGGTGCATGAAGTCGTAGGCGGCGAAGCAGTCCTCGACGGGCGTGGGGAAGGGGTGCTCCGGGGCGAGGCGGTAGTCGACGGACACCACCGTCAGGCCGAGCCGCTCCGCGAACCGCGCGCAGAGCAGGTCGTCCTGCTTCGCGGCGCCGATGACGTAGCCGCCCCCGTGAATCCACAGCAGCCCCGGGCGTGGTCGACCGTCACCAAGCGCCCCGATGATCCGCACGGTGGCCGCCCCCTTCGCATCCACGCGCCGCACGGTGACGGTGAAGCCCGGCGGCAGCCTGGGCGAAGGAACGGGCAGCCAGCGCGACAGTCTCACCACCCACGCCTTGCCGACGCCGCGCGGCAGCCACCGCGCCGCCGCGCGAAGCTCCGGGTGAAAGGGCGCGAGGTCCATGAAGCGACTATCGCGCGTTGCCCCGCCGCTGTCGGTCCTGGCGCGCACGCGTCCGAATTACCGGCATCCAGGCGCTGCACGGTGACGGTGAAGCCCGGCGGCAGCCTGGGCGAGGGAACGGGCAGCCAGCGCGACAGTCTCACCACCCACGCCTTGCCGACGCCGCGCGGCAGCCACCTCCAAGAAGCGGCTGCCCCGCCGCCGTCGGCCCCGGCGTGCACGCGTCCGAATTACCGGCATCCAGGCGCTGCACGGTGACGGTGAAGCCGGCGGCCGCCTGGGCGAGGAGCGGGCAGCCAGCGCGACAGCCGCACCACCCATGCCTTGCCGACGCCGCGCGGCAGCCACCGCGCCGCCGCGCGAAGCTCCGGGTGAAAGGGCGCGAGGTCCATGAAGCGACTATCGCGCGTTGCCCCGCCGCCGTCGGCCCCGGCGTGCACGCGTTCGAACCACCGGCCGATTGGCCGGCTCAACCCCGGCCAGCGCCGCGGCACCTTCAGCTCCCACTTCGCAGGACACGCCGACCGGCCAGCACGACGCCCTCCCGCCGCAGCTTCGGCGCCTGCTTCGAGAACATCTCCCTCGCCACCGTGCCGTCGCTCTTCACCACCCGCCACCACGGGACGTCGTCGAGCTCGTGCAGGGCGCGCACCACCGCTCGCGCCGCGCCCGGCTTGCCGGCCATCAGCGCCACCTGGGCGTAGCTGGCCGTCTTCCCGCGGGGGATGCCCTTCACCGCCGCCGCCACAGCGCGGAGCCACGGCGTGCGGTTCGCCCCCTGCTCCGCTCCTCCGGAGGCCCTCCGCGTCACGCGCGCTCCCGATGATCCGTCGCCGGCGCCACCGGCTCGCCCGCGGAGATCGGCGCGACCGGGGCGAGCTGTCCTCCGGCGACCGCTGTCAGCGCCTCGCTGATCGCCTCCAGCTCGCCGTTGAGCCGCTGCACGCTGTCCTTGAGCCCCGCGAGCTGCACCTCGCTGCCCGCCGTCTTCGCCACCGCCACCCGCGTCCGCAGCTCCTGCAGCGAGACGAGCAGCGAGGTGTACTCCCCGTCCACCCGTTCGGCCGCCACCTTGAGCTGGGTGAGCGCGTCCCGCTGGCCTTCCAGGGACGCGAGCGCCTCGCTCAACCGCTGCTTCGTCACCGGATCGCTCGCCTGGTCCCGCCGGGACTCGAGCGCCTCCGCCTGCGGCCCCAGCGCCTCGAGCCGCTCGGCGGGCCGCTCCGCCAGCAACTGCCGCCGCCGCGCGTCCAGGGCTCGCGCCGTGCGGCGCAGGGCGGCGATCGTCTTCTCCGGGGTCTGCACGAACTGCCGCACCGCCGCCGGCGCCCCCTTCAAGTCCACCAGGAGCTGGTCGCACAGCACGTCCACCTCGTGCGCCTGCGCGTCCTCCGCGGGCGGGTGCTTCGCCGGCTCCGACCGCGCCGCGGGCTCGCCCCGTTCGAGGCGCCGGCGCTCGGCCGCGAGGCTCAGCTGCTTTGCCCCGCCCACCCCCAGCCCCAGCGCGATGAAGAGGAGCCACCACAGCTCCGGCCGCAGCACGGCGAAGACCACGAAGGCGATCGCCGCGAGGATCTGCGCCACCCCCACCACGCCCGACGCCCGCTCCAGCTGCTGCGCCCGCCGCGCCTCCTTTTCGCGCGCGCGCCGCTCCCGCTTCGACTCGCGCAGCCTCTCGTGACGCTCCCGCTCCCGCTCCACCGCCTTCGCGATCTGATCGCCGATGTGCTCGGTGAGGTTCGTCAAGGTCTCGCGCCGCTTCTGTCGCGTGGACTGCTCCCAGCGCTCGATGTCCTCGACCAGCCGCTTCCCGAGCTGCTCGAGCCGCTTCTGCAGGTCCGATTCGGCCATGACGAAACCGTGAGGAAACGATGGGGCGACGGTGCTTCAGCCGCGCTCGGTGCATCGCATCCTCCTGGGCGAACCACAAGGAGGTCACCCGATGCACCGCACCCTCATTCCCCTGTCCGCCGTCCTCTTCCTCGTCACCGGCTGCGCCGCCGCCCGGCACGCCGAGATGCCCAGCATGGCCCCGCTCGTGCTGGAGGCTGCGCCCGCCGCGCCCATCCTCCAGGACAACCACTTCGCCCGCGATCGCATGTCCGTCGGAGAGGCCGAGCTCAAGCAGATCCTCGCCGCGCCCGTCTTCTTCGAGGAAGCCGCGCGCGTCGGGGTGTTGCCCGTCGCCGCCGGTTACGGCCCGGAAGCTGGCGTCCCCTTCGAGGCGGCCCCTGCCACGCTGGTCGACGCCTTCGAGGCGTCAGGGCTGGTCGATCTCTCCACCGAAGTGTCTACCGAGTGGCCCGTCGCGTCGGGGCTCCCCGGCCTTCGGGAGCTGGCCGCCCGCTACCGCACCGAGTACCTGCTCCTCTACCGGCACCGCTTCAACGACGTCACCCACGCCAACGCCTGGGCCTGGGGCTTCCTCACGCTCGTCGGCGCGCTCTTCCTGCCCGGCACCAGCTACGAGTCTGCCGGAGTCCTGGAAGCGACGCTCTTCGACGTGAAGACCGGCACCATCCTCTTCACCGTTCACGAGCGGGTGAGGGGAGGGGACAAGGCCGCTCCGCCCGACGTGAAGGAGAACCTCGAGGCCCTGCACCGGAAGTTGATCGGCGAGGCCAGCCGGAAGCTGGCGGATCAGGTGATCGCCCGGTGTCACCGACTGGTGGCGACCCGGCCGGCCAAGAGTGAGGCGACGGCGTACGTCCCGGTCAGCCCCGCTCCCTGACCCTCGGGGAGAAGGGACGGCCCTTACTGCCCTTCGACGAAGCTGCGCAGCCGCTTGCTGCGCGACGGGTGCCGCAGCTTCCGCAGCGCCTTGGCCTCGATCTGCCGGATGCGCTCGCGGGTCACCTCGAAGTCCTGGCCGACCTCTTCCAGGGTGTGATCGCTCTTCTCGCCGATGCCGAAGCGCATGCGCAGCACCTTCTCTTCGCGCGGCGTCAGGGTGGCGAGCACCTTGCGGGTCTGCTCCGCCAGGTTCATGTTGATGACCGCGTCGTCCGGCTTCACCAGGGCCTTGTCCTCGATGAAGTCGCCGAGGTGAGAGTCCTCTTCCTCTCCGATGGGCGTCTCCAGCGAGATCGGCTCCTTGGCGATCTTGAGCACCTTCCGCACCTTGTCGAGCGGGAGCTCCATCTTCTCGGCGATCTCTTCCGGCGTGGGCTCGCGGCCGATCTCCTGCACCAGGTAGCGGCTGGTGCGGATCAGCTTGTTGATCGTCTCGATCATGTGCACCGGGATGCGGATGGTGCGCGCCTGATCGGCGATGGCGCGGGTGATCGCCTGGCGGATCCACCACGTCGCGTAGGTCGAGAACTTGTAGCCGCGCTTGTACTCGAACTTGTCCACGGCCTTCATCAGGCCGATGTTCCCTTCCTGGATCAGGTCGAGGAACTGCAGGCCGCGGTTGGTGTACTTCTTGGCGATCGACACCACCAGGCGCAGGTTGGCCTCCACCAGTTCGCTCTTGGCGCGCTCGGCCCGGCGCTCACCGATGCGGATCGCCTCGAACTTCCGGCGCAGCAGGTCGATGTCCATGCCGGCGTCTTCTTCCACCTTCTTGATCCGCCGCAGCGCCTGCCGCACGTCGCGGTCGAGCGCCTCCATCTGATCCTCGGAGATGTTGAGCCGCCGCTGCAGCCGCTTGGCCGCGCCGGGGTTGCCGATCGACTCCTTGAGGGACACCTTGAGATCGTTGAGGGCGATGCCGTACTGCCGCTCGAGATCGCGCAGCTCCTCTTCCGCGCGATCGACGGTGTCGATCATCCCCTTCACGTGCTGGACGATCCGGTCGACCATCTTCTTGGACAGCCGCATCTCGTCGACGCAGTCCATCATCTTGTCGCGGATGTCCTTCTGCTCCTGCCGCAGCTCCTTCTTCTTCACCTCGGACAGCTTCTTCTTCGTGTCGAGGTCCTCGTCGACGTCGCTGACGTCCTTGTAGAGCTTCTTGAGGCGCTCGAGCTGCCGGCTGATCGACTCGATGCGGTTGAGCTCCGCGGCGTTGAGCTGGATCTCCTTGGGCGCGCTGGCCTCGCCTTCGGCGCCCTCGAACTCCGTCTCCGACTCCTCTTCCTCTTCGCGCTGCGGCTCCTCGGGGGCGTCCTTGAAGACCTCGCGCACGCGCAGCTTGCCGGCCTTCAGCCGGGGGCCGATCTCCAGCATCTCGCTGACCGCCACCTTGCAGTCGAGCAGCGCGCGCATCACTTCCTTCTCGCCGTCCTCGATGCGCTTGGCGATCTCCACCTCGCCCTCGCGGGTGAGCAGCGACACCGAGCCCATCTTGCGCAGGTACAGGCGCACCGGGTCGTTCGACTTGGTGCCGGGATCTTCCGTCGTCTTCGCGGCGGCGACGGGCTTGGCGGCGACGGGGGCGGCCTCTTCTTCTTCCTCGTCCTCCTCCTCCTCGCCCTGGGGCTCCTCTTCGACCGCGACGGTGGGCTTCACTTCCGACTGCTCGGACGCCTTCTGCGCGTCCACCACCTCGATGTCGTTGTCGCCGAACATCGACATCACGTCGTCGATCTGCTCGGAAGACACCACGTCGCCCGGCAGCGCGTCGGCGCCCTCTTCCTGCACGAGGAAGCCCTTCGCCTTGCCCTGGCTGAGCACGTCGGCGGCGTCCTTGCGCTCGCCCACCGGCTCCTCTTCGCTGTCGTCCTTCTGGGCGTCGGGGTCGACCTCGGCGTCACCCATCATCGAGATCGCCTGCTCCTCGATCTCGTCCGAGTCCACCTCGCCCTCGCCCTTGCCGCGCCGCTTGAGCTTCTCGCGCGCCAACGCGGTGGCGTCGAGCACCTGCGCACCCGTGGCCGTCGCGCCGACGGGCTTGCCCTTCTTGCCCTTGAGCTTCGCGTCGTCCTTCGACGGCTTCTCGTCCTTCTTGAGCTTCTTCTTCTTCTCGAGGTCCTTCTTCGAGGCGCTCTTCGCCTTGGAGGACGAGGACTTGGACGTCGGCATGGTCAGTTCTCTCCCAGCAGGGGGGCCGGCTTGAAACGAGCGGCCGCTGTTACCCCAGATGACGGCCGTCTTTCAAATAACCAGTGAGACTTCATTTCTGTGACAGCAGCCGACGTTTCAGGTCGAGCAGCTGCCCTCGCTCTTCGAGGAGGTCCCGGGCGTCCTGGGTCAGCTCGGTCGAGGCGCCCGGCACTTTCGCCGTCTCGCGAGCGATGCGTTGCAGGCGGTCTTCGATGGACCGCAGTTTCAGCCTCCGACACACCGTCCCGAAGGCCTGTTCCAGCGACGCCGGATCCGTGGGCAGGAAATCCGCGGCCTTCTGAATCGCTCCCTTGAGCGCTTCCGACGCGTCGTAGAGCGCGTCTTCTGGGCTCTTCCCGTGCTGGACCCCGGAGATAAGCGCCCGTAAACCCATGTGTTTCAGCTCGTCGACCACGCGGTGTTCGTCTGTGTTGAGCAGTCCCCTATCGCGAAGGACGGCGGCGGCCCAACTGGCCTCCAACTGATCGGGCGGGGGCTCGGCGGGGGCCTGGGGCTTGGG
>JBFMHF010000112.1:0-24337 GCA_040752975.1 Myxococcota bacterium
AGGCGCGACGGGCGGCGGCGGAGGCGCGACGGGCGGAGGCGGAGGCGCGACAGGCGGCGGCGGCGGCGCGACAGGCGGCGGCGGCGGCGCGATGGGCTACGACGGCGGAGACGACCCGTTCCTCCCGGACGGTGGCTACAGCTGGGCGCTGGTCGACGCAGGAACGCCCTTCAGCTTCACCGAGGGCCCGCTGTGGCTCCCGGCGGAAGGCGCGCTCCTCTTCACGGACATCCCCAACAACCGCATCTGGCGGTTGGCGCCTCCGGCGACCTTCACCGTCTTCCGCGAGCCGAGTGGGCGAGCCAACGGCCTGGCGATGGACCCCCAGGGCCGCCTCCTCGCGTGCGAGCACGACAACCGGCGCGTCTCGCGGACGCTGGCCGACGGAGGCCTCGAGACGGTGGCCGACCGCTGGGACGGTGGGCGGCTCAACTCGCCCAACGACGCCATCGTGCGCAGCGACGGGACGGTGTACTTCACGGATCCACCCTACGGCGTACCGGCGGGTCAGCAGCGGGAGCTCAACTTCCAGGGCGTCTTCCGCGTCGACCCGTCGGGCGCCCTGCACCTGGTGGCCTCCGACATGAACCGGCCCAACGGCGTGATGCTGTCCCTCGACGAGCGCACGCTGTACGTCGCGGACACGGCGGCCAACCTGGTGCGCGCCTGGGACGTCGCGCCCGACGGCGCCACCTCGAATCCGCGCACGCTGGTGCCGACGACGACGGTGGGAGGAGGCGGCGGTGGCGGTGACGGCATGGCGCTCGACCTCGCGGGCAACCTGTACGTCACCACCAACGGCGGGGTGAAGGTGTTTCGCCCCGACGGCGGCTACCGCGGTCGCATCGTCCTGCCGGAGGCGCCGGCCAACGTCAGCTTCGGGGACGCCGACGGGAGGACGCTGTACGTCACCGCCCGCGCCGGCCTGTACCGCGTCCGCCTGCTGGTGCCCGGCCTGCCGTGACGACCGTCAGCCCTTCGAGGCTGGCGCGGCGACGGCGCGGGTGAGCGCGTCCAGCGCCTCCGTCCAGCCAACGAAGGCGCCCTCCACCCAGCCACCATCCACCGTCGGGTGAGGGCGCTGAACTCCATGCGCCCGGGCCGCTCTTCCGCACTCGGGACACTCCTGCGCGAGCGCCTGGAGCCGCTCGTCTTCCGCCCACTGGCTCATCGTGCGGCGCGCCGCCGGCCCAGCGCCACCTGCGCCTCGAGGAAAGTCCTCAGGTCCCTTCCCTCGGCGGCCAACTGCTGCGGGATGAAGGACATCTTCGTCAGGCCGGGCAGCGTGTTGATCTCCAGCAGCACGGGGCCCTTCGCGGTGAGAATCATGTCCGTGCGCGAGTAGCCCTCGCAGCCGACGGCCTGGTGCGTCGTCACCGCCACCTGCTGCGCGGCGAGGCGCTCCGCGTCCGTCAACTGCGCGGGCGTAATCTCCTCGGTGCCCTTGCCCAGGTACTTCCCGGCGTAGTCGAAGGCGGCGTCCGGAGCGAAGCGCACCTCGGACACCGGCAGCGCGCGCGTGCCGCCGGCCTCGTCCACCACGCCCACCGTCAGCTCGCGGCCTTCGAGGAACACCTCCGCGAGGTAGGTCAGCTTCAGGGCCGCCAGCGTCTGCGCCGCCTCTTCCACCTGCGCCGGCCCCTTCAGGTGTACCAGCCCGTGGCTCGAGCCATCGGCGAGCGGCTTCAGCACCCAGCGGGGGTGCGTCGTCAACAACTCCTCCAGCGCCGCCCGCGTCGCTTTGACGTCCATCGGCGCGAGGATGCGCGCGTCGGCCACCGCCACCCCTCGGGCCGCCGCCAGCGCCTTCGTCTGCGCCTTGTCGAAGGCCCGCGCGCTCGCCGCGCTGCCGCTGCCGGTGAAGGCGAGGCGGCGGGCCTCCAGCGCCCGCTGGACGGTGCCGTTCTCTCCCTCGCCTCCGTGCAGCGCGAGGAGGAAGGCGCGCCCCTGCGCGTCCTTCGAGTCCAGCGCGTCAGCCAGCGAAGGGAAGGCGCGGGGTGACTTCGGCGTGAAGTCGGTGGTGAAGGTGTCCTGGTGCGCGGCCAGCTCGTCCTTCGTCACCACGTGCACCGCGCCGGACGGCGCCCAGAACCACAGCGCGGCCTCGGGCATCAGCCGGCTGACGTTCTGCGCCGAGGCCACCGACACGCGCCGCTCGGACGAGCTGCCGCCGAAGAGGATGACGACGTCGCCATTCATGATGTGCCCACCTTCGCGAGTTTCGCCGCTTCGCGCCAGCGTGACGCGGCCTGACCGACTTTGAGGAAGTTTGAGCTGCCGCCTGCCCTGGAGTGCAGCACCCTCTCCGGCTCAACCAGGCAGGGAGGACGACCATGGCAGCGGTGAAGCCCTCGAACGGCATCAAGGCCTTCGACGCCATCTGGAACAAGGCGCGCGCCGACGGCAGCAAGCAGGGCCACAAGGTGGCCTATGAGGAGTTGAAGGAGGCCATCTCCGCGCTGCAGACGCGGGGTATTTCCCGCTACGAAGCGGCCCACGCCGCGGCCACCCTCGCCAGCGACCCGGTGCTGACGGGCCCCGCCGCGAAGGAGGCCTACGCCTTCCTGAAGACCATCGGCGCCGGCAAGCTGGACAACGCGTCCATCGAGGCGGTGAAGGCCGAGTTTTCGCTGCGCGCCACCGCACCCTTCAAGAGCCTCTCGGTGCCGGGGAAGACGGTGAGGAACACCGTCGACCTCCCGGACAGCGTGCAGAAGGCGCTGGGCGAGACGCACGAGAAGGACGCCGACGCCAACTGGGAGTCGGTGGTGGCGAAGAAGGCCACCCTCGCCGGGCAGCCCGTCTTCATCGTCCACTACTCCTCGCTGGACGACGGCAACATGGACGCCGAGAAGGTGAAGGTCTTCTCCGCGGCGGGCAAGCCCATCGCGAAGGGCAGCCTCTTCGACGGCATGGCCGGCTTCCTCTGGGAGTGACTGGCCGTCAGGAGTCGGCTTCCACCGCGGCGGCCAGGGGCAGCGCCTCGGCCGAGGAGGTGAAGCGCACGTGGTGCGCCGTCTGCGTGCCGCGCGTGGTGTGGGACAGGATTTCCCCGCTGGCCGACAGGCCCTTGTAGCTGACCACCACCGTCGACACCGGCAGCCGCTGCGTGAGGATGAACATCGCCCCGCCGCGCGAGATGTCGCCGTGGACGTGGAGCTGCGTCTCTCCCGCCTTCACCTCGAAGTTGCAGGCGAAGCGGCGGCTGCGACGCGCGGCGGCGGTGCCCCCCTCGGGGAACTGGGCCGGCGGCCAGTTGGGGTCCTGAATCAACCCCTTGTGCACGCCCCAGGACGGAGAGAACTGCGCGTTCGAGTGCTTCTTCACCTTGCGTCGGCTGTCGAGATGCGATGCCCGCTGCAGTGCGTCGTACATGTGCTGCCCCCTTGTGGTGTCCCTCGAGGCCTCAGATGCGCCCGGGCGGGCCGCGGGTCAAGGGGAACGCTGCGACTGTCACTGATGGGTGGCAACAGCTGGTAGGGTCCGCGCCCAGACATCGCCACGAAGGGGGAACACCCGGATGATCCGCGTCACGTTCGCCGTCACCGCGCTCCTGGCCACGTCCGCGCTCGCGGACCTCACCTTGACCTCCGAGGGGGTTTCGGCCGGCAAGCCCCGCACCATCACCCTGCAGCTCAAGGACAAGCGGCTCCTCATCACCATCGTGCGGAAGGAGGACGGAGGCCACACCGCCGTGGTGCGCGATGGCGACGGGAAGCGCACGTTGGTCATCGACCACGCAGGCAAGACGTACGCGGAGATGACGGACGCGCAGATGGCCGAGCTGAAGGCGCGCACCGCGCAGATGCAGGAGGGCCTGGCGTCGAAGCTGGCCGGGCTGCCGGCGGATCAACGCGCGCGGCTCGAGGCGATGATGAAGAGCGCGGGGAAGCCCGCCTCGCCCACGCCTCACCAGTTCACCTTCGAGAAGAAGGGGAAGAGCCGGAAGGTGGCCGGCTACGCGTGCGAGGAGTACCTGGTGAAGGTGGACGGCGTGGCGGACGGCGAAGGCTGCTTCATCTCCTGGAAGGACGCGGGCGTCTCCCGCGAGGCGCTGCACGAGCAGCTCTCCGCCGTCATGGACGGATTGCCCGGCGGAGTCGACGCCTTCGAAGCGTCCTTCGCTGCCGAGACGGCCCCCGGCCTGCCCGCCTGGCGCAAGCGTGTCTCTCCCGACGGCACGGTGTTGAGTGAGATGACGCTGAAGAAGCTGTCCACCGACACCCTCGCCGCGTCCGCCTTCGAGCTGCCGAAGGGGTATACGGCCCGCGCGTCGCCCTTCGGACCTCCGCCCGGTGGGCCTGGCGGTCCGCCTCCGCCCGGGAAGCCGTAATCGCCGGCGCGTGCTAAGCGCTCCGTCCATGCGCGCGGCACTCGTCACTTCGGCTCTCGTCCTCCTCTGTGGCTGCAAGCAGTCTGGTCCGGAGGCCCCGCAGGCAGAGAAGGTCGCGAGCGCCGCACAGGCCGAAGAGGAGTGCACGCTGGCGACGAAGCTGGTGCCCGGCGTGCCGGGCAGTCCGGGGCACCTCATCCCCTCGGACATCAACCCCAACGGGGCCAGCGAGCTGGCCACGCTGATGCGCACCATGGTGGCCGACCTCGAGAAGGGCCGGGCCGCGCTGGAGAAGGGAGAGCCGCTCGCGCCGCTGTGGAGCCGCCACCGGAAGATGCGCTGCGCGTGGCCCACCGACTCGGCGGACCGCAACCCGCAGTTCGACGCGATGGCCGTGGCCTACCTCGCCCAGGTGCAGGCGCTCGACGCGAAGCCCGCCAACCCGCGCGCGGCCTTCAACGCGGTGGTGTCGGCCTGTCAGGCCTGCCACGAGAACTCCTGCCCCGGGCCCATCGACCGGATTGTGCAGCTCAAGGTGGCCGAGGCGCCGTAGCGCACAGCCGTCCTCGCCGGTGAGACACCACCGGCTACTCCTCGCGGTCATTGAGGTGTCGCCAGGGCAGGCCGCGGGTGATGACGCCGCCGTCCGCGAGCGCGCGGTCCTTCGTGCTGATGCTCCACACGTCCACCGCGTCGTCGTCGTCGATGTTCCCCACGCAGGCCAGCGTCACCTCGCACGCAGGGCACGTGCCTTCGAGGCCCAGCTGCGCGGCGACGTCCGCGGGGAGCCGGGCGCGCAGCCACTCGGCCGTGACGCCGCGCGCGCGCGTGTCCGGGCCGATGCCCACCGACTCCGAGAGGGGAGGTGACGGCTGCTCGTCCCGCCGGGTGACGCCGCCGTCGGGCGCGAAGAGGTAGAGGTAGCGGTTGCCCGGCGCCGGGGCGAAGCCCACCTCGGCCGGGTGCACGGAGAAGACGCCGCGCGCCTCCTTGAGCTCCAGCTCGCGGCCGATGATGGAGCGCAGGTTGCCGCGGCACTCCGACTCACGGGGCGGGCCGCGCACCAGGTTGCAGCCCGAAAGCGCCAGGCCCGCGAGGAGAGCGACGGCACGCACGAGGCCGCCTTACCGCAGCGGCCGGACACCTTCGAGCGCGGCGTCAGTACTTCATGCCGGGGATGAGGCCGCCTTCCTCCCACCCGCGCCCGTACGCGGAGAAGACGCCCACGCCGTAGTCGCGGCCGCGCGCCTCGATGGTCTTCCCGTTGCCCAGGCTGATGGCCACGTGGCCGTCGGTGAAGAGGAGCGCCCCGCGGGTGCGAAGCGCCTGCTCCACCGAGATGGACTTGCATGCCGCCCGTTGGTTTTGCGAGCCGTCCACGAGGTTGATGCCCGCCTGCGCGGCCGCCCACTGCACCAGCTCGGAGCAGTCGAAGACGCCGGGGTTTTTGTCCTTGAGGTTCGTCTCCGCGCCGAAGACGTAGCGGTCGCCCTTCTGGTCCAGCGCCTTCGACACGAAGAGGTCCACCGACTTCTTCGCGCCCTCGTAGGGGTGCCCCAGCTTCGCCAGGAGCTTCTTCGCCGTGGGCGCGCCCACCCGGCCCGTCGCCTTCATCCCGTTGGCCCGCTGGAACTTCTTCACCGCCTCGAAGGTGTCCTGGTCGAAGCGGCCATCCACCGCGCCCGGGTTTCGCCCCAGCCGCTTCAGGGCCTGCTCGGCCGCCTTCACCCGCTGGCCTGCGTCTCCGCGGTGCAGCTTCGCGCCCGTGTCCACCACGCTGCGCAGCGACTTGACGACGTTCATGGGTCGGCCTCCGTGAGGGTGTGTCGAAGTGTCGTCGCAGCGCCGACTCCCGGTGTCCGAGAGGGCTGCCAAGGCGTTTTCCAGAAGTGCGACGAAACTCCGGGTAGGCTCGCCCCCATCGGGAGGCACACGATGCGGCTCGTCACGCCCCGGCTGGTCCTGCGGAACTTCCTCGAGGCGGATTTGGCGCGCGACTGGGCGCCGCTGGGGCCGGTGGACAAGGCGGTGCAGCCGTTCGACCTGCGCAACCTCGATGGCGTCAAGCGGCAGATTCACGACGCCATCGCCACCGCGCGCGAGGAGCCCCGCACCACCTGGGACCTCGCCGTCGTCATCGCCGAGAAGGAGCGCCTCATCGGGCGGGCCGGCCTCAAGAAGAGCGAGCGTGAGCCCCGCGAGGCGTTGATGTGGTTTGTCTCGGACCCGTCCTCGTGGAACCAGGGCTACGCCAACGAGGCCCTCACCGCGCTGCTGGGCGCGGCCTTCGGCGCCTTGAAGCTGCACCGCGTCACCGCCGAGACGAGCCCGGGCAACGCCGGGGCCATCGGGCTCTTCGAGGCGCTGGGCCTGCGGCGGGAGGCGCACCACGTGGAGAACGCGTGGGAGGGCGGCAGGTGGGTGGACACGGCCGTCTACGCGGTGCTGGACCGCGAGTGGGCGGCCCGCGCGAAGACGTAGCGAGGCGGAGGCCGCGGGCGTGTCAACGTCCCGGCATCGACTGCCCCTTCGCGTGCACGGAGTCCTGCCCCGACGGCGCCGATGTCACCCGCACCGCGCCGCCCGAGGCGGGCACGGCCCGCGGAGGTCCACGAAGGAGGCCCGACGCGCCTGGGAAGCGGGCCGAAGCCTCCGCGTGACGCCGCGGGACCGGCCCTTGGGAAGTCGGCGCCGGGCCGTGCAGACTCCTCACCATGGCCACCATTTCAGGGAATTCGAAGCGCGCCGCCGCGACCTCCTCGGCCGCGAGGACGGCCAGGCCGCAGCGGAGTGTTGCTGGCCCGAAGTCCGTCGCGAAGAGGCCTTGCGCCACGGAGTTCTCCACCGGGCGAGGCGGCGCGCTCCGACGGGCCGCTGCCACGAAGCTGGCCGCCAGCGGGTTGTCGCCGGCGCGCTCCTTCCCGGGCATCAGCCAGCAGGAGCCAGACGGGCCGGCCACCCCGCCGTCGTACACGGGCTCCGCGGACCGGCTCTACAACTGCGGGCCCACGGCCCTCGCCACCGTGCTGCGCGGCCTCGGCGTACCTGGCCTCCCCGCGAGCAACACGGACCTGGTGCTGCAGCTGCGCGACCAGCTCGGCACCTCGACGCCCAACGGCACCGGCGCCGCGGCGATTCCCGGCGTGCTGGCGACGTACGGCCTGGCCAGCGAGCAGAAGGTGCTGGCCGAGAGCGACTACACCAACCGCAACTTCTTCCGGAACCGGACGCCGGAGAGTCGCGCGGCGGCCCTCGAGCGCGTGCTGGGCCCCGAGGAGACGGCGCAGGTGGTGGAGCGCATCGACGCGGGGCAAATGAGTTGGGAACAGGCGCGGCTCGTCGCCCTGCGGCGGGAGACGGAGCAGTTCCTCTCGCAGCACCTCGAGGGGGGCCACCCGGTGGTGATGAACGTCAGCATGACGGTGCTCAACCCTTCCGGCGTCGGCGCCGGCCACTTCATCACCGTGACGGGCGTGGAGCGCGGGCCGGACGGGCAGGTGGCGGCGTACTCCATCGTCGACCCGTGGACGGGTACCGCGCGCACCGTCTCGGCGGACACGATGTGGGAAGCGATTCAGGGCAACTCGAACTGCGCGCCCACCGCCGTCATCCCGTAGCGCCGAGGACGGCGCGCGCCAGTTGGGGCAGCACCACCTCGGCGCCGCCGGACAACTCGGTGACGCCGGGGAAGGGAGCGGGCTCGAGGTTGACGTTGACGATGCGCGCCCCCGACACCTGCGCGGAGCGAATCGCCGAGCTGGTGATGCCCACCGAGAAGGACGTGCCCACGAAGACGATGACGTCGGCGTCATCCAGCGCGCAGCGGGCCCGGAAGGCCTGGTACGCCGGGTGCCCGTCGTAATACTCGTCGAAGAGCAACACGTTGGGCCGCATCGGCGCGCCGCAGTGGCGGCACTTCGGCACCACGCCTTCGGCGACCCGAGAGAGGTCCACCGATGAGACCGCCTCGTCCACGCCCGCGCAGCCCGAGTCGCTCGCGCACACGAAGCGGTCATGCCGCCCGTGAATCTCGATGAGCTGCTCCTCGGGGTGGCCCGCCACGCGGTGCAGCCCGTCGATGTTCTGCGTGATGACGACGTCGCGGCGGTCCCGCTTCGAGAGCGCGACCAGCGCCGCGTGCCCGGCGTTGGGCCGGATGTCCGTGCGCAACACCTCCGCGTGCGCGCCCAGCCAGAAGGTCTTCCACCAGGCCGCCGGGTCCTCGAGGAACTTGCTGCGCGTCCCCCACTCCAGCACGTACTCGCCCCACACCGCGTTGGGCCCGCTGCGGTACGCCCGCACGCCGCTGGGCACCGACAGGCCCGCCCCGCACAGGTACACCACCCGCCCCGCGTCCTGGAGCCACCGCCCCACCCGCGCCAGCACGTCAGCCGTCATCATCGCCCCGTGAGCCATGATGAGCACAATAGAGTGAATTGGACTTTTATTCCAGCCGCGGCGACGTTACCGCTGGGAGAACAGCCACCACAACCCCACCAGCAGCGCGGCGATGGTGCCGATGAGGGCGGCGATGAGGGGTGTGCGAGAGCCTGGCGCTGTGGCCTCCTCGGGGACAGGCGCGGGCAGGGTGGGGCCGCCGGCGGGCGGGGTGGAGTCGGTTGCCGGCACCTCCGCCTCGGGGTTGGTGGTGTCGAGGTCGGGGGCGAGGACCTGCCCGGGCTTCAGCGTGGAGTCCGTCACCTCGCTCTTCGGCGGCACCGGCAGCGGGATGGGGGACGTCTTCTTGAGCTCCTCGGGCACCGGCAGGCCGTAGGGCTCGGTGCGGCGGGGCGGCGTCACCTGCGGAATGGGCAGCGCCCCTTGCGTCCGCGCGAAGGGGCTCACGTGGTCTTCGGTGCTGACTTCAGACGCGCGCTCGCCGGCGGGCGTGGCCACCATCGTCTTCGCTTCGCCCCAGTCGCGCTTCGGCACCACCCCCGCGCCCGGGGAGCCCCGCACCGGGCCCACCGCCTGCGGGCCTGAGATGGTGCGGGTGTCCAGCATGCGCCGCAGCCGCCGCCGCGCCTCGTCCGCGTCGCCGAGGCGGTCCGTCACCTCCCGCGCCAGCAGCGACATCACCCACGCGTCCAGCTCGTCCGGCAGCTTCGGGTTCCACTGCTTCGGGCGAATCGGGTCGTGCGCCATCTTCTGCGACAGCACCTCGATGGCGCTGGGCGCTTCGTGCGGCAGGTGGCCGGTGAGGAGCTGGTAGGCGATGCCTCCCACCGCGTAGAGGTCGGTGGCCGGCGTCAGCTTCTGGCCCATCACCTGCTCGGGCGCCATGAAGGCCGGCGTGCCGATGAGGGTGCCGGGGTTGGTGGGCCGAATCGAGCCGCCCGCGCGGTCCGCCTGCTTGGCGAGGCCGAAGTCGATGACCTTGAGCTTGTAGCCGCCCTCGGGCAGCGCCTCGAGGAAGACGTTGCCGGGCTTCAAGTCGCGGTGCACCACGCCCACCTGGTGCGCGGCGTGGAGCGCCCCCAGCAGCTCCTCGAGAATGGGCCCCGCCGTGCGCACCGGCACCGGCGCCTCACGCTGGATGAAGGCGTCGAGCGGCTCGCCTTCCAGGAGGTCCATCACGATGTACGGCTGGCCCGTCTTCGGCAGCGTGCCGAAGCCGAAGATGTCCACGATGCCCGGGTGGCGAATGGCGTTGACGGTGCGCGCCTCGCGGATGAGGCGCTGCACCATTTCAGGGTCGTCGGCGTAGTCGGGCTTGAGCACCTTGATGGCCACCGCCTTGCCGATGACGTTGTGCACGCCCCGGTACACCATGCCCATCGCGCCCGCGCCCACCAGCGACTCCACCTGGTAGCTGTCCACCGTCTGGCCAATCAACGGATCCGCCCGGGTGGAAATCCCGAACTGGCGAATCGTCTCGTCCCCCACGCGGCTGGACACGGTGCCGAAACGCTACCCCGGCGGGCGTCGGAGCGCGATGCTGCCGGCCCGCAGGCTGCCCGGCGCGGTGACACCGGGCGCGACGACCTCGCTCCTGCCGTCGTCGGCCTGCAACGGGAGGCGCTGTCAACGGGTGAGCAGCGTCACCAGCTTGCGCGCCGCCGGCCCCGGCGTCCCGCGGTGGGCCAGCCGCGGCTCGAAGACGTGCACGCTGCCCTGCGGGAGGTGGAGCGCCAGCAGCTCGCCCTTCTGCAGCTCCTTCTCGATGAGCCAGTCGGGCAGCCACCCGAAGCCGATGCCCGCGGCGATGGCCGCCTTCTTGGCGTGGAAGTCCGAGAGGTGCACCGTCGACTGCTCTTCGAGCTGCGCGGTGGGCAGCTGCAGGCGTGGGTCCGAGCCGCGCACGGTGAGCAGCACGTGCGGCGAGAGGTCCTCGCGGGAGAGCGCGCGCTTCAGCTTCGCCAGCGGGTGGGTCTTGTGGGCGACGAGGCGGGCCTTCAGCTTCGGCAGCGGCACCACCGTCAGCCCCTCCAGCCGCGGCGGCAGGACGGAGATCATCACCTGCGCGTGCTCCGCCTCGAAGCGCTCCTCCACGCCGCTCAACGAGTCCACCGACAACTGCACCCGCGTGGGGGCCTTCGCGTCCTTGAGCGCGCGCACCACCTCCAGCACCGGCCCCAGCGGCACCACCGCGTCGAACACCACGCGCAGCACCGGCTCCCAACCCGAGGCGAGCTCCTCGCACGCGGCGTACAGCGACGACTCGGCCTCGAGGAGCCTCCGGCAGTGGCGCAGCACCTCTTCGCCGGCGGGAGTGAGCTTCGTGCGGTAGCCCGAGCGGTCGAACAGCGTCAGGTCGGTCTGCGCCTCCAGCTGCTTGAGCGCGTACAGCACCGCCGAGTGGGCCTTGTGCAGGGACTTCGCCGCCGCCTGCAGCGTGCCGGCCTTCGCGAAGGCGTCGAGGGTGCGGGCCTGTTCGAGGGTGACGTGCATGGAGGGAGTGTCTCCATGCCTGACAGTGAGGACCAGCGCTTTGTCAGGGGTGCAGGCCCGTGGCGAGCAACCCGCCGCGCAACACGCCGGGGGCCTGGTAGCGCCGCATCATCACCACGCCCGTCGTCGCCGCGGGCTCGTAGGTGCACGCGCCGGTGCCCAGGTCGTCCACCACCGTGCCACGCACCAGGGGATTTCCGGCTGCGTCGCGGCGCAGCGCGGCCTGGTCCAGCGCGGCCACCTCCACCGCCCGGCAACCGTCGTGCGTGGCGAGGGTGGCGCCGGGCTCGCTCGGGGACAACAGGGCCAACACGGCGCCATCGCGGCTGAAGGCCAGCTCCGTCTGCAGCAAGGTCGAGTGGCCGAAGAAGGCTGCGTCGGCCGCGGTGGTCAGCACGCCGTCGAAGCGCCACTGCCAGGAGCGCGGCGCGCCCGCGGCGTCGGTGCTGAAGAGCGCCACCAACTCCCGGGCCACGTCCTCCTCGCCCGTCGGGGTGAAGCGCAAGCACTGCACGCCCAGCCGCAGCCGGTCCTGGGCCCACAGCACCCCGGCGTCGAAGAAGGTGCAGCCGTCGAGGCCGGGGAAGTCGGAGAGGCGCACGGTGACGTCCCAGCCCGCGGGCGTCAGCGCGCCGCCCAGCACCGCCTCCTCGCTCTCCGGCGCGTCGGACAGCACCAGCGGAGAGGCCACCCGGCCCACGCGCGTGTGGAAGGTGACGAAGCGGTGCCCGTCCACCGGCCGGGTGAAGTAGCGCATGCGCGCGTAGTACCAGACGGTGGTGGCGCCCACGCGCCGCGGAGTCATCGAGACGGTCTCGTGGTTGGAGAAGCCGGCGAGCCCGCTGCCGCTCGGGTCGAGCTCCGGCTGGGAGCGCCACAGCACGCGGTCGAACTGCCAGGTGGCGCCCCGGTCGTCGCTGTGGGCGAGGTGGTTGTCGACGCGCACCACGCGGCCCGCTTCGTCCCACCAGGGCCACGAATACGCCATCCACAGCCGGCCGGTGTTCGGGTCCTCCCGCATCGTCGGGTCCGCATAGCCGCGCGCCGGAGAGGCCCCTCCGTCCGGCAACGCCGCGGGCGGGTCTCCGGCGATGACGAGGACGGCGCAGGCCCCCGTGCAGTCCACGCGCGGTCCCGCGTCCGCGCTTCCGGCGTCGAGTTCCCCGGCGTCCGGCAGGCCCGCGTCGCCTCCGCCTGCGTCTGGCGCTCCCGCGTCGGAGACGGCGGCGTCGGGCACCGCCGCGTCGAGGCCCGCGTCGCCGGGGGAGGACGAGGACCCGCAGCCGAGCAACTGAACCGCCACCGTCAGGGCCAGGACGCGCAGGAGCATGTGCCCCACCGACACCGTGGCCCCCGAGAAGTGAAACCCCGCCGGAATGCCGCGGAATTCCGCGCAGCGCATGTCTCTTGATTCGACAGAGATGCTCAACTCTTTGTCACTTTCTTGTCCGGGCGCGGGCGACCTAAATCAAGCCCACCTATGGACATTCCCTGGATCCGCGGACGCGTCGCACAGCAGGCCCACGTCGGTGTCCCCGAAGGCACGGTGGAAGAAGAATACGCCCGCAACGGCTTCTTCGGCCGCTATGCGCACCTCTACCGCCAGCACGCCCCGGTGGGCTGGACGCGCATCGAGGGGCCGCTGAAGAACCGCGCCTACGACCTGAACAAGCTGGAAGGGCACGCGGGCGACGACTGGCTCGGGGCGCGCAAGGGCGTGCTGGGCAACGCCGACGTGCGGCTGTCGCTGGCGACGCTGGCGGCGCCCATGCCCTACCTCTTCAAGAACGCCGACGCGGATGAAGTCGTCTTCGTGCACGCGGGCGCGGGACGGCTGGAGACGGACTTCGGGCCGCTGGCCTACGAGGCAGGCGACTACCTCTACCTGCCGCGCGGCACCGCGTACCGCTTCTCGCCCACCAGCGCCTCCCGCTTCCTGGTGACGGAGGCCTTCAGCGAAGTCACCTTCCCCGAGAAGGGCATGCTGGGCCAGCACGCGCTGTTCGACCCGGCCGTCCTCACCGTGCCCACGCCCGAGGCCGGCACGCTCAAGCCCACCGCGTCAGGCGAGTACGAGCTGCGCATTCGCCGGGCCGACCAGGTGACGAAGGTCTTCTACCCGTTCAGCCCGCACGACGTGGTGGGGTGGAAGGGCACCCTCGCGGCCTTCAAGCTGAACGTGCGCGACATTCGCCCGGTGCTGTCCGACCGCTACCACCTGCCTCCCTCGGCGCACACCACCTTCCTCATGCGCAACGCGGTCATCTGCAGCTTCCTCCCGCGGCCGCTGGAGAACGGCGACCCGCAGGCGCTGAAGGTGCCCTTCTACCACTCGAACATCGACTTCGACGAAGTGCTCTTCTACCACTCGGGAGAGTTCTTCAGCCGCGCCGGCATCGTCCCCGGCATGCTGACGTTCCACCCGCAGGGCCTGCACCACGGCCCGCAGGAGAAGGCCTTCGAGCGCTCGAAGAAGGCCACCCGCACCGAAGAGGTGGCGGTGATGATTGACACGAAGAACCCGCTGACGCCGCTCGCCCCCGCCGAGAGCTGCGAGGTGCCCGAGTACTGGAAGAGCTGGCAGCAGCCCTGACCCTGTCTTTCGAGGAGAACGACCATGACCGCCATTCGCCCCCCGCAGTTCCCCGTGTCGAAGTCGAACCCCTGCGGCCTCGAGGGCATCGACTTCGTGGAGTTCGTCTCGCCCGAGCCCGAGAAGCTCGACGCGCTCTTCAAGGGCTTCGGCCTGTCGAAGACGATGCGCCACGCGTCGAAGCCCATCGACCTCTACCAGCAGGCCGACATCACCTTCCTCGTGAACCGCGAGCCCCAGTCCTTCGCGGCGTCCTTCGCGAAGCTGCACGGGCCGTCCATCTGCTCGATGGGCTGGCGGGTGAAGGACGCGAAGGCGGCGTTGGCGACGGCCACGAAGAACGGCGCGCGAGCTCGGCCCGAAGGCGACTTCATGGCCGACGGCAAGCCGGTGCCCGCCATCTACGGCATCGGCGACAGCCTCATCTACTTCGTGGACGGGTGGGCGGCGCCGACGAAGTGGGAGCGCCTGGGCTTCGTGAAGCTGGAGCGGCCCGAGGTGGTGCCGAACAAGGGCTTCACCGCCATCGACCACCTCACCAACAACGTCGAGAAGGGCACGATGCAGACGTGGGCCACCTTCTACAAGTCGGTCTTCGGCTTCGAGGAGGTGCGGTACTTCGACATCCGCGGCGCGAAGACGGGCCTCACCAGCTACGCCTTGCGCTCGCCGTGCGGGTACTTCTGCATCCCCATCAACGAGGCGGACGAGAAGAAGTCGCAGATCAACGAGTACCTCGAGGAGTACAAGGGCCCGGGCATTCAGCACCTCGCCTTCCTCACCGACGACATCCTGTCGAGCCTCAAGAAGCTCGAGGGCACGCCGGTGGAGATGCTGGACATGGACGCCGAGTACTACCGGGACGTGTTCGCGCGCTTCCCGCAGGTCACCGAGGACAAGGCCGACATCCAGAGGCGCAACGTCCTCGTGGACGGCGACGAGAAGGGCTACCTGCTGCAGATCTTCACCAAGAACCTCGTCGGCCCCATCTTCATCGAGATCATCCAGCGGAAGAACCACTTCAGCTTCGGCGAAGGGAACTTCGGCGCGCTCTTCCGCAGCATCGAGCGGGACCAGCAGAAGCGCGGCTACCTGGACTGAGCGACCTGCGGGTCAGAACCAGTCGACGCCGCCGGTGGCGGCCTCGCGCAGGACGCGCGCCATGCTCTCCACGACGAGCTTGTGCGGCTTGTCGAGGTTGCGCAGGTCCGTCTTGAAGTAGTTCTCGATGGTGGCGGGCAGCGCGTCGAGCGCGGCTTGCGTCACGTTGCCCGACGCGTCCGTCTCCAGCTTCGCGGCGATGGCGTTCACGTGCGACTGGAAGCCGCGCAAATCACGAAAGGGCAGCTCGAAGGGCGCCATGATCTTCTCCTGGAAGCCGCCGGGCATGCCGCCTTCGAGGTAGGGCTTACCGGCCTTCATCCCCGCCGCCTCGTAGACGGACTGCGTGAAGCGCGCGGAGAGGGTGGACGCCTCCTTCTTGTCCACCTGCCCGTTGTCCCCCGGCGGCGCGAGGAAGGGGTTGCCCGAGAGCTCGCTCGCGGTGAGCTCGGTCCTCGGGTTGTTGCGGTCGGCCTGGATGAGTTGATCCACCGCGGCGCGGACACGCGACTGGATGGTGGCGATGGTGGTCATGGATTGCCTTCCTCCCGAGGGCGGCAGGGTAGCACGCCGCGGGAGTGTCGCTCGAAGTGGGTGGGCTCGCTCAGGAGGGTGCGTGTCCGCGAAATCGAGTGCTGCACCAGCCACGTGGGCGGTAATTCCTGCAGCAATCGATTTTCCTCCGCGTCAGGTCGCGGGCGGCGCTGACACGGGCGCGGCACCACCGCCTCCGCCCGCCCCGCCCGTCGCACCGCCACCGCCGCCCGTCGCGGCGAGAACGCCGAGAACCTGGTTGCTGGGGCCGGAGGGAAGAAGACCAGGGCGACGACGAGCCCGAATCCCCCAGGGAGCCGGTGCGCGAAGACGGCCGGTCAGGCCTCGACCTTGAACTTCCCCGTGACGCCCGTGAGGGCCTCCACGCTCTGCTGCAGGTCCTGCGCAATCCGCGTGGTGCGGCTCGTGGCGTCGACGCCCTGCTTCATCAGGTCCGCGATGTTCCGCGCGCCCGCCACCGCCTGCTCCGAAGACTGCCGCTGCTGCCGCGTCGCCACGGCGATCTGCTGGGCCGCCTCCTTCGTGCCGCGCGAGAGCTCGACGATCTGCTCGAAGGCCGTCGACGCCCGCTCCGCGATGGCCACGCCGCGGTCGGACGACTCCACGCCCTGCCTGGCCCGCGTCACCGCGAGGTCCCCCGACGCCTGGACGCTCTCCACGATGCGGCCGATGTCGCGCGCGCTCTGCGCCACGTTCTCCGCCAGCTTCCGCATCTCCGCGGCCACCACCGAGAAGCCGCGCCCCACCTCGCCCGCTTTGGTGCCCTCGAGCGCGGCGTTGAGCGCCAGCAGGTCCGACCGGTCGGCCACCTGCTTGATGAGCTGCGCGATGCGCGACACCTGCTGCACGTCGCCATTCAGCTTGGTGATGGCGTCCGCCACCTCCTTCGCCTCGTGGCGGATGTTCGTCATCCCCTGGACGATTTCGGTCACCACCGCGCGCGCCTCGTCCACCGCCGTGTTGGTGCGGAGCGCCGCCTGTTCCACCACCTCCGTCGAGCGCGTAATCATCTCCGCGGTGCGGGACAGCTCCTCGAAGGTGGCGGCGATCTGCTGCGAATACGCCGACTGCTGGTTGGTGACGTGCTCCTGGTCGCTGGAGGCCGCGATGAGGCCGCCCGCCGCGCTCTTCAGCCGGTTGGTGAGCCCCACCATCTCGCTCACCAGGCTGCGCAGGCTCTTCAGCATGTCGTTCACCGAGGCCGCCATCGACGCCACCTCGTTCGCGCCCGACACCTCGACCTGCGGGACCGTCACGTCGCCCGACGCCACCTCGCGCGCCACGCGGCTCACCACGCCCAGCGGCCCGGCGATGGCGCCGGACACGACGAAGGCCAACGACAGCCCCACGCCGAGCGCCGCCAGCAGCACCCAGATGCCGGCGATTTGATTCTCGCGCTGCTGCGCGGCGAACTTCTCGAGCGAGAAGCGCACCACCATGGTGGCCTCGTAGTCCTGGTCCTTCGCGGTGCACCGCACGTCCAGCACCGCGCCGCGCAGGACGCTGCACTCCCCGGGGGCCGGCACCTCGTAGCGCCCGCTCGGCAGGTCGCCCTGCACCTGCACCACGGTGTCCCGGGGCTTCACCTCGACGAAGCGCTTGTCCCCCTCGGTCTGCACCTTGTCGGGCAGCACTGCCAGCGCGCCCAGCTGCGTCACGTTCCCGC
Organism: Myxococcota bacterium; assembly: GCA_040752975.1. Lineage (GTDB taxonomy): Bacteria > Myxococcota > Myxococcia > Myxococcales > Myxococcaceae > JADLDB01. Next base: position 17,140 of record JBFMHF010000112.1, read on the forward strand.
TGGCCCGCACGCCCTCGAAGATGCCGTTGAGCTCCGACGGCGTCGCCAGCCCGTCACGGATGAGCCGCATGATGGGCGCGCCGTTGTTCACCGCCAACAGGCTCAAGCTCTTCGCTTGCGCCTCGAGCGCGTCGCTGGCCTGCTCATTGAGCCGGCTGGGGAAGTAGATGGACGCGAAGAGCGCCACCGCCACGCAGGGCGTCACCACGGCGATGGCCGTCTGCACCCGCAGAGAGAGTCGAGCCCACAAGCTGCCCATAGGGCGTGCAGGTTGGCATGACTGCCCAGGGGGCTGAAGCGATCAGTTCGTCACGCCGACTGGACGCGTGAGCTCTTGTGCTGTGCTCTGCCCGCCGGGCGCCAGGGTGAGGGACAGCTCGAAGCGGCCAGGCCGGGTGAGGGCCTCGTCGAGGAACTCCGGGCGGCTGGTCGTGGCGATGAACAACACCCGCGCGGGGAACGGGCTCAGCCCATCGAGGCGGTTGGTGAGCTCCAGCAGCGTCGCCGCGCGCTCGTCGACGGTGCCGGGGGTCTGGGGCAGGACCCGCCTGGTGGCGAAGGCATCCACGTCGTCGATGGCGACGATGACCGGCGAAGTCTCGGCTGCGCGCTTGAAGAGGGTGCGAATCCGCGCCGCGCCCACCCCCACGAAGACCTCGACGAACGTCGAGCCGGGGAAGGCGATGAGGGGGAGCCCGGAGTCCGCGGCGGCGGCCCGCAGGAGGCTCGTCTTCCCCGTACCCGGCGGGCCCACGAGGAGGATGCGCCGGGGCCCGGCCACTCCGTCGCGCGCCGCCTCGGCCGCGGCCTTGAGTCGCGCTCGGGCGTCGGCCAGCCCCTCGAGCGCCGGCGGCTGCGTCACCCGCTGCGGGGTGACCTGGAAGTCGAGGACCTGCGAGCTCTTTCCCTGAAGGTGACGCAGGAAGAAGATGAACAGTCCGACGAGGACGACGACGGGCAAAAACTGGGAGAGGACGGTTTCCCATCCTTTCGAATCGGAGAAGACGACGGCGACGCCGTGCTTCTGCAGCTCGGTGAAGTCCTCCAGGGGAAGGGCGGGCGTACCGTAGCGCGTCCCGTCGCGCATCGAGACGCGGCCTGTGCCCGTGCCGCCCTCGGGCGTCACGTCGACCCGGGAGACCTCGTGGGCCTCAGCGGCGCTCAACAGCGCGGGCCCCGAGAGGATGTCGTCACGGTGCTCGCTGCTGAAGTATTGGAACAAGGCCAGGAAGAGGAAGAGCGGGATGACCCACAGGGCGACCGTCCGGAAGCTCATGCCGCGGCCTTACACCCATCGCGAGCCCGCGCCGCGCGAAAAACGCCTCAGCGCGTCGCGACGGGCTTCGTCGTCAGCCGCGCCATCACCGACAGGATGTTCACCTGCGCCAGCGCGAGGTTGAGGCGGGTGAAGTCGATGGGCTTGGTGGCGAAGTGGGTGGCGCCCAGCGCTTTCGCCTCGGCCTCGGTGTGGTGCCCGGCGGACGCCGTCAGCACGATGATGGGCACGCTCAGCTTCGGCACCCGCCGCGCGTACGGCGGCGTCTGCGAGGCGGGCAACTGCCCGCGGAGGAGGCGGATCAACTGCAGCCCATCGAGCGCGCTGCCCTTCAGCTCGATGTCCATCAACACCGCGTACAGCCTCTCACCCCACACCTCGAACTGCGCACACGCCTCGCGGTCCGACGGCGCCTGAATCAGCCGGTACTTCTGCTGCAGCCGCAGCGACGCCAGCCGAAAGGTGTCCGCGTCGTCCTCGACGTACAGAATGACAGGGCGGGTGTCCGGCGCTGCCTCAGCCATGGAGCCGTCACCCTACTGCACGCGCGGTCGCCGCGGACCCACCTTCGGTGCAGACGGAAGCTTGCGGTGACACGGGACCTCTCAGCGCACCACGCGAGGCACGTCTTCCACCAGCGGTGTCGTCGCCAGCCGCTCCAGCCTGGCCTGTGCGTCCGACAACAGCCGCTCGAAGCGCTCGAGGTGCGCCTTCGCGTTGAAGACGGCGGCGGCCAGCACGCGGGGCTGCTCGGCCCTCGCGCGGTCGACGTTGGTGCGCACCGCGTCCAGCTCGAAGCGCAGCAGCTTCACCTGGGACTGCGCCGCCTTGAGCGTCTGCGGCTCGGGGACAGGATGGCCGCTCCGCAGGCCCGTCTCGGCATGCGCCAGCGTCGTCGCGTCGAGGGCCGACAGCTGCCGCTGGATGTCGAGCGTGGACTGGCGCACCGCGACGGTGGCCTCCGCCTCCTTCGTGAGGAGGACGTCCAGGTCCCGCTTCGCCTGGGCGTTGCCGGGGGCGCGCGCGACGACGTGCTGGGCCATGGCGCGACGCTCGGCGAGGGAGAGGAGCCGGTTGTTGACCTCCATCAGTTCTCGGCCGGCCTTCTCCACGTCGAGGACCCGTGAACCCAGCGCCGCGGCGATGAGGTGCGTCGGGGGCGCCGTCGACACCAGCGCGCGCAACGCCCCCAGCCGCGCCGACACCATGTCCTGCGCCGAGCGCAGCGTCGCCTCCAGCGCCGCGAGCTGCTCCACGGCTTCAATCGGCGGAGGGCGTGCCTGGGCAGCGCGGGCCCGGTCGAGGTGCTGCCTGGCCTCCGCGACGAGGCCGGCGTAGCGCTGCACGCTTCCACGGGTGAGCGCCACCTCGGCGGCCGTGGTGTCCGCCTTCAACGCGGTGGGCTGCACGGCGACGGGGCGGGAGGCGCTCGCGACTCGGACGGGCATGGCGTGAGGCTCGGGTGTGAAGGACTCCGCGGACCCGGAGCAACCAGTGAGCCAGCACAGGCGATGGTGCAACGTCGCGATGACTGGGCGCGCCGGCTGGGAGTGGAGTCTCCCTGGGGCACTTCAGTCGTGGATTGGCGCGCCCTCGTGTTGCGCCGCGGGCAACACCGTCCAGCCCAGGCGCGCCGGCAGTGAGGGGTCGTCCCGCGTACGCCAGACGAAGCCGTCCAGCAGGTAGTGCGTCACCTGGGGCAACGACAACAGCGGCACCACCAGCGTCAGCGCCGCGGCGGAGAGCTCCAGGCCGCCCGCGCCGAACAACGTCGGGTGCTCGTGCCACACCAGCGCGTCCCACGCCGCCTCCTCGAGAAAGGCGAGCAGCAGCAGCACGCCGAGGAAGGCGGGGACGCCCGCGCGGAGCAGGAGGCCCAGCCGCCCGTAGCCGCCCTCCGCGGCGCGGCCCTTCGCGTAGCGGTAGAGGAGCGCCAGGTACGGCACGCCGTGCAGCACGACGTTCATCACCGTGAAGGCGAAGTCACTCTGCGCCAGCACGATGCCGCCGAACCAGGCCACCCACGTGGCGAGGACGAGAAGCACCTTCCCCAGGTGGAGTTCGCGACGTTTCGCCATCACCACCAGCCAGCCGAGCAACACGACGGCGTGCAGCGCGAGCGCCGCGGTGCCCACGGCTTCGGGGAGGCCCGCCACGAAGTCGCCTTCCTTGAACCACCAGAAACTCCGCGGGAGGTGCGCGTGCCACCACACCACCGGGCCCAGCGTGGCGGCGTAGACGGCGAGGCGGTCCGCCCGCACCACCCACTCGGGGCTCTTCGCTCGCCGGCCGTACAACACCACCCAGCCCACCTGCTGCCGCACGAAGTGCCACACGGCGACGTAGGCCAGCGCGCGCCAGAAGAAGTCGGCTGAGATGGCGTACGCGGCGACGCCCAGCCCGAAGGCCAGCAGCGGCGCGGAGGCGTAGAGCCCCGGCCGGCGCCTGAGTTCCTCTCCGTCGAGGTACACGCGGAACAGCGTGGACCAGACGTGCGCCACGTCGACGCCCACCACGAAGACGAGGAAGGCCCACGGCGGCGTGCCTTCCTCCGGGGACACCAGGCCCAGCGCCGGGGCAGCCAGCACCACCGCCACCGACGCCAGCACGCTGCCGGCGAAGACGGCCACGTCCACCCGGGGAGAGAAGAGCCAGCGAGACGTCACGGCGCGGGCGCGATGAGACACCCGCGGGGCGGTGTCCACAACCCGTAAGCACACGTGAGGTGTGCCCTCCTGGAGAGACCGGGTGCGGCCTGCGGAGTCGATGTCCGGATGGCGTCGAAACGAGTGTGGCCTGGCCTCAGCGGCGGCCGCGAGAGCCGAGGCGCAGTGCCTCCTCCACGCTATGGTGCGGGGCCGAGGTGATGGATGGGTTCCCCCGCTGCGCGCCGCTTCGTTCACAGGCCGGCCTCGCGCGGCGCCGCGTGGTTCGCCATCGTCTTCCTGGCGCTCATCGTCCTCCCCGGTGTCGTCGCTGCTCCCGAGCGCTTCCTGACTCCGGGCGGGGTGGTGGGCCTCGCCGTCTTTGTCCTCTTCGAGCTGCTGCTCCTCTCCCTTCTCCTGCGCCGCGTCGTGCTGACGGTGGAGAGCGCTACCCTGTGTTGGTCGGGCCTGCGCTGGCCGCTGCCCACTCGCGAGGAGCGCGTGGAGTGGCCCTCGTTCGCGATGTCGCTGTCCGGGCGGTTTCCGGCTCGCGGCGTGGCGCGCGGCTGGTGCTCGTGCTGTCCGACGGTCGCGAGCTGCCTCTCACCCGGTCCGCCTTCGGGAACGTGGGACAACTGGACCGCGACGCCGCGGGCATTCGTGCCCTGTGCGGACTGTCGGGGTGAGGTGTCAGCGGCCCGGGCCGAGCTCGGAGATGCGTCTGCCCACGTCCTCTGCCTCGGCGTGACGGCCGGCCTCGCGCAGCACCGAGCGCAGCTTCACCAGCGTCTCTCTCGCGTCTTCCTTGTGCTTGAGCTCGAGGTGGAAGCCGGCGAGGTCCTCCAGCAGCTCAGGGGGGGGCGGGCCCCACGCGGTGGCGGACTTCAGCACCGCCACGCTCTTCTGGAGGAAGCCGCCTTCCTTGTGCGCCTGCGCGGCTCTGCGCACGTACTCGAAGGCCTCGGCGAGCTGCCCCTTCGCCTTGAGCTGCATCGCGAGGTCCTGCGCCAGCCGCGCGTCTTTCGGGTTGTCTTCCACCTTCTGGCGCAGCGCAGAGAGCCCGTCTGTGCGCCCGCTCGTCTTCTGTTGTCCTGAGAAGAGTCCGAAGAGGCCCATGGGTGCCGAACGCTACACGAGTTCCGCGGACGGAGATCCACGCTTCAACGCCCCTGGAACGTCAGCGCGTCGGTGCGAGGGCCGCTGCACGTGTGCCCCGAGGTGCGTACTTCGTGGTGCCGCGGGTGTCCGGCGCCGGTAGAAGAGGCCACCATGAACGCCATCGAGAAGATGTTCGCGGGCAACCGCGCGTGGGCGAAGGAGCGGCTCGCGGAGGACCCGCAGTACTTCCAGCGCCTCTCGAAGCTGCAGCGGCCGCAGTACCTGTGGATTGGCTGCAGCGACAGTCGGGTGGCGGCCAACGTCGTCACCGGCACGCAGCCCGGAGAGGTTTTTGTCCAGCGGAACATCGCCAACATGGTGGTGGACACCGACGTCAACCTCCTCTCGGTGCTGGAGTACGCGGTGAAGTACCTCGAGGTGCAGCACGTCATCGTCTGCGGCCACTACGGCTGCGGCGGTGTGAAGGCGGCGATGACGCGCCACAGCCTCGGCATCATCGACAAGTGGCTGCACAACATCAAAGACGTCTACCGCCTGCACCGCGCCGAGCTGGACGCCATCTCCGACGAGGAGGCGCGCGTGGACAGGCTGGTGGAGCTCAACGTGCGCGAGCAGGTGGTGAACCTCACCAAGACGGCCATCATCCAGAGCGCCTGGAAGCACCACCAGCGCCCCCACCTGCACGGCTGGGTGTACGGGCTGGCGGACGGCCTCCTCAAGCCGCTGGTGACGATGCCACCGGGCAGCGCGGTGGACGACGTCTTCGCCTACGACAACCTCTGAGCCGCACCGCCCGACTTCAGTCCTTCCGGCGCGGCCTCCAGATGAGCTGCCAGCCGTCGGGCGCGCCTTCCTCGAGAATTCTCGTGAAGTGGCCCTGCCAGCGGGGGTGCTTCGCCTCGAACGCGCGGAGGGCGGCGGCCTGCCAGTCTTCCTTCATGTCCGGCCAGCGCAGGAGCAGATCGGGCAGGTCGTGCACCGCGTCGGCCAGGTCCGAAGCCTCTCGATCCGCCGAGGTCCGAGGCCGTGCCTGTGGCAACTGGTCGAGAAGCGAACGGCGCGTTGGGCGGCCCGTCCGAGAGGCCTCACAGCGCCGGAACTCGGCGCGCAGTGGGTGTGTCATGCTGGGTGCGATGACACGGCTCCTCGCGGTGGTAGCGCTGGTGGCAGCGACGGCTTCCCGGGCGGACATCGCGCCGCGCAGGCCCACGCCGCCTCCCTCGGAGTGCAAGGCGGACTCGGAGTGCGTCATCACCACCTTCGCGGGCTGCTGCGGGGCCTGTTGTCCGCGCGCGCCGTACGCGATGAGCGCCGCGAAGCAGCAGGCCGCCGAGGACCGCTGCGCCGTCGTGAGGTGTGGCGCGCCGAAGTGCGACGACGTGGCGTGCGCGATGGTGATGCCCGAGCCGGCCTCGGCCTTCCGCGCGGTGTGTGAAGCGGGGCGGTGCGTGGCGCGGCGAGTCGGCGAGGTGACGGAGTGTCGACGGGACGCGGACTGCGCGGTGGTGACGGCGATGCCTCCGGCGGGCGCGGCCTGCTACTCGTCGCCGTGCGGGTGCTGCCCGTCGACGGTGGCCGCGCCGGTGGATGCGCCGCGGCCTGCGCCTCCTCCCGGGACGAAGCCAGTGAAGAAAGGCGCGGCGCCGGGCGGTCCCTCCTTCGGGTTGTCCACGGGAGATGGGCGAGCGCCGCAGCCGAACCTCCCGCCGCCCCGGTGTGAGCCCTGTGCCCAGCCTCCTCCGGGGAATGCCGCGTGCGTCGCGGGGAAGTGCACGCTGGTGGCGCCGAAGCCTCCGCCACCACCTCCTCCGCCGCCAGGTTGAAGCGGCCCGTGGGGGCCTGGCGCGACCGCCCACCGGCGGTGGGTTTGGGTGTCCTCCGGCGGACGGCCTCGGGGGGTTGGTTGGTCCTCGGCGGACGGCCTCGGGGGTTTGGTTGGTCCTCCGGCGGACGGCCTGCGTTGGGGTGATTGTCCTCCGGCGGACGGCCTGCGTCCCCTTCATCTGCCGTGCTCGTCTGCCTTCATTGCTCTTCTTTTCTCCCTCTCATCCCCCGCCTTCTCTCCCGCTGGGAGAGAAGGGGCCGCCTCGCCGGCAGCAGTCACCGCTCTGCCTCCGTCAAAAGCCACCGCCGGCTTGATGGCCTCCTCCTCCCACCT
>JBFMHF010000113.1:0-24166 GCA_040752975.1 Myxococcota bacterium
CGCCTCTTCCTTGCAGGACGACAGGTACACCACCGCAGACAGGGCCAGGGCTCGGTGCCAGCTCATGAGGCCTTCCTGCCCCAGCAGCCCCGTGGATGGCAGCGAAAAAAGAAGGCCGGACCCGGGCCGACGCGTGAAGACGCGCAGGATCTCCCCCCGCGGAAGATGCTGCGCGCCCAGCGTGGGGCGCCTGGCCGGCCTTCGGCTCCCGGTGGGGTTGCTCCGGGAGACACTCGGGTGCTCCGTGTGCGAGCGCGAATGTTGGTCCACCCGGTTGGCATGAGTCCTTGATCCACGCCAAGCGGAGTGCGAATTCGGACGGGCCAGCTTCTCAGAACGAGTAGCCCAGCGACGCGGTGAAGCGCTGCTCTCCCACCGGCACGACTTCCGCGGAGAGGTCGAAGCCCCCGGGCAGGCCCAGCACGGCGCCCAGCCCCACCTGGTAGTGGTAGAGGTCGGAGCCGGTGCGGCCGTCGTACATGACGGGGCCTCCGAAGACACGGCCGACCACGTACGGCGTGATGCGCTCGAGGAAGGTGTAGCCCGCCACCACGGCGAGGCGCGCGTCGACGGCGACGTAGGCGGACTGCGGTGCGGACAGGCCGCTGACGGCGACCGAAAGGGCCAGCTGGAGGAAGGGCGAGTACTGCCCCTGCTCCAGCGCGAGGAAGGAGCCGGCCACGCTGCCCACCGCGCCGGCGCCCGTCTTCTCGGTGCCCAGCGTCCCTCCGAAGACGCCGCCGGCCGCGCCCACCAACGTCCAGCGCGGCGACAGGTGCCACTCGAAGGACGCGCTCGCCGCGAGCTGTTCGAGGGCTTCGGTCTCTCCGCCGGTGAAGACGAGGGTGGTCTTGAAGCCGGCGAAGCTGCCCGCGACGCGGAAGCGGGGGCCGGTGTCAGCGGCCGCGCCCTCCGCGGTGGCGGTGGGGTGGGAGCGGCCCTGGCAGCGCTGCGCGAGGCCCGTCGGACCGACGGGCGGAGAGATGCCTCAGGCCCGGGCGTCGCGAGGGATGAGGGCGATGGCGACGCAGAGAACAGCGGAGACGAGGGTCCAGCGCATGAGTCGTCTGTAGCGCGCTCGACAGCGGTCCGCCACAGCGCCGAGCCTCGGGGAGCAGTGACTGCGGCCGCCTTTTCGACCAGCGCCTCGATGCCCACCAGAGGCGCGGGCGATTCTGGGCGTGATTGGTGTTGTCCCCACGACACTTCTCACGCCCACGTCGTGGATGGGCGTGTCGGAGCCGAGCCAGAGTGCGTCGCAGGGGAGCGCCGAGGAAGGCCCACCGGAAGCGCCTCCACGAGCGAGCGAGCGCAGTCAGCGGTGCGTCCCAGGCGAGCCGCGCGGTGCAGCGGTGCGCCGGGTGATGCCCCGACCGTCCGCGTTTCCATCAGCACGTGCGCCGGGAGTCAGGGCGTGTGTCCGAGTCGAGCCAGCGCGCGTCGCAGGGGAGCGCCGAGGGAGGGGCCCACCGACAGATCCTCCACGAGCGTGCGAATCTCCCGCGCCGCCGCCTGGACCGCCGCGTCATCTCCCGGCGCGAGGCGAGAAAACGACTGGAGCCCGAAGAGCACCTCTCTCAGGCCGCGGGGCGCCAGCCCCAGCGCCGCGACGTCGTACACGCCGCCGACCGACAACACGGTTGGCACGAGCACCTCGACGAGGAAGCGCCGCGCCAGCAGCACGGCTTCGTCCACCTCGCCGGCCGCGCGGCGGGCCGCGAGCTCCCGCGGCACCTGGAGGCCGCGCACGTCCACGCCCCGCCGCGTGAGCCACCGCCTCGTTCGCGCCGCCACGAGGGGGAGCGCGTCGAGCGCCTGGCGTGCTTGTCGCGCGTGAGGGAGCAGGAGGAGCCGCTCGAGCCTCTTCCGCGAGGGCGCCGGGAGGTGGCTCAGCAGCACCCGGTACCGGGGCACGCGCCAGCCGGTGCGCAGGTACAGCCACACCTGGGCCAGGCGGAGCCCGGCCTGGCGCAGGAAGAGCAGGCGGGTCCACGAGGTGCCTTCTCCGGCGAGCCGGAACTCACGCTCGAGATCCTCGCGGGTCGCTACCAGCACGTCGCGCCGGAGCCGATCGCGGAAGGCGTCGAACTTCAGCTGGATGCGGCGGAAGTGGCCGTGGGGATCCGCCAGGACCTGCAGGTCGTCCACTTCCCAGAAGGACAGCGTGTCGAGCGACAGCGCCTCGCGCGGCGTATGCGTGAGCAACGTCACGTTGACGCCCTCTGCGCGCAGGTGCCGGCGCGACTCGGGAGGACCCAGCACCCAGAGGTCGAGATCGCTCCCGGCGGTGGACGTGCCCCGTGCCGCCGAGCCGGTGAGGGCAACACCCAGGGCGCCCTGCCGCATCAGCCGCCTGGACAGGCGGGCGGCCAGCGCGCGGAGCTCGAGGCTCCTTCTCGTGGGTGGTGTCTTCAGCGACGCGACCGGCGGCGGCGGACGACGAGCAGCAGCGCCGGCAGGAGCGCGAGCGGCGACGCGGTGGTGCACCCGCAGCCGGACACCGGCGGCCCGAGCAGGTCGCTCACTCCCTTGATCTGCACCGGCGTCGGCGGAGGAGCCGGCATTTCCACTCCGGCGTCGGGCTCCTGCGGCTCCACGGGGGGGCAGCTGTCCGCCACCTCGTACGTGAAGGCGAGATCGTACAGGGTGCGATCGCGGCCGCTGGTGTTGGCCACCGCGAAGTACAGCTCCCCGCCGCACGGCACGTCGATGTTCACCGTGGCCGTCATCACCTGGCTGGCCACCGTCGGCACCACCATCACCTCTGCGTCGTTGAGGATCGTCGAGCCGTTCTTGACGAAGGTGATCGGGTCTCCCGAGCGTGCCAGGAGCTGCAGGCGGGCCGTCGGGTTGTTGCCGAAGGTCTGGTAGGGGCCGCTCATGGTGAGGCTCTTCGCGCCGGCCGGCACACGGAACTTGAACTGGTAGGGGCCAGGCACCGCCGAGCCGCTCGCCACGCCCGCGAAGCTGGTGCCCGCGAGGTTGAAGTACGTGCGCGGCCGCGGGTCGTCGGTGAGGTCCAGCACCTTGGAGCAGTTCGTCAGGCCGTGGGCGTCGAACACCGCCTGCAGCTTCGCGCGCGCGTCGGGCGTCGAGGCGAACGCCAGCTCCACCTGCGCGAGGAGGATGGCGGCGGCCTTCTCGAAGTTCACGTCGGGAGGGAAGGAGATCATCGCCGCGTAGAAGGCCGCGTCGAAGGTCTTGCCATCGTCCGTGCCGAGGAACTGGCGGCGTGCGTCCCACACCGCGGACGAGAAGACCAGCGAGTCCTCGTGCGACTCGCCCCACAGCACATCGGGGCACTTGAAGTTCTGCCCGATGTCACGAATGGCGTTCGTCGCCATGTCCAGCCGCGGGCCGACGTAGGCCCCCACCACCGGATCGTTCCCCGTCATCGCGGCGATGACGTCGGCCACGCCCTCGTGGAGCGCCGACGACTCGTTGTTGGCGGAGCGCGAGTCGAAGGACACCAGCGTGTCCCAGTCGGCGGTGCTGTAGATGGCGCCGTGGCCGAACTCGTGCCACAGCACGGGCCCGTCGTAGGCGAAGTCGGCGGTGTTGCCCTGGTAGATGACCATCGCGTCGGAGTCCAACTCGAACTCGGGCAGCGACAGCGCCGCCATGTTCTCGCGGGCGACGAACATCGCGTTGTCGGTGCGGGCCAGGGAGTCGCTCACATAGACGCCCTGGGGGTTCTGCGAGGCGTTCTGGAAGTCGGGGTCGCTCACGTTGACCCAGACGGCCGGCTTGTCGGCGCCGGTGACGCGCATCGCGAAGGGCGTCAGGCCGGGCACGGGGCCTTGCGAGAGGGCAATCAACGTGTCGTACGCCTTGCTGACGTGGAAGTACGCGTGCACCTCGGCGAACTCGTCGTAGTCAGCCGGCGAGTTGATGGAGGGGGTGGCGGTCGTCGGCGGGTCGACCGGCGCGTAGACGTAGTCACCGGAGGGGTGCAGTTGCGGGTTGTTGGTGGCGCGCTGCAGGCGATCGCAGATGGCCACGTCGTAGGGGACGGTGCCACCGAAGGTCTGCAGCATGCCGGTGGCGCGGCGGGGGCCGGCCGTCGGGTCGCACACCTCGGTGGGGCAGCAGTTGAGGGCGCGGATCTTCTCGCCGGTGAGGAAGCTGTCGGCGTTGGCGCCGAGGTGGGGGAGCGTCACGTCCGAAAGCGGGGTGCGGCCCACGCCGCCCGCCAGCCCGCCGGGGCTGGACGCGTACACCTTCGCGTCGTTGGCGGCGGTGTGCACCTTGTTCTGCACCCACAGCACGGCGCCGGTGACGGCGTCGACGGCCACGTGGAAGCTCTCGCTGTTCTTCAGCGTCGGCACGTACGTGAGGTAGCCCGCGTGGAGGTCGCCGCCCACGAGGTACGCCATCGGCCGGTAGCCGCCGAAGGGCGTACCGTCGGGCTTGAGGAGGGCGCCGTCGACGGCGCGGCTCGCCACCACCAGCGCCTCGTCGCCCGAGAGGCGGGGCGCCGTCAGGGCCTGGGCGAAGGGCCGCAGGCTGGAAGAGACGCGCACCACGCGGCGCAGCGTGTCCAGCGTCACCACCACCCGGGCGCCGTGGACGTCCAGGCCGTCGACCTGCTGCTGCAGGTGCACCGTGCCGCCGAAGCGGGTGGACAGCGCGCGGCGCACGGCGAGGGTCGAGCGGGCGTCGAGCCCCAGCGCGGCCCGCTGAGACTGGGCGTACCGCAGCGCGGCCTCGGAAGGGGTGCCGCCCAGGGGGGGCGTGAGGACGCCGTGCTGAAAGGAGATGCGCCCGTCCGCGGTCAGCTGCGTCTGCGGAGCCAGCGGGGCAGTGGGAAGCTGCGCGACGAGGGAGGCGACGAGGAGACCGAGCATGTCGGGCGCCTCTAGTCGCTGCCGGGCCGGGGATCAAACCCCCCACCGCCCGTGGATGACGCTGTGCGCCGCGAGGCTGCTCGGCGTCGGCGGGGAGACGGCACGGCAGGCGCGATCCGGGCGGAGGCTTGGACGGCGGGCGCGTGCGAGCCGCTCCGTCAGCCGCCGGTTGGTGGACCGGCGCGTTCGTGAGTCCTGTCCCTCGGCGCGAGCGTCATGCCGGGCGGGCAGATGCGCCTTGCGCGCGGGCCGCGACGTGTTTGCATGCGGCCGCTCGTGCGCGCGCTCCTCTCGCTGCTCCTCCTGACGGCTTCGGCCCCGGCCTTCGCCGATCCGAAGACGCTCCACTGGGGCGCCGACGCGCAGGGCGGCGCGCCGTACGTCTTCCAGGATCCGATGGATCCCAATCACCTCATCGGCTTCGAGGTGGATCTCGCGTCGCTCCTCGCGAAGAAGCTGGGCCAGCAGGCGCACCCGGTGCACGGCCCGTGGGACAAGCTGCTCGAGCTGCTCGCGCGCGGCGACTTCGACGTGGCCCTCAACGGCATCGAGGTGGCGGAAGAGAAGAAGCGGGTGGTGGCGCTCTCTCACCCGTACTTCGCCGCTGCCGAGGTCCTCACCGTGCGCAAAGCAGACGCCAGGGCTCCGCGCACGCTGGCGGCGCTCGCGGGGCGGAAGGTGGGCACCTTGCCGGGCTCGATGGCCGAGCGCATCGCGACGCGCGCGGGCGCGGAGGTCCACACGTACGAGGGCGGGCAGGACGAGATCTACGACGACTTGAAGCTGGGGCGGACGGACGCGGTGCTGCTCGACGAGCCGGTGGCCCGCTACTACGGCGACATCGACGAGGCGCTCGAGTCCATTCGCGGCGACTTCGGCGTGGTGCAGTACGCCATCGCGGTGCGCCTCGAGGACCGGGAGCTGCTCGCGCAGGTGAACGGCGCCCTCGAAGCGCTGAAGGCCGAAGGAGCGCTGCGCCCGCTCTACGAGAAGTGGGGCCTGTGGAGCCCCGAGACGGCCGCGCTGCTGGGAGAGAAGGACCTCGAGCCCAGGGCGCCGCCCATCGAGTACGAGCGCTGGCGCGCCGCGGTGGGCAAGCTGCCGCCCTTCTGGGAGCGAGTGAAGAGCCGCTACCCGTCGCTCCTTCCCCTCTTCCTCAAGGGCGCGGGGCTGACGCTCCTGGTGTCCCTGTGCGCGATGGCGCTGGCGGTGCTGCTGGGCGTCGGCCTCGCCATGGGTCGGCGCTACGGGCCTTCCCCGCTGAAGCTCTGCTGCGTTGGCTACATCGAGTTCTTCCGCGGCACGCCGCTCCTCATCCAGCTCACGATGATCTACTTCGGCCTGCCGGAGTTGGGACTCAGGCTCGATCCCTTCCTCGCGGGCGTGGTGGCGCTGGGACTCAACTACGCGGCGGCCGAGGCGGAGAACTACCGGGCGGGCCTCGAGTCGGTGCCGCGCGGGCAGCTGGAGGCGGCGCAGGTGCTGGGCCTGTCCACGCTCCAGACGTTGCGCCACGTGGTGGGGCCGCAGGCGGTGCGCATCTCCATCCCGCCGATGACCAACGACTTCATCGCGCTCCTGAAGGACAGCTCCCTCGTCTCCATCGTCACGCTGACCGAGCTGACCAAGACGTACACCAACCTCGCCAACTCCACGCGCGACCACCTGGGGCTGGGACTCCTGGTGGCCCTCTTCTACCTGCTCCTGGGGCTGCCCTTCGCGCGGCTGGCGAAGGCCGCCGAGACGTACTTCGGCAAGCACCTCTCGAAGCCGGAGGCCCACGCGTGACGCTCAAGGTGACGGGCCTGGTGCGGCACCACGCCGGCAATCCCCAGCCGACGCTGCGCGGCCTGTCCTTCGACCTCCCCGCGGGCACGCTGACCGCGCTGCTGGGACGGTCCGGCGCGGGCAAGTCCACCATGCTCCGGTGCGTGATGGGGCTCGAGCCCTTCGAGGAAGGTGTCATCGACATCGACGGCGTCGTGGTGAAGGGCACCCGCGAGTGCACGCCGGGCGAGCGGCGGCGGGCCATCACCGCCGCGCGGGAGCGCCTGGGCCTCGTCTTCCAGACCTGGGAGCTCTTCCCGCACCTCACCGCGCTGGAGAACTGCGTGCTGGCTCCGGTGAGGGTGAAGCGGGTGGCCGAGGCGAAGGCTCGCGAGCGCGCCAGAGAGCTCCTGGTGGGCCTGGGGCTCGAGGCCCGGCTGGACGCGTACCCCGATCAACTCTCCGGCGGGCAGCGGCAGCGCGTCGCCATCGCCCGCGCCCTGGCCATGGAGCCCAGGGTGCTGCTCTACGACGAGCCCACCAGCGCCCTCGATCCCTCGATGAAGAACGAGGTGCTGCAGGTCTTGAAGCGCGTCGACGCCACGGGGGTGACGCAGGTGGTGGTCACGCACGATCTCCAGCTGGCCCGCGGCGTGGAGCACGTGTGCGTGCTCGATCACGGGGCCGTCATCGAGAGCGGCCCGCCCGAGCAGGTGCTCAAGAGCCCCGCGCACGAGAGCACCCGCGCGCTCCTGGCGTCGTGGTTGGCCACCGACGCCGGTTGATCGCCCTGAAGGCCGTGCACTTTTTCGTTTCACTGTCCGCGCCGCTCTGTTTGGATTTTTCCCAAGCCGGCGCAACGCCGGTGATTTCGGGAGGGAGTCCACACATGAATTGGAAGAGAGGTCTCATCGGCCTCCTCGCGGCGGGTGCCTTCGCATCGAGCTGCGCGGGGCCGAGGATCGTGAGCAGCATGGGCACGACCCGCGACGGAAAGTTCCGGCTGTTGTACGGGCGGAACCTGGGCATGGGCAGCGGCACTGAGCAGGGCATCATCGACTGCGAGTCGCAGGCCGACGGCAGCATCACCAACTGCAAGCCCGTGAAGCTCGTCTTCGAGGAGAACTGAAGCCATGCACGCGCTCAAGAAGCTCTTGATGGTGGCGGCGCTGGCGGCCTTCGCGGCGTCGACCTCGGGGTGCCTGTCGAGCCGGTTGATCCGCTCGGTGGCGCAGTCCGGCGACAAGAACGTGACGCTGGTCGAGACGTACGACCGGTACACGTACATCCCCGGCCTGTGGTTCAGCGGGAAGCACCAGTTCTGGAAGTGCAGCGAGGTGCCGGGGACCATGACCTGCCAGAAGGTGTGCGAGGCCAAGGACTCGGATCTCACCTGCCCGGGCATCGGCGCCTTCGCCGTGGCCGGCGACAACGCGGTCAAGTGAGGAGACACCCATGAACTGGAAACTCTGCATCCTCGCCGCGCTCACCGCGCTCGCGCTGTCCGCCTGTGGCCGTCCCCAGTACCTGGTGGAGAACCAGATGGTGGCGGGCCGGAACGTGAAGGGCATTCTCGCCACCGGCGCGTCCGGCGGTGAGAAGGGTCAGCTGTACGACCTGTCCGTGCGCATCTGTGACGTCGACGCCAACGGCGCCGAGTCCAACTGTCAAACCTCGCTCGTGCTGACGAACGTTCAGCCCGGCTCCATCTACTGAGGACGGGAGAGACCACCATGAAGAAGCTGATTTTGGCCGCTGGTGCGCTGCTCGCCCTCTCGGGCTGTGTCAACGCGAAGTTCGTCACCGCCCGCACCTGGGTGGGAGGCGACACGCTGTACGTCGCGTACACCGACTGGAACAAGACGCTGTTCAGCAGCACGTACGACGCGAAGGTGCTGCGCTGCAACCGGCAGCCCAACAACGCCCTCACCTGCGTGGACGAGGCGCAGCTGAACGCGCTCTTGAACGAGGGCAACACCGACGCGTCGACGCCCAAGTAGTCGCGCGCCGCTCAAAAGGAAGTCCGCCGCCCCGCTGGTCTCGACGCCGGCGGGGCGGCGCCGTGTCGGGGGGAGCCGCTTCCACGCCAGGGGCGGTGGAGAGGCAGTCCCTCGCTTCGCAGGTCTGGCGCCCAGCGTGCAGACGCGGCACAAGGCCGTCTTCGTGGCGCCCGTCTTCTGGGAGTACCCCGCACCGCTGATCGAAGGCCGCCTGGTGCGCCGGTACGAGCGCTTCATCGCCGAGGTGCGGGTGGGCCGGCAGGTGGTGCGCGCGCATTGCGTCAACCCGGGGCGCATGGAGGGCCTCGTCATTCCCGGGGCGCGGGTGTGGCTGTCCGAGGCGTCGGCGGAGCGGGCGCTCAAGTACACGTGGGAGCTCATCGAGGTGGACGGCGTGCTGGTGGGCGCCAACACCGCGCTGCCCAACACGCTGGTGCGGCGCGTCCTCGAGGAGCGACTTCTGCCCGGCTTCGACGACGTGACGCGCCTGTCGCCCGAGCGCGCCTTCGGCCGGGGGCACCGCGTCGACTTTCTCCTCGAGACGCCGCGCGGAGAGCACCTGGTGGAGGTGAAGAACTGCCACCTCGTCTACCCCGATGGCCTCGGCTACTTCCCGGACTCCCACAGCGAGCGCGCCGTGGCGCACGTGAACGCGCTGGCCCGGCAGGTGAGGCGCGGGAAGCGGGCGACGGTGCTCTTCACGCTGCAGCGGGAGGACGCGAGAGGCCTGAGGCCGAGTGCGCTCCATGCGCCGGAGTTCGCCACCGCGGCGCGGCGGGCGGCGAGGGCGGGCGTGGCGCTCCGGGCGGTGCGGCTGCTGCCGTCGCTCGAAGGCTTCTCCTTCGGCGGCGAGGTCGCCGTGGACGTGAGGCCCTACGACGTGCGTGCCGTGGAGAAGTGGGCGCGGGCGCTCGAGGCCACGACCGGCTGGCTGCGGAAGGACGGCGCGCTGGCGGGGCAGTCCTTCGCCCGGTGACGCGCAGGTGTTGCGCGGCAGACGACACCGCGAAGCGCGGGGCTGTGGACCTTCACCGCCCTGACGAAAAACTGTGCTCCACTCGGGGGCCGGCCGGTGGAACTCCCCGGAAGGACGGAGGCGCCCCGGGGCACCGCGCTTGCTGAAGCCGACGGGCATCGGGAGGCATCACACATGAGAATCCAGACAGTGGCGGTCGCGGTGGGCGTGCTGGCCGTCGGGTGCGGCACCTCGAAGACGGATCCAACGAAGTACGGGAAGGTGGCGGCCATCGTCGCCAGCGCGGCGTGTGCGCGGCACACCACCCAGGGCGCGTGTACGGGCGAGAGCGGCTGTACCTGGGCCGACGTCAGCTGTCCGGCGGGCGTGACGTGCCCGGCCGGCGCGTGCATCGACGAGGATCCCTGCTTGAGCAAGGCGTCTCAGGCGCAGTGCCTCGCGGTGAGCGGCTGCGCGTGGTCGGCGCTGGAGCGGCTGTGCCCGGTGGGCGCGGACTGCTCGGTGGATGGCTTCTGCCACGCCGTCACCCCCGGCGGCGGCGCGTGCGCGTGCGCGGCGCCCATGTACTGCACGGCCGACGGCAACTGCCCACCGGTGGAGTGTGACTGCAGCGGCGGCGGCACCACGCCGGGCTCGCCGCCTCCGGGTGGAAGCTGCACCTGCGCGTGCGCTGACTGCGCGCCCGGGCAGACGTGCCCTCCGTGTGAGTGCAGTTGCTCGGGAGGAGGCGGTGGCGGTGGCTGCGTGACGGGCGGCACCTGCGCGTGCGCATGTCCGGCCATTGCCTGCGCTCCGGGCACGGAGTGCCCGCCGTGTGAGTGCGCGTGCACGCCATCGGGTGAGCCTTCGACGGGCGGCGGCACGTCGCCGGGTTCGCCTCCGCCGGGCAACACGCCGACGTGTGTGTGCCCCGCGTGCGAGTCCATCGACGGAGGAGGTTGCCCGCCGTGCACCTGCGAAGGGACTCCGCCGACGGATCCCTGCAGCCAGTTCACCGATGAGACGTCATGCCTGTCCTTCCAGTCGACGCGCTGCGAGTGGTTCGGCTTCGGGATGCCGTGCCAGCAGGGCCAGACGTGCGTGTCGGGGGTGTGCCAGTCGGCGTCGAGCGGCGGTGGCGGCACGGGCGGTGGGGGCGGCTGCGCGTGCGCGTGCCCTGACTGCGCGCCGGGGTCGTCGTGCCCGCCGTGCGTGTGTGACTGTGGCGGGGGTGGTGGAGGCACGTGCGAGCCGCCGCCGCTGCCCGAGCCTTCGCCGAGTCCGCCGCCGCAGCCCTGAGCCGACATTCAGCCTCAGTGAGCATTCCCGCCAGCGGCGCGGGAGTCAGGCGGTGCGCGAGTCCGTCGGTACGCCACCTGGTGTGCGAGTTCGACCGTGCGCGACTTCGGCGGTGCGTGATTCCGTCGGTGTGCGACTCCGGTCGTGCGCCACTCTTTCGGTGCGCGAGGCCGACGGTGCGCCGCTTTGTCTGGGGCCATCTCCGCCAGCGGTGCGCCATTTCGTCGGCGGAGGGCAACTCCGTCGAGGGCGACTCCGCCGGACCATCGCGTGACGTCCCGGAGGGCGGGCTACGCCCACCGCCGTCTCCCTCGTGGGTGCGCGCGCCTCAGGCCGCGGGCAGCTCGAGGCCGGCGGCCGTCATGACGTCCTGGACGAGCGCCTTCAGCCTTGTCCTCTCGTCCAGTCGCGCGGCCCACCAGGGTGCGATCCGCGGGTGCATCTGGGCCAGCATCGAGGCGACGGCGACGTCCGCAGCGGTGACGGTGTCTCCGGTGAGGAAGCGACGCCCGGCGAGCCGCAGCTCCAGCGCGTCGAGGTGCCTCTGGAACTCAGCCTTCACCAGCTCGGGCGCGCGGGTGGTGAGGCCGTGTGCCCTCAGCTTGGCGAGCGTCTGCCTCCTCCCGATGGCGGGCCCGCCCAGCCGCAGCGCGACGGGGAACATCCTGGCGAAGTGGGGCGCGAGCCGCTGCCAGCCCTCGGCGTCCTCGAACTTCGCGTAGACGCCAAACCAGTAGAGCGACTCGTCGGCCCAGTCCTCCAGCAGGTCCACGCAGTCCACCTGGGGAAACAGCTTCGGCCCGGCGGGCGCCTTCGCGTCCAGCACGCGCAGGATGTTTGTCGAGTCCTCGTGGCCCTCTCCGTCCACCACCAGGTACGGCAGCTTCCCGCGGGCGTTGACCGCCTTCGCGAACAGCGTGTCCTTCGTGGTGTAGGCGACGCCCTTGAGCCGCAGCGCCACCTGCACCTTGAGGCAGAAGGGCGAGAGCGAGGGGAGGAAGTCGTACGGCGGGAGCTGGTGGAGGACAGTCGTCACGCGCTCACTGTACGACGGCCTCCCGCCCGCGCGGCTCCTCGTCGAGAGTCTCACGCCCATTCCTCACGGCTGACGGCCTGCTGTCGGCGCGGGTGAAGTCGCGCCTCGCGTGACCTGCTGCAGTCGTCTGGAGACGTCGAGAGAGGCGTCCCGTCAGGCGAGGGAGGTGTGTGGGTTGGCTCCCCAGGGGCGCGAAGGGGCCCGCGTGAGTTCCGTGACGTAGGCCCACAGGCCGGCGTAGCCGGGCGTCCCCATCGGCAGCCGGTAGCCGGCATTCTGGCCGACGTCGAAGCGGCCGGTGGTGCCGGGCCGGACGTACTTGCCGAAGACGGTGGCGGACAGCCCGCTGGCGTGTTCCGACGAGGTGGGCGTGTGCCCGCCGATGCGGGCGAAGTCGCCGTACACCACCGTCACCACGTTTCGTCCCTGTGCGCCCAGGGTGCGCTCGAGGAAGACGCGCAGCGACGGGAGAATCGCGGCGCGCATCATCTCCCGGGCGACCTCTCCGGTGCCGTCGCCATGCGTGTCCCAGTTGTGCGATCCGGCGTTGGGGGAGGGCGCGGCCAGCGTCACGCGGCTGCTGGTGATGCACACCACGTCGGCTCCGGCGCGGAGCATCAGTTCGGCGCCCGCCAGGTGCGATGGGAAGGACAGGGCCGTCTGGTTGAGCGGGTCGATGCCGTAGGCCTGGGCGATGTCATTCCAGTCCACGCCGGGCGGCAACGGCTGGCGGAGGGCGTTGATGAGGCTGTGCGTGCCTTCCCACGTCTTCGCCAGCTTCTTCGGGCTGTGGGCGTAGCGGGTGGCGCCGTACGCCAGGCTGGCTTCCAGCGCGCGGGCCATCTGCGCCCGCCCCGGTCCGCCGCCCTGCTCCGACACCAGCGCCAGCGCGGCCGAGAGGTCGGGAACGGCCGTCATCGTCGCCCCGCCCACCGGTGTGTGTGGGGCGCCGCCGGGCGCCTCGCCGAAGTGCACGCAGCGGAAGGGCGCGGTGCCCCCCAGCGCGTCGGCCAACTGGAGGGGGACGCTCTTGCGGTCCTGAAACCAGGCGTACTTCTGCGCGAAGTCGTGGCCCGAGAGCCCGTGCGCCACGCCCACCGTCGCCATCTTCGAGAGGACGGAGTCGGGCAGGGTGCCGAAGGTGGACGCGTCCACCACCACGCCGTTGCCCACGTCGCGCACCGTGCTGGGCGTACAGCCGTAGAGGCCTTTCGCCAGGTAGCCGTCCGCGGCGGTGAAGAAGGCGTTGTAGCCCCCGCGGAAGAAAATCATCACCACCGCCGGCTTCTCCGGCGCGTTCTGCGCGAGGGCCCTCGAGCCCATCGCCAGCGCTCCGGCACCGCCCCACAACAGTTCTCGTCTCGAAAGGCGCATGTCGTCAGTCCGCGAGGAAGTTGGGAGAGGCGAAGACGGACGCGCACACCAGCGCCCAGCGCGTCTTCACGTCGGGCTCGTCGAGGGAGAGGGCGAGGTCCACGCAGGCCGCGCGCTCCGGGGCGGTGGGCTCCCGCAGCCAGGCGGCGCGCTGCGTGCGCGCGCAGAAGGACTCGGCCCGGGCTTGATCCGGAGGGAAGGCCGTGTGCTCGAACCAGCCGGTGCGCAGCGCCGAGGCCGTCGTCCCGAAAGCGCGCGTGCAGGCCTTCACCGCGTAGCGGAACGTGACGTACACGGCGAAGGCGCCCACCTCGCTCTCCTCGAACCAGCTGTCGGGCACGACGCCGAAGGCGGCGCCCACGCCGGGATCGCTCCCCTCGGTGTCGCCCTGGGTGGTGGTGCCGAGTGCCCGGGCGATTTCGGTGACGACCAACCAGTCGTTGGAGTTGACCTCCTTGCGGGCCGGGTAGGTGCGGTGGCTCTCGGCCCAGGCCGCCACGTCCTCGCGGTCGGCTTCCAGCGCCTCGCCGGCGAAGCCCCGGTAGCCGCGCCCGGCCGGCGCCTGCTGGCACACCGCAGCCGAGGGCAGCGTGGGCGTCGGCGCGGAAGGTGTACCGCCTGAAGTCCACGGCGTGTCGGGGGACGTGCCCGGCACGCCGGGCGCGCCGGGTGTCCCGGGCAGTCCGGGCTGCGGAGGCTGGCCTCCTCCCGCGAAGGCGCCCTCGCAGCCCGCGAGGGCCACGCCGCAAGACAGCAGGAGGAGCGCCCGCCGCGGCGTCACGGCACGGCCTCGCAGTACTGCGGATCCTCGAGGTACGACGCCAGCGCGTCCACCATGAGGCCGGTGCGGGTGAAGGCGTCGACGCAGCGGTCGAAGGCCGGGGCCTCGCACCCGGACTCGGGCCGGCCGTAGGCGAACTCGAAGGCCAGCCGGCAGGTGCGGAAGGCGAAGGGGTCGCCCCGGGTCAGCGTGTCCACGAGGTGCTCGAAGTCGCCCACCGTCAGTCCGCCGAGGATGAGCTGCGGTGTCACGGGCGTCACCTGGGGCTTCGCCGCTCCGCCGACGCCCACCTTGCGCGGGAGGAGCTGCGCCACCTTGTCCAGGGCGTAGGGCGAGTCGAAATGGCAGCCTCTGCACTCGGCGCGCTCCCTCCCTGTCGCCGTGGCGTCGCCCTCGAAGTTGACGGCCGACGGCGTCAGCTTGAGCCCGATGGTGTTGTGCAGCACCCGGTAGGCGGCGCGCAGCATCAACCCGTCGGGCGCGTTCCCCAGGTAGCGCCGCTGCCAGCCCACGCTGCCGAAGTAGCCCAGCGCCGGCGCCGCCGCGTCCTCGGTGATGATGTTGTTGGTGTGGTTGATGACGTAGCGCCCGGTGAACAGCTCTCTCCACGGCTTGTTGTTGCTGAGGACGAAGCGTACCGCCGCGTAGACGCCGTCCTCCGCGGTGTTGGCCGCGGGCTCCGGGTTGAAGCGCGCGTTGGTGAAGCGCGCGAAGCTGCGGATCGCCTGTGGCGTGGCGAGCCACTCACGCACCTTCTGCTGGGGCGTGCTCCCCGCGAGCGTCGTGACGCTGCTGCGGTACGACAGGCCCAGGAGGTGACTCATCCGGCGCGTGCACCGCGCCGTCGCGTCATCCACCGCCTGCGCCGAAGCGAGGCTGGCAACCAGGAGGGGGAAGAGGGCCGCGAGGCGCACAGGCCCCTACGTGTCCCAAGACCCCTCTCACGGCTCATGCTTCGAGAAAGGGCTCTGGAGTCGCATGGTTTCAGGGCAGGGGCGAGCCCACCACGTGCGGAGGGAGGCTCCCGGCCGCCTGCGGGAAGCGGCGCACGAAGCGGACCTCTTCCGGGTAGGGCAGCGTGTGGATGACGCGCCCCTCTTCCAGCTGCTGCTTCACCTTCCTCCACCACGCGGCCGTCAGGAGATCCGGGTGGTGGCGCTGGAGCGCGGCTTCCACGCGCGGCGAGGTGAAGAGGAAGTGCCGCCATTCCTCGGGGAAGACGTCGTGAGGCCCCACGGAGAACCAGGCCTCGCCGCGCGTCTCGTCCTCGTCGCTGGTCGCTCGCGGCAGCTCGCGGAACTGCACCTGCGTCACCGGCTCCAGCTCGTCGTAGTCGTAGAAGACGACGCGGCCCAGGCGCGTGACGCCGAAGTTCTTGAAGAGGAGATCGCCCGCGAAGATGTTGGCCGCCGCCAGCTCCTTGAGGCAGCGCCCGTAGTCATTCATCGCCTGGTCCGCCTCCTCGTCGCTGCACGTCTGGAGGTAGAGGTCGAGCGGCCGCAGACGCCGCTCGATGTACACGTGCTTCAAGAACACTGTGTCGTCCGTCACGTCCAGGAGCGAGGGCACGGTGCGCTCGAGCTCCTCGAGCAGCTCGGGCGAGAAACGTTCCTTCGGGAAGGCCACGTCGGAGTACTCCAGCATGTCGGCCATGCGCCCCGCGCGATCGGTGCGCTTGACGTGCTGGTAGCGGTCCACCACCGTCTGGCGATCGACGTCCTTGGGCGGCAGCGCCTTGTCGCGGATGACCTTGAAGACGTACGGGAAGCTGGGCAGCGTGAAGACGCCCATCACCAGCCCCTTCGTGCCCGGGGCCAGCACGAACTGATCCGTCGAGTGCCGCAGGTGGTGCAGGAAGTCGCGGTAGAAGAGCGCCTTCGACATCTTCCCGAGGCCCAGCATCGCGTACAGCTCCCAGGTCGGCTTGGTGGGCAGCATGCGCTGCAGGAAGGCGACGTAGGTGGCGGGCACGTCGACGTCGACGAGGAAGTACGCGCGCGTCGACGAGAAGAGGATGGAGAGCTGCTTCGGGTCGAGGATGACGGCGTCCAGCACCAGCCGCCCCGCGCCGTCGTGGAGGATGGGCACGACGAAGGGCCAGCGCTCGATGCCGTTGAGCGCGCGGCCGACGATGTAGGCGACGTTGCCGCGGAAGAAGAGGGACTCCAGCACCTGGAGCTGGTGGTTGGGCTCGACCTTCAGCGGGCGGGGCAGGGCGAGGCGCAGCGCGCGCACCACGTGGCCCACGTCGCGCTTCAAGTCGGCGAAGGAGCGCGAGAGGCGGAAGTCGGCGACCACCTTCTCCAGCGTCTTTCGCAGCCCGCTGCGGCCCGGGTAGTAGCAGCGGTACGACGGCTCCTCGAGATCCAGGTACTCGGTGGAGATGGACGGCCGCACGAAGATGAACTGGTTGTGGAAGTAGGTGCGGTGGAGGATTCGGCAGGAGACCGAGTTGAAGAAGACCTCGGCCAGCTCGGGCTGCCGGTGATCGAGCAGCAGCGCGATGTACTCCAGCTTCACGCGGCCCCAGTGGCGCTCGTCCAGCACCTCGGCGGGGAAGTCGCGGCGCAGGCGCTCGACGCACTCGTTCACCCGCGCGTCGTAGAAGTCGACCCGCTCGGCCAGCACCCGCTGGATGGTGCGCCACTCACCGTTCTCGAACATCAACCGCGCCGACTGGCCGACGTGCCGCATCAGCGCGTAGTGCTTCTCGAAGCCGTCCAGCATGGCCCGGGCGATGCGGGCCTCGACCTGTTCCACGCGGGGAGGGCGGCTCATGCGGCGCGAGTCTACCGAGACGACGAGGGGCACGAGGTGTTCTCCCCGTGCCCCGCGATGACTCGCGCTTCTGTGAGGCGAAAGGCCCGGCGCGCTACTCCTGGGTCACCTTGAGGCCGGGCGCCAACTGGAAGCCCCACGCCTTCAAGATGGCGATCGGATCGGCGAACCTGGTGCCGTCCTCCTGCAGCTTGCCGAGGCGCCCGGACATGCCCACGTAGGTGACGACGCCCTTCTCCATGTGGATGTGGCCGTTGAAGAGCATCTGCTTGCCGCGCGCCAGCGAGGCGGTGGTGAGGATGAGGCCAGGGTCGCCCTTGCTGCGGCGCGAGGCAGGCACGGCGTGTACGGAGCCGTCGGCGAGGATGGCGAAGTTCGAGGCGTACTTCTGGCCGCCCGGACCGCGGGCCTTCGTGTCGGGCCAGTTGGCCTCGTCGTAGAGCTCGGTGATCTTCCCGTTGCCGGTCATCGTCACCTTCTCGAACTCGGCGACGGCGTTCTGGCCCGAGCCCTTGTACCCCTTGATGATGTTGAAGGTCTGCGGGGTGTTCATGTCGTCCGCGATGCCCTTCGGGGTGAGCTCGGTGTAGCTGAAGGCCAGCGTGTCGGTGGCCTTCGACTGCTGGGAGTACGGGTTGAACTTGCCTTCGACCGTCACCTCGGGCTCGCCGTGCGACGTGTCGTAGACCGGGTCGGGCTTGAGCTCGCGCACGTCGTAGGCGATGGCGCCATCCTTGAGCGCGTCGGTGACCACCTTCTTCACCGCCTCGGGGATCTCGGTGCCGCCGAAAGTCTTCGTCGCGACGCCCGGGGCGAGCAGCTTCTCGGCCTCGGCAGACAGCTTCGACGCGCTCAGCTGCACGCGGCGGTTCTGCTGGCTCGCGTAGCTGCGCATGTCGTCGATCTCGCCCAGCTTGGTCTGCAGCTTCCGCTTGGCTGCGGGGTCCATCATGCCGGCGAACTTGTCGGCTTCCTGCTTGATGGCGGCCTGCTCGTCCTTCGAGATGGACCCCGCGGAGGAGAGGATGGTGTCGACGTCCTTCGAGTCGATCTTCCGATCCATCGTCACCTGCGAAAACGCGTTCTTCACGTCACGGACGGACATGGGGGCTCCTTGAGTGCGGCGGTCAATTCAAAGCAGCGTGCCTCACCGGGAACCGGTTGTCACGAAGGGGCGTCGCCGGCGGGTTACAGCTGGCGGGGGAGCGAGCGCACCCGGCCCACGTACTCCGAGCACCCGTTGAGTGTCGCCAGCTGCGGGTAGTGCTCGCGCGGGATGTCGATGTCCAGGCGCTCGCTGAGCCGGATCACGAAGCGCTCGAAGTCCGGTGAGCCGATGTCGACCGGATCCTTCAGCTCGAGCTCGCGACGCAGCGCGATGGGATCCGCGGCTCGCGTGACGGACGACGGAAGTTGGCTGCGCATGGCCCCGGCCCCCTGGAAGAGGGCACACCGTGGATCAATTCCGCCCGCCGCGCACGCCGCACTGCGCCGTCCTCGCTTGACGGCGATCAGCGTCACTCCCCCATCACCTTGACGATGACGCGCTTGCGCCGCTGCCCGTCGAACTCCGCGTAGAAGATCTGCTGCCAGGGCCCCAGGTCCAGCTTCCCCTTCGTGATGGGGACGATCACCTGGTGGTGGATGAGCAGGGATTTCAGGTGCGCGTCGCCGTTGTCCTCGCCGGTGCGGTGGTGGCGGTAGTCCTCCTTGAAGGGCGCCAGCTCCTCGAGCCACTCCCAGATGTCCTCCCAGAGGCCTGGCTCGTTGTCGTTGACGAAGACGCCGGCGGTGATGTGCATCGCCGAGACGAGCACCATCCCTTCCTGGACCTTCGACTTCTCCACCAGCTTCGCCACCGTGTCGGTGATCCGCACCAGCTCGCGGCGCGCTTTGGTCTCGTACCAGAGGTATTCGGTGAGGCTCTTCATGGGCGCGCAGTTAACGCGCGCACGGCCTCGACTTCCACCGCGCAGCGACAGCGGGTGAGGCAGCCGGCTATTCGAGCCACCGCAGCTCGGGAACGGGGCCGAGCTCGCTGCCTCCCGTCGGATCGCCCACCGTGCGCACCGTCCCCGTGCCGACCTCCAGGACGCGAAGCACGACGGCCCCGGCGGATTCCGCCCAGAAGGCCACCCAGGCCCCGTCCGTCGTGGCGGCCCACGGACGCACTGCCGGAGCAGTCTTCAGGCGCGCAACCGGCAGGCGAACCGGAACGCCCCCGTCGTGCGTCGCGACGACCAGCTCCTGCCACTCGACGAGGTTCGTTCCGGCATCACCGCCGGCACCCACCACCACCACCGTCGAGCCGGAGGGCTCGATGGCGAAGGTCAGCAAGCCCATCCCCGCGGGGAGCGGAACGATGGGGAACCACGAGTACCCCGAGTTCGCGCTGGCGCGCACCTCCAGCCGGTCGCCCACGTCGAAGGGCGCGTAGATGCGGCCGACGTCGTCGATGGCCGGAAGCTCGAGCTGCGCTACTCCGAGCCGCGTCGCGTCACCGGGGAAGCTGATTCCCCGCGTCTGGCCGCGGCCGAAGTCGACCAGTCGGAACGCGGCGTTCGCGTGCCTGGAGTCGGAGACGACGAGTCGATCGATCGCGACGTCGCGCAAGTGCGTGCTCGACAGCTGTGCGCGAGCGAATTGGTCGAAGGCCGGCAGGCTCTGCGTCACCCACTCGCTGCTCCCTCCCAGGTAGAAAGCCCAATCGACGACGAGCGGAGCGGAGCCGGTGGGCCCCACCACGCGCTCGGCGCCGCCATCCAGATTCAGCCAGTAGTATCGACCGCTCTGGGCGCAGGGGACGAAACCGTCGGTCGTCGGCGGGCCGATGGGCCCTCGCATCGTGACTGCGATGGCGTCGAGGTGGAGCGCAACGCCCCTCATTCCGTTGCTGGCCGAGATGCCGCCCCGCCCACCCCAGATCGCACCGGCGTTGAAGGTCGCGTCGGCGATCAGCCGGCTGTTCCCGTTGCGCGCGGTGACACCGACACTGTGACCTCCGTCGGGAGAGGACGCCAGCCAGCCCAGCAGGCCCGCGCCGGTCGCCAATCGGGCGCCGGCGTCGGGCAACGGTTGTCTGCCCAGCTCGACTCGCCATCGGACCGCACCGTCGAGCGAGTACGCCAGCGCGGACCCTCCCACCAACGCGACGATGAGCGGCGGTGCTCGTGT
This sequence comes from Myxococcota bacterium, assembly GCA_040752975.1. GTDB lineage: Bacteria > Myxococcota > Myxococcia > Myxococcales > Myxococcaceae > JADLDB01. Next base: position 20,012 of record JBFMHF010000113.1, read on the forward strand.
CCCCGCGTCGGGCTGTGCTTGACCAGCGTCAGGCTCTTCCACGCTGGCGTCAGCCGGTGTCGACCCCCCGTCTGTCTGTCCGGCGTCGACGACAGCGCCCGCGTCGGGCCGAGGGACCACAAGCGGGTCGTCGTCCAGCGCCGTGCGCCCGCACGCCAGGGCCAGAAGGACGCAGCAGGTCAGCCGACGAACCATGAGGGCAGTATTCCCCAATTCGAACGAACAGAGCACACGCATCTGCGGCCCAAGCGGTGCGCCTCACCCTCGCCCGGCGCCGTGACCTGGCGGTGGGGCGGGCGTCCGATTCCGGCCGAGAAATTCCGCGCTTACAAACCCGGTGGTACCGTGCACCACTGCTGTAGCACCCCATGGCCGACAAGAAGGAAACGACTGCCAAAGCGCGCGCGCCCGGGCCTGAACTGCGCCTGGTCGACAGACGTGCCTTCGTGGGCTTCCCGGAGCTCGAGCTCGCGCCGGGCATCGTCATCACCGAGTTCGCGCTGCAGATCCCCGACGTCTCCTTCCCGCTGAACATCTCGGGCGGCGCGGCGAAGTACCAGAAGAAGAAGCTGGAGTTCGGCGTCCTCGAGCTGTCCGTCGACGCCGAGGTGCTGACGCGGGAGGTCCGCACCCTCGCGAAGAAGCTGCCCGAGCTGGACGAGGTGAAGCTGCACTTCCGGCCCGGGCACCTCGAGGTGCAGGCCCGCCTGCGCCACGAGCGCACGCCTGTCACCTTCAAGATCGCCTTCGACGGCGACGGGGAGAAGCTGGCCGTCTACTTCTACGACGTCCGCTTCTACGCCTTCTCCACCACGCCGGCCGCGCGTCTGGGCGCCCTCCTCACCGAGGCGATCAAGGACAAGGCGCTACTGCCCGACCTCGAGCGCCGCGGAGCCAACGGCTTCTCCACCCGCCTCTTGCCGGACCTCGTCGAACAGGCCGCCGTCGGCCGCGGGTACAAGATGCCCGCGCTCGATCAAGCACGGCTCGCCGAGGCCACCATCTCCTCCACCGGCCTCAAGCTGCGCTTCACCGCGGGTGGGTTGCCGCCGCCGGGAAACCCCGAAGAGGAGCTCCTCCTCGCGCTGGAAGGCGCGCGCGCCTTCGCCGACGCCGAAGAGCTGCTCGCGAAGGGCAAGCTGGACGAGGCCCGCGCGGCCTACCTCAAGCTGGGCGACGCCACCGAGGCCCACCCCTTCGCCGTGGAGCGGCTGCTCACGCTGTTGGCGCCGGAGCCGGCGATGCACGAGCTCGCGCTCGACGTCGCCCAGTCGCTCGCCCGCCGCCGCGAGAAGTCCGCCACCGCCATCTGGGTGGAAGCCGTCGTGCGCGAGCGCCGCGGGGAGTTCGCCCGCGCGTCCGAGCGCTACCTCGCCCTCTGCAACCTCGCCCGGAAGAACCAGGAAGAGGCGGGCGCCTTCTTCGCCGCCGAGGCTGCCGCCCGCGCGTCGCGCGACAACGCGCCGCAGCTGGCGGTGAAGGCCCTGCACGAGCTGCTCGGCCTCAAGCCGGATCACCTGCCGTCCCTCAAGGCCCTGGCCCGCGCGAGCGATCAATCGAAGGACCGCGCCGGCGCCATCCGCGCCTACCGCCGCCTCGCCGCGCTGGCCCGTGACCCGGCCGACGCCGCCGACGCCCACGTGCAGCTGGCGCGGCTGTGCGCCCAGACCGAAGACGACATCGCCGGGGCGCGCCTGCACTGTGAGGCCGCGCTGCGCCTCGCGCCTGATCATCCCGAGGCGCTCCTCCAGCTGGGTGAGCTCTGCTACCGCTCGGGCGAGTGGCTGCGCGCCATCAAGGCCCTCGACCGCCTCCGCGAAGTGGCCATGGGCCGCCACGAGGTCGATCGCGTCGGCCGCGCCAACCTCCTCGCCGGCCTCGTCTGGGAGACAGGCCTCAAGCAGCCCGAGAACGCGCTGCTGCGGTACCGGGAAGCCGCTTCGCTTCTCCCCGCCGAGGCCCGGCCCCTCTACCTCGCCGCGCGCGTCGCCGAGTCCCTCGGCAAGGTGCAGGAGTCCGTCGCCGGCTACCAACAGGCCGTCGAGCTCGCGGGCCCCGCGCCCGAAGACGAAGAGGTGCGCAAGGCCGCCCACGCCTCGCACCACGCCCTGGCGCGACTGCTCAAGTCGAAGCTGGGCGAGCCCGCCCGCGCCCGCGAGCACCTGGAAGCCGCCCTCGCGCTCGATCCCCAGGACACCGTCGCCCTCGACGAGCTGCTCCCGTACTTCCGCGCGTCGGGCAAGGCCCCCGAGCTGGCCGACGCCTGCGAGAAGGCCGCCGCCGTCATCGAAGATCCCACGAGGCGCGCCGCGCTGTGGGCCGAGGCCGGCGAGCTGTACCGCGGGCGCCTCAACCAACCCGACCGCGCCGAACGGCTGCTCTCCCAGGCGCTCGAGGCCGACCCGAAGAACCGGCTCGCCCTGGAAGGCATGCTCGCCCTCGCCGAGAGCAAGCGCGACGGCGGGCAGCTCACCCGGTGCTTGAAGGCCCTCGCCGAGCTCACCGAGGCCCCGAAGGACCGCGTGCGCCACTACCGCCGCCTCGCCGTGGCCGCGCGCGATCTCGCCTTCGATCTCGACCTCGCCGTCTTCGCCTACCGCGAGGTGCTGCGCATCGAGCCCGAGGATCTCCCGGTGCTGGGAGAGCTGACCGCGCTCGAGCGCCGTCGCGCCGACATGGCCGGGCTGGCCTGGGCACTCGAGCAGCGCGCGCGCGTCTCCGAGAGCCTGGGCGACAAGCGGCTGGCGGCCTCCGCGCTCCGCGAGCTGTCGCAGGTGCTGGACGAGCGCCTGGGCCGCGCCGGCGAAGCCCTGGTGGCGCTGGAGAAGGCCACCCGCCTCTTCCCCGAGCCCAACGCGCTGCTCGAGCTGGCCACGCTGTCGCTGCGCCTCGAGCGCCCGATGAACGCCCGGCGCGCGCTGGAGGACGTGCTGGCCCTGCTGCCACGCCACGCCCCGCCCGAGAAGCTGGCCGAGGTCCGCGCCCGCCTCGGCCGCGCCTGCGAGCTGCTCGGCGACAAGGAGGGCGCGAAGGAGAACTACGCGCTCGCCTTCCCCCTCCGCCGGCTGGACGACGAGCTGGCCCAGCGCCTCGAGGCCCTCTACGCCGAGGCCAACCAGACGCGTGAGCTGTCCGAGCTCTGGGCCGCGCGCGCCCAGGCCCTCCTCCAGGCCGGCCGCAGCCACGACGCCGCGCCCCTCTTCTTCAAGGCCGCTCAGCGCCTGCTGGAGGCCGGGGACTCGTCCGGCGCCATGCTCCGCCTCACCGCGGCCCTCGACGCAGCGCCCTCGGGCGCGAAGGCCGCCGAGGTGCTGGAAGCGATGGCGCAGCTCGAGCAGGACCGCCGCGAGCCCGCCGAGGCCGCCCGCCTCCTCGCCCGCCGCGCCGCGCTGGCCGAGCCCGGCCGCGACGCCGCCCGCTGGCTCTTCCGCGCCGCCTCCCTCGTCCGCGGCACCCCGCGCGAGCAGCCCTTCCTCGTCCAGGCCCTCGAGCAGGACGGCACCTTCCTCCCCGCGCGCCTGCGCCGCGCCGAGCTGACCGAGGACACGACGCCGCGCGAGGCCCTGGTGGACTTCGAGGCCGTCCTGGCCGCCGACCCCAGGGAGGCCGACGCCGCGGGGGTCGAGCTCGATCGCCTCGGCCTCACCCGCCGCGCTGCCCGCGCCGCGCTCAAGAGCGGCCAGTACGAAGCCGCCCGCCGCCTCTTCTCGAAGTACGTCGCGCTCAAGCCCGACGACACGGACGCCCTGCTCGAGCTGGCGAAGCTGCACCGCCGCGCCGGTGCGCTGGAGGCCCTGGTCGATCTCCTCGGCGAGCTCTGGCCCCGCCTCGATGGCGCGGCGCGTGTGTCCGCCCGCCGCGAGTACGCCGAAGGGGCGCTCTCCCTCGGCCGCACGGCCGCGGCCATCGACGCGATGCGCGCCATCCTCGCCGAGACGCCGGGCGACGAGTGGGCCGCTGGCCGCCTGCTGACGCTTCTGCCGCTCGACGAGGCCAACACCCCCGAGCGCCTCGAGCTGCTCTCCCGCCTCATCGACAGCGCGTCGGGCGAGGCGAAGGTCGAGCTGCTCGCCCGCCGCGCCGAGCTCTTGCGCCTCGCCGGCGATCTCGTGGCGGCCCGGAAGGACCTCTTCGACGCCGCGCAGCTCACCGCGC
>JBFMHF010000114.1:0-24164 GCA_040752975.1 Myxococcota bacterium
GTCTCGTGGCCCACGTCGACCCCCGACGTGGGCCACGGGCCGGCGGCCTTGCTGCTCGCTGGCTGACGATCCGCTTCCCCGCCGCCGCGCCACGCGGTTGGGGTGTAGGCTGCGGCGCCGCAATGGCCGACGCCCAGCCCCGCTTCCTGCGCGAGCTCGACACGATGATCCGCGCGCGCTACCCGCTGCTCTGGCTCGTCACCTGGGAAGAGCAGCGCGTCGAGGCGTTGCTGGGCGACCTCGCGCGCACCCACGGGAAGGATCTCCTCGAGTGGACCGCCACCCGCGGGCTGTCTGCGCTCACCGGCTCGCTGCGCGGCGTCAACCCGGACGAGACGCGCGAGCCGGTGGCCGCGCTCCAGGCGATCGGCAAGCTGCCCAACCCATCGCTCGTGCTGCTCAAGGACTTCCACCCCATGCTGGAGAACCCGGTGGTGGTCCGCGCGCTCCGCGAGCTGGGCACGAAGCTCAAGTCGGCCTTCACCACCGTGCTGCTGGTGGGCCCCACGCTGAGGCTCCCCGATGAGCTGGAGAAGGACGTGTCCGTCATCGACGTGCCGCTGCCGACGCGGGACGATCTGATGCAGCTCTTGCGCGACATCGCCCGGGTGGTGACGAAGAACAAGCGGGCGGTGGTGGAGCTCACCGTCGAGCAGGCCGAGGCGCTGGTGGGCGCGGCGCACGGCCTCACGCTGTCCGAAGCGGAGAACGCCTTCGCCAAGGCCATCGCGCAGGACAACCGCCTCGACGGGACCGATCTCCGCCTCATCCTCGAAGAGAAGAGCCAGGTGATCCGAAAGAGCGGGCTGCTCGAGTACTACGCGACCGATCAGACGCTGGCGGACGTCGGCGGGCTCTCGCACCTCAAGCGCTGGCTCGAGCGACGACGCAACGCCTTCAGCGACGCGGCGCGGAAGTTCGGCCTGCCCGAGCCCAAGGGGCTGCTGCTGCTGGGCGTGCAGGGCTGCGGGAAGTCGCTCACCGCCAAGGCGATCGCCACCACCTGGAAGATGCCGCTGGTGCGGCTGGACATGGGGCGCATCTACAGCGGGCTGGTGGGCTCCTCGGAAGAGAACCTGCGCAAGGCGATCCGCGTGGTGGAGAGCCTCGCGCCCGTGGTGCTGTGGGTGGACGAGGTGGAGAAGGGCCTGGCGGGCTCGGGTGGCGGCTCCAACGACACCGGCGTCTCGGCGCGCGTCTTCGGCACGCTGCTCACATGGCTGCAGGAGAAGACCGCGCCCGTCTTCGTGGTGGCGACCGCCAACCGCATCGACACGCTTCCCCCGGAGCTGCTGCGCAAGGGCCGCTTCGACGAGATCTTCTTCATCGACCTCCCTTCTTCGAAGGAGCGGCAGGACATCCTCGACATCCAACTGCGGCGCCGGGGGCGCAACCCCGCCCTCTTCCCGCTGGAGGATCTCTCGATTCAGACGGAGAACTTCAGCGGCGCCGAGCTCGAGCAGGTGGTGGTGAGCGCGCTGTACGACGCGTTCGCCGACGGCACGGAGCTCGAGCCCCACCACCTGGTGATGGCAGTCCAGGAGACGACGCCGCTGGCCGTCACCATGGCCGAAGACGTGCGGCGGCTGCGGGAGTGGGCGAAGTCGCGCACCCGGCCGGCGTCCTGACGGTATGCTCGGGCGAATGCGACTCCTGGTGGCGCTCCCCGCCGCGCTGCTCGCTGCGAGCGGCTGCGGCGAGAAGAGCTGTACCTCCGACGCGGACTGCCAGCTCCCCACGGTGTGCTCGGCCGAAGGCCGCTGCGCCGCGCCGCCTCCCGCCGCCGATGGACAGCCCTGCAGCCACGACGCCCACTGCCAGGGCGGAGCGTGCCTCTTCTCGTCCACGGGCGGCACCTGCGCCACGAGCTGCGAGAGCGCGTCAGACTGCGCCTCGGCGCGGTGCGCCCTGTCGACGGACGCGCGCGCCGAGGGCAGCCGGCTCCGGCTCACCTGCACGGCGGTGACGGGCGATCGCTACGCCGCGGAGACGTGCGCCTCCGACGCGCAGTGCCGCTCGGGCATCTGCCACGACGCGCACTGCACCTCGCCCTGCGGCGCCTGCCCGCCCGGGTTCGCCTGCCAGCCAGCGACGCTGTCCCGGGAAGGCCTCGCCGTCGACCACGGCGTGTGCACCTGGTGGCCGGTGCAGCCGGTTCTGGAGCTCGGCGCCTTCGACACCAGCGTCGCTGCGCCGACCAGCGCCAGCTTCGAGCTCCCGGCCGGCTTCGACGCCTTCACGCTCGTGCTGGAAGACGCGGAGGACCTGGTGCCCGCCGTCACGCGTCTGGTCGCGCCTGACGGGACCGTGTTGATCGGCAACCCCCGCCCACCCGACGCGGGCTCCGTCGACCTCGCGCGCTGCTCCAGCGCACCAGGGACGGCGACCGTGCTGGCGCCGGGCACGGACGACGCCCGTGGGGCCGCGCGGCCGGGGCGCTACCAACTGGAGTTCGTCACGTACGAAGCGGCCGGCTTCCCGCTCATGCCCACGCGCGCGGCGGGCCGCGTCGAGCGCGTGGCGGTGCACCTCGAGCGCACCGAACCCGGTGGCGTGGTGGACGTGTGGATCCACATGGCGCCCGAGGTCGGCTACAGCGTCGCCGACGGAGGCGGCACGTGGATCCGCACGCTGCTCTCGCGCTTCGACGAGGTGGCGCGCGACAAGCTGGGCGTGGCGCTGGGGCAGGTGCGCATGGACCTCCTCCCTCCTGACGCGGGGGCCACCATCGACTCCTCCGCGCAGAGCCGCGCGCTGTGGGAGGCGTACTCGGTGGGCGCACCCGCGGCCCGGATGATCAACGTGATGGTGGTGCGCGATCTCACCTTCGCGGGCGGACTGGCGGGCGGCGTGCCGGGCGCACCCGGCGTGTACGGGCGGCCGGGCAGCGGCATCACGCTGGCTCCCCTCGGCTCGGGCCCGGCCAACACGGGTGTGCTGATGGCCCACGAGGTCTTCCACTTCCTGGGGCTCTTCCACACGTCGGACAACTTCCACGGGCCGGATCTCCTCACCGACACGGCCGCGTGCGACGACCCGACCGCCGCCGGCTGCCCCGACGAGCGCAACCTGATGTTCCCGTACTTCCCCACGCGCGAGCCGTTGGACTTCACGCCTGGCCAGAAGAAGGTGTTGTCCGGCAGCCCGTGGGTGTACCGCTGGACGCACCCGGGCGCGTGTGGACCGCACGACGTGGTGGGCCTCACCGCCGTGCCCTTCGCGACGGGGACGACGGTGGGCGCGCCGGCCACGCTGAGCGCGACGTGTGGAGGCGGCGCGGGCGCCGAGCGCGTGCACCTGGTTCGACTCGAGACGCCTGCCGCGCGGTTGGAGGCGACCGTCACGGGCGACGGCTTCACCCCCGTCCTCTCGCTGCGCCGGGCGGAGTGCGGCGGCGCCGAAGCGGCCTGTGCGCTCGCCAATGGCAGCGGCGCCGCGACCGCGGGGGTGGACGATGCGGGCGCTGGGGCCTGGTTCGTCGTGGTGGACTCGGACGCGGACGGCGGGGACTACCGGCTCGAGCTGACCGTCATCCCCTGATGGTCGGTGAGCGCTGAAACGGGCTCACCTACCGCCCGAGGAGCTGCCGCGCGCCGGAGATGAGGAGCTCCAGCGAAGTCTCGACCAGCCTGCCGAAGGGCGGCTTGAGCATCTGCCGGGCGGGGCTCAAGGGGCTCGAGACGAGCACGCTGCGCGCGTGGCTGAAGGTCTCGAAGCCGGTTCGCCCGTGGTACGCGCCCATGCCGCTCGGGCCGACGCCGCCGAAGGGGAGGTTCTCCTGGGCGAAGTGCACCAGCGTGTCGTTGACGCACGCGCCGCCCGACGTCACGCGCCGGAGGACGTCGTCGGCACGGCTGGCGTCGTCGTCGAAGTAATAGAAGGCCAGCGGCCGGGGCCGGGCCGAGATGCGGGCCACCGCGTCGTCGAGGGTGGCGTACGTCTCCACCGGCAACACGGGGCCGAAGATCTCCTCCTGCATCACCGTCATCGCCTCGGTGACGCCCAACAGCGCCACCGGGGTCATCACCCGCCCCGCCTTGCCGAGCGCGCCCAGCTCCACCACCTCCGCACCCTTCGACCTCGCGTCGGCCACCAGCGCCTGCAGCCGGCCATACGCCTTGTCGGAGGCGATCGAGGTGAAGCCCTCGAGGCGCGGGTACATGCGGCTGACCGCCCGCGCGAGGGCCGCCACGAAGGCCCGTTCCGTGCCGGCAGGCACCAGCGCGTAGTCGGGGGCGATGCAGGTCTGACCGCCGTTGAACAGCTTGCCGGCAGCGATCCGATCCGCCGCCTTCTCGAGCTCGTACGAGGCGTGCACCAGCGCCGGTGACTTCCCGCCCAGCTCGAGCGTGACGGGGACGAGGTTGTCCGCAGCGGCCTTCGCGACCAGCCGGCCCACGTGCGTCGAGCCGGTGAAGAGCAGCGCGTCCAGCGGCAGCCGCGTCACCGCCTGCGCGACGTCGGCGCCGCCCTCCACCACCGCCACCTCCTCGGCGGTGAAGGCCTCGGCGACGGACTCCGCGAGGAGAGACGAGGTGCGCGGCGTCAGCTCCGACGGCTTGACCAGGCAGCGATTGCCCGCGGCCAGGGCGCCCGCCAGGGGGCCCAGCGCCAGGTTCACGGGGTAGTTCCACGGCGCGATGACGCCCACCACCCCCTTCGGCAGGTACTCGATGAAGGCGCGAGAGGGGCGGAAGAAGGGGTGCGGGCTGACGGGGCGACGCTGCATCCAGTCCCGCAGGTGACGCCGGGCGTGGCGCACACCGTCCAGCGTCACGAGCACGTCGGCCGACAACGTCTCGGCGCGGGCGCGCGTGCCGAAGTCGTCGCTGATCGCCCGGACGAAGTCGTCGCGGCGCCGGGTGAGGAGCCGCTCGAGGCGGGTCAGCCGATCTTCCCGCTCCTCGGCCGAAGGAAACGGAACGGCCACCTGGGCGCGGCGCAGCTTCTCGTACGCCACCTGCACGTCGTTCACCTGGTTGCGCGCCTGCATGTCTGACACCCCCGGCTCGACTGGTCCGACCAGAACTGGCCACAGGGCCGACAACAAGTCAACGCCCCTCCTTGTGCTGCGCCCGCGCTCCTGCTAACTGGTCGGACCAGTCATGGCTCGCGCCTCCCCGAAGAAGAACGTCGCCGAGCGGATCGCCTCCACGCTCAAGTCGGCCATCGTGCGGGGCCGCTTCCAACCGGGCGACGCGCTGCCGTCGGAGCGGGAGCTGGCCGAGCAGTACGACGTCAACCGTTCGAGCATCCGCGAGGCGATGAAGCGGCTGGAGGCCTGGGGGCTGGTGACGATCCGGCACGGCGGCGCGACGCGGGTGACGGAGTTCCTGTTGAACGCGGGCCTGTCGGTGCTGCCGGAGCTCCTCGAGTCGGGCGGGCAACTGGGCGCCAGCATCCTGGGCGACCTGCACGAGCTGCGCGGGCTGTTGCTGGGCTGGAGCGCGGAGCAGGCGGCGCGGCGGGCGGATCCGGCGTCGGTGGCGCGGCTGGACGAGCTGGCGCGCAGGCTGTCGGAGCCGAGGCTGAAGGCCTCCGAGGCGCAGGCGCTGGACTACGACTTCTTCGAGCAGCTCGTGCTGATCACCGGCAACCAACTGCTGGTGCTCTTCTCGAAGGTGGTGCGCGACATCTACTTCCGCGCGCCGGAGCGCTTCCTGCCCCTCTACCGCGGCGACGTCTTCGATCCGGCTCACCACCGGCGGGCGGTCGCGGCGATCAAGGCGCGCGACGTGAAGGCGGCGGGCGACGCGATGCGAGCCCACGCCGCCACCGCGCTGACGCTGCTGCGAAAGGAGACCGCATGACCGCCCCGCTGCGAGGCCTCTTCTCGACCGAGGCGCCGGACAACGCCCTGCGCTTTTCGGGCCGACCCGGCCACGTGGAGAGCTACTTCCTCCGCGCCAACCATCCGTCCCGCCCGATGGCGCTCTGGCTCAAGGCCACCATCCTCGCGCCGCTGGACGGGCCGGCCGTGGCCGAGGCGTGGTTCATCTTCTTCGACGGCGAGAAGGGCACCACCTTCGCGCACCGGCAAACCCAGCCGTTTCTCGAGGCGACCTTCTCCGGCCTGGGCGCACCGGCGCTCGACGTGCGCGCCGCTGGGCTGACTTTCTCGCTGGGGAGCGCTGGCCTCGCGACGGGCGCCTTCACCGCGCCCCACGGCACGGCGTCCCTCGACCTGCGTTGGCACGCCGACACCTCACCCATCGCGCGGCCCCTCTCCATCTTCCCGTGGAAGCTGCTGCGTACCGGACCCTTCCCGAAGTCCAAGCTGCTGACGCCCTTCCCCTCGCTGCGCTTCTCGGGGCGCGTGACGCTGCCGGGCGGCGTGGTGGAGCTCTCGGATTGGCACGGCATGCAGGGGCACAACTGGGGCAGGGAGCACGCCTTCGAGTACGCGTGGGGGCAGTGCCTCTTCCCCGCGGACGACGTGATGGTGGAAGGCTTCTCGGGCCGCGTGCGGGTGGCGGGGCGGACGACGCCGCGCATGTCCGCGTTGGTGGTGCGGCGGGGCTCGCGCACCTTCCGCTTCGACACCCTCTTCGACGTGTGGCGCCAGAAGGCGGACGTGGGCGTGGACTCGTGGGCCCTCGCGCTGCGCAGCGGCGACGGTGAGGCCACGCTGGCGATGGACGCCGCAGGCAGACCGATGGTGTGCCTGGGCTACGGGAATCCGAATGGAGAGCCCTCGTACTGCTTCAACAGCAAGCTGGCGAAGGTGACGCTGACGGTGCGGCCGGCCGACGACGCGTCCTTCACCTGTGTGAGCGAGCACGGCGGCGCGCTGGAGTTCTTGCGTCGCGAGCCGGATCCCCGCTTCCCCCACGTCGTCTGACCCTGGAAGGAGAAGGTCATGCCCATCGGCTTCGTCGAGACCATGCGCGGCACGCTGCGAGACGGGGCAGGCGTCGAGCGCGCCGTCGACTTCAACGTCCGCGCCTCCGGCGGCTCGGGAGGGCGCTTCGAGCTCACCGGCGTGGTGCACGCGCCGCCGTGGGTTGACGAGACGGTGGCGGGCGGGACGTTGACCATCTCCGCGCTGCCGGCGTCGATCTCCTACGACGTGCGCTTCCGCACGCGCGAGGGCAGGTCGCTGCGGCTCCACGGGGCCAAGCGCCCCAGCCTGCTGGCGCCCATCCAGTCGATGACGGTGCTGGGGGTGACGCTGTCCGACGAGGCCGGGCTGGCCCTGGCCGAAGGGACGATGCGCTTCGACCTGATGGAGCTGCCCGGCTTCCTCGCGTCGTGGTTGCCGGTGCCGTCGAAGGCCCGACGACAGCTCGAGGCACGCCGCGTGGCGGTGGCCCGGCGTGAGTTGCTCGGCTGATCGACCAGGGCAGGAATACCCCATGACGACTTCCGCCACACCGCGCGCACGCCCCGCCCAGGCACGACGGACGAGGGTTCGTCACGCGCTCGGCCGACGGTGCACGTCCGTCGTGTCCAGCCACGGCGGGCCGCGGCTCGCGACGTGCTGCCGTGGAGCGCAGGTCCCGGCCAGACGCGATGGGGCACCGCGACGCACTCCACCGACGCCGCTCGTGCGCCGGCCCACCTGACGAGAGAGACGACCGACCGTGACGCCCTTCACCGACACCGAGCGCCGCACCCTGGAGTTGCTCGCTTCGACAGCGCTTCCACCCGGCCGTGTCCTCCCGGGCGCGACGGCGGCCACCGTGGCCCGCGCCGAGCGCTTCCTCGCCGAGTTGCCGCCACTCATCGCCTCGGGCTACCGCCGCCTCCTCCTCTCCCTCGACGCGCAGGCCCTCCTGTCTACCCGGGCGCGCTTCATCGACCTCCCCCTCGGCAAGCGCCTCGACGTGCTGGCGCGCCTCGAGCAGGGCGAACTCTCGCGGCTGGCGCTGCGGGGCCTCCTCGCGCCGCTCAAGCTGGCGCACTTCGACGATCCGGCCGTCTACGCAGCGTTGGGCTGCCGCTACGCCGTGGACCCTCCGCTGAAGCCAGAGAATGCGCGCTGGCGTGCACAGGTCTTCGACGCCTCGTCCCTTCCCGCAGGCGAGGCGCTGGAGTGCGACGCGGTGGTGGTGGGCACGGGCGCGGGCGGAGCACCGGTGGCGAAGGCGCTGGCCGAGCGCGGCCACGCGGTGCTGCTGGTGGAAGAAGGGCCCCTCTTCACCCGAAAGGACTTCACGGGCCGGGCGCTTCCGATGATGAAGCAGATGTACCGGCGCGCCGGCGCGACGGTGGCCTTCGGCAACACGGCCATTCCCATTCCGCTCGGGCGCGGAGTCGGCGGCACGACGCTCATCAACTCCGGCACCTGCTTCCGCGCGCCCCAGGCCGTCCTCGATGGCTGGGCCGAGGAGGGTCTCACGGCGCTGGGCGGAGACGGGCTGACGCGCTTCTACGACGAGGTGGAGGAGGTGCTGGGCGTCGGCCCCTCGTCCCCCGAGGCGCTGGGCGCGCCCGCCCGCCTCATCGCAAAGGGCTGCGACGCGCTGGGCTGGTCCCACCACCCGCTGCGGCGGAACGCTCCCGGCTGCGACGGCCAGGGCCTGTGCTGCTTCGGGTGCCCCACCGACGCCAAGCGCTCCACCAACGTCTCTTTCGTTCCCCTGGCGCTGGAGAAGGGCGCGCAGTTGATGACGGGCTTCGAGGTGACGCGCGTCCTCACCGAGGGCGACTCGGCGGTGGGCGTGGAGGGCGTCATCGCCGGCACCCAGACACGCCTCACCGTGCGCGCGAAGGTGGTGGTGCTGGCGTGCGGCTCGCTGCTGACGCCCGGCCTCCTCGAGCGCAACGGGCTGGGCCGCACGTCCGGGCAGCTGGGGAGGAACCTCTCCATTCACCCCGCGGCGGGCGCGCTGGGCGTCTTCGACGAGGAGGTGAATGCCTGGCGCACCGTCCCGCAGGGCTACGCCATCGACGAGTTCAAGGCCGAGGGCCTCTACTTCGAGGGCGCGCAGGTGCCGCTGGACATCTCCGCCGTGACGCTGACGGGCTTCGGGCCGGCCTACGTGGCGTTGATGGAGCGCTTCAACCGATCCTTCACCTTCGGCTTCATGGTGAAGGACTCCTCGCGCGGGCGCGTGACGAGCGGCAGGGACGGCGCGCCGCGCATCACCTACCGGGTGAACGAGGAGGATCGCGCGAGGCTCCAGCGCGGCCTTGGTCTGCTGGCGCGAGTCTTCTTCGCGGCCGGCGCGCGCTCGGTGCATCTCCCCGTCCTCGGCTTCGAGGAGCTCCGTTCGCTCTCGGACGTCGAGCGCTTCGAGCGTGCCTCGGTGCCGGCCCGGCACGTCGATCTCACCGCCTACCACCCGCTGGGGACGGCGCGCATGGGCGTGGATCCGCTCCAGTCGGTGGTGAATGTGGACCACGAGCTGCACGACCTGAACAACCTCTTCGTCTGCGATGGCTCGGTGGTGCCATCGTCGCTGGGCGTCAACCCGCAGGTCACGATCATGGCCATGTCCCTGCGGGCAGCCGAAGGCATCCACCATCGGCTCGAACGGTTGAGCGCCCGAGCCCCCGGCGTCTTGATGAGCGCCTGAGGCCCACCAGGGCGCGTGAGGGCGTGCGCCAGCCTCCCGCCGAGGCGGAGCGAGCGGGCGAACAGCGCCCGGCGCGTGCTGGAAATCCAACGCGAAACTCTTCGCCTCGCGCCACGGGATGACGCACCCACCAGCCCGTGCGGGAGGCGGCACGAGGCGGGCGGACTCCCGGTGGCGCCGCGCGGCGTTGCGCGCCACAATGCAGGAGATGTCTCGCGCGTCCCGCTTCGACAAGCTCGAGAACGAGCGCCGACCGGCCACCGAGCAGAAGTCTCTCGTCTCGCTCGAGCGCTTCGGTGAGGCGCCCGCGCCCACGGACCGGGAAGACGCGCCGCTCCCTGCCGCCGCGCTGGAGCGCTTCACCTCGGATGGCGCCGACGCAGTGCGGACCAACGACGACGCGCTGGCGCAGCTGCCCTTCCTCGTCTGCCCCGCCTGTGGCGGCCAGGCAGGGAAGTTCGACGTCTCGTGCTTCAACTGCGGCGCGCGGCTCGACACCCGGGAGGCGCGCGAGCACAACCTGGCGCGCCTGAATGCCCTCGAGGCCGAGCGGGCCGAGGAGCGAGCCCGGGCCGCAGCCCGGCGCGAGGCGGAGATCGCCCAGGCCGCCGAGCTGCGCGAAGCGGACGTCGCCGAGCTCAAGACGCAGTTGGAGGGGATCAAGCGCGCCCACGACGACGGCCCCGACGACGAGCTGATCCGCTACGTCGGCGTGTGGATCGCGATCGTCGTCTGCGCTGTCCTCGCGATGGAGCTCCCGGGGGCGCCACGGCTCTTCCTCGGCTTCCTCGCCTTCGTGCTGATCCTCACCCGGCTTCCCCGAGGGGTCTGGCGCATCCTCGGCCATCGCAGCGATCGACACTGAAGCGGAGGGGCACATGGCGCGCGTCGTCGGCCTGGGAGGCGTCTTCTTCAAGTCGAAGGACCCGAAGAAGCTGGGGGCGTGGTACCGCAAGCACCTGGGCGTCGACGTGCAGGACTGGGGCGGCGCGGCCTTCGAGTGGCGCGAAGGCGCGAAGGGCAACCGCCAGCGCTTCACCGTGTGGACGCCCTTCCCCGCCGACACGAAGTACTTCGCGCCCCAGAAGCTGCCCTACATGCTGAACTTCATCGTCGACGATCTCGACGGCCTCCTGGCGAAGCTCCGGCGCGCGAAGGTGCGCATCGACAAGAAGCCGATGGAGGTGAGCGAGTTCGGCCGCTTCGCCTGGATCTACGATCCCGAGGGTCGAAAGCTGGAGCTGTGGGAGCCGGCGCTCGAGTCCCGCCGCCAGCGGTAGTCACCCGAAGGACGGCAGCCGTCCGTCCATCACCACGCGGCGACGCTGGATGGAGCCGACCCCGCCGCGGCGCGCGATGATGAGCGCCCGCTCGCACTCCGCCCAGGCCAGCGGCCCCAGCACCTGCCAGTTGGGTGGATCGACGACGGTGAGCTCCAGCGCGCCGAGGGTGAACGTCAGGCTGGGCAGCCTCACGCGGAGCGCCTCGCGCATCGCAGGCACCAGCGCGTCGGAGATGGGCTGATCCGCCGTGGGCCCCAGCAGCACCGCAAAGCCGTCGGTGTGAATGCGCACCACCTTCGCGCGGGGGCAGACGGACTTCATCGCCTCGACCATCGCCTTGAGCGCGGCGTCTCCGGCGGGCAGGCCCTGCTTCATGTTGAAGACGGTGAACTCCAGCGGATCCACCAGCACCGCGCCCAGCACCCAGCCGTCGGCGTGGCCGTGGGTGGACAGGTCGTACTCCTCCTTGAGCAGCGTGCCTTCCTTGAGCGCGAGCGCGTGGAAGGCGCCGGAGACCGCGTCGGGGTAGCCGCGGCGGTGCAGCTCGGCGTCCACCACCTGATCCACCAGCCACGACGGCGCGTCGGGGCGCCCCTGCGCGGTGGGAAACAACGCCAGCAGGGCCTTCGCGCTCCGCTCGGAGATGGCGTGCGTCATGGTGCGGAGGCGTACGCGAGGCGAGGGGGACCCGCAACTGGCTGTGCGGCATTGCGCCGCGCGACAGGCTGGCCCGACGCCGGTAAGGAAGCGCCATGCAGCCGCGCGACATCGTCCTGGTCGTCCTGGTGGGGCTGGCGCTCTCCCTGGGCGCCCTCTTCGCCCTGCGGAAGATGGGGCCGGCCGATGGCGCCGCCGCCGAGTCTTTTGCGCACCAGCCGGACAAGGCGGAGGCGCTCCTCGAGCTGTGGCCCGTGCCCGAGTTCACCTACCCGGATCAACACGGGAAGCCGGTGACGCCGCAGTCCCTGCGCGGCCAGGTGTGGATCGCCAACTTCATCTTCACCCAGTGCCGCACAGTGTGCCCGTTGCTCACGTCGAAGATGGTGCAGCTGCAGCGACTGCTCAGCGGAGTCGACGTGCGCTTCGTTTCCATTTCAGTCGACCCCGCTCACGACACGCCCGAGGTGCTGCGCGCGTACCAGCAGAAGTGGGCGCCGGACGAGACGCGGTGGACCTTGCTCGCCACCGACGAGAAGACGCTCCCGGCGACGGCCGCGGGCTTCAAGATCTCCGCCATGAAATCGGAAGGCGGCGTGGACCCGATCATCCACAGCGCCGTCTTCGTGCTGGTGGACGGCAAGGGCGTGGTGCGCGGCGCCTTCTCGAGTGAAGACCGCGCGGACTTCCTCGCGCTGGTGAAGGCTGCGAAGAAGCTGGCCGGGCAGGAAGCGAAAGCGACGCCGCCGCTCGCGCAGGATGGCCCGTCGCTGTACCACCAGCTGTCCTGCGCCGGGTGTCACGAGCGTCCAGAGCTGGCGCCGCCGCTGGGCGGACGCGCCGGCAAGCGCCAGGAACTCACCAACGGGCAGCTGGCGGTGTTCGACGAGGCCTACGTCACCGAGTCCATTCTCACGCCGCAGGTGAAGATGGTGCGCGGGTACACCCTGCAGATGCCGGCGTACGACGCGCTGCTCGACGACACGCGGCTGAAGGCGCTCGTGGGCTACGTGCTGGCGATGCCCGGCGCACCGGAGCAGGACGACGCAGGCACGGCGCGCATCGAGATCGATCCGGTCTGCCACATGAAGGTGCGGGTCACCGCGGACACGCCTTCCGCCAGCTTCGACGGCGGCACGTTCTACTTCTGCGCGGAGATCTGCCGGGAGCGGTTCACCGCCTCGCCCCAGGCCTTCGTCCCGCGCTGACGCCGCGTCACTCCACCGTCACGCTCTTGGCGAGGTTGCGCGGCTGATCCACGTCCGTCCCGCGGAGATCGGCCACGTGGTACGCGAGCAACTGCAGGGGCACGGTGGCGACGATGGGCGCGATGAGGGCGCTCGTCTTCGGGATCTCGATCGCATCGTCGGCGAGCGACTTCACGTGCGCGTCGCCCTCCTCCACCACGGCGATGACGAGGCCGCTGCGCGCCTTCACCTCTTCGATGTTCCCGATGATCTTCTCGTAGTGCACGCGCGGCTCGCCCGGCGCCGCCACCACCACCGGCAGCTTGTCGTCGATGAGCGCGATGGGCCCGTGCTTCATCTCCCCGCCGGCGTAGCCCTCGGCGTGGATGTAGGAGATCTCCTTCAGCTTGAGCGCGCCTTCCAGCGCCACCGACTGCATCGGCCCGCGCCCGAGGAAGAGGAAGTCCGTCGCGTTCAGGTACTTTCGCGCGACCTCCTTCACGTGCGCCTCGCTCTTGAGGACGTGCTCGACGTGCGCCGGCACCTCCGCCAGCGCCTTCAGGTGCTCTTGCGCCTCCACCACCGTCAGCGTGCCCCTCGCGCGCCCCAGCTTGATGGCCAGGAGGTACAGGCCCACCAACTGGGTGGTGAAGGCCTTGGTCGACGCCACGCCGATCTCCGGCCCCGCGTTGGTCAGCACCGCGAAGTCCGCCTCGCGCGTCATCGCCGAGCCGACCACGTTGCACAGCGTCATCGTCGTCGCGCCCCGCGCCTTCGCCTCGCGCATCGCCGCCAGGGTGTCGAGGGTCTCGCCCGACTGGGAGATGGCGACGGCCAGTTGCCCCTTCGACACCAGCGGATCGCGGTAGCGGAACTCGCTCGCGAGCTCGACCTCCACCGGCAGCTTCGCCAGGGACTCGATCATCCACTTCCCCGCGAGGCCCGAGTGGTACGAGGTGCCGCACGCGAGGATCCACACCCGATCCATCGCCTTCACCTGCTCGTCGGTGAGCGCCCAGCCGTCGAAGTGCACCGTCCCTTCACTGCGCAGGACGCGGCCGCGCAGCGTGTCGGCCAGCGCGCGAGGCTGCTCGAAGATCTCCTTGTGCATGAAGTGCTTGTGCCCGCCCTTCTCGGCCATGCCGGGCGTCCAGTCGATGCGCCGCACCTGGCGTTTCGCCGGGGCGCCGTCGCGCCCGAAGAGCTGCACCTGCTCCTTCGTCACCACCGCGAGATCGCCGTCGTCCATGAAGATGACGTCGCGCGTGTGCTCGAGCAGCGCCGGCACGTCCGACGCCACGAAGTTCTCGCCCTGCGACAGGCCCAGCACCATCGGCTGCGCCTCGCGCGTGGCGACGATGCGGCCTGGATCGGCCTCGGCCACCGCCACCAGCGCGTACGTCCCCTTCACCTTCCCCACCGCCGCCTTCACCGCCGCCGGGAGGTCCTTCCCCGTCCGGAGCTCCTGGCGGATCAGGTGCGCGAACACCTCGCTGTCCGTCTCCGAAGAGAAGGCGTGCCCCTTCGCCTTGAGCTCGGCCTTGAGCGCCAGGTGGTTCTCGATGATGCCGTTGTGCACCACCGAGACGCCCTCGAAGGTATGCGGGTGCGCGTTGTCGTCACTGGGCCGGCCGTGCGTCGCCCAGCGCGTGTGCCCGATCCCCACGGTGCCCTTCGGGGACTCCTTCTCGACCTTGCCCTCGAGGTTCCTGAGCTTCCCGGTGGCCCGCACCACGGTGAGGGCCCCGCCGTTGAGCACCGCCACGCCCGCGGAGTCATACCCGCGGTACTCGAGCCGCTTGAGCCCCGACACCAGGATCGGCGCCGCCTGCTTGTCTCCGACGTACCCGACGATTCCGCACATGGGTTGTTGTCCGCCTCGCGCTGCCTGTCTGGTGGCCCCGGCCGGGCCCGCCATTCACTTCGGCTGCTTCGGATCCTTCAATCCGTCGAGCACCTTCTTCCGGCGCTCGGCCCAGCCTTCCTTATTCACCTGCTGTGCCCGCGACAGGGCCAACGCGCCCGCCGGCACGTCTTCCACGATGGTGGACCCCGCCGCCACGAAGGCGCCGTTCCCCACCTTCACCGGCGCCACCAACTGCGTGTCGCTGCCGATGAAGACGCCGTCGCCCAGGGTGGTGACGTGCTTGTTCACCCCGTCGTAATTGCAGGTGATGGTGCCCGCGCCGATGTTGCAGCCGGCGCCGATCTCCGCATCGCCGAGGTAGCTCAGGTGGCTGGCCTTGGTGCCCTTCTTCAGGTGCGCCTTCTTCGTCTCCACGAAGTTGCCGACGTGCACCTCCTCGTCGAGGCGCGTGCCGGGGCGCAGGCGTGCGAACGGGCCCACGTGGCACTTCGGCCCCACCACTGCGTCCTCCAGGACACTGTAGGGCTTCACCTCCGTCCCATCGCCCACGGTGGAGTGGGTCAGCACCGAGCCCTGTCCGATGGTGACATCGCGGCCGATCTCACACTCGCCCTGAAGCGAGACGTTGGGGCCGATGACGGTGTCGGGGCCGATCTCCACGCCCTCGTCGATGAAGGTGGACGCGGGGTGTACGAGCGTCACGCCCGCCTGCATGTGCTTCCGGTTGAGGCGCGCGCGCAGCACCTCGGCGCGCTCGGCGAGCTCGGCGCGATCGTTCACCCCCGCGGTCTCCACGTAGCCCGCTTCCACCACGGTGACTTCGCCCGCCTTCGCGGCCTGCGCCACGATGTCGGTGAGGTACAGCTCGCCCTGCGCGTTGGCCGGCGTCAGCTTCTCCAGCGCGCCCCACAGGAACTTCGCGTCCACGCAGTAGATCCCCGCGTTCACCTCGGGAATGGATCGCTGCTCGGTGGAGCAGTCCTTCTCTTCCACCACCCCCTGCACCACGTGGCCGGGCCCACGCAGCACGCGCCCGTACCCGGTGGGGTTGGGAGGCCGCGTGCTGATCATCGCCAGCGGCCCCTTCGACGACCGGTAGGCGGAGACCAGCCGTTGCAGCGTCTCGAGCGTCAGCAGCGGCACATCGCCGTAGAGGATCAACACCGCCCCGTGGAAGTTGGTGAGCGCCCCGCGCGCCGAGGCGACGGCGTCACCGGTGCCCCGCTGCTGCGCCTGCACCGCGAAGGACAGGGGCTGTTGCGGGAAGAGCGCGGACAGCGACGCCTTCACCTCGTCGGCCTGGTGGCCCACCACCGCCACCACCTGCTGCGCGCCCAGCTCGAAGGCGCGGGAGAGGACGTGCCATGCCATCGGCCGGCCGAGCAGCGGGTGCAGCACCTTCGCCTGCTCGGACTTCATGCGGGTGCCCTTGCCCGCGCAGAGCACCACCGCTGCGAGTGAAGGGTTCATGTCGCGGGGTTTTGCAGACGCCCCGCTGGCGGTCAATGACGGCTGACCCACCGGACGAGCGCCGGCCACTGGGGCGGCGGCGGCGGAGAGGCGACCTGCTTCCTCGTGGCTTCCACCTGCACCTCCAGCACGCCTGTGTTCGGCTGCACGGCGATCTGGAAGGTGGGCTTCAAGAAGAGGGTGACGGGTTCCATGTCAGGCTCCCACGGGCAGCGCGCGGGCCGCCACGAAGTCAGAGATCAACCGTCGCTGGGACGGCGAGAGATCGAGAAACCGGATGCCCATGCCGGCCGCGGCCAGCACGCCGCCCTGCACCGTCCGCACGACGCGGCCCAGCACCGTCATCCCCTGAAGGCCCGGCAGCTCGAGCCGCACCGTCACGTGCGCACCCTCCGGCATGGGAGACGGCGTCTGCACGAAGAGGCCGCCCGCCGACACCTCGCGCGCCAGCGCTGTCCGGGGCTGGCTCCAGTCCCAGAAGCGCACAGGGCCCGTGAGGGGCGCACGGCGGTGTTCGCGGTGTTCAGGCAACATCGTGGCGCACCGTGTCAGCACACCCTGTGCCACGAGGTGTGCTTCGTTAATTCATGGGCTTACAGAACCACTGAAGGCCCAGGCATGGCGAGATTGCCATGGTGGGAGGCAACGGGTGCTCTGACCCGCCACCGGGCTGTCGGGTGAAAGCGACGCGCTGGGGCCAACCGTGGAGAAGAAGTTCGAGTGGGCCCCCTTCGAGCTAAGTGACGCGCATGCGCCCCGCCCGACTGGTCGCCCTGACGCTGCTCCTCTCGACGCCAACGCTGGCTGCGCCCCCCTTCACCAGAGGCGCCGTCGCCGCGGCGCACGCCACAGGCAGCGCGGCCGGGCGGGAGATGCTGGATGCCGGTGGCAACGCCGTCGACGCC
The DNA here is from genome assembly GCA_040752975.1 of Myxococcota bacterium. Lineage (GTDB taxonomy): Bacteria > Myxococcota > Myxococcia > Myxococcales > Myxococcaceae > JADLDB01. Next base: position 16,891 of record JBFMHF010000114.1, read on the forward strand.
GCGGTCGCAGCCGCCTTCACGATGGCTGTCGTCGGGCCCTACCACTCGGGGCTGGGCGGCGGAGGCTTCGCCGTCATCCACCTCGCGAAGGACGGGAAGGACCTGGCGTTCGACTTCCGGGAGGTGGCACCACAGGCCGCCACGCGCGGCATGTACGTGAAGGACGGCGTCTTCGTGCCGCAGCTCGCCACCGACGGAGCGCTGGCCGTGGCCGTGCCCGGCGCGGTGAAGGGCTACCTCGAGCTGCACGCGAAGTACGGGCGCCTGCCTCGCGCGAAGGTGCTGGCCCCCGCCATTCGCGCCGCGACGCAGGGCTTCCTCGTCACGCCCAAGTACGTCGCGATGGCGACGCATCGAGTGGGCTGTCTCTCCTCGGATGAGGATGCCGCGCGCATCTTCCTGCGGCCCGGCCCCGACGGCAGGCCCGCGCCTCCTCCGGTGGGCACCCTCCTCAAGCAACCGGAGCTCGCGAAGACGCTGACGACGCTGGCGAAGCAGGGCGACGCGCCGTTCTACACGGGGGCGATCGCCCGGGCCGTCGTCGACACGGTGCAGAGGCACGGAGGCGTGCTGACGCACGACGACTTGAAGGCCTACTCCACCCGCTGGCGCGAGCCCCTCATCGGCAGCTACCGGGGACATCGCCTGGTGACGATGCCTCCTCCCTCCGCGGGCGGGGTGGTGCTGCTGCAGGTGCTCGGCATGCTGGAGCAGCGCGGGCCGCTGGGCCCCGCCTCGCGCGACGTGGGCACGCTCCACGCCTTCATCGAGGCCCTCCGCCTCGCCTTCGTCGATCGCGCCGTCTTCCTGGGCGATCCGGCCTTCTCGGAGATCCCCCTCCAGCGGCTCCTGTCGAAGGACTACCTGGCCTCCCAGCTGAAGCGGATCGACGCGAGCAAGGCGACCCGGTCCACCTCGCTGATGCCGAAGGAGCTCGCTCCGCCGAAGGCCGAGCCACCGCCCGGCACGAAGAACACCACGCACCTCTCCGTCATCGACGCGGAGGGCAACGCGGTGGCCCTCACCACCACCGTCAACTACAGCTTCGGCAGCTGCCTGGTGGCCAGGGGCACCGGCGTGCTGCTCAACGACGAGATGGACGACTTCGCCGGTCAGCCCGGCGCGCCCAATACCTACGGGCTGGTGCAGGGCGAGGCCAACGCCATCGCCCCGGGGAAGATTCCCCTGTCCTCGATGACCCCCACGTTGCTCTTCATGAGAGACGATCCATCGAAGGTGATGCTCGCGATCGGCTCCCCCGGCGGCTCGACCATCCCCACGACGGTGATGCAGGTCATCTCGCAGGTGGTGGACGGGAAGCTGGACGTGGTCCGCGCCGTGGGTGAGGGCCGGCTCCACCACCAGTGGCTGCCCGATGAGGTGTGGATCGAATCCACCACGCTGGATCCCTCGACCGCGGCCGCGCTCGAAGCGAAGGGCCACACCCTCCGAGAGCCCGGCTACGCCTGGGGCGACGCCGAGGCCGTCCTCGTCGACCCGCTGACAGGCCTGCGCACCGCCGCGTCGGACCCGCGCAACGAAGGCGCGCCCTCCGGCCAGCCCTGACGCGAGAAGTCTCGTCCCCTCGAGGCAAGCGCGGGGATCGCCAGGCCCAGGCGAGCGTGTCCCCGGGCGGTTCTCCACAGCCTGTGGAGAAGCCCGGACAGTCGCCCACAGCCGATCTACCGCCTTCTTGCGGCCTCTTCTCCACAGGGCTGTGGAGAACCGGGAGTGTCGAGACGGCGGGCGCCATCGCGCGCTCCTGGCGCCAGGGCTACCGTGCGTCCATGGCCCGCCCCCTCTGCCTCGTGTACATCGCCACCAGCGTCGATGGCTTCATCGCGCGCACCGACGGCACCCTCGACTGGCTCGACGCCGTCCAGCGCAGGGGCGAGGACTATGGCTTCGCGCGCTTCTTCAGGCGCGTCGACACTCTCGTCATTGGACGCAAGACGTACGACTTCGTCCGGGCGCTGAAGGACTGGCCGTACGGCGACAAGCGCTGCACGGTCTTCACCCACCGCCCGGTGAAGCCGAAGGCCGGCGAGACCTTCTTCTCCGGGACGCCGCGAGCGCTCCTCGCCCGCCTCGCGAAGCAGGGCGCGCAGCGGATCTACGTCGACGGCGGGAACGTCATCAGCCAGTTCCTCGCCGCGGGGCTCATCGACGAGTTGACCGTCTCGCAGATCCCCGTGCTGCTCGGCGACGGCGTGCGCCTCTTCCAGGACGGCCAGGAACGAGGCCTGAGGCTCGTGCGCACGAGGTCCTTCCCGACCGGGTTGGTGCAGAGCACCTGGCGCGTCGCGCACGCAGGCGCACGTGCTTGAATGAGCGGCGACATGGCCGTCCGTCCGCCGCCGTCGTCTCCTGCGCCGCCGAAGCGCCGCACGGCCCTCCTCACCGGCCTCGTCGATCCGCGCGTGCACCCGCAGGGCCTCGACGATCGCGACCTCGAGACGCTGCTCCTCTTCGGCGTCACCGGCGTGGTGGTGGTCGCCGACGCCACCGCGACGCCGCGCAGCCCTGAAGGCCTCTTCGCGCACTTCGAGCACCTGCTCGAAAAGGAGCTGCCCCGCCTGCAGCGCGCCGGCCTCAAGGCCTGGGCGGCGCTCGGAGTCCACCCCGCCGTCGTGCCTCGCCGAGGGCTCCTCCACGTACTCGAGACGCTGCCGTCCTTCCTCTCTGGCGGTCGCGTCGTGGCGCTGGGGCTGCTCGGCCTGTCGCGCGGCGGCGAGCACGAAGAGGAAGCGCTGCTGGAGCAGCTCGCCCTCGCCCGTCGCTTCAACCTCCCCGCGCTGGTCACCACCCCCGCCGCCGAGCGGGAGGCCGTCACCCGGCGGCTGCTCACGGTGCTGCGGAGCGCGAAGCTGCCGGCCGAGCGCATCCTCGTGGACGGCGCGGTCGGCCGCACGGTGCGGATCATCCGCGAGCTGGGCTTTCACGCGGGCCTCACCCTGCACCCGGATCACCTCACCGTGGAGCGCGCCGTGTCCCTGGTCCGCCAGCTGGGCCCGGAGCGCCTCGTGCTGTCCAGCGCTGCAGGCGATGGCGCCAGCGAGCTGCTCGCGCTGAGCCGCGCCGCGAACCGCCTCCTCGCCGCCGGCCTCTCACGCCGCGTCGCCGAGCGCGTGGCACGAGACAACGCCGCCGCCCTTCTGGGCCTGCACGTGGGCTGACCGCTGCGCCCGCCCGCCCCTGACGGTTGGCCGCCACTCGACGACGGCACGAGACAGGCTGGAGGCAGAGAGCCCCTGTGCCGCGGCGTGTGGGTCCCCGCTTGCCGGAATCCTCCCCACCGGACCCGGCCGGGGTTAGCGTGCCCCTCCCTGTGCGCCCCCTGGTCACCCTCGCGTCCTGCGCCCTTCTGGCCTGCCAGGCGACCTCCTCCTCCTCCCAAGGCTCCGACATGCAGCTCAAGCCCCACGTCGACGTCCCCTTCCAGCGCGGGCCGGCGCTCGCCCCTCCCGACGCCCTGGTCTCCTGGCTCAACCAGCAGGGCCGGCGCCTCGTGCGACTGCCGGTGATCATCCTGGTCGAGCAACCCGGCCGCGTCCGCAACGCCCGACTCGGAGACGTCGCCATCGCGCTCGACGACTCCGCGTTGGGCATCTCGCTCGCCGATCACGTCCGAAGGAGCTGCCCGGGCGCTCCCACCTGCCATGTGTGGCTGGAGGGCCTGTGGGATCCGTCGACTCCCGAAACTCCGACGCTCCAGCTGCGACGCTTCGTGCGCGCCGTCTCGGCCGGGGAGGCCGCCGACTTCGTCGAGGTCGAGGCGCAGTGAAGTTCCCCCGTGTAGAGTAGGCCCGTCGTGGCCGCGGACAGTCAGGATCACACCGTCGTCATCCACGTCACGCCCGGGGAAGTGCTGGGCGACCGCTGGCGCGTGGAGAGCCGGCTCGGCCAGGGCGCCATGGGCAGCGTCTTCCGGGGCCGCGATCTCACCACCCAGGGCCTGGTGGCGATCAAGATCCTCGCGCCCGAGCACTGCAGAAAACCCAAGGTGCTGGCGCGCTTCGAGCGCGAGGCCGAGAAGATGACCGGCTTGCGCCACCCCAACATCGTGCAGCTCCACGGCCACGGCCGGCGCGGCGCGCTCCCCTACATCGTGATGGAGTACCTCGACGGCATGACGCTGGCCGACGTGCTCCAGCACGAGGGCGGCACGCTGCCCCTGCCCGAGACGATCGCCCTGGTGAAGCAGCTGGCGCTGGGCCTCGCCTTCCTCCACAAGAATGGCCTGGTCCACCGCGACGTGAAGCCGCAGAACGTGATCGTCAACGGTGAGGGGCGCGTCACCATCCTCGATCTCGGCGTGGTGCGCGATCAGGCCAACCCTGGCCTCACCCGCCCCGGCGCCATGGTGGGCACGCCGTACTACATGTCTCCGGAGCAGATCCTCGGCGCCGAAGACATCGACAAGCGCACCGACGTCTACGCGCTGGCCGCGATGACCTTCGAGCTGCTCACCGGCCGCCCGCCCTTCCTCGGCGAAAACAACTTCGAGGTCCTCTACGGCCACAAGAACCTCCCGCCCCCCGATGCCTCGAAGGTGCAGGCGAGCGTGCCCCAGAACGTCGGGAAGGTGCTGATGCGAGCCCTTTCCAAGCGGCGGGACGAGCGCCCTGACACCGTCACGGAGCTGGTCGCCGAGCTCGAGGCGGCGGCGGGCCCGAAGAAGGTCGACCTCTCCCGCCGCTTTGCCTTCGCCAGCAAGCGGGCGCCCCAGAAGGGTCGCGACGAGAAGCGGGAAGATCAGACCCGCATCCTCAAGCCCGCGCCGTCCCGGGCCGCGCCGACGAAGGACGCCCCGCCGTCGCTCCCGCCGCGTGACACCCGCGAGAGCCCCAGCGGAGAGGTGCCCATGGCCGAGTCCGGCGACGTGGTGTCCGTGCCCGGCCTCGCGGTAGGGGAGTCCCACTCGGACTTGCGCACCGTGGTGATGCGCGTCGACGAAGTGGAAGAACAGCCGCGCCACACCACCGATCCTGGCGCGGCGTCGGGCGACGAAGAGCCGCCTGCCGAAGAAGCTCCGAAGATGGGCCAGCTCCGCGTCGTGGTGACAGCTCGCGGCAAGGCCGCGAACGCCGCGGTGAGCGTCGACGGAATCTACGAGGGCGTCACGCCGCGCACGCTCACCCTGACCGCCGGCACCCACAAGGTGAAGATCGAGATGGCCGGCTACAAGGCCGTCGAGCGCACCGCGGAGGTGACGGCCGAGAGCAGCGCCAACCTGCGCGTCGTGCTCGAGAAGGCCTGACGGCGGAACACAGTCGAGTCGAACCCACCCCGGCCGTCACGCCCACACACCTGGCTGGTCCTGAAGGCGCACCCGCAGCGCGGCGGGAGACGGCTGGCCGACTCCGATCTCCTGCGCAGCGGCCCGGCAGCTCGAAGGGACGCGACCGTTGAGCCGCATCCACGGACACTCGAGCGAGCGCGGTCAGGGCAGCTCGCCGAAGCCTGCGTCCTTCGCTTCGGCCAGAAAGCCTCCGTACAGGGTGCGCCCCTGCCCGATGTCTCCGCCCTCCGACTCGAAGAGGACCGAAAAGTCGCCCCGGGTCAGCTCGCCCACGCCGCCGCCGGAGCGGATCACCATGTCGCCGCGTTTGACCGGCGGCATCACGCGCACCGGCTCCCCACCCGGAGCGTGCGTCACAGAGCACCGCTGCACCCCGCCGTCCGTCAGCCCGCCCAGGGGAATCGTCACGCCGGGCTGCAGGTCCACGCCTTCCAGCGACACCGACACGCGCGCCACCACGTCGAGGAAGACGCCCCGGTTCAGCATGTAGGTGATCTGCAGCGCTTCGAGGTTGCGGGCGATCTCCACGCTGGAGACATCGAGCGGGAAGACGGCGCCCAGGCTGCCCCCCAGCCCGTTCTCGGGCCCACAGGACACGAGCGCGATTGAGAGCACCGCAGAGAAGGCCAGGCGCTTCGTCTTCGTCATCGCTCCACCGCGATCTTGAGCTCGCCCTGGTTGGTGACGGGCAGAGACGTGGCGGGATCGATCGCACTGGGCTGGCGGTAGACCAACACCCGCTTGGAGACAGCGCCAGGACCCGAGCCCTGCACGAAGAAGCCGAGCTGTGGCAGGTAACCGCCCTCGGGATCCACCACCGTCTCCCGCCACGTGCCGGCGATGCGCTGGCGGATCCGCAGCTCGTCTTCGGTGGTGAGGCAGTTGGACTCCGCGATGCCGTTCCGGTTGGAGCAGAAGTAAAAGGCGATCGCCGGCTCGTGGTACACTGGATCGATGGCCAGCGATGGGTACCACCCGCCCGTGCCCAGGTTGTAGACCGCGTCGGGCACGTTCCACCGCGTCGCGCCGGGCACCTTCCGCACGTAGAGCAGCGAGTTTGTCGCGCGCTCAACCACCGCCACCCCGTAGCCCTCCATGGCGTCGTACGCCAGCGAGGCCCCCGACTGGGTGTTGCTGATGGTCACCACGGGGGCCGCCGCACCCCAGTTGCCCTGCGCGTCCCGCTCGTGGAACCAGACGTTGCTGCCGTTGTCGTCCCAGCCCTCGAGCATCTGGTCGTAGATCATCGCCGGACGTCCCTCGGCCCCGGCGACCAGCTTGATGTGGCCACCCCACCCCTGCTTGTTGTCACCCGCGTAGTTGACGCACTTCCCGGTCGTGGGAGGCGGCGTGCCCTCCCACACCTCCACGTCGCTGGCCTCGGCGTCCTGCTTGCCGAACTGCCCGTCGTGCCCGTCGCGGTACGCGAAGTACAAGAGCCCCGTCGGATCGTAGAGGAGCGCCGGCCACATCCCCACGACGATCGCCGCGCGGTCGGACACCGTGCTGCCGCACCTCACCTCCGCGCCCGTGCTCGCGACGATGGTCTCGGTCCAGGTGCCGTTGTTTCGCGTGTTGATCACCGCGTCGCTCTGAAACCAGTAGATGGATTGGTTCATGATGAAGCCGGGGGCGCCGCCGACATAGGACACCACCGGCTCGCCAGTGGTCGGGTGAAAGGCGATCGCCAACCCCACCTTGCGCTGCACGAAGCGGATCGTCTCGACGGGAGAGATCGTCCCTGTGCCGTCCCCGTCCGGGTCGTTCCACTCGACGTACTTGATGTCGTAGTCGTCGATGCCCGTCATCGTCTGGGTGCCGCGCGGGTTGTAGTAGACGACGCCCACCCGACGCTTCACCGGATCGAAGGCCACCGCGTGCTGGTCGATGTCACGCGCCGTGGGATCGAGCGAGGCGATCGCGAAGCCGCCCGCGCTGCCTCCCCCCCCGCCCCCTCCTCCGGTGCCCCCAC
>JBFMHF010000115.1:0-23989 GCA_040752975.1 Myxococcota bacterium
CCGAAGAGAAGGTCGTCGCCACCCACGAGGCCGGCCACGCCGTCGCCGCCCTCTTCTGCCCCGGCACCCCACCCATCGAGCGCATCAGCATCCGCGGAGATCTCGTCGGCGCCCTGGGCTTCGTCAGCTACGCGGATCCCGCGCACCGGTATGTGGTGACGCGTGGACAGCTCGAGGCGCAGATCTGCACGCTCTTCGGCGGCCGCGAAGCCGAGCTCCTCTTCTTCGAGGATCTCTCCATCGGCAGCGCGGGAGACCTCGACCGCGCCACCGACATCGCGCGCGCCCTCGTCGAGCAGTTCGGCATGGGCGGAGACGCCGTCGGCGTGCGCCGCATCGACCCCAGCCCCGTCGAGCGCCGCGCGGACCCGCTCTCCGACGCGATGAAGGCCCGCATGGAAGGCGAGGTGCAGCGGATCCTCGAGGCGCAGCGGCAGCGCGCCAGGCAGCTCCTCGCGGACAACAAGGACCTGGTGCGCACGCTGCGCGATCTCCTCATCGAGAAGAAGGTGCTCGACCGGGAGACGCTGGCGACGCTGCTCCCCCAGACGCCCGGGCACGAGCGCGCCCCCGAGGAGAGTTGACATGGCCACCCTGACGCTGCGGCTGGAGATCGACCCCGTCACCCGCAAGAAGAACGTGCTGGTGAAGCTGGACAGCGACTCCGACGCGCTGCCCATGGAGCACGAGGAGCAGCACAAGAAGCTGGTGGAAGCGCTCCTGGCCGGCGGCCACGTGAAGCCCGAGGAGCTCGGCACCATCACCATCGAGCGCGAAGGGCAGGGGCCGGCGCAGGGCGAGGCGAAGGGCGATGAGGCCGCGCAGCGCGAAGCCGCGGCCAACAAGGGGTAGGCTGCGCCGCGAGGCCGGGGGAGAGAATGACCGTGGCGGTGACGCTCAAGACCATCGAGGAAGTGCGTCGCATGACGGCCTTTCCTCCGGACGCGATGCTGCAGCAGGTGGGGCCCCTGGCCCTCATTCAGCGCGGAGCGGCCGCTGCCGTCTCGGTGCCCGCCAACCCGCTCGCGATGAGCAACGCCATGACACGCACCGTGGAGATCGAAGCGCCTCCCGTGGCGCGCCAGGCTCTCTCGCTGCTCCTCGACGTGGGCGATGGGCTGGTGGTGCCGCTGGGCGCCGACTCGCCGGACGGGAAGGTGACCATCGGCCGCGCCGACGACGTGGACGTGCGGCTGGAAGATCCTTCCGTCTCCGGCCACCACGCACTCATCCGCTTCGACGCGTGGAAGCGCTCCGCCTGGGTGACGGATCTCGGATCCACCAATGGCACCCTGGTGAACGGCCGCGCGGTGCAGGGCGAGACGCAGCTGGCGGAAGGCAACGTCGTCACCCTCGGCGACGCGTCGGCGTTTCTCTTTCTGCGCACCGAGACGCTGTACGCGCTGCTCAAGCAGAAGTGACGAAACGGATCGCCTGGGCGATCTCCTCGGGGACCTCTTCCTGCAGGAAGTGCCCGGCCTGTGTCTCCCACACGCGCGCCTTCGGGACGGCCCCGCGAATCCGCTTGAAGAGCCTCCCCAGCACGGGATCCCGGTGCCCCCACACCACCGCTGACGGCCCGCTGAAGCCGCGCAGCCAGGCGTCGCACTGCTCGAGCCGGGGAATCGACGGGTGCGACAGCGAGTCGGGCACCATGCGCGCCAACGCCAGCGGCGCCACGTTGCTGCGGCGATCTCTCAGCACCCAGCGGTACGCCCGGCCCACGTCGCCCTTCACACTGGAGCGGTTCCCCTGCGCGAAGGCCATGCCCCGCGCGGGGAAGTTGCCCAGGCGGAAGACGACGTCGCTCACCAGCGGCAGGCGGGAGAAGCGGTGGAAGGCCGTCGGGCGGAAGCCTTCCTTCGGCGGCCCCATCACCGTGTTGAGCAGCACCACGCCGGACACCCGCTCGGGGCGATCCGCGCACACGCCGCCGCCGATGGGGCCTCCCCAGTCCTGGCCCACGAAGGAAAAGCGCGTCAGCTTCAGCGCGTCCACCAGCGCGCCCAACTGCCGCACGTGGAAGTCGAGGGTGTGGACCTCCGCCTCGCGCGGGTGCTCCGAGAGGCCCAGGCCGACGAGGTCCGGCATCACCAGCCGCAGGCGCACGCCCTCCAGCGCCTTCGCCACCTTCCGGTAGAGGAAGCCCCAGGTCGGGTTGCCGTGCACCAGGAGCACCGCCGGCGCGTCGGAAGGGCCCGACTCCATCACGTGCATCCGGTAGCCGCGCACCTCCAGGGCGTAGCGGCGGAAGGGCAGCATCGCGTCGAGCCAGGGCGGGACGGCGGGGGCGGGGAGCATGACCCTTCAAGCGTGTACCACGGCCCTTCGTCGGGTTGACTCACTCCGCGACGCAGGGAGACACTGCCTCGCATGCTGACGCCAATCGGCCCCCACACCGTCGACGCTTCGGCGATCGACCACTTCGTGCTGGTGCCGCTCGACTGGAAGGCCTTCATCGCCTTTGTCGAGGCGCGCGGAGATCACGGGCCCCGCCTCACCTACCTCGACGGCTACCTGGAGCTCATGTCGCCCTCTTCGACGCACGAGCTGTTGAAGACGAACCTCGGACGCCTCCTCGAGATCTGGGCGCTCGACATGGAAGTGGAGCTCAACGGCTTCGGCTCGGAGACGCTCAAACGCGAGCGCGACCAGTCCGGGGTCGAGCCCGACGAGTGCTACTTCGTCGGCCCGCGCGCCGGCCGGAAGTTCCCGGATCTCGCGATCGAGGTCGTGTGGACCAGCGGCACGCTCAATCGCCTCGAGGTGTACCGTCGCCTCGGCGTGCGCGAGGTGTGGTGGTGGGAAGACGGCGGCCTCACCGTTTGGGTGCTGAGGGGCGACCGCTACGTGCGGTCGCGCAAGAGCCGGCTGTTCCCGAAGCTCGACCTCGTCACCCTCGCCAGGTGCGCGGCCTCGCAGAACCAGACACAGGCGGTGAAGGCCTTCCGCGCCTCCTACACCCGTCACTGACTCACCCCCGGCGCTTCTTCAACTCGGCGATGCTGCCCAGGTCGACCAGGTCCTTCGGGCGGCCCGCGGCCTTCTTCGTGCGCTCGAGGCCCTCGAGGTTGAGCACCAGGAGCTTGTGTCCGAAGACCTCGAACTCGTCCGCGAGCGCGTCCGCTGCGGCGTATCCGCCGAGGCCCGTCACATCGCCCAGCAGGTCGATGGCGCCGGCATCGGTGGTCAGCGTGAAGTTGAGTCCGGCGCGCAGCGTGGGCACGTCGAGCCTGAAGGGCAGGTCCGCGGGTGCACCGCGCAGTCGGGGATTCAGCGGGGCGAGCGCCGCGGCGAGGTTGACCAGATTCTCGCGGTCTCGCGCGTAGCAGACGTCGAAGTCCTCGGTGGCGCGCGCGTGCCCCTGGAGATTGAGCGCCACGCCGCCGATGACCACGAAGCGAACCCGGTTACTGACCAGGGCGTCGACGAGCTTCTGCAGGAACGGCGGCTGCACGCGCTCTCCTCGCTTCCTCGGTGAAGCGCATCATCGCCTCGAGCTTGAGGAGCCGCTGCTCGGGCGTCAGCTTGAGGTTCTCGTCCATCAGCGCGCCGTCGACGTCTCGGGCGAACAACTCGGTGAGGACCTGGAAGGAGTCACGTTCCTCGGCGCGCTTCATGGCGACATTCTCGCATCGAACCTCTCGGGGGTCGACCCTGCCTCAGGTGGCCTCTACGACGCGGGCGCCTTCCTTGACCTCCCCCCACGCGAAGCCCGAAGACGACGGGCCGCCCCCCGGTGTGGGAGAGGCGGCCCGCGCTTCCTCCAGGCGTCACGCGACTTCAGTACCGGTAGTGGTCCGGCTTGTAGGGCCCATCGACGGGCACGCCGAGGTACTTCGCCTGCTTCTCGGTGAGCTTCGACAGCTTCACGCCCACCTTCTCGAGGTGCAGCCGCGCCACCATCTCGTCCAGCTTCTTGGGCAGCGTGTACACCTTGCCCGCCTCGAACTTCACGCCGGTGTCCAGCGCGCCCCACAGCGCGAGCTGCGCCAGCGTCTGGTTGGTGAAGGAGTTCGACATCACGAAGGACGGGTGCCCCGTCGCGCAGCCCAGGTTCATCAGCCGCCCGCGGGCCAGCAGCGTGATGCGCTTGCCGTTGGGGAAGATAAACTGGTCCACCTGCGGCTTGATGTTCTCCTCGCGGATCTCCGGGTTCTTCTCCAGCCACGCCACGTCGATCTCCGAGTCGAAGTGGCCGATGTTGCACAGGATGGCGCCGTCCTTCATCGCCGTCATGTGCTCGCCCGTCACCACCGCCTCGCAGCCCGTCGCCGTCACGATGATGTCCGCCTTCGGGGCGATGTCCTCCATCGTCACCACCTCGTAGCCCTCCATCGCCGCCTGCAGCGCGCAGATGGGGTCGATCTCCGTCACCATCACCCGGGCGCCCATGCCGCGCGCCGACTGGGCGCAGCCCTTGCCCACGTCGCCGTAGCCGGCCACCACCACCACCTTGCCCGCCACCATCACGTCGGTGGCGCGCTTGAGGCCGTCGAGGAAGGACTCCCGGCAGCCGTAGAGGTTGTCGAACTTCGACTTGGTGACCGAGTCATTCACGTTGATGGCCGGGCACTTCAGCTTGCCCTCCTTCGCCATCTCGTAGAGGCGGTGCACGCCCGTCGTCGTCTCCTCGGACAGGCCCTTGATGTCCTTGAGCAGCTCCGGGTGCTTGTTGTGCACCCACAGCGTCAGGTCGCCGCCGTCGTCCAGAAGCAGGTTGGGCCCCTTGCCGTCCTTGAAGGCCTTGAGCTGCGCCTCGAGGCACCAGTCGTACTCCTCCAGCGTCTCGCCCTTCCACGCGAACACCGGCACGCCCGCCTTCGCGATGGCCGCCGCCGCGTGATCCTGCGTCGAGAAGATGTTGCACGACGTCCACGTCACCTCGGCGCCCAGCGACACCAGCGTCTCGATGAGGACCGCCGTCTCGATGGTCATGTGCAGGCAGCCCGCGATGCGCGCGCCCTTGAGCGGGTTCTTCCCCGCGTACTGCTTGCGCAGGGACATCAGGCCCGGCATCTCCTTCTCCGCGTTGCGGATCTCCTTGCGGCCCCACTCGGCCAGCGAGAGGTCCTTCACCTTGTACGAGGGGTACTCCGTCTTGTGATCCATGGCGTCTCTTCTTTCGTTGCGTTGTGGCCTGAAGCCTCAGGCGTGGAGGGGACTACGACTTCGGTGGAGCTGCGGAAGGAACAGGGCGCTGCGCGACCCACGCGTGCCAGGTCAGCTTCGCGTCGGGGCCCTGAGGGTGGAACGCGTCGGGGATGGGCACGTCGCCCAGCACGGTGAGGCCGGCCTCGGAGAGGAAGCGGCGCACGTCCCCCACGGGGAAGCCGAGCCACGCGTCGCCCGCCTCGGTGCGCAGCGCGTCGTCGTCGTGCGGCAGGTAGTCCAGCACCACCAGGAAGCCACCCCGCTTGAGCAGCCGCGCGAAGGCCGCGACCGCCTGCGCGGGACGGGACGCGTGGTGCAGCGTGCGGCCGGCGAAGACGAGATCGGCCCCGCCCGCGGAGTCGACGCGCTCCACCAACGCCGCGTCGTCGTAGCTGCCGGGGAACAGCGACACGTGGTGGAAGCCGCGCGCCGCGACTCGATCCGCCACGCGCGCCAACTGCGACCGGCTGCGCTCGACCGCGATGACGCGAGCGTACAGCGGCGCCAGCACGTCGAGGGTGAGGCCGTCTCCCGTGCCGACGTCGACGGCGAGCTGGCGGCTGCCCAGAAGCGGCGCCAGGGCCGCGAGGTGCGCGAGGTGCTCCGGAGAGGCAGGCACCGAAGTCGTGGCCACGGCCGAAGGCGCCTCGAAGTGCGACAGGCCCACCGCTTCCCGCGCCGCCACCACGGAAGGAATGCGCGCCAGGCTGCCGTCCGAAAGGCACAGCCGACGCCCCTCGGCGACCGCCTCCGCCACCACCGCGTCGGACAACGCGTCGCGCACCGCCCGGACGAAGGTGCGCGTGCCGTCTCGCCGCGCGTCGAGCAGCCCCGCTTCCCGCAGCGCCCCCACCTTGCGGCTCACCTGCGGCTGGCTGTCGTCCAGCAACGCCGCCAGCTCCGACACCGACAGCTCTTCCTCCGCGCACAGCGCCAGCACCTGCAGCCGGCTCGCCTCCGCCAACACGCGGAAGAGCTCGACCCGCGACGAACGCGCGCTCGACGGCGGGGTGCGGGACGCGAGCTGCATGAGGCAGGTGTATGCCTCATTGCGTATTTATGCAAGCAGCCCGAAGCAGACGCCCAACCATCAGAAATAACTGGCGCATTGTTGGGGCGGCCTTTACGGCGCGCACATGCGCTGAGCGCGCAGCGTGCCGTTCTCTTCCCACGCCAACGTGACGTAGGTGGACGTGGCGGCGATGCGCGGGACGCCGTACCCGCCGTTGTTCATCACCGTGCGCAGGCGGAAGGTGGTGTTGCTGCCGCTGCGCGACTCGGAGCCCAGCACCAGCGTGTTGGTGAGCCGGTCCATGAAGACGAGCAACACCTGCCCATTGACGGAGATGGAGTGCACCTCGTCGCCGAAGGCGTCGGCCTCCATGTCCACCCGGCGCACCGTGGCCTCGTCGCTGCTCACCAGCAGGTTCTTGATGAAGTACACGCCGGAGTAGCTGTCGATGAAGGGGATGATGGAGAAGAACGAGTACATGTACGAGCTGGTCAGCCGCGTCGTGTCCTCCACCAGCGAGCCGTTGCTGCCCGGGTAGACCGAGGAGAGGACGCTGTACGGAGGCGCTGCCCCCACCGTCCGGTACACGCTCTCGGTCGAGCCACCGTCGGGGGGCTGCCACTGGCCGCGCCACACGGCGTACTTGCCGCCGTGGCTCACGTTCATCTCGTAGAGCTCCGTCGTCCACAGCCCGCCGTCGGCGTTGGCGTTGAGCGTCGTCCGGGTGGGCGCGCCGCCGTCCAACGGCCACACCGCCAATTCGGCCCGCGTGTCCCCCGCCGCCTGAAAGCCCACCACCAGGTCCCCCGGCCGCGCACCTGCTTTCAAGTCGTTCGAGGCCAGCGGTGCACCCGCCAGCATCGGCAGGGCCTCTCCCGTCACCGCGCCGGGAGCAGCCCGTGCCGCGAAGACGCCTCCGTCCACCGACCACACCACGTACACGTCGGAGTCCAGCACCGCGGCTGAGAGCAACTGCGGGGTGACGCCCGGCGCGACGGAGGTGGTGCTGGTGCGCGAGAGCGTCTGGTCGAAGCGGCTCACCACCACCCCGGTGCCGTCCGCGTAGGCGGCCGCGAAGCCGCCATCGACGGCGAAGAATTCGTAGCTGCTCACCACGCCCATCGCCAGCACCACCGGAGCCGTGGAGTCGGTGAAGCCGTCGCAGTCGTTGTCCTCGCCGTCGCAGCTCGTCTCCACCGCCTCGTACAAAGGGCCGTAGTCGGACACGCTGCAGGCCACGAAGGACGCGTTGACGCACACCTGCCGCGCCTGGGCGCACACGCCCAGCGACTTCTCACACAGGGGAGGATCCGCCACCTGGTTGTCCGACAGCCCATCGCAGTCGTTGTCCTTCCCGTCGCACTTCTCCTCGGAGGGCTTGCCCTCGCCGATGCACGCGCTCCAGGTGCCGTCGGCGTTGCACGTCTGCAGGCCGGCGGTGCACTCGCCCCGGCCTCCGCCACAGGCGCGCGACTCGCTGGGCTTGCAGTCGCAGCGGTTGGTGGCGTCCTTCTTCCGGCAGAAGCCCTCGCGGCACTCGGTGCCAGACGGGCAGGCGTCGCCCTCGCCGCAGCGCACGGAGCAGTCCACCACCTCCGGCGCGTAGAAGGCGCACCCCCCGAAGAGGCCGAGGACGCCCGCCACCGCGAAGGCCACCAGGGGCCGCACACTCAGAATCGAGTCGTCCATCCCAGCGTGGCTCCGTGCGGCGAGGGGACCAACCAGAAGGCGGACTCCTCGTCGGCGTCGTCGCCGCCCGAGGTGAGCGTCACCACCGACAGCACGATGCCCGTCACCGTGGCTGCGCCGCCCGTCACCAGCAGCACCCAGGCCCATGTCTGCGCGGCCTGTCCGCTGGACTCGATGGCCATGGCGCTGGCGTCCCACGTGCCGCCGGTGCGGAAGATGTCGGACACCTTCTTCGCGTCGCCCTGCGCCTTCACCGCCAGCGCCGCGCCGCCCGCCACCAGCGCCACACCCACGCCCAGCGTGACGAGGCCCGCCACCGGCACGCGCCGCTTCCCGCCGCCACCCTCCTCGCCGCCCGCGCGCTCCATCGCCACCGTCACCTTGCGCTCCTGGCCGGCCGTCACCACCACTTCGATGCGCGTGGTGGCGTAGCCGTCGAGATCGGCCAGCACCTCGTGGCCTCCAGGCGGCAGCTTCACCCGCGTCGGCGCCAGGCCTGCCAGCTTCCCGTCCACCGTGATGATGGCCCCTGCCGGGTTGGAGTCGATGGTGACGTCGGCGGGGCGCGTGTCCTCCTTCGGCTTCAAGCTCAGCTCCAGCGTCACGTCCTTGCGGGACACCACCTCGAGGCTCTTCTCCGCCGGCAGGAAGCCCTCGCGCTCCGCCCTGAAGGTGTGGGGGCCGGAGCCCAGCAGCACCGGCTCGGGCAAGGGAGAGTCACCGAGCGGCTCGCCGTCCACCGACAGCTTCGCGCTCGCGCCCTCCACCTTCACCGTCACCTTCGCGGTGAGGGCGCTGATCTGCTCGAGCTCCTTCTCCACGTCGGCGCGGCGGTCCTTCGGCACCTTCTTCCCGCCCTCCTCGAGGTAGCGCTGGAACGTCTTCACCGCCTGGCCGTACTTGAAGAGGCGCCGCTCGGTCAGCCCGATGTTGTACAGCACCTCCCAGGTGGGCGCGGCGTCGTAGGCGGCCTTGAACTCCGTCAGCGCCGCCGCGTAGTCGCCCTCTTTGTAGAGGCCGACGCCCTTCTGGTAGCGCTCGGCGGCCTCCTTGCGCGAGGCGGGCGCGGCCAGGGCGGGGCAGGCCAGGGCCAGCAACAGGGCGAAGGAGGCGAGTCGAAGGGGCACGTGGGCTTCAGCGGTAGGGGTTGGACTCGTCCACGGTGAGGGGCGTCTTGGGTTTCCTGGACTTCTTCCCGCCGGGCGACGGCGGGGCTTCCGGCACCGGCGCCAGGGCGATGTGCTTCTCGTGCGGCTTGTCGAAGACGACTTCGAATTCGCTGGCCACGAAGCGCTCGGCCGACGCCTTCACCGCCAGCTTCGCCCCGCTCTGCCGCTTCAGCGTGCACGGGTTGCAGTCGAGGGCCTCCCCGTCGACGGTGAAGCGCGCCTCTTTTGGATCCGCCGACAGCGTCAGCTCGACGTCGGCGGCAGGCGCTGTCTCGCCCTGGGGAATCACCTTCGCGGGCGCTGGCTGCGGGGGCGCGTCCACCGCCACCTCGGGCGCCGGGCCTGGCCTGGTGAAGAAGGCGAAGGCGCCGCCGCCCAGCGCCAGCAGCAGCACGCCCAGCCCGACGAGGAGGGCGACGGGCGGCTTCCCCGAGGGCAGCGCGACGGTTTCCTCGGCCGCGGCCTTCGGCTTCTTCACCGCGGGGTTGGACGGCTTCGACGGCGTGCGGCCCGGCATCGCCAGCACGCCGGGGGAAGAGCGCTTGGAGCCGCTGCCGGGGCGGGGCGTGCCCTTCGACAGCTCCAGCTTCACCGCCACCGAGGCCGCCGCCCACACGGGACCCTCTTCCGGCTGGGTGATGGCGAGGAGGATGCGGCGCACCTCCATCGCGTCGCGCTCGCGGTGCGCGCGGTCCTTCACCAACAGGCCGTCGACCAGCTTCGCGAGCGCCACCGGCACGTCGGGCCGCACTTCCTTCAGCGGCGTCGGATCCGTCGACAGCACCCGCGCCAGCGTGGCCATCTCTCCGCCGGTGTTCTCGAAGGGCGGGCTGCCGGACAGGCAGTGGTACAGCACCGCGCCCACCGAGTAGAGGTCCGACTCCGGGCCCACGCCGCGCTCGCCCTTCACCTGCTCCGGCGACATGTACTGGGGCGTGCCCATGGACACGCCCGTCTGGGTGAGGCCGCTGCCTTCCCCGAAGCGGGAGATACCGAAGTCCAGCACCTTGATGGCATTCTTCGGGCGCGTGCAGAGGAAGATGTTGGCCGGCTTGATGTCGCGGTGGACGACGCCGGCGGCGTGCGCAGCGGCGAGCGCCTCCAGCACCGGCGACATCACCGCCACCGCCTGGCCGGGCGTCATCACCTTGAGCTGCTTCAGGGCCGCCTTCAGCGTGGCGCCCTCGAGGAACTCCATGACGATGAAGGGGGATCCATCGTCCGTCTCGCCCATGTCCAGCACGTCGACGATGCCCGGGTGATCGATGACGGCGGCGGCCTGGGCCTCGAGCCGGAAGCGGTGGAGGAGATCGCTGCGCGTCTCGGCGTCGGCGTCGCCGGCCTCCATCACCTTGATGGCCACCCGCCGGCCGACGGCCAGGTTGGTGGCGGCGTACACCACGCCCATGCCGCCTTTCCCCAGCACACCGTCGATCCGGTACTTGTCGGCGAAGACCGATCCGGTCTCCAGAGGCACGACCTTCATGCGCGCCGACGGATGATAGCCCCTCCCGCAGCTACAGCCACCAGCCGATGCCGAAGCTCATGGTGAAGAGGCGGGGGGCCAGGTTGGCCGACGCGCTCAAGGACCAGTCGGCGCCGAGCAGGCGCACCACCCGCAGCTCGAGGCCCGTGGTGAAGTGGGGGCGCGGCGTGCTGCCTTCGATCTGCGCGGGGTGGAGGTAGGTGCCGGCGCGCAGGCGGAGCAGGCGGGTGATGGCTTCCCACTCCACGCCGAGCCGGGGGATGAAGGTGGTGTACGCGCCAGCGGCCGGGGCGGCGCCGCCGAGGAGGAAGGGCGTCAGCGTGGTGGCGTTCTCCACCGGGAAGACGACGTCGAGCTGCGCGCACACCAGCACCGCGCCGGGGGGCGACCAGTCTTCGATGACGTCGTGGGGCACGCGCGCGAGGTTCTCCTGCGACGGGTGCTCGCGGATCGCGCTGGGCGACTGGCGGTTGAAACGCCACGCCTCCTCACCGACGCGGGTGCAGGCGCCAAAGGACAGCTTCGGAGGGGAGACGGCGCGCTGGTACAGCGGCCGGCCAGCCAGTGTGGGGTTCGCGTCGAGGTCGAACTGTGGGTCGGCGTTGGACTGGGAGACGTACGAGACGCCCAGGCGCAGGGGCAGCGTGTGGGGGCGCCAGTTGACGCCGAGGCCCAGGGACAAGCCGAGGTAGCCGCGCGTCGTCTTCTCGTACTGGAAGCTGGCGAAGGCCATGTTGAGGCCGGCGCCGATGAGGAGCTGATCTTCCAGGAAGCTGTAGCCGGCGACGAGGGCGCCGCTGACGGACTGGGCCTCGAGCTGCTCCATGCCGGGCTCGCAGGCCTCGGTGAGGCACAGCCCCCGGGTGGACGCGCGCGAGTAGACGCCCACGCCGAAGCGTTGGATCTGCACGGTGATGCCCACCTGGCCTTCCACCGGGGCGATGGTCTGCTCGCCGCTGCCGTCGTTCTCCACGTCGCGCATGCTGGCGACCGGCGCGGTGAGGAAGGCGAGGGTGTAGTCCCAGTCCCAGTTGCGATCTCTTCGCGGGTGGCGGCCGGCGGCGGCGGCGTAGTTGGTGGGGATGCTCTCGGTGTTCTCCGAAAGCCCGGTGGAGGCCCCGGCGAGGCCCACCAGGCGGCTGGCGGTGACGAGCGCAGCGGGGTTGACGTACAGCGCGTCGGGGCGCGGCGTCTGCGCCCACGCGGCGGAGGCGAAGAGCCACACCAGCGCGGTGAGCCGAAGGCGGCGCATGCGGGGTGCGTCTTAGCGTGGCGCCCCGTGCGTCGGAAGGCGGCGCTCAGAAAGCGAGCTGAAGCTGCGACCGAAGGCGAACCTCGTCGGTGGTGGCGCCGGAGACGGTGCGGGTCCACGTGAGGTCCGTCTGCCACTTGAGCCCGTCGCCCAGGAGGTAGACGTTGAGGCCCGCGGCGACTTCCTGCCTCCAGCGCGGCGTCCCGGCGGAAGCGTACTGCGCGCGCACGTCCGCCTGTTCGTCCGCGGGCGCGGCGGCGATGAGGCCCTGCGCGCGGGTGAGGGCGTCGGTGCGCACGGCGTCCGTGTTGTCGACGCGGCTGAAGCGGCCCGTCACCTCCCAGCGGGGCGAGAAGCGCCAGCCGGCCTCGACGTTCTCTCCCACCGAGGCGAGGCCCACGGCCCCGGCAGCGTCCTTGAACCAGCCGGCGGCGGCCACGACGTCGAGGAAGACGTGGTTCCACTTGAGCAGCACCTCGGGGGCGAGGCGCGCGGAGAAGTCGATGGGGTAGGCGGGGCGGAGATCCCACGCCGCGCTGAAGTGCAGGGAGTGGCGAAGGCCGCCGCCGCGCTCGTCGCTGTCCTGGGCCGAATGCACGCCGGCCGCCTCGTGACCCACGCGCGCCACCAGCTCCGGGTGCAGGGACGTGGGGCCATGGAAGGTGCGGAGGTCCGACGGGTTGGTGAGCGCCTCGGCGTAGACGTCGGCGAGGCCCCGGGCGAAGGACGCACGGGCGTTGACGCCGGTGAAGACGCCTACCTGGTAGACCCAGTGCGAGCCATCGCCTCCGCCGTCGTGCACCAGGAGGCCGAGCTGGCGCTCGCTGCCAAAGTGTGTGGAGAAGACGGGCCAGTCGGCGAGGGAGAGCGAGAGGAAGGACTGGCCGCGGAAGCGCGTGAAGGGCGTCTTGAATTGTCCGACGCGCAGCTCGAGGCCTTCGAGGAAGCGGACGTTGGCCCACACGTCGATGAGCTCGAGGGCGGCGGGCGTGGTGTTCATCTGGAAGAAGAAGGTGAGGCGCCCGTCGAGGAAGCGCCCGCGCAGGGAGAGCCTCAGGCGGCGCAGCTCCACCTGCGCGCGCGCGTCGCTGTCCGTGGAGCCCGAGACGCTCAGGCGCAGCTGCGTGGCGAAGCCGGGCTCGAGGAAGTTCTCGGTGGTGCCGAGGCGGAAGGGGCCGAGCATGGGCGGCGCTTTGGCCGTTGAGACGGGCCGTTCCGCTGGCGCCTCTCGGGAAGGGAGCGTCTCGGGTGAGGCCGCCGAAGTGGCCGCCGGCGTGGTGGGCGGCGATGGCGCGAGCGCGTCGGAGTGGGGGGGCGCCAGGGGCGCGGGTGAGGGCCGCTCCTCCAGCGGCTCGGACCCGAGGGCTGCGGGGCGAAGTGCCGCCACCGCGAGGGCTGGGAACAGCATGGCGACGACCACGCTGGCGCGCACGGCCCGGTTCTTGGCGCGCCCAGGCCCGGCCGTCATCCGAAAGATGCGGCAGCCACCGGCCCTGCGCGGTCCGCCTTTCGTGGTGTGCCGCGGAGTCAACCTCCCGTGGCTTCACCCGCCAGGACGGCGCGGATGAGGACGTCTCCCGGCGCAGGTTTGTCGAGGATCTCGTGCGCGAGCTCGCCGAGGAGCGCGTCCGCGGCCGTCTCGCCCGGCACGCGAGCGGTGTGCAGGACGCGGCGGACGTGGGGCCAGCGGCGGGCGACCTCCGCGAGGAGGGACACGCCGTCGCGGCCCGGCATCGTGTAGTCGGCGATGACGACGTCGAAGGGCTCCAGCGCGAGGCGGCGCAGGGCTTCGTCGGCGTCGATGGCATGGGTGACGTCGGCGACAGAGGACAACACGCGGCTGAGCGCCCGGCCGACCAGCACCTCGTCGTCCACCACCAGCACGCGGCGGTGCGCGGTGACGCGCGGGCGTGTGCCGGCGCCGGGCTCCCAGTGGAGCGTGAACTCCGTCGGCGGCTCGCCCGGAATCCACGAGCGGCTCTGCAGCTTGGTGCGCACGTTCATCCCGCCGCTGGCGGTGACGAGCTCCTCGAAGAAGCCGATGGCCTGCCAGGTGGCTGCCTCCTCGGCGAGCGGGGACATGCCCCACGCGATGCGGAAGGCCGCGTCTTCGTCGTCGACGCCCTCGACGGTGATGGCGGGGAAGTCGAAGAGCGCAGACAGGAACGTCTGGAAGCGCATGATCGACTCGCGCGGGTCGCCGATGACGGTGAGGTCGGGGAAGAACTGCAGCACGGACTTCACCGACTCGCGGCCCCAGAGGCGGATCGCGTCCCGCTCGCCGCGCACCACGTGCTCGAGGATGGCGAGGCCCAGCCGCTCGAAGTCGGCCATCGGGTACCAGCTCGCGGCGTCGACCTTCTGGCTGACGACCGCGACGTCCGCGGCAGAGAGCACCTCGCGCCAGGCGGGGAGCTGGCGACGCACCATTCGGACGTAGTCGACGAAGAGGATGCCCCGGACGTGGCGGGGATGCGTGCCCACGGGTGCGTGGCGTACTACGGCGGAGCCGCCGACGCGAGGACAGGCCAGAGGGCGGTGATGCGCGCGGTGGCGCGGCGCAGGGACCTCACGCCCGGCCGCTTCCTGAGAGCAGCGCGCGCGACCCGCGGCTACATTCCGCGTGATGCCTCCGCCCGCCGAGCTCTGGGCCGCCGCCGACGCCGCATGGGCGCGCCGTGACGTCGACGCCACCCTCCGCCTCGTCGACGAGCTCCTCGCCCACTCGCCCACCCACCTCGACGCGCTCAACCTCTCGGGCTTCGTGCGCACCACCGTCCTCGCCGACAGCCCCGGCGCGTGGGAACAGGGCGTCGCCCACCTGGAGCGCGCCCTCGACGCCAACACCACCGACTCCCGCGTCATCGCCAACTATGCCGAGGCGCTCGCGCGCAGAGGCCGAGGCGCCGCTGCCGTCTCCCGCGTCACCGCCTGGACGGACAAACACCCCACCGACGCCGTCGCCCTCAACGTCCTCGGCTGGCTGCTGGCCGTCGTCGGCGACGACCTCGTCGCGGGGAAGGCTGCTCTCGAGCGCGCCGTGCGCACCCACTACCGCTTCGGCGACGCCCGCCTGAACCTCGGCCGCGTCTTCATGAAGCTCCGTGATTGGCCCTCGGCCATCGAACAGCTCACCCTCGCCATTCAATCAGGCAACTGCTGGCGCCCCCACGAGGCGTGGACGCGCCTGGGGGAGGCACTCGTCGCCCGGGGGCAGCTCCGTCGGGCCCTCGGGGCCTTCCGCCGCGCGCAGGAGGTCGACGCGAAAGGCGAGTACACCCGCCAGCTCTTCGACGCGGTGAACGCCCTCACTCACGTGCTGCACCAGCACCGCCGCTTCATCCTCCACGTCTTCGACGAGACGGCCCGCAACAAGGAGCTCGAGGCAGGCCGCGCCAGGCGCTCTCCGCCGGAGCCGCTGGCCGTGCTCGCCGAGCGCGCCCGGGACCTGCGCTCCCACGTCGGCGAACAGGCCCTCACCGCGCTCGAGTGCATCGAGGAGCAGGCGTCCCAGCGCGCGCTCCTGCCGCGATGGTCGGATCAAAGCCCCACCTTCGATCTCGAACAGCACGGCGGCGATGAAGGCCGCGCCCTCGGCCTCGCGTGGCGCGGCGCCCTCTTCGAACTCTACGAGGAGCTGCTCGAGCGCGAAGAGCCCGCCTTCGACGACACCACCCCCTTGTCCGCCGCCCGCAAGGCGATGGCGGAGCGCCGCTGGGACGACGCCCTCACCGAGCTGCGCGTCAATCGCGGCGCGCACCCCGAGTCCCTCCACCCCGAGGTGGTGTTCGATCTCGGAGAGCGCTGGGGCGATCGTCTCGTGTGCTTCGGCGAGCCGGCGCGGGCCAGGGACTTCTACGCCGCCGCGGAGTGGGGTGCGCAGGTCCTGGCCTCGTGGTCCACTTCGGGCGCCGAGGGCCTCGCGCGCATGGCGGAGGTCGAGCGTCTGAAGCAGAAACGGCAGGCCTGAGCTCACGCCAGCGCGATCTCGAAGCCGGTCCGCCCCGCCTGCCACTGCGTGCGGCTCACCGACGCCGGCGTCACCGCGAAGAGCTGGAAGTCCAGCCGCCGCGCAAGGAAGCCCACCAGCGCGCCCGCCAGCGGATCGCCCTCGTCCAGTTCGAAAGTGAAGAAGTGCCGCCCCGTCGGCTGCAACCGCGCGTAGGCGTGCTCCAGCAGCGCGCGGAACACCGCCGGCGACTCGTCGCGCACCGCCACGTTGCTCAGGTACACGTAGCGGAACTCTCCGCCCGGCGCCGGCAGCTTCGGCCAACCCGCCACGCTGGCCGCGAGGTTGAACGTCCTGCGCACCCAGCGCATCGCGCCGTTGTACTCGTGCACCCGGAAGCGCTTCACCGGCGACGGATCCCACAGCGTCGCTGCGCCCAGCACCTCCCCTCCGCGCCCCGTGGCCACCAGCGTGTCGTCCAGCGTGAAGCCCGGCCAGCGTTGGAGGCGATGCTGAAACTCGCCCTCGTCGAAGCGGTAGCCGAAGGGCCGCCGCCGGTGCGCCTCGTCCAGCAGCGCGGTGATGGCCGGAACGTCCTCGGGCCTCGCGCTGCGCACCGGCACGTCACTCGACGGCGTGCGTCTGCGCGTCAGCTGCACCGACACCGCGCTGAAGCGATGGAGCGGGTGGTAGTACGGCTGGTTCTTCCGCTTCACGCTGCGCTTCACCAGCGCGTTCAGCGCGGCGCGGTTCGAGGCCAGCACCGACGTGTAGTACGCGTCGCAGCCCGTCTGGCGGCACAGCGCGTCGAAGGAGTCTCCGAAGAGGCGCCCGAAGGCCCGGCTGCGGTCGAAGCGCACCCGCAGGTCCCCCAGGTAGCCCACCTTCCGTGCCACCCCGTCCAGCCAGCCGTCGCGCACCAGCGCCGTCGCCATGCCGAGCAGCCCCTTCTCGTCTTCGCCCACGTACGTGTACACGTCGGCCTTCTGCATCGCGTACAGCGCGAAGAAGTCCGGCTCGCGCCGGGTGGACAGCACCAGCTCGCCCCGCATCGGCACCGCGCCGAAGAGCTTCAGGCACGCCTCGTTGTCGGCCTTCGTCGCGAGGCGGGGAGTCACGTCGGACACGCTCCTGACGGTAGCACCTGTCACCTTCGTTCCCTGCGGCGGCAAAGCGCGCTAGAGCCTGCGCCCCAAGCGACGCGCGATGGCGAACATCGGCAAGTACACCCTGGTGCGCAAGCTGGCCGTGGGCGGCATGGCCGAGGTCTTCCTCGCGCGCGCCGACGGCCCGATGGGCTTCCAGAAGAAGGTGGTGGTCAAGCGCATCCTCCCGCACTTCGCCGACGACCCGCGCTTCGTGGAGATGTTCCTCGGGGAGGCCCGCCTCGCCGCAGAGCTCTCACACCCCAACCTCGTCCACATCTTCGACTTCGGGAACGCCGACGGGCAGTACTTCATCGCGATGGAGTACATCGACGGGCCGAACCTGCGGGTCCTCAACCGCGAGGCGCGCACCCATGAAGGCCCGCTTCCGCTGCCGCTGGTGGCGAAGATCATCAGCCTCGCCGCCGAAGGGCTGCACTCCGCCCACGAGCTGCGTGACGAGCACAACCAGCCCGTCAACCTGGTGCACCGCGACATCAGCCCGGACAACGTGCTGGTGGCCCGCAACGGCGCGGTGAAGGTGGTGGACTTCGGCATCGCCAAGGCCGCCAACCAGCCGCACCTCACCAAGTCGGGGATGATCAAGGGGAAGATGGCGTACATGCCCCCGGAGCAGCTCGCTCGCGAGCCGCTCGATCGCCGGGCCGACATCTTCGCGCTGGGCATCGTGCTGTACGAGCTGGTCGCCGGCGGCATGCCCTTCGACGCCACCAGCGAGGTGTCCATCATCCAGGCCATCATGGGCCAGGAGCCGCTTCAGCGCGTCACCCTGCACCGCAACGACGTGCCGCCGGCGCTCGAGGCCATCATCGCGCGCTGCCTCGAGAAGAAGCCCGACGCGCGCTACCCGTCGTGCCGCGAGCTGCAGCACGATCTCGAGCGCTTCATCCAGTCCACCGGCGAGACGGTGTCCACCTCGGACATCGCCGCGCACGTCAACCGCCTCTTCCCCGGCGAGAGTGAAGTCACCCAGAACGCGAAGCTGAGCGACCTCGGCGGAGTCGACCCCACCTCGCCCAGCCGGAGGTCCGCGCCACGCGCGCAGGTCGATCGCCCTGGAGAGCAGCCCGCGGAGTCAGGCAACGTCCCCACCGGGCTCTCGCACACCATGCTGCGCCAGGTGGAGGGCCGTCGGCGTCGCACCGTCTTCGCGTTGCTGGGCGCGTTGGTCCTCGTCGGGGGAGCCGTTTCGGCCTGGTTCTTCTCGCGCCCGCCGCCCGAGGAGGTGGGCCCGGTGGCTGCGCCGCCCGTCCCCGCGGTGGTGGACGCCGGTGCTCCGTCTGTCGCCGTCGGGGAGGTGGACGCCGGTGCGCCCGAGCCCGTCGACGCGGGCGCTCCCACGGGTGTCCTCGCGGCCCACGAGCTGGACGCCGGCATGGGCAGCGCCGCGACGCCCACCCGTCCGGACACGCCCACCGCGAAGGCCCGCCTCGAGCTGCGCATCCGCCCCTACGCCACCGTCTACCTCGACGGGAAGAAGCTGGGCGACACGCCGCTCGGCGTCCAGGTCGTCTCCGCGGGCAAGCACACCCTGCGGCTGGTCAACGAGAAGCTGGGCAAGGACGTGGAGGTCGAGCTGTCTCTGCGGCCTGGCCCCAACGTCTACAAGCACAACCTCAAAGAGTGACGGGCCCGCGCGGCGTCGTGCATGATGCCCCGCCATGCGCCCCCTTCTCGTCCTCCTCGCGCTCGGCGCCTTCACCGCCCGGGCGCAGAGCCCCGAGGTGAAGAAGTACCTCAACGCCGCCATCACCCTGTACGAGAACCTCGAGTACGAGAAGGCCCTGAAGCAGCTCAAGAAGGCCAAGCCCAGGGCCGCGGGTCCGGACGACGAGGCGAAGATCGGCCTCCTCGAAGGCGTGGTGCTGGCCGACATGGGCAAGGAAGAAGAGGCCCTCACCGCCTTCAAGACAGCCTTCAGCATCGACCTCGAGGCGAAGCTGCCCGTCGAGGTCTCTCCCAAGGTGCAGGCGGTGGTGGACAAGGCGCGCGACAACGTCCGCAAGATGCTGGCCCCGCGGCTGGAAGCAGAGCGCCTCGAGGCCGAGAAGGCCGAAGCCGCCCGCCTCGCGGAAGAGAAGGCGAAGGCCGACGCCGCCGCCAGGGCCGAGGCCGAGCGCCTGGCGGAACAGAAGCGCCTGGAGGAAGAGGAGCGCCGCAAGCTGCAACCGCCTCCCGCCGTGGTGAAGTCGTCCAGCTCCAGCCTGCGCACCTGGTCCTGGGCGCCGCTCGCCGTGGGCGTGGCCTCGGCCGGCGTGGCCACCGGGCTCCTCGTCGACGCCAGCAGCAAGCACAGCGCCCTCCTCAACGGCACCGCGCCCCCCGAAGACGCGGCGGCCATGCGCGACGCCGGCAAGCTGGAGGCCACTCTCGGCTACGTCTTCATCGGCCTCGCTGCGGCCGGCGTCGTCGGCGCGGGCCTGATGTACTTCCTCGGCGGTGACTTGGGCGCCCACGCCTTCATCCTGCCCACGGCCGACGGCGCCTTCGTTTCCGTCGCCTTCTCCTTCGACCTCGGAGGCGCGCGATGACTCGCTGGACGCTGCTGGCCCTCGCGGGCCTGGGCCTCTCGGCCTGCTTCAACTTCGACGCCGCCTACGACGCCTACTGCGACGCGGGACACTGCGCCGGTGGCGGGGCGGGCGGCGGCGGTGGTGACGCGGGCGCCGGTGGCGGGACAGGTGGCGGACTGGGCGGCGGGACAGGTGGCGGAGGGACCGGAGGCGGAGGGACCGGAGGTGGCGGGACCGGGGGTGGAGTGGGCGGCGGAGCCGGCGGCGGCGTCGGTGGGGGAATGGGTGGTGGCGACGGCGGCACGGATGCAGGGGTCGACGCGGGCTGCCCGAACTTCCTCTGCCCGGTTGATGCGCTCACGCTGGCCCGTACCTCCTACAACGGGTACTGGACAGTGACGCCTGGCGTGATCGCCGAGTCGGTGGAGCGCTATCAGCTCTGGGCCAGCTACCAGACGAACATGTCCGGCTCCGACGACTACGATCACTTCGAGTACTGGAAGGTCGACGGCGGCTTCGTGGAGGTGGACCGCTCCTTCGAGTACGGCACCGGCTTCGAGGCCAAGGTCTCGAAGGGCACCTTCGCCGACCGCTGGACGGGCACCCGCGGCTACATCCGCCACTACGTCGACGATCTCTCCGTCGTGGGCTACGGCGACTGCACGACGGCCGACGGCGGGGTGAATGATCCCTGGTGGTACGGCCTCGAGGTCTTCTCTCCCACCGATGTCCTCTTCGTGGGCTACCCCTTCGTCATCTGCCGCTGGACGCCGGCCACCGGGCTGGTGGAGCTGGTGGACTCGTCGTCGGCGCCCAACGTGTACCTCAACGACGCGCACCGTACCGCGTCGGGCGCGGAGTTCGTGGTGGGCGGCGAGTGGACCAGCAGCATGACCTACGCCATCTCCGGCATCTGGCGCACCGATGGCACCGCCGTGTCGGCGCCGAACGACCTCGACCCCAACGACGATGGTTGGGTTGAAATCGACGGCGTGGGCGACGAGGCGTGGGTGGCTTCGCACAGCGGCCTCATCGCGCGCCTGATGCCTGACGGCGGCTTCGAGTCGGTCTTCGACGCGGGCTTCGGGCTGCGCTCCCTCGACGTGCGCACGGCCACCGACGTCTGGGCCGTCGGGGACAACGGCAGCCGCGCGGCGGTCTTCGACGGCGGCGCCTGGGGCCTGGTCCAGCTGCCGTCGAGCGCCACCCAGCCCACTCTCGTCTGGGAGCGCGTGGTGCTGACGGACGACGGCGTCATCCTCACCGGCTTCAGCCGCACCAGCACCAACTTGAAGAGCGTGGTGCACAGCTACCGCCGCTTCGGAAAGTGAGCACGCCATGACGAACCGTCCGGGTTGGCTTCTCGCGATCGCCTTCATCGCCGGGTGCGCCACCACCGCCGTCCTCCAGGTGCCGCGCGCGCGCGCGGACGACAAGGGCCTGGTGCGCTGGGAACACTGGTGCATCGACGTGGAGGGCCTGCCGAAGAACAGCGATCTCGAGCGCGCCGGGGCCGAAGGCTGGGAGATGGTGTCGGCCACCTTCCGGCCGCCCGTCGTCGACAAGGGCTCTTCGGTGGGGGGCGGCGCCACCATGCTGTGCTTCAAGCGCCCGCGCTGATTCCGGGCTGAGGCCGTCAATTCCGGTGGTTGGAGGCCCCTGGCCCGGTGGCCCGGGCGATGAATTCCCCGCCGCTTCGTGGACACACAGCGACGTGGAGCTCATGCTTTACAGCGACGGGAGCGCGGCGTTACACGCGCCCGCGATGCGCGACGCCGCCAGGGCCGATGTCATCGAGCGCGCCCGGTCCGGCGATGCGGCGGCCTTTCGCGAGCTCTACGCGCAGCACCACCGGCAGGTGGCCCGGCAGCTCACCTTCCTCGTCCCCCGCGCCGACCTCGAGGACGTGCTGCAGGACGTCTTCATCGAGGTGTTCCGCAGCATCCGTCGCTTCGAGGGCAAGAGCGCCTTCACCACCTGGCTGTACCGGGTGACGGTGCACGTGGCGATGAAGGCGCGCCGCAAGCACACCCGCAGCCGCCTCGACGTGGTGGAAGAGCTGCCCGAGTCGGCGGACGAGCGCCCGCTGCCGGTGGAGGTGTCCCTGTCCGCCGAGCGTCAGGCTCGCGTCGAAGCGCTACTGGAGAAGCTGTCGCCCAAGAAGCGCACCGTGCTGGTGATGCACGATCTGCAGGGCGTAGAAGCGCAGACCATCGCGGAGGTCCTCGACACCAACGTGCTGACGGTGCGCACGCGGCTCTTCTACGCGCGGCGCGAGCTGGAGGCGCTGGCGAAGGACGACCCCGCGCTGGCCGACTTCTTCGGGGGAGGTGGCTCGTGAAGCACCTCGACGAGGCCCAGCGGGAAGCGCTGGCGGCGGGCGTGCCGGAAGTCGACGCGGCGACCGTGGCCCATCACGCGAGCTGCCCCCAGTGCCAGGCAGCGGTGCGCGACGCGCAGGCCCGGCGGAAGCTGTTGGGCGGCCTCGCCCCCTACACGCTGTCGGACATGGCCTTCCGTCGTGTCGAGGCGCGGCTGATGGAGCAGGTGGAGGCGGGCCTGCCGTCCCGTACGCCGTGGCTTGCGTGGCTCATCCCCGCGGGCGCGCTGGCGGCGATGGCGTTGACGCTCCTCGTCCTGCAGCTGCGGGCGCCCACGGCGCCCGAGGTGGTGGCCTTGCCGAAAGCGCCCGAGAAGCTGGCGGCCGCTCCGTTTCATCCCCTGACGGTGCTGCGCGCGACGGCCGACTCGCAGACGCGGACAGGGGAGGGCGCCTGGCGCGCTCTGTCCGCGGGCGACGTGCTGGCCTCGGGCGACGCGGTGTCCTCTGGTGGCCTGGCGCTCGCTCCGGCGGCCGACGTGGGCTGGGCGCTGGAAGGACGGGGCTCGCTGGCGCTGGGCGGGGCGGCGACTGCGTCCATCGGCGCCGGACAACTGACGGCGCAGGTGAGCGAGTTGCTCGTGGTGAGGGCCGGCACGCGGCAGGTGGAGGCCGCCGAAGCCCTCTTCCTCGTCTCGCGCTCGGCCGCGGAGGTGGTGCTGTCGGTGGCGCAGGGCGCGGTGGACGTCAGCGACACGGTGACGCGGGAGCGGAGGCGGGTGACGGCGCCAGCCACGCTGCGCTGGGCCGACGGGGCGCCCCTGTCCTCGGCGCGGGAAGAGGCGCTCATGCCCGTGACGTCGCCTTTCAGCCCGAAGAAGCCGTGGGCCCGCTTCGACGCGTCGGGGCTGCCCGCTGGGACGGCCATCTCGCTCGATGGGGCCGCGCTGGGCGTCTCGCCGCTGGTGTCCCTGCTGACGGCCGGCCGGCACCGCCTGTCCCTGACGCCGCCTGGCGAGGCGACGCGCGAGGCCTGGGTGGACCTGGTGGGTGGCGCGCCCTTCGTCGCGACGCTGCCCGAGGCGCCCGAAGGCCCTGCGCCCTCCGAGGACGCCCTCGCGCGCGTGCAGAGCGAGCTGGTGCGCCATCGGCCGAAGCTGGCCGCCTGCTACGAGAAGTGGCTCAAGGCCAACCCTTCCGCGGCCGGCACCGTCGAGCTGTCGCTGGTGGTCGCGTCGTCGGGGAAGGTGAAGGCGGCGCGCGTGCGCGGCGAGGCGCTGCCGAAGGCCTCTGCGGAGTGTCTGGTGCGCACCGCGAAGGGACTGACGCTGCCCCCCCTGGGCGCCGAAGCCGAGCTGGAGGTGCCGCTCGTCTTCACCGCTGGCGGGCGCTGAGGCCCCGAGCAACCGGGACCGTGTGGGTCTAAGGTGCCTCTCGCCATGGCCCTCTCGGATGATGATCGCTTCAACCTCGAAGTCCTGAAGCTGCTCCTCCACGTCGCCTGGGTGGACGGGGAAGTCGAGCAACACGAGGCGAACATGCTGCTCGGTCTCGGGAGGAGCTGGTCCGTTCCAGAAGCCGCTCTTCAGCAGTTGATGGAGGGCGTGAAGGCGGGCCAGCGCCCCGCGGAGCCGGACTATGGGTTGCTGCGCCAGCGCTCGGACGACGCGCTGCAGGCCGCGCGGGCCCTCGTGCTCTCCGACGGGAAGGTGAAGGCGGAAGAGACGGCGCTGCTCAAGAAGGTGCAGGCGGCGTTGAAGTAGCCCGCTGGAAGAAGGGGGGCCCGCCTCGCTGGGCAGGCACCGCTTTCGGATTCGGTGGAACGCGAGCCTGCCTGGCGCCGCCTGCCTGCACGCATCCTCCGCGGAGCAGTCGCGCCGCGCGTCAGCTGCGGCGGCGCGGGCGACGCAGCAGCAGGAGCCCCATCAGAAGAAGAGAGGTGGGCTCGACGGCGGTGCACCCGCAGCCGGCCTTCGCCATCGAGCCCGAGAGCACCGTGAGGGCCATCGGCAGGCTGGCGCGTTCCCCCGTGAGGTTCAGCACCGTGACGTCGTAGACGCCCGGCTTGAGCTGGCGCGGGGCCACTGTCGCGTTCAACACCGCCGCGCTCTTCACGTCCGACTGGTCGATGAGCGTCGTACCGATGAGCAGCTGCGCGCCCACCTGGAAGCCTCCACCGGTGATGACCAACGTGGCGCCGTCGTCCGCCCACACCTCCGTTGGCGTCACGCTGACCACCGCCAGCGGCCCCAGCCCTCCGCCTCCTCCCGAGCCACCGC
>JBFMHF010000116.1:0-23639 GCA_040752975.1 Myxococcota bacterium
CCCCTCCGCCCGTCGTCGAGCCTCCACCTCTCGCCGCGCCAGCGCCTGCCCCCGCCGCTGCGGCGATGGTGGCGCCAAAGGAGATCCCGAAGGGCCCGGCGCCGGAGTCCGACCAGGCGGTCGAGGCCATCGCGGTCGCCGTGGGTGGAACCGGGGACGGCTCGGGCACGGCGCTGGGCGGCGGCGAAGGTGACGTGGAGTCCGCGGCGCCGGTGGTGGCGAGCGCGGGGACGAGCGGGCCGGTCAACCTGCCCGAGGACGCGGACCCGCCGGAGCCCAGCGAGGACAACGTCGCGCCCGAGTACCCGGAGGCCGCGCGCACCACCGGCCAGGAGGCGCGGGTGGTGCTGAAGGTGGTGGTTGAGCGCGACGGGCGCGTCGGGCGCATCCAGGTGCTCAAAGGTGAAGAGCCGTTCGTCTCGGCGGCGCTGGCCGCAGTGAAGCAGTGGACCTACGAGCCCGCGCGGCTCGACGGCGAGGCGATCGCCGTCTTCAAGATCGTCGACCTCAAGTTCAAGCTCAGGAGCGAGTGACATGTTCAACTTCCAGCAGATCGTCAGCCACATGGGCCCGCCGGCGGTGGCGGTGGCGAGCGCCCTCATCCTCATGGCGGTGGCCGCGCTGGCCATCTTCTTCGAGCGCCTCTACGCGTACTGGCGCTCCCAGCGGGCGTCGCGGGCCTTCGTGGCCGAGGCGCGCCGGCTCATCGACGAGGACGACACGGCCACCCTCGCGGAGAAGGCGAGCGCGATGAAGTCGAGCCACCTCGCCTCGCTCCTCGGCGCGGGCGCGCGGACGTACCTCGAGTCGTCGAAGAAGCAGACGGCGCTGTCCCCGGTGGAGGCCACCCGCCGCGAGCTGCACCGCAAGACCGAGGCCCTGGCCGCCGACGTGCGCCGGGGCATGGGTGTGCTGGCGTCGGTGGGCTCCATCGCTCCCTTCGTCGGCCTGCTGGGCACGGTGTTCGGCATCATCACCGCGTTCCAGGGCATCGCGAAGGAGGGCTCGGGCGGCCTGGGCGCGGTGTCGCTCGGCATCTCCGAGGCGCTGTACGAGACGGCGCTGGGTCTGGTGGTCGCGATCCCCGCGGTGCTCGCCTACAACTGGCTGTCGGGGAAGGCCGACGCGATCATCCTCGCGCTGGAGCAGGCGCGCGGGGAGTTCCTCGACCACCTCGAGTCGCGGCACGGGAAGGCTGCGTAATGGGCGCCGACCTGTCCAGCCCGAGCCGCCGCGGCGGCGCGAAGCCGGAGATCAACATCACGCCGCTCGTCGACGTGGTGCTGGTGCTGCTCATCATCTTCATGGTGGTGACGCCGCAGATGGAGGCAGGCGTGACGGTGCAGCTGCCGTCCATCTCCAACCCGGACCAGGGCAACGGCGCACTCGAGCCCACCACCGTCACGCTGTCGAAGGACGGGCGCCTCTACTTCGAGAAGGAAGAGCTCTCGCGGGAGCAGTTGGTGGAGAAGCTGCAGGCGCTCCACGCGGTGAAGCCGGAGACGCGCATCGTCATCAAGGCCGACGTCCAGCTGGCCTACGGCAAGGTGCGCGACCTCTTCCAGGTGTGCCAGCGGATCGGCTTCGCGGGCGCGTCGCTGCAGGTCATCGACAAGGCCAACAAGCAGGGGTGAGCCATGGGCATGGACGTCGACACCGTGAAGTCGCGGCGGGTGAGGCCGCAGATGAACATCACGCCGCTGGTCGACGTGGTGCTGGTGCTGCTCATCATCTTCATGGTGGTGACGCCGCTGCTCACCAAGCAGCTGTGGCTGAACGTCCCACCGAAGCCCGAAGAGAACCAGCCGCCGCCGCCGCCCGACGCCATCCCTCCCATCGTCCTCACCGTCGATCCCGATGGGACGACGAAGGTGAACGGCGAGGTGATTCCCCGCGCCGAGCTCTCTTCCCGGCTGGTGCGGATGCTCAACGCCCGGCCCGACAAGGTCGTCTTCTTCGACGCGGACGAGGACATGCCGTACGGCGAGGCGCTGGCGGTGATGGACCTGGTGCGCGGGGGCGGCGTGGAGACGCTCGCCGTGCTGGCGACGGAAGCCACGGGAGCAGCGCCCACGGCCGCCGGCCAGCCCTGACGCCGGCCGTTCCTCGACCGCGTTGCACTCCGGCCACCTGCGAGTGTCACGTTCGTGACCTGACCGTTCGAGAGAAGTGACACGAACGTCGGCAAGCAGCCACCGCCCGGGCGCATATCGCGCCGCGTGAAAAAGCCGATTTTCCGCCTCGTGGTGCTGCTCGCCCTGGCCTCGGCGCCGGCGCGAGCGCAGGCCGTCGACGTCGACGCCGGCGTTGGCTTGGCGTCGGGGCCTGCCGCGGTCGTTCCTTCGGTGGAGTCATCCGATGCCGGCGCACTGGGTAGCGCCGCCGCCTCTGCCACACCGGCGGACGCGGGCACGGACGCACCCCACACCTCCCCCGCCTCGACGCCCATGGAGTCAGACGCGGGCCTTCCTCTTGCTGCCAGCTCCCCCGCCGCCCCAGACGCCGGCCTGGCGGGCATCGCGCCCTCGCCCGACGCGGGAGTCGACGCGGCCATCTCCACGCTCGGGAGAAACCAGAAGCTGCCGAAGGGCTTCACCGGCGTCATCGGCCGTGTCACCGACGCTCGCACGGGCGACGGGCTCATCGAGGCGACCGTCAAGGTGGTGGCGGGAGGGAAGAAGAGCGCGCTCACTGACCTCGAGGGCTACTACCGCCTGAAGCTGCCGCCGGGCACGTACGACCTGCGCGTCTTCTACGAGCTGTACGAAGGGCGGCGCATCTCCAACGTGGTGGTGAAGAAGGGCGAGGCCGTCACCCTCGACGTGGCGCTGGAGTCCGACGCGCGCAGCGTGCAGGAAGTCGTCGTCGAGGCGAAGGCCGACAAGCGCAACGAGTCGGCGCTGCTGCAGGAGCGCAAGAAGGCGGCGGTGGTGCAGGACTCCATCGGCGCGCAGGAGATCGCCCGCACGCCCGACTCCAACGCCGGCGACGCGGTGAAGCGCGTGGTGAGCGCCACCATCGTCGACAACCGCTACGTCTACCTGCGCGGCCTCGGCGGGCGTTACGCGCAGACGCTGCTCAACGGCACGTTGATGCCCAGCCCGGAGCCGGACGAGCCGTCGGTGCCGATGGATCTCTTCCCCGTCGCGCTCCTCTCCAACCTCAACGTGCTGAAGACCTACTCACCCGAGCTCCCCGCCAGCTTCGGCGGCGGCAGCCTGACGCTGGACACCAACACCTTCCCCACGAAGTTCGAGGTGAAGGCCAGCGCGAAGCTGGCCAGCGACACCGTCACGCTCGGCCAGACGCGCCCCGCCGACCAGCTGTCCTTCGCGGAGAACTTCGGCTTCCGCGACGGCGTACGCGACCTGCCCGACACCGTGCCCACCGACGGTCCCCTCACCGTGCGCCCCGGCTTCACCGCGGAGCAGCAGAAGGAGGCCGGCGACTCCTTCCGCAACGAGTGGGAGCCGTCCTTTCTGAAGGGCCTGCCGTCGATGACGCTGGGCGCGCAGGTGGGCGACACCGTGCGCTTCGGGAAGGAGATGCGCCTGGGCTACCTGGTCGCGGCGCAGCTCTCGCGCAACGAGCAGACGCGCGCCTCCCGCTACCAGAACACCGCGCTGTCCGACGGCGCGCTCATCGGCGTCAACCAGACGTCGATTCTCCAGGGCCGCGTGTCAGGCGCCACCAGCGCGCTGGCCAACGTCGGGCTGCAGCTCAGCCAGGACCACGAGCTCAGCTTCCTCGGGCTGTACCTGGTCAACTCCGACAGCCTCACCACCAGCGCCGCGGGGTACGACCTGCAGAGCGCCACCGACTTCGCCTCGACGCGGCTCCAGCTCACCCAGCGCCAGCTCTTCTTCAACCAGGTGAAGGGCTTCCACCGGCTGCCGGTGCTGCACGACGCGGAGCTGGACTGGCAGGCCAACTACGCGCGCGTCATCCGCAACGAGCCGGAGATCCGCGACATGCGGTACTTCGTCGACGAGCAGGGCGCCGCGCGCATCCGCTTCCAGCCCAACTCCGCCGAGCGCTTCTACCTGGATCTCACGGAGGACTCCGCGGGCGGCACGTTGAACGTCACCGTCCCCGTCCGCAGCCTCAAGGTGAAGGTGGGCGCGCTCGGCCAGTACCAGGCGCGCAGCTTCGACGGGCGGCGGCTGCGCATGATGAGCGGGCGCTTGCCCGCGGAGCTCCAGACCCTGGGCCCCAACGAGCTGTTCGTCCCCGAGTACATCGGCCCGAAGTCCGGCACCTACTACTTCACCCTCGAGGAGACGACACTCACCTACGACCGCTACGACGCGTCGCTGGGCGTGTGGGGCGGCTATGCGCTGGCGGACTGGAAGCCGCTCGACTGGCTGCGCGTGGCGGGCGGCCTGCGCTACGAGGGTTCGCGGCAGACGCTCACCTCGGGCAGCCCCTTCGCCACCAGCGGCGCGCCTCCGGGCGATCCCATCATCAAGCCGTACAACGACGTCATCCCCTCGGCGAACGTGGTTGTGTCACCGCGCGGCGATCTCAACCTGCGGGCGGCGTACGCCTTCACGCTGGCCCGCCCCACCTTCCGGGAGATCGGCCCCTTCCTCTGGTTCGACCCGGTGCGCCGCGCCAACATCACCGGAAACCCGAACCTGGTGGAGACGCGCATCCACCACGCGGACCTGCGCGCCGAGTGGTTCCCGTCGGACTCCGAGGTGCTCGCGGTGTCCGGCTTCGCCAAGCAGTTCCTCGACCCCATCGAGCGCGTCATCATCTCCGCGGGCAGCACCAACGACTTCGGCTACCGCAACGCCGAGGCCGCCACGCTGCTGGGCGTCGAGCTCGAAGCGCGCGTGGGCCTGGGCCGGCTGGCGAAACCGCTGTCCAACTTCCGCGTCGGCGCCAACCTGTCCCTCATCGCCTCGCGCATCGACCTGGGCGACGCATCGATTCAGACCAACCAGGAGCGCCCGCTGCAGGGCCAGTCGCCGTACGTGGCCAACCTGAACGTCACGTGGGCGAAGCCGGAGTGGGGCACCGAGGCGGGCGTCTTCTACAACGTGTACGGGCCGCGCATCTCGGAGGTGGGCATCCTCGAGGTGCCCGACATCTACGAGCAGCCGGTACACCGCCTCGACCTCACCGTCTCGCAGCGGCTGCCCGCGGGCTTCCAGCTCAAGGTCTCCGCCTCCAACCTCCTCGGACAGTCCGTCCGATTCACGCAGGGCGACATCGAAGTCCTGAACACCCCACCCGGCCTCGCCTTCTTCGCGTCGCTGGCGTGGACCTTCAACCCCGGCAACACCCCTGGAAAGGAAGCAACACCATGAAGAAGCTCATCGGAATGCTCACGCTCGCGGCGGCGATCGCGCTGACGGCGTGTGGGCCTGGCAGCAGCACCGGCACGGGCGGCGGCAGCGGCGGCGGAACAGGAGGCGGCGCTGGCGGCGGGTCCGGCGTCAGCGGCGACGTCACGGCCGACATCACCGTCAACACGACCTGGAAGAAGGACACCGTCTACACGTTGAAGACGCTCATCTACGTCACGGGCGGCGCGACGCTGACCATCGAGCCCGGCACCGTCATCCAGGGCGACCGCGCGTCGGCGCTGGTGGTGGCGCGCGACGGCAAGCTGGTGGCGGCGGGCACGGCCACCGAGCCCATCGTCTTCACCAGCTCGCTGCCGGCCGGCCAGCGCGGCGGCCCGCAGGGTGACTGGGGCGGCCTGGTGCTCAACGGGAAGGCCACCATCAACGTCACCGGCGGGGAGAACAACGCCGAGGGCCTGGCCGACGAGCCGCGCAACAAGTACGGCGGCGGCGCGACGCCCGACGACACGCACGACTGCGGCACCCTCAAGTACGTGCGGGTGGAGTACGCCGGCCGCGCGCTGTCCGCGGACAACGAGCTCAACGGCATCACCTTGAACGCCTGCGGCAGCGCCACCACCGTCGACTTCGTGCAGGTGCACCGCGGCGTGGATGACGGCATCGAGCTCTTCGGCGGCAAGGTGAACCTGAAGCACGTCGTCATCACCGGCAGCGACGACGACGGCCTGGACTGGGACCAGGGGTGGACGGGCAAGGCCCAGTTCGTGGTGGTGCAGCAGATCAACGGCCGCGGCAACTACGGCATCGAGGCCGACTCCAACCGCACCAACAACGACTTGATGCCCCGCTCGGCCCCCACGCTGTACAACGTGACGCTGGTGGGGCGGAACCCGGACACCACGCCGTCCGAAGGGCCGTCGCGCGGCATGATGCTGCGCCAGGGCACCGCCGGCGTCCTCGCCAACGTCATCGTCACCAGCTTCACGTCCAACGCGCTGACGGTGGACCAGGCGGCGACGGCGAGCCAGTGGAACAGCGGCGCGCTGAAGGTGCAGAACAGCATCTTCTTCAACAACCCCTCGGTGGGCTGGCAGGCGGTGACGGGCTCGATGCCCGACAACATGTTCGACGAGGCGATGGCCCTGTCCGACGTGTCGCTCGCCAACCGGGACGTCGATCCCCAGCTGACCAACCCGATGAATGAGGCGGCCCCCAGCTTCAAGCCGCTGGCCGGCTCGCCGGCGCTGACGGGTGGGGCGACGCCTCCCAACGACGGCTTCTTCGACGTCACGGCCACCTTCATCGGCGCGGTGGGCGCGACGGACTGGACGCAGGGCTGGACCACGTTCGCGGCGAACTGACGCTCCCTGCCGACGCGACGCTCGAGGCCCGGGAGCGCGGCTGCTCTCGGGCCTTCGTGTTTCTCCCGGCCGCGACTACAACCGCGCGCCATGCGCGTCGACCCCCACTCCTACGCCTCGTCGTCGCAGCCCCGCACCACGTCCTTCGACTGGAAGGCCACCTTCGACTTCGACGCGCGGGTGGTCCGCGGCGAGGTGACGTTGCACCTGGCCGCGCCCGCCGCCGAGGCCGGGCCGATGGACCTCGACACCAGAGAGCTCACCATCGACGCCGTGACGGGGAGCGACGGCCCACTCCCCTTCACGCTGCACCCGGCCGACCCGATCCTCGGCAGCCGGCTGGAGGTGCAGGTGCCCAGGGGCGAGGCCCAGGTGCGCATTCGTTACCGCACCTCGCCGTCCGCCTCCGCGTTGCAGTGGCTCTCGCCAGAGATGACGCTGGGCGGGCGACAGCCGTACCTCTTCAGCCAGTGCCAGGCCATCCACGCGCGCAGCGTCTTGCCCTGCCAGGACACGCCGGCCTTCCGCGTGACGTACCAGGCCGAGCTGATGGTGCCGGCGAAGCTGCGCGCCGTGATGGCCGCGCAGCACCTCGGCCGCGAGGAGCGCCCCGACGTGGCCTTCGAGCGCTTCTCCATGCCGCAGCCGATTCCGCCGTACCTGCTGGCCTTCGCGGTGGGCGACCTCGCGTCGAGGGACTTGTCGCCTCGCTCGCGCGTGTGGACCGAGCCCGGGCAACTGGACGCGGCGGCGTGGGAGTTTTCCGGCGTGGAAGCGATGATGGAGGCCGCCGAGCGCCTCTTCGGCCCGTACGACTGGGAGCGCTTCGACCTTTTGGTGATGCCGCCCAGCTTCCCGTACGGCGGCATGGAGAACCCGCGCCTCACCTTCCTCACCCCCGCGCTGCTGACGGGCGACAAGACGCTGGTGAACGTGGTGGCGCACGAGCTGGCCCACTCGTGGACGGGCAACCTCGTCACCAACGCCAACGCCGAACACTTCTGGCTGAACGAGGGCTTCACCGTCTGGGCAGAGCGCCACATCCTCGAGGCGCTGGAGGGGCCGGAGGTGGCGGCGCTGCACGCGGCCATCGGCTTCAAGGACCTGCAGGGGGCGCTGGCCCGCTTCGAGAAGCAGCCCGAGCTGACGCGCCTGCGCACGAAGCTGGACGGCGTCGACCCCGACGAGGCCTTCAGCGTGGTGCCGTACGAGAAGGGCTACCTCTTCTTGAGGGCGCTCGAGGCGGCGTCGGGGAAGGCGCCCTTCGAGGCGATGGTGAAGAAGTGGCTCGCCGCGCGACGCTTCGGGGCGGCCACCACCGACGACTTCCTCGCGCACGTCGAAGCCGAGCTGCCCGGACTGCTGGCGAAGGTGCGCGCGCCCGAGTGGGTGGATGGTGCAGGCCTCCCGGACAACCACCCGACGCCCACGTCCTCACGCCTCGACGCGGTGAAGGCGCTGACGGGCCGCGTCCCGGACGCCGCCGAGGTGTCCGCCTGGACTCCGACGGAGTGGCAGCTCTTCCTCGACGCCTTCCCCCGGCCTGCCAGCGTCGAGACGTGTCGCGCGCTGGACGAGCGCTTCTCGCTGTCGGGCGCCAGGAATCCGGAGGTCAAGGTGGCCTTCCTCACCCTGGCCTGCGAGTCGGGGCACGGCCTCCCGTACGCGGCCGCAGTCGAAGAAGTCGTCGGGCGTCTCGGCCGGATGAAGTACCTGCGCCCCCTCTTCAAGGCGCTGGCCGACCACGACGCGACGAAGCCCACCGCGCGCGCCCTCTTCGACAAGCACCGCGCCGGCTACCACCCCATCGCGCAGCACGTCATCGCCGGAGTGCTGGCGAAGGCCTCCGCCTGACACGGCTTCGGCGCCCGCTCATGGAGCGCCTCGCGGCTCTCCGTCTCCTCTCTTGGTCACGCGTCGCACCGGCGCTCGGTCGACTGGCCGGCGGGTCGTGCCGTTTTGCACCTTCCCCGGACGTCCAGCCCTTGTGCGTCAACAGCCAGCGTCGCGACGCGGGAGGGCGCCAGGGCCGCGCGGGTGGTCCGCGAAGCCGTCACTCCGGCTCGGGGCAGGTGAACTCCACGTCCTGCTCCTCGTCGGGCTTCACCGTCACGGTCTTCACCGGCCCGGCGATGGCGTTGCCCGCGGCGTCGTAGCAGTCGAAGCGCACACGGCGAGTCCCTGCCTTCGCCTTGAAGCCCATGATGGGTGAGCCGCCCACCTTCTTCCCGTCCACGTAGACGTCGGCGGTGTCGCTCGCGCGGAGGTTGAGCAGACCTTCGCCCACGGGCTGGGCAGGCTTGGGCGCCGCAGGCTTCGGGGCAGCCTCAGGCTTCGGGCCAGCCTCAGGCTTCGGGCCAGCCTCAGGCTTCGGGGCAGCCTCGGGCTTCGGCGCAGCCTCGGGCTTCGGCGCGGGCTCCGCGGGCTTCGCCACCTCGGGCTGCTTCTCCGGCGTCTTCGCAGGCTCAGGCTCAGCGGGCTTCGCGGTGGGCTCTCCGGCCGGCTCCGCGGGCTTCGCGTCAGGCGCGGCGGGAGGAGCAGCCGAAGCGAGGAAGACCGGCAGCGGCCTCACCGACAACGGCGCGAGCGAGACGGGGGTGGGCGTGACGCGCGTCGACCCACCCTCCAGGAAACCGAGGCCGAGCGAGCCCGCCGCGCCCAACCCGCAGATGACGACGACGATCCACTTCAGCGCAGCCATGGCTGTCCACTCCTGCTTCGGCTCAGTCGCTCCAGCGCGACCCCTGGTTCCGGCTGGTGCAGATTTTATCTGGCTTCACCGCCCTCGTCTCCTTATGAGTCGCCCTACTTTCACGGGAGGGAGTGTTGACGACCCTGGCGCTGACGCTGTTGACCCTGTTGTCGC
Source organism: Myxococcota bacterium (assembly GCA_040752975.1). GTDB lineage: Bacteria > Myxococcota > Myxococcia > Myxococcales > Myxococcaceae > JADLDB01. The sequence continues at coordinate 9,543 of JBFMHF010000116.1, forward strand.
AGAATGGACAAGACGCGACGCCCGCGGCCACCACCACCGCAGTGAGCGAACAGAGCGCGGCGGAGCGGGCGGCAGCGGCGGCAGAGAAGGCAGCCGCGGCGGCAGAGAAGGCCGCGCAGGCGGCGCAGAAGGTGGCGGAGTCGGTCGCGCCTCCAGCCGAAGCCGAGGCCGAGAAGAAGGCGGACGAGAAGGCGAAGGTGTGGTCAGGCCTGGTGGGCGCGGGCCTCCAGTTCCTCGCCGGCAACACCCAGACGCTGACGCTGACCTTCAACATCGCGGCCCAGCGGAAGTGGGAAGTGTGGATGCTGGGCCTCAAGCTGAACGGCGCCTACGCGCTGTCCAACCCCAAGGCCAACGAGCCGGGCACGACCAGCGACACCACCGCGCGGCGCGCCCAGGGCCTCATTCGGGTCGACCGCACCTTCGGCGGCTTCGCGTCCGTCTTCGCGCTGGGCGGCGCGGAGTTCGACCACGTGAAGAACATCGAGTCACGCACCTACGGAGAGCTCGGCTCGGGCCTCACCTTCTTCGACACGAAGGACGCGGAGAAGAACGAGCGGCTGTTCCTGCGGCTCGACCTCGCTTTGCGCGCCGGCTACGAGACGCGCTTCCAGTACTTCCCCACCGAGACGGCAGTGACGGATCCAGCCATTCCCATCCTCGCGCCGCGCGCCGCGCTGGCTTTCCGGTGGAGCTTCAACAAGCACGTCAAGCTGACGGAGGACCTCGAGTTCATCCCCTTCCTGCTGGCGCCCGACGCGGGCCGGTTGCTCATCAACAGCACCACCAAGCTGTCTTCGCGCATCACCGAGAACGTGTCCCTCACCGCGTCGGTGCTGGTGAACTTCGACTCCGTCCCGCCGGCGGCCACCATCCCCCGGCGCACCACCGACGTGGCCCTCACCGCCGGGGTCGACGCCAACTTCTGACGCGGCACGTGGAGCAGCCCGTCACCGTCACCATCGAAGACTCGCAGCGCACGCCCACCTCCCTGACGGTGCAGGTGACGCCGCTGTCGGTGAGAGCCCGCCTGGGGCGCGGCCTCAAGGCGCTGGGCGTGCTGTGGCTCGCCTCCGTCGCCAGCATCGTCCTTCCCGGGCTGCACTTCGTGTTGGTGCCGGGCTTCTTCCTCGCCGGCCTCGTCTTCTTCGTGCTGCGCGTCAAGGGGACGGTGCGGCTGGAGGTCGCCAGCTTCGCCTGCCCGAAGTGCAGCTCGCCCGTCCCCATCGAGGAAGGCACGTCGGGCTGGCCGGCGTCGTGCGCGTGCCCGGACTGCTGCGCGCGGCTGGTCCTCACCCCGGAGGACGCAGGGAGGCCGAGACGCGTGGACTCAACCCCAGAGTTCACCTGGGTGGAGCATGGATCGCGCAGAACGTTGGCCGGAGATCGAGAAGCGAGGAGGGAGCGGGCTGGTGGGCCCGTTACCGACGAGCGACGACGAGATCCGGTCAACGGACCAGCGAGGCATGCTCCGCTCAGGTGATCTCTGGGGTTAAGCGCGCCGGCCGGCGAGGGCGTAGTCGGTGGCGAACTCGGGCCGCACGGCGCCTGACTCGTCCAACAGCCAGTGCGGCGCCAGCTTGTGGTGCAGGGTGACGGGCGCGGGCGTCTCGCGGGTGCCGAACACCACGTCCCACGCGGGGATGGTGACGCCGTGGTTCACCTTCGGCGTGACGTGGTGGTGCAGGTGGTGCCGGCGCATCCACGCGAGGTAGCGGTTGCTGGGCGGGTGCGTGTGGATGCGGCGGTGCAGAATCTCGTACGCGAGGTAGGTGAAGGCGAAGCCCCCGCCGAAGGCCAGGCCCACCGGCACGCTGATGAGCCACGCAGGCAGCCCGCCCAGCACCGGCACCAGCACCGCCGCCGCCAGCGCCTTCTTCCACGTCGGCGCGAAGTACAGCGGATCGCGGTGGTGCGCCGTGTGCTCTTCGTGGAAGAGGATGACGACGGCCATCGGCGTCAAAAACCACAGGCCTTCCTTGCGGCGCAGCGGCCCGTGCCCGGCGAAGCGGTGCATCAGGTACTCCGACAGCGTCCACCCCATTCCGCCCAGCAGGGCGGCCAACACGCAGGCAACGAGCATGCGGCCACCGTACGGCCTCGCCCCCTCGGCTGGGAAGTCGCCGCCGGTGAACCATGCGCAGCATTACGGATGGGTCGACCAACGCCGCGCGGCGCGCCATTCTCTGGCCCCGTGCTCACGACGCTCCTCCTCCTCAGCCTCTCGCAGACACCACCCCCAGAGCCGCCTCCTGTTCCTCTCTCCCCGGCCCCTTCCGTGGCCGAGTGGGCCGCGCACGTCGATCGCAAGCTGCTCTCCTTCGGAATGGAGGGGATGAAGCCCACGCTCCGCAACAGCGAGCGCACCATCGAGCTGGGCGGGCTCCTCACCTACTCGGACCAACTGGAGGACATCTTCGCCGAGGTGCCGGAGGCGCGGGCCACCTTCGACGAAGCGCAGGCGAACCTCCGCATCGGCACCATCCTGGTGGCCAGCTCGCTCGGGTGTCTGCTGTTGGGAACGGGTCTCGTCATCGGCGCGCTGCTGATCACCTCCTCGGCGGCGGCGGTGGGCATGGCGGTGGCGGGGGGCGTGCTGACGGTGGTGAGCCTCGTGTTGACGCTGGTGAGCAGCTCGTACATGCGCCACGCGCAGGAAGGCCTCTTTCGCGCCGTCGAGCAATACAACCACGCGCTCCTCCGCGTGCCGCCGCCGACTCCTCCCTCGTCCAGCCTGGGCGCTTCCGTCGGAGGCGGCTACGTCGTCCACGTCTTCTGAAGGGGCTTCCCGGGGGGCGCGCTACATCGCGGCCAGCACCGCCGCCGCGTCCTTCGCCAGCTTGTCGTAATGCCCCAGGTCCAGTTGAAGGGAGTCCAGGGCGCGTCGGCGGCGTCGCTCATCGGGCGCGTCAACGCGGTGGGCGTCGCACTGCCGCGGCGGCTGGGGCGATCGCCCGTGCAGCACCGCGAGCTCGTCGGCGAGCGCCACGATGGCCGCCACCGGGTGCACCACGCCCCCCAGCGTGAGCCCGTGGTGCCGCTCCAGCACCAGCTTGAGCTCGACCGGCAGCTTCCAGTGCTCGGAGACGATGCCGGCCACCCGCTCGTGCAGCGCATCCAACGCAGGGCACAACAGCTCGAGGTCCGGCGCCTTCCCGCCGCGCGCCTGGTCCGCCATGGCCACGAGCGACACCGACAAGCCCACGTCATGGAGAAGCCCGCAGAGGAAGGCGAATTCCGGGTCGATGGCCGTCTGCCGGGCCACCATGCGCGACAGGTAGGCCACCGCGGTGGAGTGCCGGCGAATGGCTTCCAGCGCGTCCGCATACACCGGCGCCTTGAAGACCCGGGCCGACAGCGACACCTCCATCACGATGTTGCGAATGGCGTTGAGCCCCAGGCGGACGATGGCGCTCTTCAGCGAGCGCAGCTCCATCTGCGGGGCGTACAGGGGCGAGCGCGCCACCTGCAGCACCCGCGCGGCCAACAGCGCATCACGCTCCAGGAGCTGCACCACCTCCTCCACCTCCACGTCGGCGCGGGCCGACAGCGCCATCAACTCCAGCGCCACGGAGGGCAGCAGCGGAGGCCGGTAGCCTGGCGCGGTGACGAGGCGCTCGAGCGTGCTGCCCACCTCGTCTTCGGTCGCGACCGCCGCACCGCCCTCCTCGATGTCCCACGTCCGAGGCTCTTCGAGGGGCCCAGCTCGCCGTGGTTCTCGCACCATGAGGGGTCTCGCCAGCATCGACCGTGCCCGGACAAGGGGCAGAAATCGCGAGGGGCCTCGAACGATGAGTCAAGGCGGCCCCGGTCAGCATTCACCCGGGCACTGTGAGGGCAGGTGCGTCCGCGTGCCCGGAGAAGGCAGGGTTACCACGCCGAGCGGCACCGCTTGCCCGGTGTGCTTCCTGCCACGCTTCGGCTCTCCCGCCAGCGGGGAGGAGGGCGGAAGCTTCGACTCAACGCCGTACCGCGGCGGCGCTGCCCTGGCGTTCGCCCCGCCTGCGCAGGCGAGACCTGCCACCGAGCAACAGGATGCCCAGCCAGACGGCATCCAGCGGAGCCCCGGTGCAGCCGCAGCCTCCGCCACCACCCCCGCCACCGCCGCCGCCTGTACCGCCGTCCTGCTCGGCGGCGCCGCCGCCCGCACCACCGCCCGCGCCACCGCCCGCGCCGCCGTCACTCCCCATGCCGCCGTCGAGGCAGGCGTTGTCCACCATGCCGTCGCAGTCGTCATCGAGGCCGTTGCAGAACTCCTGCGACGGCTTCACCTCGCCGGTGCAGCGCGTGTACTCGCCCATGGGACAGGTGCGCTGGCCGCCGTGGCAGACGCCCACGTCGCGCGTCTCGCTGGGGCCCGTGTAGCAGGTGCGCATGTCGTCCTGCCGGCAGTCGCAGCTCTCATCGGTGGTGCCGTCGCAGTCGTCGTCCTGCCCGTTGCAGACTTCCGTGCCGGCGTCGTACGCCATGCAGGTGCGCAGCGAGCCGCCCACGCAGCGCGGCGCCGTCTTGCGCGTGCAGGCGCCCTCGCCGCAGCGCTCGTAGCCGAAGGACAGCTGCGTCTGCTGCGCGTTGTCGAGCAAGCCGTCGCAGTCGTCGTCCTCTCCGTTGCACTGCTCGGGCACCGGGATCCGCGCCCCGAGAATGTCGCCCCACCCGCCGTCTGCCTGGCAGTACTGCACGCCCTCGCTGCAGGGCAGCCGCGGCACGTTGCCGGAGACGGGGTACACGGTACGCGAGAAGCCGAAGCCGCCGTCGGCCCGCCGACAGTCGAAGTCCTCGTCGTAGCGCCCGTCGCAGTCGTTGTCCTTGCCGTCATTCACCTCGGCCGTGCCCACGCCGGCGTCGCAGCTCTGCGTCATGCCGTTCACGCACAGGGACACCAGGCGGTAGCACTCCCCCGCGCCGCAGGCCTGCTGGCCGAAGCCGTCGTCGATGGCGCCGTCGCAGTCATCGTCGATGCCGTTGCACGTCTCCGCCTGCGGCCCGGACACCGACACGCAGGCCAGCCGCCCCGACAGGCAGGTGCGCTGGCCCGCGCGGCAGGCCCCCAGCTCGAGCTCCACCGTGCAGCTCGCGCCGCCGCCGGGGTCGCCCTCGTCCACCTCGCCGTCGCAGTCGTTGTCGAGGCCGTCGCACGCCTCGGGGAAGGGGCCGATCATGTCGCGGCACGCGCCCCAGAAGCCGTTGCGGCACTGCTGGTTGCCCTGCCGGCACTCGCCGTAGCGCAACGTCATCGAGTCGGCCGTGTAGCAGGGCCGGCGCGCGCCCGTGGGGCATTGCTGCTCTCCCGTCTCGCAGTCCGCCGGGAGCTGCGGCGCTGGATCGTACGGCACCGGGCAGGTGGTGGCGGCGCCGATGGCGACCTGCAGGCTGCCCGTCGTGGGGTACGTCACCCGCGTGCCCGACGCGTCGACGAAGAGGAAGTAGTACGGGTGACAGCCGTCGGGGATGACGTCGGGATCCGGGAAGCGGGTCTCGTAGGTGCCGTTGTCGTCGTAGCCCCACTTTCGGTCCATGTCGAAGCAGTGGCCTGCCACCACCACCACGGCCCGGCGAGGCGCCATGCCGGAAGGGTCGTAGTAGTTGGCGGCGAAGTGCATCTGCGAGGTGTTGGACGGGTTGGGCGGTGTGTAGAAGACGGACGCGGCCGGAATGCGCGGCACCGTCACCGCGGCGTTGCCGTACGCGAGGCCCCAGTAGGTGGACGTGCAGGTCTGGTTCGACTCCTGCCACACGCCGCTGGCGAACTCGGTGTTGGCGTCGGAGTAGATGAAGTCGCGGTTGCCCTGGCTCTGCATCAGGTTGCACCACAAGTCGTAGGCGCCTGCCACGTTGCGGGCCACCGTCACCGCGGACAGCGAGTTGAAGTTGAAGAGCGAGTAGCGCTGCTGCGCCGTCTGCCCCACGCCCGCGTCGCAGGTCTGCTGGCAGCTCGCGCCGCTACAGGCCGCGTTGCCGATGCAGCCGACGCCCACGCCGACGCCCGCGTCGCCCAGCACGCAGCAGTTGTCATTCTGGTAGCAGCCCAGCTCCGACATGTGGCGCGCAGAGAAGCGGGCGCCCTGGTTCGCCTCCAGCGAGTACACCAGCGGCGTCTTCTTCACGCCGGCCCCCACCTCGGCGGTGTAATCGCCGCACTCGTTGTTGTTGGGCGTCGTCGGCGAGTGGCGCGCCTGGTTGACGAGGACGTGCAGCATGCGCTCCTGGTCGTTGGGGTAGCCGCCGGTCACCTCCCCCAGGGCCTGGCTCGTCTTGCGCACCGAGGACGGCGCGCCGGGGAAGCTGGCCGGGGACTCCGTCACCTTGTCCGCACAGCCCGACAGGCCCACCAGCACGGCCACCAGCGCCGCGGGCAACGCGCGCGCCACGCCCGCAAAGCGCCGGGCCACCGCCTTCCTCCTCCGGCGCAGCAGCAGCAACCCCAGCGCCGCCAGCGGGGTGAAGCCGTCGACGCCTGCGCAGCCGCAGCCCTTCGGCATGTCGGTGGCGCCGCCGCCTCCCCCCGTGCCGCCCGCGGAGATGGTCACCGGCGTCGACGCCTCGTGCAGACCGCACCGCACCTGCACCGCGAAGGCGCCTTCCGCCGTACCCGCGGTGAAGACGCCGCTCGAGTCGATGGCGCCCCCTGTGGCGCTCCAGGTGCACGCAGGCAGCCCGCTGACGCCCACGCCCGCGAAGTTGCGACCGGCGACGGTGAAGGCCTGCGTTCCGCCCGGCGTCACCGTGGCGGACGCCGGGGAGATGACGAGGGAGGCCAGGCCTTCCCGCACCTCGACGGTGACGAACTCGGCGGTGCTGTTGTCGCGCTCGTCCGTCACCTCGACGCGCAAGACGTAGGTGCCCACGCCGGCGAAGGAGATGACGGTGTTCTTCGCGGCGTTGGTGCCGTTGGGGGTGAAGGTGACGAGGGCAGGAGGGTTCATCGCCGCCCACCTGTACTTGAGGGCGGGCTCTCCGTCGTCGTCCACCGCCAGCACGGCGCCCTCGGCGCGGCTGCCGTCGACTGGCGACGGCGTGACGGTGGGGCCCATGACGACGCGGGGCACGGGACCGACGACGACGGTGACGGTGGCGCGGCCGGTGATGCCTCCGACGGTGGCCTCGACGTCGCACATGCCCGGGGTGGTAGCGGTGAAGCGCCCGGTGGGCGTGATGGCGCCGCAGCTGCCCGTCACCGCCCAGGTCACCGGCGACGACGCGTCGATGGCGTTGCCGAACTGGTCGGTGGGCGCGGCGACGAACTGCTGGCTGGCCCCGACGTCCAGGGTGCGTGAGGCGGGCGTCACCGCGACCGCCGTGGCCACCGGCGGCACCACCACCGTCAGGTCCGCGGTGGCGGTCAAGTTGCCCGGGTCCTTCACCTCGATGCGGAAGCCGTAGCTGCCCGCGCGCGGGAAGGTGACGGTGGTGTTCTTCGCGCCGTTGTTCCCGTTGCGGCTGAACACCACCTGCGCGGGGCCGAACAACTGCGTCCACGTGTAGGTGAGGTCGCCTTCGACGCCCGGAGCGGGATCATCCCCCAGCACGAAGAGGTCCGCCGTGGTGCCCGTCACGGGGAAGGGCGTCGCCGACGGAGGGATGGCGATGACCGGCGGCGCGTTGGCGCCCAGCACGCCGAAGTCCTGCCCCGGCACGTCGGCGCCCGACACCATCACCGAGCGCGACATCGGAGAGAAGGTGTAGCCCGACTTGCTGGGCGACACGGTGTACGTGCCGTTGGGCAGGTTGATCAGCACGTAGCGGCCGTTGCCGTCGGTGGTGCCGCTGGCCACCACCATGCTCATCGAGTCGCGGGCCTCCACCGTGGTGCTGGGAAGCCCCGCGCCCGCCTCGTCCACGCGGCCCAGCACGAGGAAGCCCGTGCCCGCCACGGCGTTGAAGGTGAGGCCCGTCACCGGCGTGCCCCCCACCGTCACCGGGTTGGTGAAGGCGGGCGTGATGAGCTGCCCGGGCGCCGTCGCGACGAGGTTGTACGTGCCCGGAGGCACGCGCGGGAAGGTGAAGGTCCACATGCCGCCCGCGTTGGTCGTCTGCACCGTGCGCACGCCGTCGGTGACGGTGTGGGGGCCGGCCAGCCCATTGACGACGCCGGACACAGGCACCACCTCCTCGGCGAAGTTGCGGCCCGTCGCCGGCGCGTTGTTCACCTGCACCGGGTTGGTCCAGCCCACGGGGCGGAAGGACTGGCCGGGCTGGCCCGTCGCCGTCAGCGTGTACGTCCCGTTGGGCACCGGCAGCGCGAAGTCGCCCGCCGAGTTGGTGACGCCCGCGTAGGTGCCCGCCGCGACGGTGATGCCGGGCACGCCCTGGCCGAGGCTGGAGACGCGCCCGAAGATGCCGTACACGACGCGCGACGCGGAGAAGTCGATGTTCGCCACGCCGCCGGCCGGCACGGTGACGGGGTTGGTGAAGGTGGGCGACAGCGTGTACTCGGGCTTCACCGCGGTGACGGTGTAGGCATCGGGGGCGATGCCCACCAGCGCGTAGGTGCCGTCGGAGTTGGTGAAGGTGTAGCGCGTGCCCGAGCTCAGAGTGGCGGCGTTGACGCGCACGCCGCCCACGCCTGCGCCGTTGTCCGTGACACGCCCGGTGATGCGCGCCGTCCTCGGGTTGCCCACGCGCAACACCACCGAGGCCAGCACCGCGTGGCCCTTCATGTCCGACACCGTCACCTGCGCCAGCACGTCGCGCTCGCCGCTGAAGCTCCTCGTCTGGGTATTCGTGTTGGTGGACGGGCTCGCGTCTCCGAAGTCCCAGAAGTACGCCAGTGGATCGCCGTCGGGGTCCGTCGCGGTCGCGGTGAAGGTGATGGACTGGCCCGGGTTCACCTGGGTCGCCGACGCCGTCAGCGTGACGGTGGGCGCCGCGTTCATCGAGAAGTCGCCGCGGTTGACGACGACGTCGAGGCTGGGCGGCGTGGTGGCAGCCGTGCCCACGGGGGTGATGTGCACCGACGCGCCGAGGTCCGAGAAGGTGCGTCCGATGACGAGCGCCGCGTCCGACGCCGTCGAGGTCCACGGCGTCATGTCCAGCAGGTCGGACGTGCGCGGCGACGGGTAGCCCCAGAAGATGAGCGCGCTGCGCTGCCCCAGCGCCCCCAGCGACGGCCGGTACTCCACCCAGTAGTCCTTCGCCGCGCCGATGGGCACGCGCAGGCCCTGGAGGTTGGACAAGGCCGGCTGCTGGAGGTCGTACAGCCGGTAGCTGCCCGAGGTGGTGACGGTGGCCCACCCGCCCGAGCCGAACCAGTCGAGGTTCTTCTTGTACCAGGCGTTGTAGTGGTCGTCGCCGCTGCCCATGATGTCGAACGGGTTGCCGTACTCCTGCGAGGCGCCCGCGCCGATGATGGTGTCGCCGGAGGCCTGGTAGAAGTTGGCGTGGGAGAGGCCGAGGTTGTGGCCCACCTCGTGCGCCAGCACGCCGATGGAGTAGCTGCCGTTGATCCACGTGCCCTTGTTGCCGACGTAGCCCAGGCCCGCCCAGCCCCAGGCGCTGATGCGGCGGAAGGCCACCACGTCGAGATCGTAGTTGGCGGTGTCGAAGCCGGCGGCCCTCGCGGCGGCGCGCGCGTCGGACAGCAGTTGGCTGGTGGCGTTGTTGGCCCCGTAGGACGCCTTGGTGCCGGGCACCCGCACCACGCTCGAGGTGACGGTGCCGGTGACGGACGTCTGGTTGTAGCTGTTCGCGCGCAGGAAGGAGTCGAGCTGCATCAAGACGGCTTGCGCGTTGGAGACGCTCAGCGGCTCGCCGGGGTCGTCGGAGAAGTCGACGCGGATGTACAGCACCCGCTTGTTGCCCACCGTCCAGGGCGAGGGCTGCGGGAGGGTGTTGCGCGGCTTGCCCGCCTTCGCGTGGGTGAGGACGGCGGACTTCCGGAGCGCCCAGCCCTTCACCCGCGCGACGTCGAGGGAGAGATCGCCCAGCTCGCCCGTCGGCGCGACACGGAGGCGCGCGTCACCCACCACCAACTCGCGGGACAGCGGCTCGCCGTAACGGCAGAGGACCTCATAGCGGGCGGCGGCATCGAGGGGCTCCTCCATCGACGCGGCGACGGCGGCGGGCAGCCCGGCGGAGGAGCGCACCCTGGACAGCGCGGCGGAGGGGTCCTTCACCATCAGCGCGGCCAGCACGACCTCGCGCGCCCGGGCCAGCGCCACTCCTTCGGGCTCCAGCGCTTGCCGCTCGCTCAGCGGCGCGGCGCGGTAGCGGGCGACCCAGGCGTCGAAGCGGGAGAAGTCGTCGGGCGCGGGCTCGGCGTGGGCGGACACCGCGAGCGTCAGCGCGAGGAGGGCAGCAGAGATGCGGAGCATGAGGAATTCCGACGAAAGAGGGACGGCCGGCCGGTCCGTGCGAGGCGCCAGCGATATAGCCGAGGCCCCCTCCTCCGGCGAGTGCATCAGCCGCTTCGTGGAGGAAGCGAGCTCGAGGGGCGGGTGGCGCGAAGCCTCCTGGATGGGCCAGTCGAGCGCCGCGCCGGAGACGGCGAGCTCGGCGGACGCGAACGACCCGATTGAGCCGCTGCCCGCCACCGCGTGGGCGACGTGGGCTAGGCTGTTCGGCTTCTGGGGGCATCTACGCAGGAGATCGGCCGCTACCGGGTGGAGAGGCGAATCGGCCAGGGGGCCTGGGGCGAGGTTTTCCTCGCGCTCGACGCGCAGCTCGATCGCCGCGTGGCCCTCAAGCTCCTGCGAGAGGACCTCGCCGACGGCGCCAGGCAGGCGCGCGATCGCATGCTGCGTGAGGCGCGGGCGATGGCGCGGCTGGCGCACCCCAACGTGGTGGGGGTGCACGACGCGGGAGAGCACGAGCAGCGGGTGTTCATCGCGATGGAGTTCGTCGAAGGCGAGACGCTCAAGGCGTGGCTCGCGCGGGAGCGCCGGACGTGGGTGGCCATCGTCGAGGCCTTTCTCCAGGCGGGGCGCGGGCTGGCGGCGGCGCACGCGGCGGGCATCGTCCACCGCGACTTCAAGCCTGCCAACGTCCTGATGGACGGCGGCGGCGTGGCGCGGGTGACGGACTTCGGGCTGGCCCGCTACGGCGACGCGCCCGCCGAGGAGTACCGTGCGTCTCCCAGCCCCCCGCCCGGCCCCGGCGAGTCCCTGACACAGACGGGCGACCTCGTGGGGACGCCGGGCTACATGGCGCCCGAGCAGCTCACCGGCAGCCCGGCCGACGCGCGGAGCGACCAGTTCTCCTTCTGTGTGGCGCTCTTCGAGGCGCTGTACGGCTTCAAGCCGTGGGAAGGCGCCAGCCTGGCAGAGTTCGCGCGCGCCGCGAGCAGCGGGAAGGTCCGGCCGCCGCCGCCCCGCACCGACGTCCCGCCTGGGCTGCACCGGGTCCTGGCCAGAGGCCTCGCCGCGAAGCCCGCTGAGCGCTTCTCGAGCATGGAGGAGGTGCTGGGCGAGCTGGCGGTCGCGTCCATCTCTCCCAACTACGCGCGCATCTCGGCCATCTTCGGGCTGTGGGCGTCAGCCGTGGCGCTGGCGTTGACGGTCGTGTCCGAGATGAACGTCGGGAACCCGGTGCCAGGCATTGCCTTCGGAGTTGGAGCGATGGCCGTGGGCGGCACCGTCGTGCCCATCGCCGCCGCGGGTGGCGCCTCGGCGCGCGGGCGGCTGGGCGTGCCGGGCAACCCGCGCATGCGGCTTTTGGGCTGGCTCTTCTACAGCGCGGCCCTCGTGGGCGGCCTGGGGCTGGTGGCGGTGGGCTCGCACTGGACGCCGCCGCGCGGGCTGGTGGCGCTCAACGGCATCATCGGCACCATCGGGGGCGTGCTGATGGCCAGCGAGGCGCTCCTCGCGTCGCGGCAGGCGCGCGCGCTGCTCACCGGGAAGCGACCGCCGGGTCCTGCGCCCTCGTAGGGCGCGCGCACCTTCACGCCGCGGCGCCCAACAGGTCACAGGGCAACGGGCGTCGAGCGCGTCTCCCCGTGATGCGCGGGGCCGAGCACCGAAGTTGACAACTCGGGGGTGGGGAGCTGCCACTCGAGGCGCCCGCCGGTTACGGCGTGGTGACGGTGGTGCCGGCGGAGCACGGGAAAGGCTGTGCCTCCTCGAGAAGCGCAGCGGGAGAAGCCGTCGCAGCGTGGAGGAGGTGCCCGTGACGGCTCCTGGGCGGCGGCCCACAGGGTCTGCGAGTGGCCCCGCTCCGAGCGTGGACCCCGCCGCGGGCAACGGACGGTGCTGGCCGGGCGAGGAAGCCGCGTCGCGATTTCGACCTGGCTCAGCGCGGCCGGGACGTCAACACGCGAGCAGTCCCGGCGACGCCTCACCTCCCTGCGCGCTCCAGCTCCTTGAGGCGCAGCCTCAGCCCGCGCTCGGACACCTCGAGGCGCGCGGCCATCGCCTCGACGTCACCGCTGCACGCGCTGTGGGCCTCGGCCAGCTCCTGCTCGGTCACGTCCTTCGCCTTGCGCAGCACCGTCGAGCGCTCGATGAGCGCGTAGAGCGTCGTGCGGGAGATGCCCAGGGCGCGCGCCGTCTCACCGGGCCGGAAGCCGTGGGCCCGCAGCGCGGCGACGACTTCCTCGTCGCCCAGGACGCGCCGGCCGGGTCTGGGTTCGGCTTCGAGCGACTGCTCCGTCAGCTCGAGCGCAGCGGGCGTCACCACGCCTTGATCGATGCCGATGACGGCCGCCTGACGGGCCACGTTCCGTAGCTGCCGCACGTTCCCGGGCCAGGCCTCCATCACCAGCGCCGCCACCGTCGCGCCGTCCAGCCACGCCGAAGGCTCCGAGAGCCGCTCCAGGAGGTCGAGACGACCCGCGATGGCCAGCTCGGCCCGAAGCGCGTGAGCGAACAGCCTCCCGATGTCCTCCCGGCGGGCCCGCAGCGGCGGGACGACGACGGTGAGGGCGCGGAGCCGGTGCAGCAGCGCCTCACGGAAGGTGCCTTCCTTCACCTTGCGTTCGAGGTCCGCGTCGGTGGCGGCGATGACGCGCACGTCGACCCGGAAGGAAGGGCTCCCCAGCGGCTGCACCTCGCCCGAGTCCAGCGTGCGCAACAAGAGCGCCTGCACGTCGAGGGGCACGTCGCCAATCTCATCGAGGAAGAGGACGCCTCCGTCGGCGCGCGCGAAGGCCCCGGCGCGGCGAGCGGTCGCTCCAGTGAAGGCCCCGGCAGCGTGACCGAACAGCTCGGCGACGGCGGTGGAGGACGGCACCGCGGCGAGGTTGACGGTGACGAAGGGCCCAGTGGCCCGCGCGCCGTTCCCAGCGATGGCCCGCGCCACCAGGTCCTTCCCTGAGCCCGTCTCTCCGCGGAGCAGCACCGGCACGTCCACCTTCGCCACCTGCTCGACGCGCCGCCTCAGGGCCAGCACCACGTCACTCTCACCGATGAGGCCGAAGGACGGCGGCGGCTCAGGCGGCCGGGGACCCGCCGAGTGCAAGAGGAGCGCGACCCGCCCGCCCAGCACCAGCACCTGACCGGCGTCGACCTGCTCGCCGGTGATGAGCGCTGGGGCCGTCAGCGGCGCACCGCCCAACGTGACGTCCGCGCTGCCCGGCTCGAGCTCGATGCCCCGGGGCGTCACGCGCAAGGTGAGCGGCGACCGCGACACCAGCGCCGACGACAGCGGGCGCGCGGGCCCGCCGGAAGGCGCGACGAAGGAAGGCGAGGCGCGGGAGAGCGCGAGCGGCTGGGCGGCGGAGAGCCACGCCACCTCTCCCACGCGCGAGAGGTCGGGGTGAAACACCACCGTGAGGCAGGGGGCCCGGAGCTGTTCCCTCAGGCGTGCCGCGCCGCCGGGACGCACCGTGCTCTGGTCCAGCTCGAGCTCCCCCATGCCGTGGATTGTCGCTCCGAACCGCGCGCGGGTGAAGACGGCCCTCGAACTGTCCTCCGAGTCAGCGCCACCGTTCTCTGGACAGTTCACTGGACGGTTGCGGCCACTGGCGCGCTCCCGCGATCGCCGGCTTGGCGGGCGCCGTCGGCTGGTCCCGCGCTTGCTCTGCGCGCGGCAGGGGGTTGCACATGCGTGAGAACGTCAGCCGTGCCGTCGTGTTCGCTGTGTCCGTGTCCTTGCTGATGGCGTGCGGCTCCGGGCCGACCAGCAACACCGGGGGTGGCGCCGGCGGCGGGGGAGGCGGCGGGG
>JBFMHF010000117.1:0-23490 GCA_040752975.1 Myxococcota bacterium
CTCCGGCGGTGGCTCCGGCGGCTGGGGCGGCGGCGGCGTGGGCGGCGGCGGCAGCTGACGGGCTCGCTGCCGGTCGCATCTCTCCGCACGCCCGGCCCTCCGGCTCTGCCTGCATCTCACGCCCCGCGGCCCCCCTCGTCGTCGAAGCCCTCGAGACGAACGAAGGGCGAGCCGATTCGACACGGCGGGCACCCCATGACTGTGCTGTGGAAACGGTCCTCCGGTTGCCTTGACGGAGCCTCAGCTCAGCTCGCCCCTCCGCTCACGACACGCTCCTCCGCACCTGCGGAGCCGCCCTCTTCCGCGGCCGAGGCGAGCTGCTTCCGTCCTGCTCCTCACTTCCTCGGCCGCAAGCCTCCTGGCGCGCGCACCGCACGCGCCGTCACCCCGAGGACTCATCTCGCCCACCCGCCGTTGACCTCGCGCGCGCTGCGCCGGGACACTCGTCCCCATGACCCGCACGCCCGCGACGAAGCCCAACCCGGCGAAGGCCGCCAAAGAGAAGGCCCGCCTCGATGCCGTCAAGGCGAACTACCGCGCCGCCCAGGCGGGCAAGACGGGCGCGCAGCTCACGTCCGAGCGAAAGTCGCAGCAGGCCCGCCTCGGTGACGCCCTCGACACCCTCCGCGCCCGCAAGGCCGCCCTCGCCCTCGCCAGAACTCCCCTCGCCCGCCTGCGCGCCCAGCAGCTCGTCACCCAGGCCGAGAAGAACGCCCGCACCGAGTACGCCCGCACCGCCGCCATCACCGCCATGGCCCCCCTCAAGCTGCGCCACCAGGAGCTGCATGACTACGCAGACCGCCTCGCGCAGCTGCCGCTGAAGAAGCTGAAGGGCGAGCTCGCTGCGGTCGACGCGCGCCTCGAAGCGAACGCGTACAGGCACAGCTACGAGGGCCGCGTCGAGCAACGCATGGACGTGGTGAAGCAGGCCATCGTCCAGCAGGCCATCGCCCGCGTCGGCAAGACCGCCCCGGTGAAGCCCACCGACGCCACGCGCAACCCCGGCAACGTCGTCTTCGAGGGGCCTGGCATGTTCGTCGCCACCGCGTCAGCCATGGACCCGCGCGCCTGGGCGCAGAAGCTCAAGGACGCCGGCGTCACCTGGGTCGCGCTGCAGATCAACAACAACGGCCCTGTCGCCTCCAACATGGCCGAGCTCGAAAAAGGCTGGGCCGCTCCCTTCAAGGCCGCCGGCATCAAGGTGGGCTTCTGGGGCGTCTCCTACACCCAGCCCGAGAAGGACGCGCAGGACGCCGCGCAGTTGACCGCGCGGTTCAAGGGTGACTTCTACATCGCCGACTGCGAGGGCGACTTTCAGTTCGGCCAGGGCGACGTGGGGAGAAACAAGCGCTTCGTCGATTCGTTCCAGGCCGAAGCGACGAAGCAGGGCATCGGGAAAATCCCACGGGCCCTCTCGTCCATGGGCCGCGTCGCCCTCGACATGAAGCCCTGGCTCGACAACGGCTGGGACGCCATGCCTCAAGCGTACTGGAACAGCTACGAGCACTACTCGCCCAGCTTGAGCGTGAAGTACTACACCGAGAACGGCTGGCCGAAGGGCCGCGTGCACCCCACCATCGCCACGTATGACGGCTCGTCGGAAGGGAACGCCCGGCCGAAGTCCATCGAGGAGTATGCCGCCGACTTGAAGCGCTCCGGGACCAAGGGGTTTTCGTATTACCTGCCCGAGTCGTACCTGGATGATGTCGAGTTCGCCGAACTCACCCGCGCGCTGAAGAACGGCATGAACGGGTAGCGTTTCCGGAGGCCGGCTGCCTCGAGGGACGCGTTGGCTCTGTTTGGCCCCGCACTGTCGCCCGCTCCATCAGCCCCTCGAAGCTGTCGCCGATGGTGACGGGACGGATGACGCTGGAGGTGGACGGCGGCGGCGTCACCACCGACGCCTGTCGCGGGGTGAAGGGGTTGGGGCGCATGACGGCTCCTTTGAAGTGCGACTGATGAACCGGTCCCACTTCAAGGTGAGTGCCAGCGCACCACCGCCCGGGAGCGCCGCACCGTCGTCTGCCAGGAGACAGTTCGGCTCGAAGTGACGTCGTGTTCTCGCGCCAGTGTCGCGTGCGGGGAGTCACGCGACGGAGGTCAGTTGGCCTTCACGCGAGGCGGTGCGAGGCGGAGTCCCGTCGGGGTGCCGAGCAGCGACCAGCACCACGGCGCGACGCGAGGTGATCGCGATCGATCAGTCGTCCCCGTCCGGGCACCGCGTGCTGATCCTCATCGGCCACCCAGGCGGAGGTCGGCCGCGAGCCCCCTCCGAAGAAGTCTCACCACTCTGAAGAAACGGGCCTTGTTTCGCGCTCCTGGCCAGGCCCTGCCTCGGAGAGCAACTCTGGCAACCGGTGGGAATCCGCGGCTGATTCTCAAACTGGAGAGACTTTTTCGGAGGGGGCGACGCCCCGACCTGCCTCGGGGACCACTGTTTGGCGCCGCACGAGATCAGCGCTGATCACTCGACGGGCGACCGGCGCTCCAATCGAGTCATTCGTGATCTGCGTTGCCGACTCTTCCTCCGCGGCGGCTCTGGTCGCTGGATTCAGCCTGTCGGTGCTTCCCCTGTTCGGGGGTATCCTCGGGTACGATCGCGCCGAAACGCCCAGCTACCTCACCTCGCTGCGGCGGAACCGCTCGATGCTGGACGCGTCGGACAGCAGGAAGCCGCTCTACGCGTGGACCATCAACGACGAGCTCGAGCTGCAGGAAGTCATCGGCGAAGGCCTCGACGGCATCATCACCGACACCCCGCTGCTCCTCGAGAAGGTGCTGGCGAAGTACCGGGTGCAGCGCTGACCGCGCCCGGCATCACTGGCAGGTGAAGAGGACCGTCTTCGCGCCGCTCACGTCCACGAGGTCCATGCCCATCTGCGTGACGGCGTCGTTGCGCGTCACCTTCGGCACGATGACGGCGGTGGGGCAGGCGCTCAACGTGCCCGGGGCCGCGGTGACCTCATCCCCGAATTGTGAGCAGGCGATGCCGATGGTCCCGTCGCTGTACGTGCGCACGTGCACGGGCTGGGGTGCGTTTCCCTTGATGGAGGCGAACTCGAAGTTGCGCGTGGCGCCCCCGCTGGTGCTGCTGCCCACGCCGCGCCCCACCACCGCGCAGTCGGCGCCCGACGTGCGGAAGGTGACTCCGGAGGGCAGGGGTACGGTGCCGGTAGGGCGCTCCGAGAAGGTGGAGAAGGCCACCGTCAGCGGGCCGGCCGTGCAGGTGAGGCCGTCGATGACGCCGGAGTTGGGCGTCACCGGGTTCAACGTCAGCGCCGGGTTGGGCACGCAGGCCTTCAGCGCGGCCAACGCGTCCGAGTAGCACGTGGGCACCGACGAGCAGGTAAAGTTGGAGTCCGGAGGCGGAGTGCCGCCCCCGCCGCAGCCGGCGAGGACGACGGACACGGCAAGCAGGAGACGACGCATCCGCGAAGCATCACCGCAAGGGGCGTCGGGGGCCAGCGCGATGATCAGCCCCCGGCGCGAGAATCTCTGCACGCCACCCTCAGGAGGCGCTGAGGACAGCCAACGCGAGGAGCAGCAGCGCGCGCATCACTTTGCCTGCGGAAGCAACTCTGGCGGCGGAGGCCACTGAGGCTCCGTGGCCGGCTGCCCTCTCCAGTCGATGCCGAAGGTGTGGCCCTTCTCGCAGCGGTAGTGGTCGTCTTCCTGCCCCTCGTACACGCGCACCGCCTTCGTCAGCACGCTGTCGTCACCGAAGCACACCATGCACATGACTTCCTGCGCGAGCGGTCCACCAGCCATGGCGCGAGCCTGGGAATCCTCGCGTCAGCGCGCAAGTCGTCGTGGGGGCTTGTTTGCCAGAGCGAGTCTGTGCTGAGTGCGTGCGCCGTGACTGCCCGGTCCCTCGTTCTCCCCCTCGCGCTCGCCGCGCTGGCTGTGGCGTGCGGCGCGTCGCCTTCGTCTACGTGTCTGTCCACCTGCTCCGGCTGCTGCACCGAGTCCGGGGAGTGCCTGCCGGGCACTGAAGCCTCCGCGTGCGGTGGCGCGGGCACGCTCTGCACCGCCTGCAGCAGCGGCCAGTGTGTCCTCAATGCCTGCGTCGCTCCCACCGGCGGTGGCACAGGAGGCGGCGCGACAGGCGGTGGTGGTGGCGCGACGGGTGGTGGCGTCGGCGGTGGCGCGACAGGCGGTGGCGGTGGCGCGACGGGCGGTGGCGCAGGTGGTGGCGCCGGCGGCGGCACGACGATGACGGGCACCTTCACCATCTCCGGCCGCGTCACCTACGACTTCGTGCCGGCCATCTACTCCTTCGCCACCGACACCGGGCGCCTCAACTTCGCGGCGGCGTCGCAGCGCCCCGTGCGTCGCGGCGAGGTACGGGTGCTGCAGGGCACCACCGTGCTGGCCACCACCAACACCGCGATGGACGGCACCTACTCCCTCACCTTCACCTCCAATGGCTCCGCGCCCCTGTCCGTGCAGGCCGTCGCGCGCACCGCCAACCCCGTCGTCATCGTCGAGGACAACACCTCCAACAACGCGGTCTGGGCCATCGGCGCGGGCGTGCCCCCGGGCGGCGGCACCCTGAATCTCCACGCCACGCACGGGTGGACCGGCACGTCGTACAACGCCACCACGCGCACCGCGGGCCCCTTCGCCGTGTTGGACTCGATGTACGGCGCGGCCGCGGCCTTCCTCGCGGTGCGGCCCAACCTCGTCTTCCCTCCACTGAAGGTCAACTGGAGCCCCCGCAACACCACCGCCACCAACGGCCCCGTGTCGCAAGGCTACCTCGGCACCTCGTACTTCGACTACGAGGACAATGAGATTTACATCGTCGGCAAGGACGGCGTGGACACCGACGAGTACGACAACCACGTCATCGTCCACGAGTGGGGCCACTACTTCGAGGCCAACCTCTCGCGCTCCGACAGCCTCGGCGGAAACCACGGCACCGGCGACATCCTCGACCCGCGCGACGCCTTCGCGGAGGGCTGGGGCAATGCCGCCTCGGGCATGCTGACGGGCGACCCGCTGTACGTCGACACGTCCTTCTCGGGAAGCACCCAGGACGCGTGGGGCTTCGACGTGGAGACGGACTCCAACCCCACCGACGACCCCAACCCCGGCGTCTTCTCCGAGTCCAGCGTGATGCGCCTCATGTACGACGCCTTCGACTCCACCAACGAGGCCGGGTACGACCAACTGAGTCTGGGCCTGGGCGCCATCTCCGACGCGATGACGGGCGCGCACCGCAACACCGACGCCCTCACCACGGTGGCCAGCTTCATCACCGGGCTGCGCGCCGGCGGCGCCAACGCCACGCAACTCAACGCGCTGCTGGCGCACTTCTCCGTCGGCCCCATCACCACCGACTTCGGGGACGGCGACGCCGCCCTGCGCGCGAAGTTCGCCACCGTCTCGGCGCTGCCGCTCAACCAGACGGCGTCCCTCGACGGGCGGGTGGACTACAACTTCTCCGGGCAGAACCGGTACTACGTGGTGCAGGGCAACGGCGCGCGCATCACCGTGACGGCCACCAGCGCAGAAGACGTGGGCCTCACCGGCTACCGCCGCGGCTCCATCGTGGGCTACGCCGACGACTACCTGGACAACGCCACCGAGACGTTCTCCTTCAACAGCACCGCCGGCGCCACCTACGTCATCAACCTCACCGGCTATGGCGCGGTGAATGGCAACTACAACGTGACGTTCTCCATCACCAGCCCATGAACTCTCCCATGATCCGCTCCGCCTTCGCCTGCGCCGCCCTCTTCTTCGCCGCGTGCACGCACTCCACCACCGTCGCCTCGCCCGCGCCCGAGAAGGGCAAGCCGTCGGCGCCTGTCGCCGTCACCGCGCAGCTGGCGCAATCCAGCGCCCGTGTCACCGTCACCTTCGAGGCCGACGTGAAGGACGTGGTGGTGTCCGTCAGCGGCGTGGACGGCCTGGCGGTGGCGGGCGAGGCCACAGTCCTGCAAGGCCAGGCCTTCGCGAAGGGTGAGTCGAGGTCCTTCGACGTGGCCTACACGCGGCCCGCCGGGCGCGCCGAGTTGGTGGTGAACGTCTCCGGCGACTTTGGCGGCGGCAAGCGCGGGCGCGTCGCGTCCTTCGTGGTGGGCGAGGGCCCGTTGCCCGCGTCCCCCGGCGAGGTGATGACGACGGACCAGGGCGACACGGTGAAGGTGATGCCGGCCGCGCAGTAGCCCTTCGGAGGAGTCGCGAAGGCAGGCCGCGCAACCGCACCGACACGTCACCGCTGCCGTACCAGCACGACACGAGCGCCTCGAGGGACCTCGGCAGCGGAGTCGACGGCCGGCACGCTGTCTGTTCGCCAGTGCGGACACGGCTCGGGAATGGCTCGCCTGTACCTCGGGCCTCGGGGGAGAGGCCTCGTCGCCGCGCCCGGCCAGGAACTTCCTTCCTCGCAGGGCGGCACTACCGTCGCGTCATGGACAAGGGCTTTCTGGTGCAGCAACTGGCGGCGCGGCTGCAGGGCATGAACGAGGTGGCCGCGCGCACCGCGGCGGAGGCGCGCGACGAGGCAAAGTCGGGCGCGCAGCGGGCCGTCAACCTCTCGCGGGCGCACGCCCAGCGCTCCGCCTCGACGCTGGAGGCCGTGCACGCGCTCGAGTCCTTCCGGCCGAAGCCGTGGGTGAAGGGCGCGCCGGTGGGCCTGGGCGCGCTGGTGGAAGTGGAGTCGGACTCCGGTGGGCGCACCCTCTTCCTCGCGCCCGTCGGCGGCGGCGCGGAGCTCGAAGGCCCCGGAGGCGATGGCCTCTTCCACGTGGTGACGCCGACGTCCCCCCTGGGCCGCGCAGTCATGGGCAAGCGCCCCGGCGCGGTGGTGGAGGTGCTGGTGCAGGGCGAGGTGACGGAGTGGACCATCACCTGGGTGGGCTGACTCCCTCGAGGGCTACTCCTTCTCCACGTCCCGGTCCCACTGCTGCGTCCCCGCGCCGAAGGGCGTGTCGCGCAGCCGCTCCGCCAGGGCCTGCGCGATGGCCACGCTGCGGTGCTTGCCGCCGGTACACCCGATGGCCACCGTGAGGTACGCCTTCCCTTCCCGCTGGTAGCGCGGCACCAGGAAGGCCAGGAGCTCGTACACGCGGTCGAGGAACTCCCACGCGTCCGGCCGGTCGAGGACGAAGTGCGCCACCCGCTCGTCCTTCCCCGTCAGCGCCTTCAAGTCGGGCACGAAGAAGGGGTTGGGCAGGAAGCGCACGTCGAAGACGAGGTCGGCGTTGGACGGCACGCCGTACTTGAAGCCGAAGGACATCACCGTCACCGCCAGCTGCCCCGAGGAGGAGGGCGCGAAGCGGGCCGTCACCTGCCGCCGCAGCTCGTGCACCGTCAGCGCCGAAGTGTCCAGCACGTGCTCGGCGTGCTCGCGCAGCGTGCCCAGCAGGGCGCGCTCCTTCGCGATGCCCTCCGCCACGCCCCCCTTCTCGGCCAGCGGGTGCCTGCGCCGCGTCTCGCTGTACCGCCGCGTCAGCGCTTCGTCCGACGAGTCGAGGAAGAGGACCTCCACCCGGTGCCCGGCGCGCCGCGCCTCGTCCAACGCCTCGGGCGCGTCCTTCAGGTAGCTGCCCTCGCGCGCGTCGATGCCGAAGGCGAGCCGGTCCTTCGCGCCGGCCAGCTCCGTCACCTTCACCAGCAGCGGGGCGGGCAGGTTGTCGATGCAGAACCACCCCGCGTCCTCCAGCGCGCGAATGGCCGTCGACTTCCCAGAGCCCGACAGTCCCGTCACCACGAGGATGGACTTGCGTCCGCTCACTCGACTTCCTCTTCCTCGAAGCGCCGGCGGATGTACGGCGTCGGGCGCGGGCGCTCGCTCTGCACCGGCGGCGTCGAGGAAGGCACGCGCGGCGCCGACATCGCGGGAGGCACCGGCGCCGTCCCCGTCGGAGTCCCCGTCACCCGCGTCCCGTCGCTGCGGAACATGCCGCTGTCCCGGGCGGGCGCGCTCGCCGCCTCCTTCGTCCGCACGATGGCCTGGCTCAGCCGGTCGGCGAACTCCTGCGCGGAGTTGTGACCCCGCAGCTTCAGGAGGTGGTTGCGCGCCGCCACCTCGACGATGGTGGTCATGTTGCGGCCCGGGCGCACCGGCACCACCGCGTGCGGCAGTTCCACGCCCACCAGGTTCATCGACTCCTGGTCCAGCCCGAGGCGGTCGTACTCGGCGTTGGGCGCCCACTCCACCAGCTCGATGATGAGCTCAATCTTCTTCCGGTCGCGCACCGCCGCCACGCCGAAGAGGGCCTCGACGTTCAAGATGCCGAGGCCGCGAATCTCCATGTGGTGCTGGATGAGGTCGTTCCCATGGCCGTAGACGTCGCCCGCGCGCCGCACCAGGTTGACGATGTCGTCGGCGATGAGGCGGTGGCCGCGCATGATGAGGTCGAGCGCTATCTCCGACTTGCCGATGCCGGACTTGCCGAGGAGCAGCACGCCCACGCCGAAGACGTCCAGCAGCACGCCGTGCAGGCTGCCCGTCGCGGTGAGCGCCTCTTCCAGGAAGGACTGCACCTGGCTGATGAAGGCCGACGACACCAACGGCGTGCTCATCAGCGCCAGCCTGGTGCGCTCGCACCCTTCGAAGAGGGGCGGCGGCACATCGAGTCCCTTCGTCACCACCACGCAGGCCAGCTGGGACTCGAAGAGGCGCGCCAGCACCTGCCGCTGCTGCTCCTCGGACAGCGTGCCCAGGTAGCTGATTTCGGTGTTGCCGAAGACCTGGATGCGCTCGGGGTGCAGGTGTTCGGTGAAGCCCGTCAGCGCCAGGCCGGGCTTCTGGATGCGGGAGCTGGTGATGCGGTGGCTGAGCCCGTCCTGCCCCGTGAGGAGTTGCAGCTTCAAGTCATACTGCGTGTCCGCCAGGAGGTCGGCGACGGTGATGGAGGGGGTGGTGGAGGTGGAGATCACGGGCGCGGTCGATTGTGCTCCTGTTCCCCACTGCTCCGCAAAGACTTGTGGTCAGCCCCTCGGCCCCCTGCCCGTCGCCCCCGGCCCCGCGCGCCGCCGCGTGCGCGGGCGTCAACGCTTTCCGGCTGCTGCCTTCCGCTGGGCCTCGCGCGTGGCCACCACCTCCTGGAGCCGGCGCTGCACCACCGCGTCGTGCGGCGCGAAGGTGAGGGCCAGCCGCAGGTTGGTCTCGGCTGCCGCCCACGCGCCCTTCTCGCACTCGGCCGCCGCCAGCTGGAGGAGCATCTCGGCCTTGCCGTTCGGCTCCTGTGGCAGCTGGCGGTTTCGGACGCCCGAAGGACTCGTGCCGTGCACGCCCGACGGACTGTCTTTCGGTGTTGGTGGAGTCGCTGCGGCGGGGGCTGGGGCAAACAGCCGCCACAGCCCGCTCGTGGACCGTTCAGTCATGTGGACACCCCCCGTGAAGCTGGTGCGAGTCTCCGCCCGTTCGGTTGGCGCCGACAAGACCGGGCGCGTCATCCTGTCGTACCGTTCGGCAACTCCATGAAGCTGCTGGTGGTGCTGTCCGACGACGCCGAAGCCCATGCGGCCACCGGGCTGCTGCACGAGCGCGGGCAGGGCGTGTCGTGGCTGCGGGTGGCGAGTCTGGATCAAGCCCGGCGGGAGTTGATGGCGCGCGTCTTCGACGCGGTGCTGGTGCGGCCGGGCCCCAGGTCGCTGTCCTTCGCCGCCTTCCCGCCCTTCCTCGCGGGGCTGGCCCGGCCTCCGAAGCTGCTGGTGGTGGGCGGCGAGGCGTCGGGGGCGGTAACACTCGACGATGGCAGCCCGGAGCACCTGGTGACGCAGGCGCTGGCGGTGCTGGGCGTGGCCACCAGCGAGCTGTACGAGCACCAGGTGCTCGCGGAGCTGGAGCGGGACGAGTCGCTGCAGCTCGACCTGGTGCGCCTTCCGGGCAGCGCCGTCCCCCTGGTGCGCGCCGCCGCGACGCGCGCGCTGGACGAACAGGAAGCGCAGCTCGCTCGCCGCGCCGCCGCCGCGCGCGGCCCCGGACTGCCGGACGTCGTGGAGGCCTTCTGGGATGACCCGCGGCCGCACCTGCTGTGCGTGGTGCCTCGGGGCGTCACGCTGGCGGGGGTGCTGGAGCGCCTCGAGGGCGTGCCCCGCGACGCCGTCCTCTCGTTGGGGCTGGGCCTCGCCCGAGTACTCGCCACGCTGCACACCGCCGGCGTCGCGGCGGGCGCGCTGGGGACGGGGCGCGTCTGGCTGGATGAGCGCGGCGGCCTCCTCCTCCTCGGCAATGGCTTTGGGCAACTGCCGGCCCGGCGCAGCCGCTTTGGGCTGTCGGTGCCGGGCCTCGTACCGCCGGAGGAGGTGGGCGGAGACGTCCCCCCGGCGCTGGGCGGAGACGCGTTTCGCCTCGGCGTGCTGCTGGTGCGGCTGGCGACGGGGCGCCGGCCCTTCGCCGGCGTGGACACCTTCGACTTCCTGCAGGGCGCCTGGCCCGAGTGGAGCGACGAGGTGCGCGAGGCCTTCGGGCCAGCCGCCGGGCTGCTGGACGTGCTGCTCCAGTTCTCCGACGCGGACAGACCCCGCGGCTCGCTGCTGGTGGACGTGCTGGAGCGCGTCGCCCCTTCTTCCGGGGAGCGCATTCTCCGGGAGTTGGTGGCCCGCAGTGGGGCCGACCTGCTGGCCTGACGCCCGGAGCCCCGGGATGTGTGACGATGTGCGATCGCCGAATTCACTTCGTCGTCACGTCATGCACGCGCTCGTGTAATCTGAAGGCGGAAAATCGGCTTCGGATGCGTTGGTCCCTCTACCCTGGAGGCCTCACCATGCAGCTCGATTCGATTCGACCCGTCGCGCAGCGCCTCGAGCAGTACTTCAACTGGTACCTGCGCACGGACCCCGACGCGACGGCGGAAGCAGCCGACCTGGTGTCGCGCTTCCTCGCCCTCGTCTCGGGCCCCGCGTCAGCGCAGGAGGCGAAGGTGCTCTTCGACAGAAGCGGGGCCTACGCCCTGGGCAGCGCGTGGGAAGAGATGCGCGCCGCCCTCAAGGTGATGGCGCACGCCTGAGGCAAAGCCACTCCCCGAAGACACCACGGCCGCTCTTCGCGAGGTGCGAGGAGCGGCCGAGTCGTGTCGCGAAGACGAGAGGACTGCTTCAGTAGCCCTCGTTCTCCTTCGCGAAGTTGGACATCTTCTTCTTCTCGAGCGCGTCGCCCTTGGACTTGGTGGTGCGCTTCTCGACGGACGTCTCACCAGCCAGCGCGTCGGCCGACATGCCGAAGAGGTTGCGGATGTTGTCGCCGAACAGCGTGATGACGCCGATGGCCGCGATGGCGATGAGCGCGACGATGATGATGTACTCCGTCATGCCTTGACCGCGGGCCTTCTTGAGCAGCTTCTTCTTCGCCATGGCTTCTCTCCGGGTGAGTGGGTGACTTGAAGGAGTGTCGTCCACCCGCGCCCGCCCCTCCATACGTCATCGGGAGGACGGGCGCGTAGGAGCGACTCCCACATCGGCGAGAGGGTGCTAAGGGGCCCAAACACGTGACGCCGAAGCTGCTCTTTGCCCGTTGGGTGCTGGCCGCGGGCCTCGTGTTGGGGCTGGCGCTGCGCCTGGTCATCGTCTTCGGTGGAGACGAAGGCATCATCTGGCCCGACGAGGTGTACCAGTCGCTCGAGCCCGCGCACCGGCTGGTGTTCGGCTACGGCTTCGTCGCGTGGGAGTTCATCGAGGGCGCGCGAAACTGGGCGCTGCCCGGCTTCGTCGCCTTCTGGATGAAGCTGTCCGCCCTCTTCGGCGGCGACAGCCCCTTCGTCTACCTGCGCGTGGTGAGGCTGGTGTTTGCCCTGCTGTCCGTCGGCGCCGCGTGGGGCGTGTACCGGCTGGCGGTGGTGCTGGGCGCGAAGGAGGTGCCGGCGGCGGCGGCGGCGGCGCTGTGGGCGTGCTGCGCGGTGGCCCTCCTCTTCGCGCACCGGGCGATGAGTGAGAACGCCGCGGCGGCGACGGTGGTGTGGGGGCTGGCGCTGGTGCTGGAACGGACGGCCACGCGACGACGCCTCCTCCTGGGCGCGTCGCTGCTGGGCGTGGCGACGTTGATGCGGCTGCAGGCCGGCCTCTTCTGCGCCGGAGCCCTGGGGATTCTCGCGGCGCGGGCCGTGGCGGACTCGCGCTGGTGGCGTCGCCTGAGGCCGACGGCAGCGGCGCGGCTGGGCCGCTTCGGCGCGTGGCTTTTCCCCACCTTGCCCGCGGCCGAAGAAAAGCCGGCGCCCCTGACGCCGTGGCGGCGCGTGGGCGAGGTGCTGCTGGTGCTGCTCCTCTGGGCCGTCGTCTACGGCGCCCTGGACGCGGCGACGTGGAAGGACGCCCCGGGCGCGAAGTGGGGCGGCTGGTTCCACTCGGCGGTGGTGTACCTGCGCTTCAACCTCATCGAAGGGCGCGCGGCGGGGTGGGGCACCTCGCCCTGGAGCTACTACATCCGTCACCTGTGGGAGCCGATGCCCGTGGTGACGGCCCTCCTGGCGGTGGGCGGGGTGCTGGCGTTGCGCCGCGCGCCTGGCGCCGTGCTGCTGGTGCTGGCCTTCACCGGGCTGCACATGGCCGTGGGGCACAAGGAACTGCGCTTCATCCTCCCCGTGCTGCCCGTCGCCTGCGCGCTGGTGGGCCTCGCGCTGTCGTGGCGGCCCTTCTCGCCCCCCACGGCGGGCCAGGCGCCCACCGCGCCCCCGGACGCCTCCAGCGCACGACCCTCCGCGCGCGAGGACGCCCCGTTGACGCGCTTCCAGCGGCTCCTCGTCGCCTTCGTCCTCGCGGCGGCGGCGTGGAGCGGCCTGCGCGCGGACAAGCTGACGATGGGCGAGGTGGGCAGCTACGCATCTCGCGCGAAGTCATCGGCGTGGGACGACTTCGGCAACGTCAACCGGCTGTTGCTCGCGGCGAGTCGGCAGAAGGACCTCTGCGGACTGCGCATCGACGTGACCCACATGGCGTGGGCGGGCGGCTACTCCTACCTGCACCGCAACGTGCCCGTCTTCGGCCAGGGGATGCCGCACCAGCAGGGCTTCTTCAACTACGTCATCACCTTCCCGGGCAGCGGCGCGGAGGTGGTGGCGCAGGACAAGGGCATCGAGCTGGTGCGTCTGCCGGGGATGACGACGTGCACGCCGTACCCGGACTTCTCGTGGCGTCTGCCGTAGGGCGGCCGGCGCGCTCGCACCTCGGCGACGGGTGCCGCGGAGGTACCCAGACATGGCGCTCACCGAGGGAGGCCTCTCGCATCGAAGGGCGCCACCTTCTGGCCGCGCACGTGAGCGACTCGGCGTCTGGCCCGGAGAGACGGGCCTCGAGAATGCTACGGTCAGCGCCTGGGCCGGCGAGTGAGCGCCAGCCCCTCGTGGACTCTTCGTCGTGGCCACCGTCCGCTTCACGTTGCACGGCGACTTGAGCGACTTCACGCGGCCGGCCACCGGCCTGGCAGCTGGCCCGTCGCCTGTCACCGTCACCGCGCGCTTCGAGGGGCGTGCGTCCCTCAAGGACGTCCTGGAGTCGGTGGGCGTGCCGCACCCCGAGGTGGACCTCGTGCTGTGCGGGAGTCGTCCGCTGACGCTGGAGTCCCCGACGCCCGCGGACGCGAGGGTGGACGTCTTCCCCGTGGGCGCAGGACCGTCTGGCCACGCGCGGCTCGTCCCCACGTCGCAGGAGACGCCGCGCTTCCTCCTCGACGGACACCTCGGGCGGCTCGCGTCGCTGCTGCGCATGCTGGGCTTTGACACCCGCTGGGAACGAGACGCGGACGACGCGGCGCTGGCCGAGGCGTCGGCGCGGGAGGACCGCATCCTGCTGACGCGGGACCTCGGGTTGCTCAAGCGCAGCGCCGTCCGACGCGGGGCCTTCGTGCGTGGGGTGAAGCACCTCGAGCAGGGGCGCGAGGTGGTACGCCGCTTTCAGCTGCGCTCCGTGGCCCGGCCCTTCACGCGGTGCATCCGCTGCAACACGCCGCTGCGTGACATCTCTGCCGCCGAGGCCGCACCACGCGTGCCGCCGCGAGTGCGAGAGCGCCACCGGCGCTTCCTCGCGTGCGACGGCTGTGACGCGCTGTACTGGCCTGGCACGCACCACGACGCCATGAAGGGCGTGGTGGCGTCTCTCTGCGGTGCGCCTCCCGAAGCGGGAGGGCCCGGCGACCGATGAGCGGTCCTTCGCCCCGACACTCCAAAGCAGGCTGAGCCGCTGCAGCGCCCCAAGACGGGGCCCGGGTGGGTCGCGTTCGCCGAGGCGTGGTGTGGCCGGCCAATGCCCGAGAAAGGGGAGCGCCGTCTTCCCGGGCAGCCGCTGTCGCCGGAAAACCGCTCAGCGCCGGGGGAAGCGCAGCTCCGGCAGGGGCGGGCGCGAGAGGCGGACGTCGGTGGCCGTCACCTCCAGCGACACCTCCAGGTGCGAGGCGCCTGCCGCCGCCGCGCGCAGGCGATGGAGCCACGGCGACTTGCCCTTCGGCAGCAGCAGCGCCCCCTTGAAGTGGCGGACGCCCTTGTCCCGGTCGAGGGCGTCGAGGTCCAGCCCTCCGTGAAACGGAAAGTCGAGAGACAGGTCCTCGCCTGGCGCTTCCACCACGAGGCGCGCGGGAGGACAGCCCGGGTTGAATTGCTCGAGGCGGATGACGGCGCCGGCCCAGGGGTTGGCCGCGGTCAGCGTCTCGTCTCGCGAGGGTTGCTGAGGCGGCGTGGACACGAGGGCCGGCCCCGCCGCGGTGCGACCGGTGGAGACGAAGCGCCACTCGGCGTCGAAGAGGCGCTTCACCCACGTGCCGCCGTCGCCTTCCACGCGCAGCTCGCGGTCGGCGTTGGTGGAGCCCGTCTGGTGGATGGTGATGCGCGTGGTGTGGGGCCCGGGCACCCGCGGCTGCGCGCGCCAGTCCTCGGCGGGCAGGGTCCGCACCACGGACTTCGGGCCGGAGCGCTTCTCGCGCGCATAGGAGTACGGCAGGGCAGGGTCATCACCCAGGGTGTCGAAGTCGACGAGGCGGGTGAAGGCGCGGCCCGCGGCGTCCATGACGAAGACGGTGGACGCCGAAGCAGAGAGGGAAGCGGCGACGAAGCGCCCGCGCTCCGGGAGGCAGAGGGTGCGCTGGAAGTCGGGCGGCAGCCACGGGTCGGCGAAGGCCAGCACGCGGCCTCCGTCCTTCAGCGCGTACAGCGTCGTGACGCCCGCCGACACCGGGTGCGGGTTTCCGTCGAGGTCCTCGTACGGGATTTTGCGGTGGCTCATCGCCAGCGCGTCGACGCCGGCGGCGGAGAGGTGGCCATTCAGCGCGGGAGGGCCCCAGCGGTCGGTCCAGTCGAGGGTGGAGAGCTTCGTGTAGTAGACGACTTGCGCTTCGGAGACGGCCACCAGGTTGTCGCCGTCCGCGCTCAAGGAGACGAGGCGCGCTGGCCGCCGGAAGGGAGGCGGGGCGACGGGCAAGTCGGAGGTGAGCTCCTTCAGCGCTTCGAGTCGTCCGCGCGGCGCGGGCAGCCCATCGGGAGGCAGCAGCGCCCAGGAGGAGCTGGCGAGGTCCCGGCGCTTCCACCACAACCGCCCGTCGCGCAGGGCGAGGAAGTGCGTCGCGGTGAAGGACTCCGTCGGCGTCTTGAGTTCCACCGTGTCGGGGAGCGACGGCGCAGCAGCCAGGACGAGGAGGAGAAGCACCGGGGTGAGGCTAACGTTTGCGCGTGGCCGCTGCCGAATCCGCGTCGCCCCGCTTTTCACGCCGGAGGAAATCGCCTGGGCCGACGCCTTCGGCTTCACCGTGACGTCTGTGCATGTCGCGGCGCTGCGCGTGGCCGATGGCTCGGCCTTCTTCCCGGGAGTCACCGGCGTCCCCGTGCAGGCGGGGCGCATGGTGCAGGCGACTCCGGCCGAATTTGCTCCCTGAGTCGTGAGCGGGAGCGACTCGGCTCCGTGTGGCGATGGGGTGACAGCCGAGCCTGTCGCGGAGTGTCCGCCTCCAGGTCGGAGGCAGTCACGTCGTTGCGACACCCCGGGGCGCCGGTGCGCACTCCAGGCCGGGTTGCGCGCTATCGCGCACCCATGGGCATTCCCATCGGAAACAGATACTCGGCAACAGCCACCGGGGCGGTATGGCGCCCGGTGACGTGCGAACACTGCGGCGCAGGCTTCGCCTACCTGATGAAGCGCGTGGGGGTGGGCGCCGCGAGCAGCCTCCTGTGGCTGCGCAACGGCGCCGCGGCGGCGGCGGCGAGAGACATGGCCCAGGAGTCGCTCGCCGCCCAGTTGGAGTCGGACTGGGACGCCGTGCCCTGCCCTGGTTGCGGCGCGCTCCAGTCGTCGATGCTGTACCGGTGGAGGAAGCAGCGCTTTCAGGCCATCGCCCTCGCCCTCGGTGGCGTCCTGGCGCTGTGCTGCGCGGTGCTCTTCGCGCTGGTGCTGCTGCGCCTGCACCCCTCTCGTGCGGTGGTCAGCGGCCTGCGCTGGACCGGGGTGGCAGCGGTCGCGGGGATGGGAGTCGCCTGGTGGTGGACGCAGCGCCTCGACCCGAACGCCCGAGCGAAGGAGCGCGCCGGCCGGCCCGGGCCGGACGTGCTTCACCGCGCGGAGTACGAGCAGCGCGTCGCGGAAGGACGCCTTCGCCCGTTGTCATGGGCGCGCGCGCACCTGCCTCCCGCGTAGCGCCTCCTGTCGGCTGGTGCGGCCATGCTGCGCAGCGTGACGCTCGGACGAGGACGGCCGAAGCTGCGCGCCTTCTCACCAGCAGCGTCTGCCACCTGCGCTCGCCTCGCAGCAACGGCCCAATGCCTCGGCGCGGCTGCTGCCTCGAAGCCAGACGAACGTCACCCGCACAGAGGCATGCCGGGACAGACGATGGCCTGGAACTCGTCGTGCCGCACGGAGCCGAAGTTGAAGGTGGCGTCGATGCGCCCCGAGATGCCGGCGTCGCTCGCGGCGTGGATGGTGATGGTTCCGCTCGTGGCGTTGTCGGCGAAGACGCCACACTGGCACGCGGTCCCCTCCGCGGGGATGGGGTACGCCCGTGACTGGAGTTGGCCCGCCCACAGCCAGACGAAGTAGCCCTCGGACTGCGCATTCAAGTCGGCGCACGACACCGGCGTAGGGGAGAGCAGCAGACGCCAGGCCGGACCGTCGTCGGGTGCGCAGTCGCGTGTCGCCGCGGCGTACATCACCACCCCGCCGTCGGGGATCGTCCCGCCGCCGCCGCCGACTCCACCGCCGCCGCCGACTCCGCCGCCGCCGCCGACTCCGCCGCCGCCGCCGACTCCACCGCCGCCGCCGACTCCGCCGCCGCCGCCGACTCCGCTGCCGCCGCCGACTCCACCGCCGCCGCCGACTCCACCGCCGCCGCCGACTCCACCGCCGCCGCCGACTCCACCGCCGCCGCCGACTCCGCCGCCACCGCCGACTCCACCGCCACCGCCACCCACGCCGCCGCCCAAGCCCGCGTCTGCACCTCCATCGGCGGGACCTTCGGACGCCGGCTCGAAGCACGCACTCAACATCACGCAACTGATCAGGAGGAGTCTTTTCACGGCGCGGGGACGACAGCACTCGGCGTGCCACTGGGCGAGCCCGACAGTCGCGGACTTGACGCGGCCTGGCCCTCAAATTTCCGACGGTCTGCTGGCTGGCCTGTCGGGTGGCGGTGGTACGGTGGCGTCCTTCGGGAGGTGGTGCTTGATGCGCGCGTCGCTGTTGTTGCTGGTCGGAGCGTCGCTGGCGGCTCACGCGAGCGCACCCGCGGCGAAGCCGAAGGTGGCCGTCCCGGAGATTCGAGTCACCGGCGCAGTCGACCCACGAGTCGTCGCCGGGCTGTCCGGGCTGATTGCCTCCGAGGCGGCGCGCCAACCGGTGCAGGTCATCTCCTCGGCGGACGTGGCGTCGCTTCATCCCGAGGACAAGATGTCGACGCGACGGCGGGCCGGGTGGATTGTCGGCGGGGCGGGACTTGCCCTCATCGGTACGGGCGTGGTGTTCGGCGTGCTGGCGCAGGCTTCGCACAACCAGGCCGTGGCGCTTGCCCAGCGGCCCGACGTGGCGAGCTAAATACCTTCGAGGCGACGCGAAAGGCCAGCGACACCCAGGCGGTGGTGGCCGACGTGCTGTACGCCACCGGCGCCGTGGCGGTGGGCGCCGCCATCTTCCTCATCCTCACCGGCGCGCAGGATGGGCCGGGCGTCTCTCTCTCGGCCAGCAGCAGCGGCGCGGGTCTGGTGCTGTGGGGGAGCTTCTGATGCGTCCTCTCCTCGTCCTGGCGCTCTGCGCGCCCGCTCACCGGCTGCAGCCTGCTTCTGTCCGGCCCGGAGTGGCCGTCGCAGGGCTTCGCGACGTGGACGACGCGCCTGGGGGGACCGAACGCCGACCTCACCTGGCCGGCGATGGCCAGCGACCCGGATGGCAACTTCTACGTGGCGGGGTTGCTCAAGGGCACGGTGGACTTCGGCACGGGGCTCATCTCCTCCGTCGGCGGTGATGTGCAGAGTGGCTTCATCGTCGCCTTCGACCCGACAGGCACAGTGCGGTGGGCGCGCGCCGTGAAGGCGGCGGGTGGCCTCGGCTTTCTGCGCGTGTCGGCGCGCAACGGGGAGTTGTCGGTGTCGGCGGTGACGACGGGCGCGGTGGAGCTCGGCTCCTTCATGAGCGACCCGGGCGCCAACGTGCCCGGGCTCCTCGTGGCGCGGCTGCGGGCGCAGGACGGAGTCGTGTCGTGGGGGGAGGTGTGGAGCAACGGGAGCGCGATTCGGGGCGCCGCGTCGCTGCACGCGGGCGGGGACCTCACGGTGCGCGGCCACTTCGCGGGCAGCAGCCTGACGGTGCAGGGGACGACGGTGGCCAACGCCGCTCCGTCGGGGGTGAGCAAGGACCTCTTCGCGGCGCGACTCGACTCGGCGCACGCGCTGCGCTGGCTGAAGCCCTTCGGTGACGGACAGGAGCAGGTCGTCTACGGCGGCGGCACGGTGGACCAGGACGGCAACTCGGTGCTGATGAGCACCTTCGCCGGGCAGCTTCCGGTGTCGATGTGCCCGGCCCAGGCTGGCGCCACGGCCGTGGTGGCGAAGCTGGACGAGTGGGGCGGGTGCCAGTTCTCGGTGCCCTTTCTCGGGGACTCCGCCGCCAACTTCCCGACTCTCTGGTACGCGGCTCCGACGGCCGCGCGAGGGACGGTTGTGGCCGGGGGCGTCATCGGCACGGTGCAGGTGGGGGGCAGACGGTGACGAGCGCGGGAGAGGGCGACCTGCTGCTGCTGCGGGTGGATTCGGTGGGGGCGATTCGGTACGTGAAGTCTTTCGGCGACGCGACGGCCAACGACATCGGTGGGCTGGCGGTCGACGCGTCCGACAACGTGTACCTCGCCTCGCATGGGTCGGGCAGCGTCGACTTCGGCGGCGGTGCGCTCACCAGCGTGGGGGACGCGGACGTCTTCGTGGCCCGGCTCGACGGCAGCGGAGCGCACGGCTGGAGTCGTCGCTTCGGCGACGAGGGCGCGCAGCACGTCTCGGCCCTCGCGCTGGGCGCCGGGGGAGGGCTGCTCATCGCCGGGCACTTCACCGGCGTCATCGACCTGGGCAACGGGGCCCTCGCGGCGCAGGGCCCGCACGACATCTTCGTCGGCCGGTTGGCGCCCTGAGCGCGCTGCCCGGACGGTGGCCTGGAGGGTGCGGACGCAGGGAGTGGGATGTGGGGCGGCGTGTTTCCCGGCTTTCGGCGAGTTGTCCCCGAGCGCACGCACGGCACCTGCGAGGGCGTACGCCCGCCCCGACGACGGCTCCATTGCGAGGGCGTCAAGGCGGCGCGACTCTCAGGCGTCGGGCTGGTCGTCCTCGTCGTCTGCGGAGGCGCGAGCGCCCTCGGCGTCCTGGCCGGCCTCGTCGCCGGGCCCGTCGAGGTCCCACTCATCGCCCTCGGTGAGCCACTCCAGGGCGCCGGCGCGCGTGCGGACGGTGGCGAAGGCGTTGGCCAGGGACTGCTCGCTCATCGCCTCGAGGACGCCCGGGTCGAAGGCGAGCGCGGCGTGCGGTGAGCCGCTCTCGAAGAGGGAGGAGATGAGCTGCCGGCTCCACGCGCGCAGGCCCGCCGCGGTGGCCGCGGCCTTCCCCTTCGACTTCTCCAGCGCCGCGCGGTCGAAGTTGCCGCTCTCGGCGGCGGACTCGAGGATGAGCTGCAGCTCGTCGTCGTCCTCCTCGAGGGCAGCGGGGTCCTCGAGCACCGAGCGGGCCCACACCTCGGCGGTGGTGGCTTCCAGCAGTACCTCATAGAAGGCGCGCATCACCTCGAGGTCGTCGAGGTTTCGCACGGTGGCCTTCTCGAGGAAGGCCTGCGGCGGCTCGAGGAGGGGGACCTTCTTCACCAGGGCCTTTGCCTCGCTGCGCTCGAAGGTGGAAGGGAGCGCCGGCTCGACGCCGAGCGCCCAGAGGAGGAGGCGCAGCTCCTCGGCTGTCCAGAGGACGGCGGCGCGGTCTTCGGGCGCCCAGGCGCCATGGGGCGCGTCGAACAGCTCGAAGGCGCCGGGGCCGAAGCTGGCGTACAGGCCGAAGGCGTCGACCCAGCTCTGCAGCGCGCGCACCTCCGAGGCGTTGTTGGGGCGGGCCTCGTGGAGCGCCCGTTGGAGGAGTGCGGCGACCGCGAGCGCGCGCGCCGCGACGTCGTCGGAGTCGGGTGGAGCGCCGGGGAGTTCTTCATCGTCGTCGAAGCCGGCATCGGCCTCGTCGTCGTCCTCGTCGAAGTCGGCGGCGGGCTGCTCCTCGTCGTCGAAGCCGGCGGCGGCCTCGACTTCCCCTTCGAGCGCGGCCCCATCGTCAGCGTCGCCGTCCCTGTCGTCGTCGTCGAAGTTGGCGTGCTGTTCCTCGTCGTCGGGGGCTGCGGCATCGCCTTCGTCGTCGACACGGGCGCCATCATCGCCAGCGGGAGTCGAGGCAGAGGGCGCCTGTGGGCCGCTGCGCGCCGCGGAGGTGGGGTGCTGTGTCTTCGGGGCGCTGGTGGTGCTTCTGGGAGGGCTGCTGCTCTTCTCTGCGCGGGGAGAGGGGGCGAGGTCTTTCGTGTCGTCCTGCGTGTCGGCCTGGCGTTGGGCGCCGCGACTGGCCGCGGTGGCTGCTTCGCGCAGGGCGTGGGCGTGCCGTCCGCCGTCCGCTTCGGGAGGAGGGCTTTTCACCGCGGGGCCGCGCGCCGTCACCTCCTCGGACGAGGAGAGGGCGAGGGCGAGGGCGACGCCGCGGCCGGCGGTGACTTCCGAGGGTACGGCATGGCGCGGTGGTGCTCTGGGGCCCGCCTCGGCGGCTTCCCGCAGTTCGAGGCCCGGGCCCGAGCCGGTCCCCTCGGCGACCAGGTGGTGTGAGGGCGACTTGAGCCCGCGCCCGCGACCGGTGGACTTCTCTGCCGGTGCCTTCAGCGCGCGTCCGTCCCGCTCGGTGGGTTCGTCGGGGGCGTCGGGCGGCTTGCGGCTGGCGGCCATGCGGCACTGCTTAGAGCACACGTCCGGCGCCGTCAGCACTGCTTGCGTTTCACCTCTTCGTCGAGGGCGGAGATGACGTCGGCGAAGGCGGCGCGGTTGCGCTCGGCGACTTCAGCGAGGGTCTGGTGGGCGTCGAGCATGACGCGGGCGAGGGGCGGACCGGGTTCGGGAGAGAGGGGGACGTCGTGGAGCTCCACCTGTGGGTCGTAGGGGAAGGAGTCCGCCAGGTGGAAGAGGGAGTCGAAGGCGGCGGCGCGCAGGCAGGGCGCGACGTCCCGCGTGGGGCCGACGAGGATGGCGCGGCGCCCGTGGCCTTCCACCATGGCGCGGCCGACGCGGGCGAGGAGCCCCATGCCGGTGCTGTCGATGGCGTCGACGCTGGAGATGTCGAGGAAGAGGGTGTCGCAGCCCGAGGGCAAGACCACCTCATCGACGAAGCGGCGGAGGGCGCGGGCCTGTGGGTAGCGGACTGGGCCGCGGAGCACGACGACGGCGGTGCCCTCACGCCGTCCGAA
The DNA here is from genome assembly GCA_040752975.1 of Myxococcota bacterium. Taxonomy (GTDB): domain Bacteria; phylum Myxococcota; class Myxococcia; order Myxococcales; family Myxococcaceae; genus JADLDB01. Next base: position 21,871 of record JBFMHF010000117.1, read on the forward strand.
GCGGGCCTGGGTCGGCATCGGGGCCTCCTCGTTTCACCAGCAGCAGGGCCACGTCGTCGGGCAGGGTGGCGTGGGCGTCGAGTTGCAGGGCGTGGCGCGCGTCTTCGACGGTGACGTCGAAGCGGCCGAACTGTCGACCGAGCAGGTCGAGTTTTTCATCCAGCGTGGGCGCCTGCAGCAGTTCGAGGACGCCATCGGACACGGCCGACAGCACGACGCGTGGGCCGAGGGGTTCGCGGTGTTCGTCGTAGTGGGCGTGCGGCATCATCCCCAGGGGGAGGCCGGCGCCTTCGAGGCGGCGCGTGACAGTCCCGTCGAAGAGGAGAGGGGCGGGGAAGTGTCCTGCGTTGGCCCAGGTGAGGGTGTCGGCGTCGTCATCGAGGACGGCGTAGAAGAGGGTGACGTGGCGGTCGAGGGGCTCTCTGGAGAGCTCTTCATTGAGGGCCTCGAGGAGGCGGGCGGGCGAGGTGGGGAGCGAGTCCTGCTGGCGGTGGGCGAGGGTGACGTGGCGTTGGACGGCGCTGCGGAGGAGGACGGTGACGAGGGCGGAGGACACGCCATGGCCTGCGACGTCGGCGAGGTAGAAGCCCCAGCGGCGCTCATCGAGGCGGAAGGCGTCGATGAAGTCACCGGAGAGGTAGACGGAGGGCAGCAGCTCGCGGGAGAACTCCCAGGCGCCGAAGCGCTGGTGGTTTTCGGGGAGCATGCGGGCCTGCAGTTGGCGGCCGGCCTCTTCGCCTTCGGCGAGGACGCTCAAGGTGGCCTTGAGTTCTTCGGTGACGCGGCGGTTTTCGGCGAGGAGGGCCTGTTTCTCGAGGGCGCGGCCGATGGTGTGGGCGAGGACCTCCACTTCGAGGATGGGCTTGGTGAGGTAGTCCCAGGCGCCGAGGCGGAGGGCTTCGACGGCGTCCTCGAGGAGGCCGGCGCCGGACATGACGATGACGGGAGGGGCATGGGGGATGGCCATGAGGCCCTTGAGGAAGCCGACGCCGTCGAGGCGGGGCATGCGCATGTCGCAGAGGACGAGGTCGAAGCGGAGGCCGGACTGAAGGGTGGCGAGGCCTTCCTGTCCGTCGGCGGCGCCGGTCGGCCGGTGTTTCATCTGGCGCAGGAGGGCCATGAGGGCGGCGCGGACGTGTTGGTCATCCTCGATGACGAGGATGTTGGCGGTCTTCATGAAGTCACCCCCCGGGGAAGGATTGTCCGGCTTCGGAGTGCCGGGAGATAGGGGGGGTGCGCCTGCGGCGCGGCCGGTGAGGTGAGGGTATTGCGCCTGCGGCGCAGCGTTGTGTTGAGGGCATTGCGCCTGCGGCGCGGGCTGTGAGTTGAGGGCATTGCGCCCTGCGGCGCGGCCGGTGAGGTGAGGGTATTGCGCCTGCGGCGCGGCCTGAGGTGAGGGCATTGCGCCCTGCGGGCGCGGGCCTGCTGGCGATTGCTTCTTTGGCCTGCGGCCGGCTCATTATTTCCCCCCCTTCCCCCGCCTTCGCCCCCCGCCGGGGGCGAAGGGGCGCGCTCTGGGCCGCGCGGCCCGACTTCGACCGCTCTGCCGAGAAGTCACCTCCTCAGCGTGGCCTCTCCTCCACCAGCCGCGGCACACCGACGCGCCTCGTAGAGCAACTC
>JBFMHF010000118.1:0-23333 GCA_040752975.1 Myxococcota bacterium
AGGCAGAGACGAAGACGGCACCCAAGGGCAAGGCGCTGGGCAAGCTGGCGTGCAACACCACGCCCACGGGGGCGGAGATCTACGTCGACGGGAAGAACACCGGGAAGAAGACGCCGCTGCCCAAGAGCCAGGCCCTGGAGCTCCCGGTGGGCAACCACAAGGTGTCGTTCAAGTTCGCCGGGAAGATGTCCGCGCCCCAGACGGTGGAGATCAAGGAAGACGACGTCGCCATCGTGAAGCAGGAGCTGTAGGGGCCCTCCCTCGGCACCGCGCGGGCAGGCCCTCAGGCTTCAACTCCCGGCCGCGCCGTGGCAGAAGGCACGCATGCTTTCCAGCCCCCACGCTCACGCCCAGGCGCCGGTCTCCGGCCATGCCCACGGCGGCCACGCCCCCGTGCAGCCCTTCAAGTACCCCCTGGAGCGGCAGTTCGTCGAACCCGACTGGACGCGGCTGCCTGGTTTCAGGGACGCCTCCAGGCAGGATTGGGAGAGCGCGGTGTGGCAGCGCAAGCACACCGTGAAGAACCTGAAGGAGCTCAAGGCGGCGTTGGGGCACCTGCTGCCGGACTCGCTGGCGGAGTCGATCGACCAGGATCAGCGCGAGCGCGCGACGATGTCGATCCTCATCACGCCGCACATGTTGAACACGCTGAACACGGACGATCTCTGGGCTGATCCGCTCCGCCGGTACATGCTGCCGGCCTTCGCCGATCGCCACCCGACGTGGCCCAACCACCCGAAGGCCTCGCGCGACTCGCTGCACGAGGCGGAGATGTGGAAGGTGGAGGGGCTGACGCACCGCTATCCGACGAAGGTGCTGGCGGAGCTCCTGTCCACCTGCCCGCAGTACTGCGGCCACTGCACGCGCATGGACCTGGTGGGCAACGACGTGCCCCAGGTGGAGAAGATGCGCTTCAAGGTGACGCAGCCGGAGCGCTGGAAGGCGATGCTGGAGTACCTCAAGGAGACGCCCACGGTGCGCGACGTGGTGGTGTCGGGCGGGGACGTGGCCAACGTGCCCATCGCCCAGCTGGAGAGCTTCGTCAGCCAGCTCCTCGACATCCCCAACATCCGCGACATCCGGCTGGCGTCGAAGGGGCTGATGGGGATTCCCCAGCACTGGCTGCAGGACAACGTGCTGGCGGCGCTGGAGCGGCTCGCGGTGAAGGCCTTCGAGCGCAACGTGGACCTGGCGCTCCACACGCACGTCAACAACGCCAACCAGGTGACGCCGCTGCTGGGGAAGGCGGCCAAGAAGCTGCTGGAGATCGGCTTCCGCGACGTGCGCAACCAGGGGGTGTTGCTGCGCGGGGTGAACGCGACCTCGAAGGACCTGCTGGAGCTGTCCTTCATGCTGCTCGATCACGCGCGGATCCTCCCGTACTACTTCTACATGTGCGACATGATCCCCAACTCCGAGCACTGGCGCGTCGCGGTGGGGGAAGCGCAGCAGCTGCAGCACGACATCATGGGCTACCTGCCGGGCTTCGCGACGCCACGGATCGTCTGCGACGTGCCGTACGTGGGGAAGCGGTGGGTGCACCAGGTGGCGGCGTACGATCGGGAGAAGGGCATCTCGTACTGGACGAAGAACTACCGCACCGGCATCGAAGAGAACGATCCCGAGGCCCTCAACCGCCGCTACGAGTACTTCGATCCGGTCTACACGCTGCCCGAGGCGGGGCAGGCGTACTGGCGCGAGCAGCAGGCCCAGGCGGCGGCGTCGTCACACGCGGTCCATGCCTGAATGGAGGCAGAGTGCCGGAGGGGCGCTACCGTTCGGAGGAACCGCGGGTTCTCGAAGGGCTCGAGGCGGTACGGAAGCGCCCGCACCTCTTCGTCGGGGACGTCGGGCGCGACGAGTCGGTGACGGCGATCCTCCTCGAGCCGTTGTGCCTCGCGGTCGACGAGCACACGGGCGGGCCGGCGCGGCACGTGGAGGTGCGGCTCCTCGGTGAGGACGTCGCCGAGGTCGTCAATGACGGGCCGGGGCTGCCGCTGGGCCTGCACCCGACGGAGAAGGTCTCCTGGGTCGAGCTCATCATGACGCGGCTGTACGCCTGTCGTGAGGCGAAGGCCGAGGAACAGCACAAGCGCTGGTGCTCGGCCGGGGTCTGCGTCGTCACCGCGCTCTCGGCGTGGTGCGTCGTCACGGTGCGCCGAGACGGCGGGACGTGGGAGCAGCGCTTTGAGCGCGGGCAGACGGCGAGCGGGCTCCGCAGGGTGGGGGACACCTCATCGACAGGCACCGCCGTGCGCTTCGAGCTCGATCGGACGCTCGTCACTGGTCGCTTCGACGCGACCGGGATTCGGGCACGCCTCGAGCAGTTCACGGCCGACTTCCCGTGCGTCGCCGTGGCGCTCAGCGATGGACGACCGGGGCGGTGAGGACGCCCAGGCTTCCCTCGGCCACGCCCGATGCGGTACAGCGCGCGCCGTGAGCGTCACGCCCGTCACCCAACCGTCCGTCCCCTCGGGGAGGGCGCTGCCCCCGGATCGCCGGGCGGAGCTCTTTCCCGACGCCACCGACGCGGAGTGGGACGACTGGCGCTGGCAGATGCGCAACGCGGTGCGGGACGCGGCCACGCTGGGGCGGCTGATTCCCCTCACCGAGTCGGAGCGCGCGGGGCTGGACGAGACGGCGGCGATCTTCCGGCTGGGGATCTCGCCGTACTACCTGTCGCTCGTCGATCCGAAGCACCCGCTCTGCCCGGTGCGCATGCAGGCCATCCCGGTGCGGCAGGAGGCGCGGGTGCGCCCCGGCGAGCGGCTGGATCCCCTGGGCGAGGATCCCCACCGGCCCGTCGAGGCCATCGTCCACAAGTACCCCGATCGGGTGCTGCTGCTGGCCACCGACACCTGCTCCACCTACTGCCGGCACTGCACGCGGCGGCGCATCACCAGGGGCGGCGAGGCCGAACTCAGCCGCACCGCGCTCAAGGAGGCCATCGACTACGTGCGTGCGACGCCAGGGGTGCGCGACGTGTTGATCTCCGGCGGCGATCCCCTGCTGCTCTCCGACGAGCGGCTGGAGGAGTTGCTGGGGCCGCTGCGCGCCATTCCCCACGTCGAGATGATCCGCATCGGGACGCGGATCCCCGTGTGCCTCCCGATGCGCGTGACGGAGCCCCTCGCGCGCCTGCTGCGGAGGTACGCGCCGCTCTTCGTCATCACCCACTTCAACCACCCCAGGGAGCTCACGACGGAGGCGCGCGCGGCCTGCGAGCGGCTCGTCGATCACGGCGTGCCCGTGGAGAACCAGGCGGTGCTGATGCGGCGCCTCAACTCCGACGCCCGCATCATCCGCGAGCTGAACCACGAGTGCCTCAAGGCCCGGGTGCGGCCGTACTACCTGCACCAGATGGACGTCGCGCAGGGCTGTGAGCACCTGAGGACGCCTCTGGCGAAGGGCGTGGAGATCCTCGAGGCGCTCCGCGGCTGGACGTCGGGCCTGGCGGTGCCTCACCTCGCGGTCGATCTCCCCGGAGGCGGAGGGAAGGTCACGCTGCAGCCGGACTACGTGGTGGAGCGGCGCCCGGGTGAGACCGTCCTGCGCAGCTTTCGGGGCGCGCGCATCGCCTACCCGGAGCCCGAGGAGACGGACTGCGCCTGCCCGTACGACGAGGTGTGGCAGGCGCGGGCGCGTTGATCGTCAGCGCTTGCCCTTGCCGCCCTTCGGCTTCGCTGCGCCGGCCTTGCCCGCCTTGCCGCCCTTCGCGGGTTTGTCGCCGGCCTCTGCGCCTGACCCGTCCGACGGCTGGTCCTGCCCTGCGGCTTCGGCCTGATCCGCGGCGGCCTCAGAAGGGAGGCCCTGTTCCACCGCGACCCCTTCGCCCGGCTTCTCTTCCATGGTGACGGGGTTGGCGTCGCTGAAGCCGCGCTGCACCTCGACTTCCTTCTCGCCGGCCTGGTCCTTCTCGGCCTTCGCCTTCGCCTCGTCCTGGCGCTTCTGGTCCAGCTTCTTCTCCGCCTCTTTCTGGGCGGCCACCTCTTTGGGGCTCTTCGCCATCTGCTGGCGCGCCCAGGTGCTCCTGTCGACGCCGTGCTTGTCCAGCACCTTCTGCTCCGCGGCCGCCTGGTCGCGGATCATCGCCGCACGCTCCTCGTTGGTCAGCTCGCTGGGCTTCTTGTTGCCGTACTTCTTCGCCACCTCGGCCTGCGCGTCACGCTGATCGAGGGCGATCGCCGCGGCCTGCTCGACGGGGATCGGCTCCGACACGGGGCTGCCGGGCGTGCGGGTGTAGGGCTCTGCCGACAGCAGCATCGCCAGCAGGACGGAGGACGTGAGGGTCACGTCGGGCAGTCTAGCGAAAGGACGCCCTGTCGCGTCACTTCGAGCAGCTCGAGCACTTCTCGCTGAAGGAGGCGCACTCCTCCTGGCTCGTCACGCACTTCTTCTGGAAGTCCTCGCGGTCCGCGTTCTTCGCGGCGATGGCGCAGACGGCGGTGGAGATGTCGCACACCTTCGACTTGAGCGAGCACGCGTCCTTGCACTCCACCTCGCCGCGGGTGCGGATCTCCTCGAGCTGGGAGGCGTAGCGGTCCATCTGCTCGTCGTCGGAGCCCGAGACGGTGGTGGTCGGGCCTTTGGGGCAGGCGAGGAGCCACAGCGACAGCAGGCCGGCGAGAGCGGTGCGCATGCGTGCTTCCTACGGCCTTGGCCGCGTCGCGTCAAAAACTACGGGAGCCGCGCACGGGGATGTTGGGCGGAGGCTTCGGCGGGCGCTGCTGCTCTTTCCAGTAGAACCAGGCGCTCAAGGCGAGGATGGCGACGATGGCCAGCCGGCGTAGCCAGGTCTCCCGGGCGCGGGCGGGAGAGCGGGCGGCCGCTTCCTCGGCGGCGGCGATGCGCTGGCGGACGGCGTCGCGGTGCGCGGCGAGGGCGCGGAGGTACTCGAGCCAGGTGGCCACCGCAGCGCCGCCACCAGGCGAGGGGCCCGGCGTGTCTCCGAACTCAGGAGCTGGCGGGATGTCGGCTGGCCAGGCAGGAGGCTCCCCGGAGGACGCGCCGGTCGCGGACGCTTCCGGGCGCTGCAAAGTCGAAGCTGGATGCGCTGAGGCCCCACCCGGTGGCGGGGCGCTCGAGGCCCGCGAAGCGGAGACCTGGCCACGCGAGGCCTCGGCGCCCGATGCTTCGGCAGGGGCCTCAGGGGACGCGGCCAGGCGCACCGCGGACGGGGGCACGCTTCCCTCCCCGCCGGCGGCCGCCGCGGCGCCTGCTGGGCGGGCGGACAGGGCCAGCTGTTGCGCCAGCGCCCGCGCCGCGTCGCGCTCCTCGTCGTCCGGCAGCGGAGGAGCCGGAGTGCTTCGGCGGGCGACGGCCGCGTCGAAGTCACGCAGCGCGCGAAGGAGCAGCACGGCGCCAGCCTGCGCCGAGACGCCATAGCGGGAAGCCAGCTCGGGCAGCGTCCAGCCGTCGAGGCCCACCCGCATCACCACCTGCGCCGAGCGCGGCGGCGTGCGCGCGAGGGCCTCGTGGATCGCCGCGTCGTCCAGCATCGCCCGCACTCTGCCGATTTCTTGAGGGATTCTCCATGCTTCGTACACTCGACGGCACATGGTGCTGCGGCTGACGTTGCTGGCGACTCTGGTGCTGTCCGGCGGAGCCCGGGCGGCGGAGACGATGCGCATCGCGATGGGCGGTGAGGTCGCCTCGGTGGAGCTGTCCGGAGAGGGACTGTCCGTCGGCGACGACGACGACGAGGCGCAGTTCGAGGCGCTGGGCGAGCGCGCGACGGTGACATGGTCCGGCGGGCACCTCGCCATCGACGGCAAGCCCAGCCCGCGCGAGGTGCTGCGCTTTCGGGCGGCGAAGCCCGGCACGCTCTCGGCCCTGGGCACGCGCGTGCACGGTGACGTGGTGGTGCTGCCGGGGAAGTCGAAGCTGCTGGCGATCAACGTCCTGCCCCTCGAGGAGTACCTGGTGGGCGTGCTGGGCAGCGAGATGCCGCGCTCCTTCCCGCTGGAGGCGCTCAAGGCCCAGGCGGTCGCCGCCCGCACCTACGCCCTCAACAAGAAGCTCGAGCAGTACGGCCAGCCCTTTCACCTCGGCAGCTCCGTCATCAGCCAGGTGTACAAGGGGCTGGACGTGGAGGATCAGCGCACCCGCGAGGCCGTCGACGGCACGCGCGGGCTGGTCCTCACCTGGATGCTGCAGCCCATCGAGGCCTACTTCCACGCGAGCTGCGGCGGACGCACCGAGGCCGGCGCCGACGCGCTGGGGCGAGATCTTCCGTACCTCAGGGCCGTCGACTGCCCCTGCGGGAAGCTCCCGTCGAGTCACTGGACGCTGACGCTCAACGCGCAGGAGCTCGCGGCGCTGTTCAAGAAGGCCGCGGGGCTCGAGGTGCAGGGGCGCACCCGGACCGGACGTGTGCGGCGGGTGGCCGTGGGCCCGCGCAGCGTCGACGCCGTCACGTTTCGCGAGCGCGTCGGGTACATGAAGCTGAAGAGCCTCGACTTCGAGGTCGAGAAGGCGAAGGACGGCTGGCGGCTCGACGGCCATGGCTTCGGCCACGGCGCCGGGATGTGCCAGTGGGGGGCGCGCGTGTACGCGGAGAAGGGGTGGGGCTTCGAGAAGATCCTCCAGCACTACTACCCGGGGACGGAGCTGCAGACGCTGTACGAGTAGGACTCGGGGGGAGGAGCCCTTAGGCGCGCCCCGAGCGGTGGATTCGGGGGACACCTCCGAGGGCGGCCGGGCCCGTCCTTGTCTTCCTGCGTGCCGCCCGGTATCCGCCCCGCAGGTGCACACCGACGACTTCGACTTTCCGCTGCCGGCTGAGCGCATCGCGCAGGCGCCCCTGCCTGAGCGCGACGCCAGCCGTCTGCTGCACGTCGATCGCACCACTGGGCGAAGGGCCCACCTCGCCTTCCGCGATCTCCCCGGCCTTTTGCGCGCGGGCGACGTGCTGGTGCTCAACGACTCCCGCGTGATCCCCGCGCGTCTGTTGGGCAGGAAGGCCGGCACGGGCGGTCGCGCGGAGCTGCTCCTGGTGCGACCCGTGGCCGAGGTGGAGACGGAGGCAGCGCTGAAGGCCGGGGCCAGCGGCAGCGTCTGGAGCTGCCTCGGGCAGTCCTCCAAGGGCTTCAAGCCCGGCGCGAAGCTCGAGTTCGACGCGGGCCTCACCGCCGAGGTGCTGGAGGACCGCGGCGGCGGCGAGGTCCACGTGCGCTTCACCTCGGCCCTCTCCACCCTCGAAGAGGCCATCGCCCGGGCGGGCCGGTTGCCGCTCCCCCCGTACATCGAGCGCGCCCCCACGGCGGACGACGAGGAGCGGTACCAGACCGTGTACGCGCGGAAGCAGGGCAGCGTGGCCGCGCCCACCGCGGGCCTCCACTTCACCCCGGCAATCTTCGAGGCGCTCTCCCGGCGCGGCGTCGAGCGCGCCTTCGTCACCCTCGAGGTCGGTCCTGGCACCTTCCTCCCCGTCCGGGAGGGCGACGTCTCGAGGCACGTCATGCACGCCGAGCGCTGCGCCGTCCCCGAGGAGACGGCCGAGCGACTTCGGCGCGCGCGGCGGGAAGGAAGGCGGATCATCGCCGTGGGCACGACGGTGGTGCGCACGCTGGAGTCCTTCGCGGCCGACGCGGAGGTGGTGCGCGCCGGGGCGATGGACACGCGCATCTTCATCACGCCGGGCTTCCGCTTCCGGGTGGTGGACGCGCTGGTGACGAACTTCCACCTGCCCAGGTCCACGCTGTTGATGCTGGTGAGCGCCTTCCTCGGCCGGGAGCGCACGCTGGAGGCCTACGCGGAGGCCGTGCGCGAGGGCTACCGCTTCTTCAGCTACGGTGACGCCATGTTCATCGACGGAGGGGCGCCGTGAGCGACGGCGGGCTGCCGCCCCCGGAGCAGCGGGGCGATCAACGCGTCTCCCCGTCGCTGGTGCGCTACGAGCTGCTCCACGTCGACGCCACCACCGGCGCGCGGCGCGGGCGCCTCCACACGCCCCACGGTGTCATCGAGACGCCCGTCTTCATGCCCGTCGGCACCGCCGGCAGCGTGAAGGCCATCGCGCCGGACGACCTCAGGACGTTGGGGGCCGGGATCATCCTCGGGAACACCTACCACCTCATGCTTCGGCCGGGGGAGCAGCTCATCGGCGCGCTCGGGGGCCTGCACCGCTTCATCTCGTGGGACGGAGCCCTGTTGACGGACTCCGGCGGGTTCCAGGTCTACAGCCTCGCGGAGATGCGGAAGATCACCGAGGAGGGGGCCAGCTTCCAGTCGCACGTGGACGGCACGCGGCACGTGCTGACGCCGGAGCGCAGCATCGAGATCCAGGAGGTGCTGGGCGCCGACGTCATCATGGCCTTCGACGAGTGCCCGCCGGCGCTGTCGGAGCGCGCGTACATGGAGGCGTCGATGGCGCGCACCACGCGGTGGCTGCACCGCTGCGTCAAGGCGTGGCACCGGCAGCGCTCGAGCCTCTTCGGGATCGTCCAGGGAGGGCTCGACGAGGAGCTGCGCCGGCGCCACGCGGAGGAGGTGTGCGCCATCGACCTGCCGGGCTACGCGCTGGGCGGCTTCGCGGTGGGGGAGGAGCCGGCGCAGATGCACGCGGGCGTGGCCTACTCGGCGGCGCTGCTCCCGAAGGACAAGCCGCGCTACCTGATGGGCGTCGGCACGCCGCTCGACCTCGTCACCTGCGTGGGCGCCGGCGTGGACCTGTTCGACTGCGTCCTGCCCACCCGCAGCGCGCGCAACGGGCTCCTCTTCACCAGCGAGGGGAAGCTGGTGCTGAAGAACGCGCGCTACACCCGCGACGAGCGCCCGCTGGATCCCGCGTGCGCCTGCTACACCTGCCGCACCTTCTCGCGCGCGTACCTGAGGCACCTCTTCAACGCGCAGGAGGTGGTGATCAACCGCCTCACCACGCTGCACAACCTGCACTTCTTCCTCGGGCTGATGGCGGACGCGCGCGCAGCGATCGAGGGCGATCGTTACGCGCAGTTCGTCAGGGACTTCCTGGCGCGCCCGGCGACGCCTCCGTGACGCTTCGAGCGGCTGACGTCTCTGGACGCCGGCGGGGCTAGGCGGGAATCGAAGTGTCTCCGCCGTCACTTCACGGGGCGGCAGGCCTTGAGGGCGGTGGTGCCGCCCGCCTCGACGCACTCGTAGTCGTTGCGGCACTCGCCGGCCGAGTCACAGATGGGGCTGCACACCTGGATCTGGCCGAAGAAGGTGCAGATGGTGCCGCTCGGGCAGTCGGTGGTCCGCCCGGGCTCGGTGCAGCCGCGGGTGCAGAAGCCGCCGGGAGCCGAGAAGCAGTCCTGGCCCGGCACGCAGTCTTCGCGCGTGTCGCACGTGTTTCCCACCGTCACCGCGTTGCAGCCCGCGAGCGGGGTGAGCGCCAGACCGCAGAGCACAACCATCAGAAACGACTGTCGAATCATGGGCCGGGGCCCATAGCACAGATCTCGCGGTGTGCGCTTGCTGCGTCCCCACCTCAGCGGTATACGCGCCGCCTCTTGCACACCATGTTCCCTGCCTCCCTTCCCTTCGTCCTGGCGCAAGCCAAGGCCCCCGGCCTGCTCGACACGGCCCCGCTGCTCATCGGCGTCCTCTTCATCTTCTACCTGCTGGTCTTCCGGCCGCAGCAGAAGCAGATGAAGGAGCAGCAGGCCCTGCTCTCGTCGCTCAAGAAGGGCGACGACGTGATCACCCAGGGCGGCATCCTCGGGAAGATCTTCTCGGTCGAGGACAAGATCGTGACCCTCGAGGTCGCGTCGGGCGTGAAGCTGAAGATGCTCAAGTCCAGCATCCAGGGGCGCCTGCCGACGAACGAGCCGGCGAAGGCGACGGACGGGGACGTCAAGAAAGAGGAGAAGTGAGCGATGGACCGCAACTGGTACACGCGCCTGGTGGTGGTGCTGCTGGTGGCGCTCGGCACGGCGTGGCTCCTGGTGCCGAGCTACTACTCGTTCTTCGTGCTCGATCGCGCCGATCGCAACAACCTGAAGAAGCTGGAAGAGGTGATGCCGGCGTGGGCGCCGAGCGCGAAGTACCGCCTGTCGCTGGGCCTCGACCTGCAGGGCGGCATCCACATGGTGATGCGCGTCGACACCCGCACCGCGCTGATGAAGCGGGCTGAGCGGCGCGCGCTGCAGATGACCAACTGGGTCACCCAGAAGAAGCTGGGGGAAGTGACGTCCTCCACGGACCCGGAGAACCTGCTGGTCACCTTGACGGCGAAGGATCCGGCGACGATGGACGCCATCGAGAAGGAGCTGCTCAGCACCTTCGAGGACTTCACCCGCCAGTCGCGCAACGGCGCGGCGCTGGTGCTCAAGCTGAACGACGCCCAGGTGGACTACTTCATGAACGAGGCGGTCGACCAGGCGATGCTGGTGATCCGCAAGCGCATCGACAAGTGGGGCGTGGCCGAGGTCGACGTGCGGCGGCTCGGCACGGACTCGATTCAGATCTCCCTGCCCGGCCAGTCAGACCCTGAGCAGGCCAAGGAGCTGATCGGCACCACGGCGCAGCTCGAGTTCCGCCTGGTGGACGAGAACCCCGAGGTCTTCAAGCAGCTGTACGAGAGCACGCCGCCGGACCCGAACGCGGGCATTTCCCTGGTCACCACGCGGGAGGACGAGGACGGCAGCGCGCCGCCGCCGCCATACCTGGTGGGCACCGATCGCGAGGCGCTGATCAACTACGTCAAGGGCAAGGCGCCCGAGGGCAAGCAGATCCTCCTGCACTGCGTCGAGTCGGAGAACGGGAAGAGCTGCCTCAAGTACTTCACCTTCCTCGTGGGGAAAGACGTGCCGCTCACGGGTGACTCGCTCACCGGCGCGGAGGCCAGCCAGAACCCCCAGGACAACTCGGTGCAGGTGAACTTCCAGTTCGACGCCCAGGGCGCTTCGGATCTCGATCAGCTCACGGGCGCCAACGTCAACAAGCGCATGGCGATCGTCCTGGACGAAAACGTGGTGATGGCGCCCACCATTCAGGAGCGCATCTCGGGTGGCTCGGGCCGCATCACGCTGGGCCGGCGCGGAAACGTGCAGGAGCGGCTCAAGGAGGCGCAGATGCTGTCGCTGGCGCTCAAGGCCGGCGCGCTGCCTGCGCCCGTCACCACCGGTGAGATTCGCCAGGTCGGCGCCTCGCTGGGAGACGAGCTGATCAAGAAGGGCACGCTCGCGGCGCTGGTGGGCCTGGTGCTGGTGGTGCTCTTCATGGCCGTCTACTACCGCCTGTCGGGGCTGATCGCCGACGTGGCGCTGATCCTCAACGGGGCGCTCATCTTCGGGGGCCTGGCGCTCTTCGGAGGCACGCTCACCCTGCCGGGCATCGCCGGCTTCGTGCTGACGCTGGGCATCGCGGTCGACGCGAACGTGCTGATCAACGAGCGCGTGCGCGAGGAGCTGGCGGCGGGCAAGTCGGCGCGCACCGCCATCGACAACGGGTACGACCGGGCCTTCTGGACCATCTTCGACGCGCACGTCACCACGCTGATCGCCGGTGCCATCCTCTGGTTCACGGGGACCGGGCCGATTCGCGGCTTCGCCACGTCGCTGATCATCGGGATCATCGCGTCGCTCTACACGTCCATCGTCGTCACCCGCCTCATCACCACCTGGGTCGTCCACGGCCGCAACGCCGAGACGGTGTCCATCTAAGGGCCGTCTGGCCAGAGGAGACAAACGGCCATGATGCAGATCATCAAGGGCAAGACCACCTTCGACTTCATCGGCAAGCGGAAGATCGCCATCTACATCAGCACGGTGGTCAACCTGGCGATCCTGCTGGGCATCGCGCTGTTCGGCTTCGAGCTGGGCGTCGACTTCGCCGGCGGCACGGTGGTCGAGGTGAAGTTCGCGGCGTCCACCACGGCCGAGCAGGTGCGTGAAGGCGCCAAGGCGGGCGGGCTCAAGGAGCCCCAGGTGCAGGGCATCGGAGCGGCAGAAGAGAACTCCTTCATCCTCCGCATGGGCGGCGTCACCCAGCTGACCGAGGAGAGCGAGAAGGCAGCGGAGGCCGCGCTGCGGGGCGCGGGTGAGGTGACCAGCCTCACCAAGGACCTCGACAACGGCCTCATCAACGTCCGCTACAAGGCGAAGGTGGATCCGGCGGCGCTGAAGGCGGCGGTCGAGCAGTCGGGCACGGGCGTGAAGCAGGTGCGCGAGCTGGGCGAGGTCAACGGCGCCTTCGACTACCAGATCGTCTCGGCGGGCATGGCGGACAAGGTGACGCAGGCGCTCAAGACGGGCATGGGCGGCGCGCAGTTCGAGGTCCGCCGCGTCGACTACGTCGGCCCGCAGGTGGGCAAGCAGCTGCGCAACAAGGGGATCATGGCGCTCCTCTACGCGATGGTGGCGATCCTCCTTTACGTGGCCTTCCGCTTCGACCTCAAGTTCGGCCCGGGCGCGCTGCTGGCGATGCTGCACGACGTGGTGATGGTGTGCGGCTACTTCCTGCTCAGCCGGCGCGAGTTCAACCTGACGTCCATCGCGGTGTTGCTCACCATCCTCGGCTACTCCATCAACGACACCATCGTGATCTACGATCGAATCCGCGAGGAGATGGTCAAGTACAAGGGCAAGCCGCTGCCGGAGATCATCAACATCGCCGTCAACGACACCCTCTCGCGCACCATCCTCACCGGCGGGGTGACGTCGCTGTCCCTGGTGGGGCTCCTCATCTTCGGGGTGGGGGAGATCTTCGACTTCGCGGCGGCGATGCTGCTGGGCATCATCGTCGGCACCTACTCGTCGGTGTACATCGCCAGCCCGCTGGTGATCTGGCTGGACGAGCGGGAAGCGGCGCGGGCCCGCCACGGCGGCGGCCAGGTGAAGGCCCGCCCGGCCTGACTCGCTGAATACCTCTGGCGAACGCCCGTCGGCTGACGGGCGATGACGGCGGCCCTCTACTTCGCGGCGCTGGTGCTGTCCCACCCGCTGCCCACCTGCCTCACGGGGTTTGGCCAGACGGCGTGCGGCTATGCGTGCGCGGCGTCGGCGGGCGAGGTGCGGTGCGCGGCGACGCCGGCGGGGATCTGCCACGGCACGGCCAGCGGGGTGGTGTGCTTCGATCCTCCGCAGGGCGGGTGGAGCCTCCCGCGCGCCTCCTGCCTGGTGTCGGCCGGGGTGACTGCCTGCGGCTACGGGTGCCAGGCGGTGGGCGCCGACGTGAAGTGCGCGCAGACGCCGTACGGGCTGTGCATCGCCGACTTCGGGCGGGTGGACTGCTGGGATCCGCTGGTGCTGCCGCAAGCCGATGCGCCCCCCGCCGAGTGCGTGCGGGACTTCGGATCGCTGGCCTGCGGGTGGGGCTGCGCGGCCGAGCTGGGTCAGGTGCGCTGCAGCCAACTGCCCGGCGGGCGGTGTCGGGCGGACGTCGGCCGGCTGGTGTGCGACGGGGACTGAAGGGCCCGGGGCCTTCGGCCGGACGAGGTGCACCGTCTGGGTGGGGAAGACGAAGCTGGAGCCGGCCCTCTCCACCACGGCCATGAAGGCGAGGAGGACTTCTTCACGCACGGCCTTGCGCCCTCGCCCAGGCTCTCGAAACGAGAGGCATGCCACCGAATTGAGAGGTAGACAGCGGCGCTGAAAACGGAATGGCACAGAGAAGTCGGCCGGTTACACAGCGGCCGCACGATTGCTTAGCGGATGCGGCACCTGGCTCATGAGAATTGGGCCACCTCAACCACAGGAGAGAGAGACATGAAGAAGTTGCTGCTGTCCGTCGTGCTGTTGGCCTCCCCCTTCGCCCTCGCGTCCACCTGGGACATCGACTCCGCGCATGCGTCGGGGAATTTCTCGGTGCGCCACATGATGGTGTCCAACGTGAAGGGCACGCTGGGCAAGGTGACGGGGAAGGTGGAGCTCGACGACGCGGACGTGACGAAGTCGAAGGTGGACGTCACCATCGACGTGAAGGGGATCAACACCAAGGAGCAGAAGCGCGACGATCACCTGCGCTCGAAGGACTTCTTCGACGTGGAGAAGTTCCCGAACATCACCTTCAAGTCGACGAAGATCGAGAAGGCCGGCGACAAGCTGAAGGTGACGGGGGACCTCACCATCCGCGGCGTCACCAGGCCGGTCACCCTCGACACGGCCGTCACCAGCGAGGTGAAGAACCCATTCACCAAGGCCGTGACGCGCGGCGTGACGGGCACCGCGAAGATCAACCGGAAGGACTTCGGGCTGACCTGGAACGTGGCCCTCGAGGCGGGCGGCGTGCTCGTGGGTGACGAGGTGGAGATCAGCGTCGAGGCGGAGTTGATCAAGCAGGAGGCCGCCGCGCCCGCGAAGAAGTGACGCGGCGCACAGGGGACGCTCTCGCGGAGGCGCTCCGGAGCACCGGGGCGCCTTCGCGCGTTCTCAGCGCTTCTTCTTCTGCTTCTTGTCCCTCTTGTCCTGCCTGTCCTTGTCCTCGGCGCGCGCAGGCGCGTCGGAGGGGCCCGCGAAGATCACCGCGGGCTCGGGCTCGGGAGGCAGGGCCGCTTCGACGCCCCACTTCGTGAAGAGCCAGGCGATGCCCCAGACCGTGAAGAGGGTGGCGAGCGTCATGGTGACGTACTGCTCGTCGAGCCACCCGCTCATCCACGGCAGCGGGTGCCAGTTGATGAACTGCGTCACCATCGCCAGCGCGGCGATCATCATGCCCACCTCGCGCCGCTGGGAATGGAGCAGCGCGATGCCGGCGAGGAAGCAGTAGTAGTAGTTGGTCAGCTCCGAGCCGACGACGATGAAGCCGATGCCCAGGGCCGACGCGAGCCAGGGGTCCGGCCCGCTCTGCTTGAGCGCCAGCCACACCAGGTAGATGGACGCGGCGAAGATGAGGAAGAAGAGCGGCAGCGCCTCGTGCCACTTCTCCAGCCGCGTCGCCTTCCACCTGGCCCAGGGGTCGATGGTGCCGCCCTGCACCGTCTTCTGACCGATCGTGTCGGGCCGCCAGGACAGCACCGTGCGCAGGCCCATGTGGTTGGTGAGGGGCGTGTTGGCGTGCTTGACGGTGTTGGTCTTGAACTTCTGCCAGGTGTCGATGCCGCCGAAGAAGGCGAGCGACGAGCCGAACAGGAGCGCCGTGCCCACCGCCCCGCCGGCCACATACTTGAGGAAGCGCGGGTCGAGCTTCCGGTGGACGCGGAAGTACTCGAAGGCGGCGATGGCGGGCCCAATCGCCACCAGCCCGGGGAAGAGGCGCAAGAGCGTCGCGTAGGCGAAGGCGAAGCCGGCGAGGAAGGGCTTCTCCTTCTTCAGCAGGCAGATCGACGCCACCAGGTAGAACAGCCAGTCGTGCCGGAGGAAGGCGCCCCCCGTCCAGTAGAAGCGGTTGGGGAAGTTGGTGCCCAGCACCAGCGCGGCCACGGCGAAGGCGCGCGGCCCGAAGGCCCACCAGATCACGAGCAGCGTGAGGGCGAGGTAGAGGGGATCGAGCAGGTTGAGGCGCGTCAGCTGCGCCATCGACGCCGGCCCGGTGTTGGTGAGGGCGATGCCCGCCAGCGTCCAGACGGGCGTGGCGTTGTAGCCGTGGTCGAGGTGGATCTCCTTCCACCGCGTCTCGTTCACGAAGCCGCGGAAGGTGTTGATGTCCTTCTTGAAGGCTTCCCAGCGCTCCGGGCTGAAGTGGGACTTGCAGGCCTGCGGGTTGGCCAGCACCGCGTCGGACTTGACGATGATGTTGGTGCGCAGATCCGTGAAGGTGCGGCGGCGCACTTCGTCGGTGCGGCCGCTCTCGGAGTCCGCCACCGCGGCGCAGTCGTAGAGGTTCTCGTAGCCGACCTCGGGGAAGTACTTCGCCCCCATGTAGTAGTGGTACGTGTCCCAGACGTGGACGAAGTTGTTGAAGTGCAGATGGCCGAAGTTGAAGTAGCCGAAGAAGGCTGACGCCCCCAGCACCACCAGCAGGCGATCGCGCAGCACCTGCTTGTGGCCGGGCTTGCCCTGCCGCGCCAGCTGGTAGCCCCACGCCATCACCCACAGGGCCCCGCCTGCGATCGCGAACTGCAGCCACTGCGCCGAGTTGTCGTTGTCGAGGCCGAAGGGCCGCGCCCCGACGAACTTCAGCGCCAACAGCAGCACCAGGCCGATCAGCCCCAGCGGCCCCAGCACATCCCAGTTGAAGTCGTCCTGCGGCTTGCGGGCGGTGGCGCTCGTCATTGCGCGGCGCAATGTAGGGAAAAGGCCGGGCCGGGCCAAGGCCCGCGGAACTCCTCGGGTCTTTCGGCCGCGACTGTGAGATCGTCGGGCGATCTCACGCGTTGGAGGGGGTATGAACCGACTGGTCCTGGCTCTGGTCGTCCTGGCGGCGCCGCTGGCGCTCGCGCAGGGCATGCTGATTCCCACCGACACCTCGATGGGCCCGCTGGGGATCAAGTACCAGCGCGTGTCCGCGGAGATCGTCGACGGCGCGGCGGTGACGAAGGTGGAACAGGTCTTCGTCAACTCGTCCAACCGGCAGCTCGAGGCGCACTTCGTCTTCCCGCTGCCGAAGGGCGCCGCGCTGCAGGACTTCTACCTGTGGATCAACGGGAAGAAGACGAAGGGCGAGGTGCTGGAGAAGCAGAAGGCGGCGGAGATCTACGAGGGCATCGTCCGGCGCCTCCAGGATCCCGGCCTGCTCGAGTACATCGACACCGACGCCTTCCGCGCGCGCGTCTTCCCGGTGCCGGCCAACGGCGAGCAGAAGATCGAGCTGTCCTTCTCGCAGGTGCTGGACTTCACCGGCGGCCTCTACCAGTACCACTACCCGCTGGGCGCCGGTTCGCGCGGGGCGCCGCGCCTCAACGTGAAGCAGGACTTCGTCTTCTCCGCGACGATCAAGTCGAAGACGCCGCTGCGCAGCATCTACTCGCCCACCCACCGCATCGGCGTGTCGCGGAAGAATGACAACGACGCCGTCGCCGGCCTGGAGATGGGCCCGGGCACCGACATCTCCAGGGACCTCGATCTCTTCTACACCGTGTCCGACAAGGCGGTGGGCCTCACGCTGCTCTCGCACCGGCCCGATCAGGAGCAGCCGGGCTTCTTCATGGCGCTCATCTCGCCGAAGACGGACACGAAGGCCGACGAGGTGATCGCCAAGCGGATCACCTTCGTGATGGACACGTCCGGCTCGATGATGGGCGATCGGATCAAGCTGGCGCGCGACTCGCTCAAGTACTGCGTGCAGAAGCTGAACCCGAAGGACGAGTTCAACGTGGTGCGCTTCTCCACTGACGTCGAGGCGCTCTTCGAGAAGCCGCAGCTCGCCAGCGAGGCCAACGTGAAGAAGGCGCTCGAGTTCGTCAGCGGCCTGGAGGCCATTGGCGGCACCGCCATCGACGACGCGCTGGCCCGCGCGCTGAAAGACGGAGAGGGCAAGGGCGAGCGCCCGCACATGGTGATGTTCATCACCGACGGACATCCCACGGTGGGTGAGACGGAAGAGAGCGCCATCGCCACCCGCGCGAAGTCGTCCAACAAGGGCAGCCGGGTCTTCACCTTCGGCGTCGGCGACGATCTCAACGCGCGCCTGCTCGATCGCATCGCGGAGGACGGCGCCGGCACCTCCGACTTCGTGCGCGACGGCAAGGACTTCGAACTGAAGATCGGCGGCTTCTACGACAAGGTGGCCAACCCGGTGCTGGCCGACGTGGCGCTCGATCTCGCGGCCTTCGGGGCCTACGACGTGTACCCGAAGCGCCTGGGCGATCTCTTCAAGGGCCAGCAGTTGGTGGTGATGGGCCGTTACCGCACGCCGAAGGAGTCCACCGTCGTCCTGTCGGGCAACGTCAACGGGAAGAAGACGGTGTTCGAGTACCGCGGCGAGATGGTGAAGGACGGGAAGAGCTTCGACTTCGTGCCGCGGCTGTGGGCGATCCGCAAGGTGGGCTACCTGCTCGAGGCGATCCGCTTGAACGGCGAGAAGGCCGAGCTCAAGGACGAGATCGTCTCCCTCGGCAAGAAGTACGGCATCGTCACGCCCTACACCTCGTACCTGGTGGTGGAGGACACGCCGATGCCGGTGGCGCGCAACCAGCCGCCCCCGCCCCCGCGGCCGTGGGATCGCCCGATGGAGGAGAGCCGGCGTGACATGGCGCCCAAGGGGGCCGCGGGTGGCTTCATGCCGAGCCGGCCGGGGTCGCTGGCCGGAGCGCCGGCGCCGTCGCAGGCCCCCGCCGCCGAGCCCGAGGCGGATGACTTCGCCAGCACCTTCGCGGCCCGGGGGGCGGAGAAGAAGGCGCTCGAGGCCAGCGGCGGCCGGGAAGCGATCGCCGCGTCGAAGGCCGTGCGCAAGATGAAGGACGAAGAGGGTGGCGCCCGCGTCAACGAGCCCGTCCGCACTGCGTCGGGTCGCACCTTCATCTACCGCGACGGCGGGTGGATCGACTCGGAGGCCCTGTCCGGCTCCGCGAAGCAGCTCAAGGTGAAGTACCTGTCGGACGCGTACTTCGCGCTCTTGAAGGCCCGGCCGGATCTCAAGGCCGCGCTCGCCCTGTCCGATCGCCTGGTGATCGTCGTGGCCAAGGGCAAGAGCGTCATCATCGATCCCGCCGGCGGGGAGACGAAGCCCGACGCGGTGACGGCCTTCCTCAAGTAGCCCGACTCATCGCACCCCTTATGGCGCGGCCAGCCCTTCTCCGGGGTTGGCCGCGTCGTGCCGCGCACGGGCGAAATCCCGATCGGGCGGGCCGGCTCACACCTGCCGGAGCTCGTTCGGAAGGGAGTCGCGATGATCATGCGAGCGCTCGACGCGCTGCTCGAAGATCTGGACGTGGTGCGCTGGTGTCGGACCCGCCTGAAGGAGCGCTGCCCCTTCGCCGAGAAGCTCGCCCTCAAGCGCACCTGGCGGGAGCGGACGGCCCACGCCCGCAGAGCGCTGGAGGCGATCCGCCGGGACGATCCCGAGTTCTCCCGGGAGCTGGAGCGCACCGTGGTGGCCGACGCGGCGCCCGAGCTCGCTCGCCGGCGTTGAACTCTGGGAGGGCCGGAGGGCGCTCGTGTGGGCCAACCGAGGGCCCCGGCCAGCGCCAACAGGGCGTCTCCGCGGCCGGCTTTCAGATTGGGGCGGTGCTGCTCCACCGGTGCGTGCATGGGCGCGGGCCGACAGCCCACGGCGGTGAAGCGTGACCCCTCAGCGACGCCGGGATGACGGCGCTCGACGCCTGGCCCACCCTGCGCGGCCGGGGCGTCGAATCAGCTCGCACCACCCGGCTGACTCCCGCGGTCAGCTCAGACGCGCAGCGCCAGCACGTCGCACTTCGCGTGGTTGAGCAGCCATTCGGCCACGCTGCCGATGAAGAGCCGCTGCAGCCGCTTCTTCTCGTGGCGCCCCACCACCAGCAGCTCGACGTTGCGCTGGCGGACGGCCTCGAGCACCAGCAGGCGCGGATCGCCCGGCTGCGCCACCGTCAGCGCCTCGAGCCCCGTCTTCTTGAGCAGCGCGGCGAGCTCGTCCTGCGCGTCCTTCAGGAAGTCCTCGCGGTAGGAGCGGGTCAGCTCGCCCGTCATCGTCACGTACTCCTCGAAGGGCACGCGCGAGGAATGAAAGACGGTGACGTCCTTCGCGAGGGCGAGGAATGGCCGCGCCGCCTTCACCAGCTCGATGCTGGAGCGCTTCAAGTCCACGGAGACGAGCGCCCTGTCCCACGGGCGATCCGCCGGCAACTGCGCGAGGAGCACCGGCACGTCGCCCGCCCGCACGACCTTCTGCGCGGTGGAGCCCATGAAGAGATCCGCCACCGGCCGGCGCCCGTGCCGCCCCAGCACCACGACGTCGGCTTCCACCGTGTGCGCGCGCTTGATGATCTGCTGGGCGGCGTCGCCTTCCAGCACGTCGGTGACGAACTGCGTCGGAGCCACCCCCCGCGCCTGCGCCAGCGCGTACACCCGCGCCACTTCCTTCTCGAGGCTGCGCTCGGCCTCTTCGATGGCCTGCTTGCGCAACTTCCCGGGGATGTCGTCGGGCAGCACGTGGATGAGGGTCAGCTTCGCCTTCGGCCCCAGCCGCAGGTGCAGCGCGCGCTCGAGCGCCCCGTGCGCCCCCGCCGAGAAGTCCGTCGGCACCACCACGCTGGACAGCGGCTTCACCCGGGCCATCGACTGTCCTCCCGGACTCGCTTCGTAGCACCATGCCGTCCAGGTTCCGCGACGAATCCCGGGTGGTTGGACACGGTTTCATCCCCGGGTATGGTGCGCACCCACAGGCGTGGCCGACGCCTGGATGCGACTGGACGTCAAGCACATGGCAACCCATCGCGCCCTGTGGGCGCCCTTCGTGGCGCTCCTGGCCTTTCCGGCCTGCTTCAGCTCCGTCCGCGAGCCGGACTGCCTGTTGGACGGCACCTGCGAGTGCAAGCAGAAGTCCGACTGCTCCGACGGCAAGGACTGCGTCGACGGGAAGTGCTTCCTCATCCCCGACGCGGGGCTGCCGGGCGATCTCGGCTGGCCGTGCGTCGAGGACGGAGAGTGCCTCTTCGGCCCCTGCCTCCCGAAAGGCCCCGGCAACGGCGGGGTGTGCAGCGCCCGCTGTGACGCGGACGCCGGCTTCGCCTGCGCGAAGGGCTGGGAGTGCAAGCAGGGCTGGGGGAAGGATCGCTTCGTCTGCGCGCCGCCCCTCCAGGCCCTGTGCCTGGAGTGCCAGGTCGATCTCGACTGCAACGTGGCGGGCGATCGCTGCCTCACCATCGCGGGCGACACCTTCTGCGGGCGCGACTGCAGCGTCACCGGCGCGTGCCCGTCGGGCTACTCCTGTCGCTCGCTGATGGTGGACGGCGGCGTGGCGCGCCAGTGCGTGCCCGACTCCAACACCTGCGCCTGCAGCCTGGTGAGCGCGGGCCTCAAGCGCAGCTGCAAGCGCAGCAGCGGGCTGGGCACCTGCTACGGCTTCGAGACCTGCCAGCCCAACGCCACCTGGTCAGGCTGCGACGCGCGCGACGCCTCGGTCGAGCTCTGCAACGGCGAGGACGACGACTGCGACGGTTTGGTCGACCAGGCCGATCCCGATCTCATCACCACCGGGCTGCCGGGCTACCCGGACTGCCGCAAGGGCGTCACCTGCACGGGGAAGTGGGGCTGCGGGCCGCTGGGAGACGCGGGCTTCGGCTTCACCTGCAGCGCGCCGGATCCCACCGAGGAGCAGTGCAACGGCGCCGACGACAACTGCAACGGCCTCGTCGACGACGGCCTCATCGACGCCATGGGCAACTACACCAGCCCGCGGGCCTGCGGGAGCTGCGGCACCGACTGCTACGAGGTGCTGGGGAACCTGCTTAAGGACGGCGGCGTGGTGGTGCCCGGCGCGGCCACCTGCGAGCTCCGCGGCGGCCAGCGCACCTGCGTGCCCCGCCTCTGCGAGAAGGGCTACTACCCGTCACTCACCGCTTCGCCGCAGGTGTGTGAGCGCGCCGTCACCAGCCAGTGCCGGCCGTGCACCACGTCGGCGGACTGCGTGGTGCCCGGAGATCAATGCGTCACGGTCGGCTTCGATCCCGGCGCCTTCTGCGCGCAGGCCTGCGACGAGAACGCCGTGTACGCGGGCTGCACCGGACGGCTGGGAGAGCGCGGCTGCTGCCCGGCCGGCGCCACCTGCCAATCCGTCAACGGGAGCAAGCTGTGTGTGCCGCAAGGCAACTCCTGCCAGTGCACGCCGGCCCGCGCCGGCTTCTCGCGGAGCTGCTTCGTCACCGCGGGCACGGCCACCTGTGTCGGCGAGCAGACGTGCAGCGCCCAGGGCACCTTCGGGAGCTGCGACACCTCTCAGACGGCGGTGGAGTTGTGCGACTCGCGCGACAACGACTGCGACGGCGTGGTGGACGACGGCTTCATCAACGTCCGCGGAACGGGCACGTACGACACCGACGCGCATTGCGGCGCCTGCCAGAATGACTGCCGCGCCCGCTGGAGTCCCACCATCCAGCACGCGATCGGCGGGTGTGTCCCCGGCCCCGCGGGCACCGTCCCCGCCTGCGCCATCGTGTCCTGCACCACCGAGAGGGTGCCGGGCGGCGGCGCCTGCCGACTGGACGGAGAGTGCACGGGAGGCCGCGTCTGCCACCCCACCTACCGTCAATGCGTGAGGCCGTGCGCAGGCCCGGCGGACTGCCTGTCCGGCCAGACGTGCTCGAACAACTTCTGCACCCGCACCTGCAGCTCCGACGGGGAGTGCGTGGCGAACTTCGGCGCTCCGTCCGCCTGCGTCTCGGGCACCTGCGCGGTGGGCTACCAGTTCGTCAACGTCGACCGGGAGGAGACCAACGGCTGCGAGTGCGCCGCGCAGAGCGCCTCCGACGAGCCGGACCTCTACGCCAGCTACCCGCAGCCCGGTCTGCCCTACGTCGACCGCAACTGCGATCTCGTCGACGGCGTGGCGGCGACCGCGCTGTACGTGTGGGCCCAGTCCTCGTCGAGCCAGGGCACCCGCACCGCGCCGTTCCGCACCATCACGGAGGCGATCACCGCCTTCCGGCCTGGCATCCACTCGGCCATCCTGGTGGCGCAGGGCACCTACGTGGAGCAGGTGGTGATGAAGGGCGGCGCGTCCTTGTACGGCGGCTACTCGCCCCTCTTCGCCCGGCGCGATCCGATCCAGTTCCCCACCTTGATCGAGGCGCCCGAGCCGACCGGCAGCGTGCGCGGCACCGTCAACGCCGAGGGCCTCACCACCCGCACCGTCCTCGCGGGCTTCACCATTCGCGGGTACGACGTGATCTCCCGGCCGCTGCCCGGGCAGGCGGCGAAGAACAGCTACGCGGTGTACGTGAAGAACTCACCGCAGCTGGTGCTGCAGAACAACCACGTCGTCGGGGGACGTGGCGGTGACGCGACGCCCGCGCTCCCGGGCCTGGCGGGCGCCAACGGTGGGGCGGGGCAGAACGGGCTGCCCGCACGCGAGTGCAACACGCCCACCTGCGTCGCCGAGACCCAGGCCGGCGGAGCGCCTGGCACCAACGCGGCCTGCCCGACGGGGACGCGCGGCAACCCTGGCGCGGGCTCCGACCTGAACAACGAGCCGCAGGACTACCAGACGACCGCGGGGGGCAACGGGCGGGGCGGCTCCAATTCGGTCTACTCGCACTCGGATCCCTCGCAAGCGGCCTTCTGCAAGTACGACTGCGTGATCGGCGGCGGGACAGGCCCCGCGGCGGGGGCGGCGCAGAACGGCGCGGACGGTGCCGCCCTCCCGGCCGGGGTGGCGTGCGGCGCCGCGGTGGGCGCGGTGGTGGGAGACGACTGGGCGACGGTGCCCGGCTCCAACGGTCAGGCGGGCAGCGCGGGGCGGGGCGGCGGAGGCGGCGGCGCGGGCGGCTGCGTGCGCAACGACAATCCCCCCACGTGCACCGTGGGCCGGCGCGTGGGCGATCTCGGCGGCACGGGCGGAGGGGGCGGCGCGGGCGG
>JBFMHF010000119.1:0-23094 GCA_040752975.1 Myxococcota bacterium
GGACGGAGGCAGAGCGGTGACTGCTGCCGGCGAGGCGGCCCCTTCTCTCCCAGCGGGAGAGAAGGCGGGGGATGAGAGGGAGAAAAGAAAGGCAAATGAAGGCAGACGAGCACGGCAGATGAAGGGGACGCAGGCCGTCCGCCGGAGGACAACAAACCCACGAGGCCGTCCGCCGAAGGACAAGAAACCCAACGCAGGCCGTCCGCCGAAGGACAAAACAAACCCCGAGGCCGCCCGCCGAGGGCACCCTCCCCCATTTCCAGCTATGGAGGCACCCCGTGCAGGCCTTCGACGTCATCGTGGTGGGGCTCGGCCACGCAGGCTGCGAGGCAGCCCTGGCCTGCGCCCGCATGGGCCACTCCACCCTCGGCCTCACCCTCCGCGCCGACCGCGCCGCGGTCATGAGCTGCAACCCCGCCATCGGCGGCACCGCCAAGGGCCACCTGGTGCGCGAGCTCGACGCGCTGGGCGGAGAGATGGCCCGCGCCGCCGACTTCGCCGGCACCCACTTCATCACCCTCAACGCCTCCAAGGGCGCCGCCGTCCGCGCCACGCGCGTCCTCTGCGAGCGCGACGCCTACGCCGAAGGCATGCAGGCCACCCTGCGCGCCCAGCCCCGCCTCACCCTCCTCGAGGGCGAGGTGAAGGACCTCCTTTCCTCCACCGCCGCCGGCGAGACGCGCATCGACGGCGTCCGCCTCACCGATGGCCGGGAGTTCTCTGCGCGCGCCGTCGTCCTCACCACCGGCACCTTCCTCCAGGCGCTGATGCACGTCGGCGACGCCCGGGAGGTGGGCGGCCGGCTGGGAGACGCCGCGGCCATTGGGCTCTCCTCCTCGTTGCGCGCGCTCGGTTTCGAGCTCGGCCGCTTCAAGACGGGTACCCCCGCGCGCCTGAAGAAGGACTCCATCGACTGGGGGCGCTGCCGGCCCCAGCCCGGCGACGAGGCGCCGCGGCCGTTCTCCCTCCGCACCCCGCGCGCGCCCTTCCCGCTCCGCCCGCAACTCCAGTGCGCCGTCACCTGGACGAGCGACACCACCCACCGCATCGTGCGAGAGAACCTCCACACCTCGGCCCTCTTCCGCGGCCACATCATCGGGCGCGGCCCGCGCTACTGCCCGTCGCTGGAAGACAAGGTCGTGCGTTTCGCCGACAAGCCGCGCCACACCGTCTTCCTGGAACCCGAGGGCCACACGAGCGACCTGGTCTACCCGGCGGGCCTGTCCACCAGCCTCCCGGCCGAGGTCCAGCTCGCCTTCCTCCGCAGCATCGAGGGCCTCGAGGAGGTGGAGGTCGCCCGCTTCGGCTACGCGGTGGAGTACGACTTCGCACCGCCCACCCAGCTGCACCCCACGCTGGAGACCCGGCGCGTGCGAGGTCTCTTCTTCGCCGGGCAGCTCAACGGCACCTCGGGCTACGAGGAGGCCGCTTTCCAGGGCCTCATGGCCGGCATCAACGCCGGACGGCACGTCCAGGGCGCCCCGGCGTTGGTGTTGGGCAGACACGAGGCGCACGGCGCGGTGCTCATCGACGAGCTGGTGACGCGGGGCGTGGACGAGCCATTTCGCATGTTGACCAGCCGCTCCGAGCACCGGCTGGTGCTGCGCGAGGGCACGGCGGCCTTCCGTCTGCGACACCACGGGCACCGGGTGGGCCTGGTGAGCCAGGACGAATGGCGAGAGACGGTCGCACGCCAGGCTTCGATTCGCGCCGAGCTGGAGCGGCTGGAGCGGGCGCGCCTGCTCCCGAAGCTGCGCCGCCCAGAGGTGACGTATGCGGCCCTGGCCGCCGAGGACCCGGAGCGGCCGGCGCTGGACCCGGAGGTGGCGGAGGAGGTCGAGGTGGAGGCGAAGTACGCCGGCTACGTGAAGCAGGCAGACGCGGCCTGGACGCGGCGCGCGGAGGCGCACGACGGCTGGAACATCCCCTCCGACTTCGGCTTTGACGTGCCGGGGCTGTCCGCGGAAGTGAAGGAGCGGCTGACGCGCGCGCGGCCGGCCACCGTCGGTCAACTGCGGCGGCTCCCGGGGGTGACCGCGGCCGCGGTGGGGTTGCTGCTGGTGCACCTCAAGCGGCACACGGACTCGCGACCGACCTGACTCGACTGATGGCACCGCCGGACGCGAGGCGACCTCGACGCCGAGGGCGGCGCCCAATGCTGGACGCTGGCGCTCCCGCGGCCCTCCGGAGAGGCGGTTGGGAGAGTGTCGTCGGCGGCGTCCGCACCGGAGAGGCGTTCCACGTGAAACACGGACTCGCGCGCCGCCGGAGAAGCCGAGGAGCGAACCCGCACTGGTGCAAGCGGAGCGGGTGGGGCGGGGGCCTGCTCCTTGCTCAGAGCCAACCCGCACCGCAGGCTCCGGGCGTGCTGCACCGCGCGAGCCTCGTCGTCCTCTTCATTCTGGCGAGCTGTCGGCCACCAGCCGCCACGCCACCCGTGGGCTGGCAGGGCACCTTCTCCTCCGGCTTCGAAGCCGGCACCACGCTGAGTGGCCCCGAGGTGGTGGACTCGCGCTTCGTCGGCCAGCTCGGCGGGCGCGACAGCGAGACGGGCGCTTCCTGGGGCGACGGACTGCCGGGGGCGCGGCGCGGCTTCTTCTACCTGGTCGCGAGCAGCGAGGACATCGGCGCCATCATCGAGACCCGGCTGGAAACGGTACCCGGCCGAAGCGGTGCGCCCTCGCGCGCGCTGTACCAGGCCGTCCTCGCGGACCACCAGAGCACCGGCTCCCGCGCGCGGAACATGTTCGTGCTGCTCAACGACGACGCCGATGCGCTGGGTCGTGGCTACGTCCGCCATGCGCTCTTCCTCCAGCCCGACCTCGAGGACCAGCTGCTGCCCAGGGGCGCCTGGCGCCAGGTCATCGAGTGGTGGGAGACCGGCAACGCCTATCGGCTGGGCATCAACCTCCAACGCGACGAGGCGACGGGGGCGCTGTTCTGGAGCGTGCACGGCGACTTCTGGCCCAACTGGCAGCGCGACTGGACCATCGAGAACCTCACCGCGCCGGTGCCGGTCGGCCGGTGGGGGCTGTTCGAGGCCCGCTGCGTTCATGCCGCGGGAGACGACGGGCGGCTGCAGGTGAAGGTCGACTGTGTCGTCGTGGCAGGCCACGTGGGCCGCACCCGGGCGGCCGGGAGGCTCGACGCGCTGCACCTCTTCAAGGTCTACGCTGCGGCCGAGTCGCTCGCGCGCGGTCCCGCCTGGCAGCGGATTGACGACGTCGCGCTCGGCGACTCGCTGCCGGATGCGACCTGCCCCTGAAGCCCGGTGCGGACTTCTTCCCGCCGGCTGACTCGGCGCTACACTCAGCCACCCCATGTCCACGCCCCCTGAATCGACGCCAGGCACGGCGCCTGCCGAGGCGCCCGCAAGCGCTCAGGGGGACGCTGCTCCGCCGAATGAAGGGGCGAAGCCGGCCGAGAGCGGGGGAGGGGAGGGCACCGCCTTCTCGTACGCCCAACGCCTCGTCGAACAGAAGGTGCCGCGCGCCGAGGCCATCGCGCGCATGAAAGAGAAGGGCTTCGACGACGAGACGGCCCGGCTGGCGCTCAACGCCGTCGACGGCGCCAACCCCAGCGAGCTGCCCGATGCCACCCTGTCCCCCGGCATCAACCCGCTCGCTCCGGGCAGCTTCGCGCTCTCGGACATCGGCCTGTCCGGCAACCCCGCCGTCGTCGCCCTCTACTGGATGGCCTTCGGTGCAGTCATCCTCATCCTGGTGGCCGTCTTCCTGCTGCTGCCTGAGCTCGGCATCGGAGACCCGGTGAGCGATACGAGCGCCTTCTGGGCGCGCTTCGGCCTCGGCCTCGGGGGCGTCGCCTTCGGGTGGGGTGTGTTCCGGCTGGTGGGGACCATCCGCGTGCGCCGCCGCAGCGACTGACTCACTTGCCGATGCAGAAGCGCGCGAAGATGGCGTCGAGCAGTTCGGCCGAAACGTCTTCACCGGTGATGTCAGCCAGCGCCGCGAGGGCCAGGCCCACTTCGCCGCTCACCACCTCCAGGGTGCTCAGCCGCGACGCGACCTCGGCCCGCTCGAGTGCCTCAGCCGCCCGTCGCAGCGCGTCCAGGTGACGCTCGCTCGTCACCCGCACCGCCTGCCCGACGCCTCCGCCAAGGCGTTCCACCAGGACGGATCGCAGCGCATCCAGGCCGAGCCCAGTTCGCCCGGACACCCGGAGACGGGAGCCGGACGGGCCAGCCGCAGGGTGCTCTGAGGCCCCCGCAGGGTGCTCTGAGGTCCCCGCAGGGTGCTCTGAGGTCCCCGCAGGGTGCTTTGAGGTCCCCGCAGGGTGCTCTGAGGACCTCCCGGGCGTACGGCCTTGCGCGCCGGAGTTCTCCACAAGCCGCGCGGGCGCGAGACCCACCCCCACCGGCGTACCCATCTGCGCGGAATCACCGGCCTCCGCGCCCCCCCCCACCTCCCGGAGATCCGCCTTTCCCCACAGCTCAACCCTCAGCCCTTCCGCCACCTCCGCGCGCCATCCCGCCAGTTCCTCCTCCGTCGCCTCCGGAGGCGCCACCAGCAGCGCCAGGTCCGCCCCCCTCAGCGCCTCCCGCGCGCGCTCGATGCCCATCGCCTCCAACCGGCCAGGCGACTCCCGCAGCCCGGCCGTGTCCACCAACGTCACGGCCAGCCCCCCCACCTCCAGCTTCGCCTCCAGCACGTCCCGCGTCGTCCCGGGCTCCTCATCCACCAGCGCCCGTTCCGCCCCCACCAGCCGGTTGAAGAGCGTCGACTTCCCCGCATTCACCGGCCCGTACAGCACCACCCGCGCCCCTCTCCGCACCAGCGCCCCCGCCCGTGCGTCCCCCACCAGCGCGTCCACCGCCCGCCGCACCTCCGCGAGTCGCTCCGACACCCCCTCGTCCGCCCCCGACGCCTCGTCGGGAAAGTCCAACGCCCCTTCGAGGTCGGCGTGCAACGCCAGCAACGGCTGCCGCACCTCCGCCAGCCGACGGCTCAACTCACCCGACAACTGCGCCGCCGCGCTCCGCACCTGCGCCTCCGACTCGGCCGCCACCAGGTCCGCCACCGCCTCTGCGCGCGCCAGGTCCAGCCGGCCGTTGAGGAAGGCCCGCCGGGTGAACTCCCCCGCCTCCGCCAACCGCACGCCAGGGTGCGCCAGCACCTCGTCCAGCAGCAGGGCCAACAGCCTCGGCGCGCCGTGCGCGTGCAGCTCCACCACGTCCTCGCCCGTGAAGGACGCGGGGGCCGCGAAGTACAACGCGAGCCCCTCGTCCAGCACCCGGCCCTCCCGGTCCCGGAGCGAGGTGAAGTACGCGTGCCGCGGCGTCGGCGCTTCCGGCAGCTCCTGCGCCACCCGCCGCCCCGCCTCGAGTGCCGCCGGACCCGACACCCGCACCACCCCGATTCCCCCGGGGGCTCCTCCCGTGGCGATGGCCGCGATGGTCGACGTCTGCGTCACCGGCCCCTTCCACCACACGCCCGCACGCTTTGTCGATTGACAAAACTTCACACACGGCCCGTGTTTGTTGGGTTACAAACCCACCATGGTCGACTCTCTGAGAGACCGCCTGGTGGACGCGGCGTTGCGCCTGCTGGAGGAAGAGGGCCCGCGCGGCTTCTCCCAGGCGCGGGTGGCGAAGGAGGCCGGCATCCAGCAGGGGCACCTCACCTATTACTTCCCGCGCAAGGCCGACCTGGTGGGGGCGGTGCTGGAGCGCTTCGCGGAAGAAGGCGACGCCACCTTCCGCCGCCTCGCCGAGAAGGTGGCAGGCAGCGAGCGCGCGGTCATCGAGGCGGTGGCCATCAACCAGGTGCGCACCCTCATCCGAGACAAGCGCCGCATCCGGGCGCTGCTGTCGTTGCTGGTGCAGGGCTTCGAGGATCCGGACATCCTGAAGACGCTGGAGGAACGCGGCCTCACCAACCGCGTCTTCCTCGCCTCCTTCCTCGGACGGGACCCGGACGACCCGGACGTGGAGCTGGCCTTCGCCACCCTGCGCGGGCTGGCCATTCAGAACCTGCTGCACCGCTACGACGTGAAACGGGTGGACGAGCTGGTGGCCCGCTTCCGTCAGTGGCTCGACGCGCTGCCTCCACGAAAGGACTCGCCATGACTTCTTCTCCACACACCTGGCTCGTCGCCGTCGCCGCGCTTCTGGGCTTCTTCGTGGTGCGCACCGTGGTGCTGGTGGGAGGCGCCACCCTGGCCCTGCGCACCGCCTGGGCCGGCTTCCGCCGCGTCTACCGGGTGCCCTTCGCGAAGGGGCAGTGGGCGAGCGAATTCAAGGCGGCGGTGACGGTCATCCTCTTCGACGCCCTCGTGGTGGGGACGGCGCTGTCGCTGGAGGTGTGGACGTTCGCGCCGGTGACGCCCGCGGCGACGGCCTGGACCTGGGCGGTGATGTTCGTCTGGTACGAGGTGTGGTTCTACGCGGTGCACCGCGCGCTGCACACCCGGGCGCTGTACCGCTTCCACGCGCAGCACCACGTGGCGAAGGTGACGGGCCCGCTGACGTCGCTGTCCTTCGGCCTCATCGAGCGCGCGGTGTTGCTGCTGGGGGCGGTAGGCGCCAGCGCGGCCCTCTCGCGCGTCATGCCCATCTCTCCCGCGGGCGTGATGGCGTACTTCTTCAGCAATTACGTCCTCAACATCTGGGGCCACGCCAACGTCGAGGTGCTGCCCGAGGGCTTCCCGCGGACCTGGTGGGGCCGGCTCTTCATCTCCACGTCCTTTCACGCGATGCACCACGCCCGCTACCAGGGCCACTACGGCCTCTTCACCCAGGTGCTGGACCGGCTCTTCGGCACGTACTGGGACGACTACCCCGAGGTGCACGCGCGCGCCGCGCGAGGGGAGGGCCTGACGCGCCTCGGCGAACGCGCGAAGGGGCGGGACGCCGCGGCACGCCCGAGCCGGACTGACACAACACCCGGGGCCGTCCGGCTCGAGGAGGCAATCCGGGCGCGGCACGACGGCTGAGAAAGACGCGCTGCGCGAGCAGCCTCCCTCTCGTCCACCAGGCGCAGGACGCGCCGCGCTCAACGCTTCCCTGCCGTCCACGCGCCGGCCGACGTCCCCTCGGCGACGGACACCACACCGGGAAGCCCCTGCAGCACCAGGCGTCGCCTCCGCCACCGTGGCGGACAAGGAGCGCGTCTCATGTCAGCGGGCGCCCGCACAGCTGGCGCGTCGTCGCCGAGAGGAGGAATGCTCCTCCTCACCGCGTGGGCGCTCACCGCGCAGTTGGCGCTTCGGCGTCACCGAGGAGGGCGGGAACGCAAGACAACGCATCCACAGCGCTTGCTTCTCCGACGCACCGCCGCCCGTCGCGCCGCAGTTCGCTCCGGCAAGCCGTGGCGCCTCCCGGGCAGTGGTGTGCACGCAGCCCGCGCGTTGTCGGGCTGACCCCGCTTTCGCGGACTCGCCGGCAGCGACGCCTCCTCTGTGGGGTGACGCTACTGGCAGTACCCCGTCGTCGCGTTGCACGTCTGCCCCATCGGGCACGCCCCCAGGGCCGAGGGGTTGTTGCAGTTCGGCCGGCAATAGCCCGCACCCGAGGAGTCCGCGGCGCAGACGTAGCCCATGCGGCACGTCGACTGCCCCGTGCCCGGCGCGGTGCAGGTGGCCCGGCAGGTGCTGCCGCTGAAGCCCGCGACCGGCTCGGTGACGCACACGCCCGAGGCGCACGGCTGCATGGGGCCACACTGCGCCGTGCAGTAGCCACCCGTGAAGCCCGTGGCCTGGCCGAAGACCGACTCCTGGATGCAGAAGGTGCCCGAGGGCGGCTGGCACTGCTGAGACGAGGTACAGGCGGAGCCCGTCGGCACGGGCATCACCATGCCGCCATCCGGTGTCTGGCACGCGCCCGCCACGCACAGGTTGCCGAAGCCGCACGCCTGGCACTGCGCCCCGCCGGTGCCGCACGCCCGCCCCATCGTCCCCGCCTGGCACTGGCCGTTCTGACAACAACCGTTGGGGCACGTCGTCGCGTTGCACATCGGCACCACGCACGCGCCATTCTGGCACTGCTGGCCCATGCCGCAGCCCATGCAGGCCGCGCCACCGGCACCGCACGCGAAGCGGTTCTGCTGGCTGGGCGTGACGCAGAAGTTGTTGGTGCAGCAACCCGCGCACGTCGTCGGCCCACAGGGAGCCATCACGCACGCGCCGTTGACGCACTGCTCGCCAAAGCCACAGTTGACGCACTGGGTGCCCATGCCCCCGTTCCCGCACGCCAGCGGCGAGTCGCCCGGCTGGCAGCCCAGCACGCTCATGCACCCGCACACCCCCGCGTCAGGCGCCCCGCCGCCGCCTCCTCCTCCGCCACCAGTGCCGCCGTCTGGGTCGCCGCCCCCAGCGCCACCTCCCGCCGCACCGCCGCCCGTGCCGCCGCCCTGGCCCGCGTCGTCTCCGCCACCCGCGCCGCCGCCCGTCGCGCCGCCCGTACCGCCGCCAGCACCCCCGTCGGTCGTGTCCGCGACGCACGCCGTGCCGTTGCAACGCTGGCCAGAAGGACAGTCCGCGTCCGTCGAACACGGCGTCTCCGGCACGGCGGAGAAGCAGGCGGCGAAGCTGAGCGCTGCGAAGGCCCCAAGGGCGAGGAGGTGCAGTGAACGCATAGGAAAACTCCCGAAGGGCCCGGCCAGCCCGAAGTGCGGCGCATCTGGCCTCAGGTGCCCGGCGCGCGCAAGTGCGGGCCGTGTCTGTGTCACCGTCAGGGGTTGAGGCGCTCCAGGCTGGCCGAGGTGAAGCCCGGGAAAACGAACGCCGAGACGCCGGTCCGCTCTCGCCCGCAGAGGACGGAAGTGACGTCCGCTGCGCAGCGCCGAGGCCGATGCGCGACCGTGACACCCAACGTCAGGGTGTCAGCGCACCTTCACGCGTGACGCAGTCGGCGTCCGCGCGTCAGCGCAGGTTCCACCCGCGCGCGCCGTGGGGACGTCCGCCGGGCGCATAGAGGCCGCGGCGCACCCCGTGACACCCAACGTCACGGCGGCAGCGCACCTTCACGTCGTGACGCAGGCCACGTCCGACCGTCAGCGCCGCGCACGCCGTGGCGGACGTCCGCCGGGCGCTGAAGAGGCCGATGCGCGCCCGTGACACCCAACGTCAGGGCGTCAGCGCACCTTCACGCCGTGACGCAGTCGGCGTCCGAGCGTCAGCGCAGGTTCCACCCGCACGCCGTGTTGATGCCGGTGATGTCGGAGCAGCTCGACCCGGAGAAGGTCATGCCCGCCTGCCCGTTGACCGAGCAGGTGCAGGTGCCCGCCCCGCAGGCGACGCTGTACGCCTTGCCATCGCTGCAGCCAGTCCGGGTGAGCGTGCAACCTCCCGTGCCCGCGGTGGCGTTCGCGCTCGTGCACACCACGCGTCCGTCGCTGGACGTGCAGGAAGCGGTGTTCACCGCCGGGAGGTTCATGCACGACGCCGGCTGCATCTGGGCGGTGCACGCCAGCTTGTCCATGTCCGTCAGGCAGCGGTCGTACGGCCCGAGGTCGACGTTGCTGCACGTGACACCTTCGAACTGGGTACAGCCGATGCGCCCCTCGGTCTTCGTCACGCAGTCAGCCTCGCTGGTGAAGCCCTGCGACGCGGCGGCCGTGGGCGCGCACTCGTACAGCTTCCGGCACTGCACCTGCGCGGTGCGCGCGCACATGCTGGCGAGGGTGGTGCCACCACAGGCAGAGAGGAGCAGCGAAGAGAGGAGGGCCAAAGCGAGCGGCTTCATGGACCGCGCACGGTAGCCACACACAAGACGACGCGCCAGCCCGAGGGAAGGGAGCCGGCGCGTCGGATCCGCCGTCAAGTTGGGGTCTTCAGGCTTTCACCTTCTCGCTCTTCACGGCGATCTTCTTCGGCTGCACCTCAGGCAGCTTCGGCAACACCAGCGTCAGCACGCCTTCCTTCAGTTCGGCGCGGGCGTGCGCGGTGTCCACTCCCTGCGGCAGCATGAAGCTGCGGCTGAAGGCGCCGTAGCTGCGCTCCCAGGTGTACAGCGTCTCGTTCTCTTCCTTCTTCTCCTCTTCCCGCTTCCCGCTGATCACCAGGCGATCGCCGGTGACGCTCACATCCAGGTCCGGCTCCTTCACGCCGGGGATGTCGGCCTTGAAGATGAACGAGTCCTTCGTCTCCTTCACCTCGAAGGCCGGGTTGAAGGTCACTTCGGGCAGCGTGTAGTTCCCGAAGAAGGGCCTCATCTCCCGGAAGGGGTCGAAGCGAAGCAGCGACTGCATCTCGCGGAAGGGGTCCCAGCTCTGGATTTCCTGCTTGGGCTGACTCTCTCTACGCAGCGTGATGGCCATAGGTCCTCCAATGGCTCGCGATGACTTTCGGTTGCGGCAGGTCAACCCGCACCATGCGGGGTCCCGCCACACCTACAAGTCGCATTCCAGCGGAGCGTGCCGCAGGTCCGCGGAGTTGCGCGGAGAGGGGACGAAGGAATTTCGGACTCGCCGCAGGCGCTGCGCCACGCGCTCGACGGATCGGACGGCGACACCCTCGTCATGCGCCGCGAAACGCGCCGTGCATGCCTCCCACCAACGCCTCCTGTCGGCGGCCGCGACGCGCGCTCTTCGGCGGAGGTCACCGCCGCTCCTTCCTGCGCTTCTGCCCCACTTCCTCCTCTGTCACGCCCGACTCGCTCACCGCCGCTTTGCCCTACTTCCTCGCCTGTCACGCCCGGGACTCGCTCACCGCCGCGCCTTCCCGGCGCTTCTGCCCCACTTCCTCGCCTGTCACGTTCGTGACTGGCTCACCGCCGCTCCTTCCCCGACGCTTCTTCGTCTGTCACGTCCGGGACTCGCTCACCGTCTCCAGCGCCGACGTTGCCCCCGCGCACGCGCTAGCACCACCCCATGCGTCGCCGTCTTCCGCTCGTCATTCTTCTCCTCTCCCTCGCCTGCGGCCCCGGCCCTGTCGCCGACGACGTCCTGGAGCCGAGCGCAGACGCAGCCGTCCTCCCCGATGCTGGTTCGTCCGACGCCGCGACGCCCGACGATGACGCGGGCTTCGATGCCGGACGCGCTGACGGCCCCGACGCAGGACTCGACGCTCCTGACGCGGCACAACCCGAGGTGGACGCCGGGAAGCCGGACGCGGGCCTTCCGGACGCCGGGGCCACGCGCCTGCGCATCGCGGTGTTGAGCGACTTGAACGGAAGCTACGGCGCCACCACCTACGAGTCCTCCGTGCACCAGGCCGTCGCTGCGCTCGTCACGGAAGTCCACCCCGACGTGGTGCTCATCAGCGGCGACATGGTGGCGGGCCAACAGGCGGGCCTCAACTACGCGGCGATGTGGCAGGGCTTTCACGCCGCGGTGACGACGCCCCTCACCCAGGCGGGCATTCCGGTGGCGCCGGCGCCGGGCAACCACGACGCCTCCGCCTACGCGGGCTACGAGGCCGAGCGCGACGAGTACCAGCGCCAGTGGCAACCAGCACGCCGCCCCGCCGTCCAGATGGTGGACGGAAGCCACTTCCCCTTCCGCTACTCCTTCGCCGTGCGAGACACCTTCTTCGTCGCCCTCGACGCCACCACCGTCGGGGCCCTGTCTTCCGCGCAACGCACCTGGGTGGCGCAGCAACTCACCGCCGCCGCCAGCTACCGCGTGCGCATCGTCTTCGGGCACGTGCCGATTCGCCCCGCCACCGTCGGGCGCGAGACGCAGGTGCTGGGCGACGCCGCCCTCGAGTCCCTCCTGGTGCAGCACCGCGCCCTCTTCGTCGGAGGACACCACCACGGCTACTTCCCCGGCGCCTCCAGCGGCCTGCGCCACGTGGTGACGCCCTGCCTGGGCTCGGGCCCGCGCGCCCTCATCGGCACCTCCACCACCGCGCCGAAGGGCTTCGTCGTCATCGACGTCGAGGACGGCCGCGTGTCCTCCCTGGAGGCCCGCACCGGCTCCAGCTTCCGCGCCACCATCCCGCGCTCCAGCCTGCCTGCCGAGCTGCGCTTCGGCCCCCACCTCCTCGTGCGCGACGACCTGGCAGGCTTCTGACGCGGCCCGGGGTAGACGGGGGCCATGCGCTCCCTTCTCCTCCTCCTCGTCGGCCTCGGCGCCGCGCCCGCGTGGGCCCAGCAGAGCTTCTTCAACGTGCCGTCGGGCACGCGCACCAGCGACCACCACGTCTTCCTGCAGGAGCAGCTGAACCTCACCGCGTCCGGCGAGTCCAACTTCACCGCCGCCACCGGCCTGGGCCTGGGCTTCGAGACGGGCTTCAACGTCTTTCACGTCGACGTGTACGGCGACCACGTCAGCCAGAGCGCGCGCAACCTCTTCATGGCCAACCTGGTGTGGACGTCGTCCTTCTCCGAGGTGCTGACGCTGCAGGTGGGCGTGCAGGGCGGCATGGGCCGCTACGAGGCCGACGGGCGCTACGACGTGGCGGTGCTGGGCTGGGCCCTCGTCCGCTACGACTGGCACCGTCCGCGCCTGGCCGGCGTGCTGGGCGTGTACGGCGGCACGCCCGCGCACCTCGGCGCTGGCTGGCCGGCGGGCCCCATGGCGGCGCTGGAGTGGACGGCCATTCCCGGGTGGCTCGCCCTCCAGGCGGACTTGATGTTCGGCCGTCACGAGTCGGCGGTGGCGGTGGTGGGCGCGTCGCTGCTGCTCAAGTACGGGTGGCAGCTGTCGGTGGGCGCCCTCCTTCCTTCGCCGCTCAGCGACAACGACTTCGGCGTGGTGGTGGAGGTGACGCGCGTGCCTGAATTCGACACGCCTCCGAGGGAGCGCCGCATCGTCCCCGGCCACGTGCGCGAGGCCTCACCCGAAGAAATGTGACGGGCCCTGTGCGCGCGGGTGGGCGGCCGTCGCTTTCGGGGCAGAAGCCCCCGGCCCTGCTAGACTTCGCCGCGACGTGTCGTCGTTTTCCCCGTCCCAGCCGGAGGCGCCGAAGCCCGTGGAGGACCCACTCATCGGGGTCCAGGTTGGCGAGTACCGCATCCTCGAGCTCATCGGCGAGGGCGGCATGGGCGTCGTGTACCGGGGCGTGCAGCCGGTCATCAAGAAGAAGGTGGCCATCAAGGTCATCAAGCCGGCCTTCGCCACCGACGAGTCGCAGGTCAACCGCCTGGTGGCCGAAGCCGAGGCCGTCAACGCCATCGGCCACCGCGGCATCATCGACATCTTCAGCCTCGGCCGACTCCCCGACGGGCGCCCGTACATCATCATGGAGTTTCTGGACGGGGAGCCGCTGGACGTGTGGCTCAACCGCCAGGGGCGGCCGCCGTTGGCCGTGTCGCTGGAGCTCTTGGTGGAGATGTGCGGGCCCCTGGCCGCCGCGCACCGGGCCGGCGTCATCCACCGCGACTTGAAGCCGTCCAACGTCTTCCTCTGCAGTCAGCCGGACGGGACGAAGTACCTCAAGCTGCTCGACTTCGGGCTCGCCAAGCGCGCCATGGGCCTCGACGGCACCACCGCGCAGACGAGCGAGGCGATGGTGTCGGGCACGCCGGACTACATGGCGCCCGAGCAGGCGCGCGGCCTCGCCATCTCTCCGCGCAGCGACATCTACGCGCTGGGCATCGTCGCCTTCGAGCTCCTCACCGGCCGGGTGCCCTTCATCGGGGCCACGCCCATGGACGTGATGGTGGGCCATGTCTCGAAGCCGGCGCCGCGGCTGCGCACCTTCGAGCCCGCGTTGCCCGTCGAGCTGGACGAGCTGGTGGCGCGCATGCTGGCCAAGGAGCCGGAGCAGCGCCCCCAGACCATCGAAGAGGTGCGCACCGTGCTGGAAGAGGTGCTGGTGGAGGGCGGCGACGCGCGCCCGCGCCCCTCGCAGACGAAGCTGGCGAGGCTGTCGGGCCTCGAGCCCCCGCGCCCGGCCACGCCGTCGACGCCGGTGCAGGCGGTGTCTTCCACGCCGCTGCCGCTGCCCGAGCCGCTGCCCGTCGTGGTGGGGACGGCGGTGGAGAGCTCGTCGGTGCCAGCCGCCGCTCCAGTGGTGGTGGGCACCGCGCTGGAGTCGACGCAGGGCCCTCCGGTGGCGTCCGCGCCGCCCTCCGTCGCGCCTCCGCAGCAGCTCACGCCGGCGGGCCCGGCGGCGGTGCCGTCCGCCCGCCCGACGCGCACGACGCCGGGTGGCTCTGCGGCGGTCGCGCGGCCCGTGTTTCCGCCGCTGCCGGAGGAGCCGCCGGCGTCCGGCGCGAAGTGGCTCCTCTTCGTGGTGGTGGCCATCCTCGCCCTGGGTGGCGGGGCCCTCGCGCTGTGGAAGGGCGGGGCCTTCGAGGCCAAGGCGCCGCCGCCCCCGCCTTCGTCTCGCCCTCCGGAGCCAGGGGAAGAGAGCGGCGAAGACGAGCCCGAGCTGGGCATCGACCTCACCGGGCCCGTCACCCACGTGCCGGGCCCCGACAAGAAGCAGAAGAGGAAGGCGCCCACCAGCGAGGCGCTCCTCAAGCGCATCGACCGCTTCCAGGACATGGCGGTGAAGAAGAACCTCGGGCCGAGCGCCACCTCGCTCCTCGACGCCTACCGCCTCGAGGCCACGGCCGCCGAGTCCCCGGCCGCGCGCGAGGCCCTCTCGAAGAAGCTGGACAGCTGGCAGGAAACCTTCCTCGGCAAGTAGACGCTGGCGACGGGCCTGCTTCGTGCCAGACTCACCTCTCGCGACATGAGCCTCGTCCTCCTCTCCGCGCTCCCGGCGTTGCTGGCGGCGCAGCCGTCCGTGGCCGTGGTGCTGAGCCGCCGCACGGCTGTCTCCGTGTCCGACGGCAACGCGGTGACGGCACAGGTAGCGAAGGCGCTGGCAGGGGCCCAGGCGCCACTCCTCGACGCACCCGAGACGACCCGGCGCCTGGCGCGCGTGCGGCAGAAGGACGCCACCCTGTGCAACGGGAAGCCGGCGTGCCTCAAGGAGCTGCTCAAGGCGCTGGATGTGCCGTGGTTGGTGCTCGTCTCGGTGGCGCAGGTGGCGGGCGACAAGAGTCTCGCGATGGAGCTCTTCGACGGCGCGAAGGGCTCGGTGGTGGAAGTCGAGTCGGTGGTGCTGCCCAGCTGGAAGTCCATCAGCCCCGAGCTGCTGGAGGCCTTCGCGGGGAAGGTGGTGGCCCATTGCGTCCCACCTGAGGACACGAAGCCGGTGGACACCACGAAGCCGACAGACACGAAGCCGGTGGACACCACGAAGCCGGTGGACACGAAGCCGGCAGTGGGGGCGACGCCGGGCGACGGGACGAAGCCGGCAGACGCACCGCTGGCTGCCACCTTGACGCCGACGGAGGTGCAGACGACGCCGCTGCCTCCGGAGCCGCCGAAGAAGTCGCACACCGCTTCCTGGGTGCTGGGCGGGGTGGGTGTGGCGGCGTTGGCGGCGGCGGGCGTGCTGCTGGGCCTGGGGTTGTCTTCGTACGGCAGCCTCTCCGCGGGCGCGAAGCAGCCGGACGGCACCGTGCAGTCCGACTTGACGGGCAGCGAGGCGCAGGCGCGGGCGCAGGCGGCGGCGACGCAGTTGGGCATCGCCGGTGGCGCAGCCGCGGTGGCGGTGGGCCTCGGCACGGCAGCGGTGTTGACGTGGTGAGGGGTATGACGAGTCATCGCGTTCA
This sequence comes from Myxococcota bacterium, assembly GCA_040752975.1. Classification (GTDB taxonomy): domain Bacteria; phylum Myxococcota; class Myxococcia; order Myxococcales; family Myxococcaceae; genus JADLDB01. The sequence continues at coordinate 15,512 of JBFMHF010000119.1, forward strand.
CCTCGGGGCAGCGCTCGCGGCGATGGCCGTCGGCGTTTTGGTGGCGTGCCCATTGCCGTCCAACGTCCGTTACCGCTGTGAGTCCAACGGCACCTGCGCCCAGGACGGGTACCGCTGCGCCGCCGACGGCTTCTGCTACGCGGGGGAATGCACGCCGCGCGACACCACCGCCGAGTGCGCGCAGGTGGAGTGCGGGCTCGTCTCCGACGGCTGCGGCGGCAGCGCCGACTGCGGGAAGTGGTGCCCCGAGGGCCTGGAGTGTGGCGTGGCGGCGCCCAACCTCTGCGGGATGCCTCGGGTGTGCACCGCGGCGGGCTGGTGCTGGGAGAATCCGCTGCCGCAGGGCGCGACGCTGCACGCGGCCTTCCGCGCCGATGAGCGGCACACCTGGTTCGTCGGGGAAATGGGCACCGTCCTCCTCTTCGACGGAGAGAAGTCCAGCCTCGAGGCGCTGCCTCTCGATGCGCCGGCCACCTTCCATGGCATCCACGGCGCCAGCCGGACGGACCTCTACGTCGTGGGGACCGACGGCCTCATCTTCCACTTCGACGGCGCGGCGTGGACGAAGGAAGGCATCAGCACCGCCATCCCCACGACGCTGCGCGCGGTGTTGGCGCTGCCCGACGGCAAGGCTGTGGCGGTGGGGGAGGGTGGCCGGGCGCTGTACCGGGAGCCGACGGCGCCGGTGGACAGGCGCTGGCGTGAGGCGACGACGGACATCATGGTGGCGCTGGTGGACGTGGTGGCGCTGCCCGATGGCGGAGTGCTGGCGCTGTCCGAGAATGGCCGCCTCCTCTCCATGCGGCAGGACATGCTGACGTGGACGACGCTGCCCGGGCCACCGGCGCCCTTTCAGTACAACCAGGGCCTGGGGCTGGGCGCGCACGCGGCGGCGGTACGAAATGGGCACCTGTACGTCGGAGGGACGCCGGGCGGCAGCGCGCAGGTCAGCCTGGCGCGGCTGGAGGATGACGGCGGCTGGAGAAGCGCCTCGGACGCCGGGCGCGAGGTGTTCGACGTCTTCGTGGCCGGGGAGGACTTGTGGGTGGTGGGTCGCTCCCTGGTGCAGGTGCTGGGGGCCGACGACGTGGCCAGCCCCATCGTCGGACAGCCTCCGGGGACGCCGCAGAATGGCTCCGCGTCGCTGCCGTGGCGGGCGGGGGTGCCGCTGAGGCCGGGCGAGGCGCTGGTGGCCGGGACGGACGGAGTCATGGCGGTGGCGCGGCCGGACGCGGGGCAGTTGTTGATGCGGTCGCAGGGCAGCCTGCGCGACGTCAACGCGGTGTGCGGCTTTGGCGTGGGCGCGATGTACGGCGCCAGCACCGTGGAGAATCCGCAATCGGGGTGCACGGGCGGAGGCAACTGCCGGCCGCGCGTGCTGGAGCGCATCGAGGCGTCGGCAGGGGCGTACTGGCGTTCGCGCGACACCATGGAGCTGGGCGGCACGGTGGAGCTGCTGGGCTGCTACGCGTACGGCCCGGACCGGGTGTGGCTGATGGGGAATGACAGCAAGTTCTTCTACCAATCGGGCGCGACGTGGGAGTACGGCGACTTCGGCTTCACCGGCATCACCGGTGCGTACATCGCGGGCTGGGGCCTGCCGGACGCGGGGTACACCTTCCTGCGCGCCGGGGAGTCGACGTTGAACGTCTCGCCGGACGGCCTCGACAACTGGCAGGAGGTGTCGTTGTCCGGGCCCAGCACGGAGTTGCACGGGGTGTGGGGGGTGGGCGGGGAGGACCGCGTGCTGGTGGGAGAGGCCGGCGCCGTGCGGCGGTGGGCGGGTGGCCAGTGGCAGTCCCCGCTGACGACAGGCTTCACCGAACGGCTGCTGACGGTGCACGGCGCGCTCTTGCGCGGAGGAGGGCAGCGGTATGTGGCCGCGGGCGAAGGGGGCCGCGTGTTCGCGCTGGAGACGGGCGACACACCCTGGACGGCCGTGTTGCCGGGTGGGCCGCGGGTGATGGGCGCGTGGGTGTCCTCCTCGGGGACGGCGTGGGTGGCGGGTTACGTCGACCAGACCACGCCCTCGGCCTATGTCGCGCGACAGGCGGGCCCGCAGGCCACCTTCGAGCCGGTGCCCTTGCACGCCAACCGCGAGCTGCGCAGCGTCTTCGGCATCGACCTGCCGGACGGGGGCAGCGTGGTGTGGATCGCGGGCGAGGAAGGGATGATTTTCAGGCACGACGGCCCGTGACCGCGGCGCGAGGCCCTCTGCGACTCTGGCGAGGTGTCACTCGATTCGTGGCGTGCGACTCTGCGAGGTGTCACTCGATTCGTATTTGACGTGTCTCGCAGGCGCGCAAGGTGTCACTCGATTCGCATCTCCGAGGACGCCCAGGACCGATGCGAGGTGTCACTCGATTCGTATTCGACGCACCGCGGCAGACTTCCACCGCCGGAAAGGCATGTGACATCCGCCGGTTGAAAAATCGCCCGGAAATTCCGCCAATTCTGTCAACGCGCCGCCCAAAACTGCGCCGGAACACAGTGTCTTACACGCTGAGAACCTCAGCATGCAGGCACGCCCTTCTTCGTGGACGCGACTCACGCAGGCGCTCAAGGGGCTGTTCCCCTCGAAGCCGGTGGCCCCGTCGGTGAAGCTGGCCGACGAGGTGCGGCTCCGCCTGGACGCAGGGAGCTCGATGGGGACGGTGCTGCGCGCCAGCTTTCCCGCGCTGTCACTGTCCGCAGTGGACGCGGCGTGCGCACGCTTCGAAGGCGGGGCGGTGGCCCTCCTCATCGTCGATGTTCGCGACGCGCTGCAGGCCATCACGCTGGGCGCCAGCAAGGAACTGTATGCCCGCGGCCGCCCCTGGCGCACCCCGGCGGAGTGTCTCGAGCAGCTTTCGAAGGCCATCTCCGACGACACCTTCGTGCAGCACCTCATCAACACCTGCCTCGAGGCCACCGGCATCTACACCGAATCCATGCCGCTCGAGCCCGACGCCGTGGACGTGGCCCGCCTCACCCGTGCCGTCACCGAGCTGCTCACCCGCTCGCTGCCCGCCATCCTCTCCCGCGCGCAGTTGAACCAGACGGTGTCGGGCGACGACTGGTCGGATCCACGCGGCGTGCAGCTACCGGCCTGAAGGGCGCCTTCGAGTCGCGGTGACTTCCCGGGTTGAGCACTCCATCCCATGCTGAGCGGGAATGGACGTCACCGTAGGGAGCGCTCCTCACCCCAGCTCGTTCGCCCCACCACTCACGCCACCGCGTCCAGCGCCCCCTTCACGTCCGCCAGCAGGTCGTGCCAGTTCTCGATGCCGATGGACAGGCGCACCAGCCCCTCGGAGATGCCGGCGGCGTCCAACTGCTCCACCGTCATCTCGCTGTGCGTCGTCGTGCGCGGGTGACAGGCCAGCGACTCCACGCCGCCCAGGCTGACCGCGTTGTGGAAGATGCGGAGGCTGCGCAGGAAGGTGAAGGCGGCGGGCCGGCCACCCTTGAGCTCCAGGGTGACGATGCCGCCGGGGTAGTCGCACTGCGCGTCACGAATGCGCTGCTGCTCCGCGTCGGTGAAGAGCGTCGGGTAGTGCACGCGCTCGACGGCGCGGTGGCCGTGTACTCCTTCCGCGAGCCGCTGCGCGTTCTTCGACTGTTTGTTCATGCGCAGGGGCACCGTGGGCAGGCGGGTGTTGAGCAGCCAGCACTCGTCCGGCTGGAGGATGTTCCCCAGCACCGCGCGCGTCCCCCGCAGCTGCGTCACCAGGTCCGGGTTCTTCGCCAGCACCACGCCGGCCAGGAGGTCCGAGAAGCCATTCAAGTACTTCGTCGCCGAGTACACGCAGAGGTCCGCACCCAGCGCGAGCGGGTGCTGGAAGGTGGGCCCGAGGAAGGTGTTGTCCACCGCCACCAGCGGCTTGTCGGGGTGCGCACGCGCGGCGGCGACGGCGGCGGCGATGTCCGTCATCGTCAGTGTCGGGTTGGCGGGCGTCTCGAGGAAGACCAGCCTGAGGCCCTTCGTCTGAGCCAGGGCAGCGGCGAGGCCCTTCGTGTCGCCGGCCTTCGCGGTGACGGACTTCACCCCCAGCGGCGTCAGCAGCGAGTCGAGCAGCAGCTGCGTCCCTCCGTACAGCGGCGTGGTGTGCACCACCGCGCTGCCGGGCGGACAGAAGGTGAGGAAGACGCTCGAGATGGCGGCCATCCCCGAGTTGAAGACAGCGGCGTCGGCGGCCTCGCGCTCGAGGGGCACCACCTGGTCCTCGAGGATTTGGGCGTTGGGGTGGGACAGGCGCGAGTAGATGAGGTCGACGGACTCGTCGGGCGCGGGCTTGGCGCGACCCAGGGCGATGTCGAAGGCGCGCGCGGCGGACTCCGGGCTGGAGAAGACGTAGGTGCTGGAGCGGAACACCGCCGGCCTCGCCGAGCCCACCGACAGCTTCGGGTCGAAGCCACGCGTCAACACGGCTGTCTCGGGGCGGAGGACGTATTTCCGATTCATGGAGAAGACGCTACCGCGCCCGCGGAGTCCCCCGCGCTGCAAGCGGCAAGCGGCTGCCACCCGTGCTACTCGCTCCCGTCAGCACATCCCCTCCCGGGAGGATGAAGGCGTGGTGCGTCCGTGCTGCAATGAGGCGCGATGACAAAGCGCAGCTGGCTCATCCTGGCGGCAGTGGGCGGCGCCCTCTCGCTGTGCTGCCTCGCGGGCGGGGCAATGATGGTGCTGGGCGCGGCGCAGGGCACAGACGACTCCCCCGCGGCCGCGGCGTCGAGCGGCGGCGGGCTGGAGGGCACGTGGATGATGGGCAGCGCCAGCCTCGTCACCTACAAGAACGTGGTGACGGGCGCCGAGGCGCCGCCCTCGGGCACGGGCCTCTTGCTGGAGCTCCACCCCGGCGGAAGCTGCGTCCGCGCAGGCGTGCTGCAGAGCTCTCTCTACACCTGCACCAGCTATGTCTTCACCTTCTCCGACGATTGCTCGTGGAGCTTCGACGGCACCACCCTGTCCCTCGAGGTCGGCCCGGGCACCATGCGCTCGAAGACGTGCGGCGGTGAGGTGAAGGAAGGCGAGTCGAAGGCCACGTCGGACACCTTCACCGTCAAGCGCGCCACCGAGGGCGGCTTCGAGTGGTTGTCGCTGACCGACGCCTCGGGCGGCGAATTGCGCCTTCGCCGGGAGAAGTGACCGCCCCGCGGGCAGAAGCCGTGCGCCGGCAGCCGACGGCGTGCCCAACCGTCAGAAGCCCACCACGTCGCTGGGCCCCGGCACGGACAGGCTGGTGCTGCCATTCCCCACCTGGCCGTAGCTGTTGTGGCCCCAGCACTGCACCCCGCCGGACTGCCGCTTCACGCACACGTGGCTGTCCCCGGCCGCGAGCCCCAGCGCGTCGGCCGCGAGGCCCTGCACCGTCACCGGCAGCGGCGAGTTGGTGACGGTGCCGTCTCCCAGTTGTCCGTAGTAGTTGTAGCCCCAGCACTTCACGGTGCCGCCCATCAGCAACGCGCACGTGTGGTACGTGCCCGCGGCCAGCGCCAGCGCCCCAGCCAGCCCCTGTACATCCACCGGCGTCGGCGAGTTGACGGTGGTGCCGTTCCCCAGCTGCCCGTACGTGTTGTAGCCCCAGCACTTCACCCCACCCGAGGACAGCAGCGCGCACGCGTGGTTGGTGCCCAGCGCGAGGGCCGTCACTCCCGACAGGCCTGCCACGGGGCCGGGCGTCCCGCGCGTCGACGTGGTGCCATCACCCAACTGGCCATACGTGTTGTAGCCCCAGCAGCGCACCTCGCCGGACACCAGCGCGGCGCACGAGAAGTAGCCCGCCGCGCGCACCGAGAGGACGCCCTGGCTGAGGCCCTGCACGTCCACCGGCGTGTACGAGGTGGAGGTGCTGCCGTTCCCCAGTTGCCCGTACGTGTTGTAGCCCCAGCACTTCACGCCCCCGGCCGGCGTCAGCGCGCAGGCGTGGTACAGCCCGCAGTCGATGCCCGTCGCGTCCTGCAGCCCAACGACGTTGACGGGGACGGGTGAGGCCGTGGTGCCGCCATTCCCCAGCTGTCCGTAGGTGTTGTAGCCCCAGCACGCCAGCCGCGGCGTCGACGTCCGGGCGCAGGCGAAGGCGCTGCCCCCGGCGACCTCCTTGACGTCGCCTGTCAGCATCATCACGTCGCCGGCCGTGTAGCGGGACAGCGTGGTGCCGTCACCGAGCTGCCCGTAGGTGTTGTAGCCCCAGCACTTCACCCCTGCGTCGCTGGTGACGGCGCAGCTGTAGTTGGAGCCGGCCGCCACCTGGTCCCCCGTGGGGATGGCGTCCTCCACGCACTTTCGGGTGCGCAGGTCGCAGAAGGGCGCGTGCGTCGGGCAGTGCGTGTCCGCGAGGCACTCCACACAGGCGCCGCCGTCGACGAAGACGTCGCAGACGGGCGTGGTGCCGCTGCAGCCGCGGCCGACGTTGCAGGTGACGCAGGTGCGCGCGGTGGGGTCGCAGATGGGCGCGGACGGGTCGCACTGGCTGTCCGACTGGCAGCCCACGCACCGCGCCACGCCGCTGCGGGTGTCACAGAGAGGGCGCGCCGGTCCGCAGCCCTGGTTTCCGTTGCACTCTCCGCACGTCTTGAGCTGCGTGTTGCACCAGGGCGTGGCGCCCCGGCAGTGAAAGTGGGACGTACAGCCCACGCACGTCATGGTGGTGGTGTCGCAGACAGGCGTCGCACCGGTGCAGCCGTCCGTGCAGCGCGTGCCGGCATCGAGGCTGCCTCCGCCGCCTCCCATTCCAGCATCGGCCCCGCCGTCGACAGCTCCGCCGCCGCCCGTCCCGCCGCCCGCGCCGCCGCCGGTGCCGGTGCCGCCTCCCGCACCGAAGGTGCAGAGGCCAGCCACACAGGACAGCCCCGGAGAGCACGGCGCACACACCGCCCCTTGCTGCCCGCAGAAGGAGGTGTCGGTGCCGGGGTGGCAGAGGCCCTGGCGGTCGCAGCAGCCCAGGCAGTTGGTCGCGTCACAGGTGGCGGGGGGCTGGGTGCTGCCACAGGCCGCCACGAGGGTGACGCACACCACCAGCGCAACGGCGGACGCGAAAAGAGACGACAGCTTCATGGTCGGAAGGCTCCCCCGCCAGGGCACCCGGACCCGCCCTGACGCCTGCTGCCTACCCCACGAAGCCCCCGCAGGGGAAGTTGGTGCAGCCCCTGCGTGGCGCAGCGGAAATCGACTGCTGCAGAAACCACGTCCCTGGTGGCTGTTGCAGCACTCGATTCGCTCGGACGGGCGCGTCGCCGAGGCCCTTCCACCGAGGCCACTGCGCGAGACTGCACGGCGCGAGGCGGCGCCGGCCTCCTCGACGCGAGGCCGCGCGGGACGAGAAGGCGGGAGGCCGCGCGCCTCCTGGGCGGGTGACTCCTCGGCGCGAGGCGGCGAGACTCCTCGGCGCGTGACTGCTGGGTGCGAGGCGGCGGGACTCCTCGACGCGAGGCCGCGCGGGACGAGGCGGCGGGAGGCCGCGCGCGCCTCCTGGGCGCGTGACTCCTCGGCGCGTGACTGCTGGGTGCGAGGCGGCGGGACTCCTCGACGCGAGGCCGCGCGGGACGAGGCGGCGGGAGGCCGCGCGCGCCTCCTGGGCGCGTGACTCCTCGGCGCGTGACTG
>JBFMHF010000120.1:0-23012 GCA_040752975.1 Myxococcota bacterium
CCGCGCCTGCGCCTCCGCCTCCGCCGGCACGCCAGCCTCCCCCACCCGTCGCCGCGTCGAAGCCGCCGCCGCCCACGCCCTTCCAGGACGATGACGAGGGCGGAGCCCGCACCGTGGCCTACCCGGCCTTCAAGCCGCCCGCTGCCGCCGCGCCGCCCGTGGTCGATCCCTTCGCCATGGCTGCCAGCCAGGAGGACAGCGGGCCCAGCTATGAGGACAGCCCGGACGCCACCCGCGTCGCGGCCGTCCCGCAGGAGTTGATCAAACAGGCCCGCAGCGGCGGCGCCAGCGGCGTCACCGGCGAGCGCCCCGCCTTCCGCCCTCCCACGGCGTCGCTGCCGAAGGTCCAGTCTGTCGCCCCGGTGGGGGCCGCGTCCGACGAAGAGCGGCACTTCCAGGAGGTCTTCCGCGACTTCGTGGCCACGCGCGAGAAGTGCGGCGAGCCCGCCGACGGCCTCACCTTCGACAAGTTCAAGGCCAAGCTGCTCAAGAACAAGGAGCAGCTCGTGGCCAAGTACCAGTGCCGCACCGTGCGCTTCCAGGTGTACGTCAAGGACGGGAAGGCCGCCCTCAAGGCCACCCCCGTGAAAGACTGACGAGGCACTGACCGAAAACAAGTCAGGCTCGGGAGGGCGCACGGCGCGGCTGTCACGGGCCCGCCAGCCGCCTGTCATACCCGCCTCAAACCCGCTGATCTCACGCGGCTCCTGGCGGTAGCACCCTGCTGGCAGGCGGGACTTCCGTGGCACATCCGTTGCTCACCGGCCACGCGCTCCGGCGTCGAAGTTCGGCTGGAGCGCGATGGCCGGCGCGTGATTCGGGGAAGTCACCTTGCCGGCCTCTGTCAGGGGGCCGTGAGATGACGACCGAAGTGCTGCGCCTGTTGCGACCGGCAGCTGTGGGAAGCGAGTCCTCGGGGCGGGAGACGGAGCGGTCCGTGCTGTTGCGGGAACAGGACGAGGCGCGGGCGGCAGGGCGCGCGCGCTTCGTCTTCGTGCGCGGGCCGGCGGGCGTGGGGAAGTCCCACCTGGTGGAGTCCTTCGTCCGCGCCGCCACGGCGAAGGGCGTGGGCGTCTTCGAAGGGGCTTCGGGCCGTGACGCGCGGCGCACCTGGGGCGTCGTCGGGCCGATGGTGTCGCAGTTGATCACCCACGCGGTGCGCGCCGGCGTCCCCGAGGCGAAGGTGGCGGCGCTGGCCCGCACGCTGGAGCCCCTCAAGGGCATGGGCGCGGCGGTGGGCGAGGAGCGGCTGGCGCTCTTCGACGCGGTCGCCGAGCTCTTCGCGCTGGCCGGCCGCGATGCGCCCGTCTTCGTCTTCCCGGATCTCGACGTGGCGGATCGCGCGTCCCTCGAGTTGGTGCGCTACCTGGCGGCGGTCTTCTCCACCCCGGACGGGCGCGGGCGGGGCCTCTTCCTCTTGTCCTTCCGTGACGGCGGCGAGCTGCCCGAGCCCCTCACGGAGATCACCCAGCGCGTCTCGGGCCGGACCCTGGCCCTCTCGGGGCTGGACGTGGACGGCCTTCGGGCCTTCCTCACCCGCACCGACGTGGTGCAGCGGCTGCTGGACGTCACCGGGGGGCACCCCGATCGCCTGACGGAGTTGCTCGAGCGGCCGGTGGCGGCGGTGGACTTCTTCTTGCGGCGGGTGGAGCGCCTGCCGGAGCCGCAGCGCGCGGTGTTGGACGTGCTGGCCGTCAGCCCGGAGGCCCTCACCGTCGAGTTGGTGGCCGGGGTGCTGGGGGCGGAGGTGGCGGCGACCGCGGCGCAGGTGGACGCGCTGGTGCGTGAGCGGCTGGTGGCGGTGCGCCTGGTGGACGGTCGCGCCACCTCGCGCTTCGCGCGGGACTCCGAGAAGGAAGCGGTGCGGAATCTCCTGCCGGCCCAGCGCCAGGTGGAGTTGTCCCGCCGTGTCGGCCACGCGCTCGCCGAGGCCGGCTTCGCGATGGCGGCGGCCGAGCTGCTCCTGTGGGCGGCGCCGGCCGAGGCGGCGAAGGACGCGCTGGTGGCCGCGCAGGCCCTGGTGCGCCGTGGCGCGCTGGAAGACGCCCTGCCGCTGCTCGAGCGCGCGCTGCCTCACACCGCGGGTGCCCAGCGCGCCGAGTGCGCGGCGGCCCTCGGGCAGGTGCTCGGCCTTCTGGGTGACTATGCCGGCGGCGCACGGCGGCTGCTGGAGGCCGCGCGCCTGGGCGCCGCGTCCGAGCGATCGCGGCGGGTGCTGGGCGCCGCGCGGCTGCTGCTCAAGCGGGGCCGCCTGGCCTTCGCCCGGGCGCTCCTCGACTTCACCGCGGCCGACGAGCGCACCGCGCTGGAGACGACGGCGGCACAGGCCGAGCTGGCGATGCTGTCGAGCGATCCAGCGGGTGCGGTGGAGAAGTGCCGGCGCGCCCTGGCCCGCGAGGACGCCACCGGCGAAGTCGCCATCACCCTGCGCAACGTGATGGGCCGCGCGCTGCTGGCCCAGGGCGAGGCGGCGAAGGCGCAGGCCCTCTTCTCTCAGAATGCGCAGGCCGCCGATGAGGCCGGGCTGACGCAGCTGGCCGCCCAGGCCCGGCTCAACGAGGGCGTCGCGGCCTTCAAGCAGGGCGAGCGCGCGCAGGCCATCTCCGCGTGGGAGGCCACCGGTGTGGAGAGCCGGCCGGTGCAGGCCGCTGCGCACGCCAACCTGGGCTCGCTCTACGCCGAGTCCGGCGACTTCGAGCTCGCCCTGGAGCACCTGTCGCGGGCGCTGCAGGCCTTCGGGCGGTACAGCGCGGGCCGCGAGGTGGCGATGGCCGCCTCCAACCTCGCGCGCCTGCACCACTTCCTCGGCGATCTCGAGCGGGCGGGCGAGCTGTCGGAGCACGCGCTGGCGCAGGCCACCCGGCTGGGTGAGCGCTACCTGGTGGCCAGCGCGAAGCTGAACCTGGGCGCGGTGGCGCTCGATCGCCGGCAGGCGGTGGAGGCGGCGCGGCTGTTGGACGAGGCGCGCCAGGCCTTCGAGCAGTCGGGCAACGACGGGTATGCGGCGCTGGCGGCGGCGCTCAAGGCGCGCGCGCACCTGCTGGCCGGCGAGCGGACCCAGGCCGAGGTGGAGCTCGGCCGGCGCTGCGTTGAGAAGGGCGCGGCCGGGATGCCGGCGGCGCAGCTCGAGGTCGAATTGACGCGCGGGGAGCTCTGCCTGGTGCTGGGGGATCTCCTCGGCGCGGGCCGGGCGGCGGGGCGCGCGCGCGAGGCGTTGCTGTCCCGGCCGGATCTCGAGGGCCCGGTGCGCACGCACTTCCTCATGGGGCGGCTGCGCCAGGCGGCGTCCGATGTCAGCGGCGCGCAGGCGGAGTTCGAGCGCGCGGGCCGGGTGCTGGAGGAGCTGGTCCAGAGGGTGCCGCCCGTGCATCGCGCGGCCTTCCTGTCGGTGCCCCGGCGAGGCGAGGTGCTTGCAGTGCTGGAGCCGGAGCTCAAGCTGCCGCGCCCGGTGGCGCTGTCCTCTGCGGCCCCGGAGGTGGAGCGCTTCCAGGGCTTCGTCGGGCGCTCGGCGGCGCTGGCCCGCATCACCCGGCAGCTCGAGCCCATCGGCCGCTCCAACGCCACCGTGCTGGTGCGGGGCGAGTCGGGCACGGGCAAAGAGCTCCTGGCGGACGCGCTGCACGCCCTGTCGCCCCGTCGCCACATGCCGCTGGTGAAGGTGAACTGCGCGGCGATGGTGGAAGAGCTGCTGCTCTCGGAGCTCTTCGGCCACGAGAAGGGCGCCTTCACCGGGGCGATCCGCGAGCGGAAGGGGCGCTTCGAGCTGGCTGACGGTGGCACCATCTTCCTCGATGAGATCGGCGACATCAGCCCCAAGGCCCAGGTGGCGCTCCTGCGCGTGTTGCAGGAGCGGGAGTTCGAGCGCGTCGGTGGCGCCCGCACCCTGAAGGTGGACGTGCGCGTCATCTGCGCCACCAACCGCGATCTCGAGGCGCTCATCGCCCAGGGCCGGTTCCGCGCGGACCTCTACTACCGCCTGAAGGGCGTGATGCTGGAGCTGCCGCCCCTGCGCGAGCGGCTCGAGGATCTCCCCGCTCTCGCCCAGCACTTCCTCGATCGCGCCGCGAAGGAGCGCGGCGAGCCGCGGCGGACCATCTCCGAGGAGGCGCTCTCGCTGCTCGCCCGGCACGACTGGCCGGGCAACATCCGCGAGCTGGAGAACGTGGTGGCCGCGGCCGCCATCTTCGCGGAAGGCACGGTGGTGGGCGTCGACGCCTTCACCCACGTGGCGGAGCTGCGGGCCCTGCAGGACGCCCCTGCGCCTGCGACATCGAGTCCCGCGCCGGAGGGCGCCCGCAGCGTCGAGCCGCCTCCCCCCGCGCCGACGAAGCCACCGGCGAGCCCTGCGCCACCGGGGCCCCTCGACTACTACGAGCTGGCCCGTGAGCGCGGCATCTCGCTCAAGGAGCTGCGCCATGAGGTGGAGATGCAGTGCATCAAGCGCGCGCTCCTCGAGGCGAAGGGCAACATCAGCGAGGCGGCCCGCCTGCTCCAGATGAAGCGCTCCCGCCTCTCGCAGATCGTCAACGCCGAGCCCGAGCTGAAGGAGGTGGCCCATGGCGAGTAAGCTCTTCGCTCCGGTGTCGGCATCGGGGTTGCACAGGGGTCACGGCATGAAGGTGCGGATCGTCGGGTTTCTGGCAGTTGCTCTCCTCGCCGGGTGCGGGGTGGGGGCCGACGAGTCGTACGACGAGCCTGGGGTCGGTCGCTCGGAGCAGGGGATCGAACAGTCCGCTCCCTCTGACAAGCCGATGCCTGGAACGCAAACATCTGAAACGACGACGCCCGCGCCGGGAAGAGACCCGGGGACGGTGGCGTTGCCGCAGGATCCCATTCCCGTCTTCGTGAACAACCCCATGCCGCCCGGGGCCGCGATGACGACGGATCCTGGCCTCGAAGGGGCGCCGCCTCCCGTGCTGCCGACGGGCCAGCCGCCGCTGCCGCCACCGCTCTAACGCTCTGACAGGCGCGGCAGGCTCAACCGGAAGCAGGTGCCCTTCGGAGAGAGGTCCCGCGCCTCCAGCCGGCCTCCGTGTTCCTGCGCGATGCGCTGGGCGATGGCCAGGCCCAGCCCGGAGCCCTGGGGTTTGGTGGTGACGTAGGGCTCGAAGAGGCGTGCCTTCAGCTCGGGGGCGATGCCCGGCCCTTGATCGCTGACCTCCAGCACACCGTGGGTAGGGGTCTGGGAGACGCGCACGGTGATGGCGCCGCCCTGGGGCGTCATGGCCTCTTCGGCGTTCTTCACCAGGTTGACCAGCACCTGCGTGAGCTGATCCTTGTCGGCGAGCACACGGACGCCGGGCTCCAGCTGGACGTCGTAGGTGAGGCCGTCGTGCGGGGCGTAGAGCGCCATCACCGGCTGGACGACGGAGGCGAGCTCGACCTCGGCGGGCTGGGGACGGGGCAGGCGGGCGAAGTGGCTGAACTCGTCGACGATGCGCTTCAAGCGGTCGACCTCCTCCAGCACCGCGCGGGCGCTCTCGGAGAAGAGGGCCTGGAACTTCTCGTCGCGCTGGCCGCGGGCGCTCAGGGCGAGGAGCGTCTCGAGCGACATGCGGATGGGCGTCAGCGGGTTCTTGATCTCGTGCGCGAGGCGGCGGGCGACTTCCTGCCAGGCGGCGACGCGCTCGGCGGCCACCAGCGAGTCGGTGGCGGCCTTCAAGTCGTCTGTCATGCGGTTGAAGGTCTCCACCAGGGCCTTGAGCTCGCCCGACGCGCCGCGCGCGTCCACCTTCACCCCGGGGGTTCCGGCGGCGATCTGCTGGGCGGCGTCGGTGAGGGCTTCGACGGGGCGGGTGACCCGACGGCTGACCCAGAAGCCTGCGCTCACCGAGAGGAGGAGGCCGAAGGCGGCGAGGAGGAGGAAGCCGCGCAGCACCTCCCTTCGCGTGGCCAGGAGATCGGCGCTGGAGAAGCGCAGCTCGAGCCGGGCCACGTCGCCGATGGGGACGATCTTCACGGTGGTGGGCTCCGGGGCGGCGCCGGCCGAGGCGACGACGCCAGCGTCGGTGACGATGTCCACCTTCGCGCCGGTGAGGCGGGAGAGATCGCTTGCGTGGGCGTCGGTGAGACGCACGCCGCCCACCACCCAGACGCGGCGATCTCCGTAGTCCACGGGGCGGGCGGTGACGACGGCGGGGGCGGTGACGAGGCCCGATGGGCCGGAGAGCTCGACGTTGGCGGCCACCACGGCGCGCGCGGGCGCCTTCGTCACCGCGAAGAGGGGATCGGCGGGCTCTCCGAGGCGGGCGGGGAGGTGGCCCGACGAGAGGGTGCGGCCGTCGTCGTCCAGCAGGGCCAACACATCGAGGCCGCGGGGCGTCATCAGCTGGGACGCGGCGGTGGTGACGTGCGGCGGCGGGGGGGACCTGGCGGCGTCTCTGGCGACGTCCTCCAGCGCCTGGCTCTTCTCCAGCTCGTCCATGGCGCGCTTCACCTCGGCCTGGAAGCGCTGCGTCTCGGCCTCGACGGCGATCATCAGCTGGGAGATGCGCGACTCCTGTTGGCGGGCGAGGAGGGCGGACAGGTTCTTCAGCGCGACGGGGACGACGACGGCCACCTGAAGGGCGGCGAGGGCGACGAAGGCGAGGGCGAGGGTCCAGCGGAGGCGCACGGGCGTTGGAGCGTCAATCTGGAGCGAGGAAGAGTTCGTCGAGGCGGGGCAGGCCGAACGCGTCGCGCGTGAGGTGCTGCACGTCCTTCGCCGCGGTGACGCCCACCCCGCGGGTGGCGAGGGGGATGAGGGGAAGCTGAGGGAGCAGTTCCTGGGCGAGCTCTCTGGCGCGGGCGTCGGGATCGGGCGCGGAGGCGATGGCGGCCAACAGCTGAGGCAGGCGCGCGCGCTGCCCCGAGGCGTCCAGCAGCACGGCCAGGGCGGCGACGGGAGAGGCAGGCAGGAGCAGCGACTGCAGGGCGAGTGCGCTGGAGTCGGGCGAGCGACCGCGGAGCTCCTCGCGGGAGCCGGGCTTGAGGGCGACGCGGTAGCCCAGCGGCTGCAGCTTCACCTGGAGGCGCTCGGCGATGGCGCGCTCGGCGTCGCTGCTCGAGTCGAAGGCCACGGCGATCTCCCGGGCTGGCGTCAGCGGAGAGGGCCGCGCCGGCCTGGGAGACGCCTCGGAAGGACCGCCCAGCGTCGCGGGCAACAGCCCCGGCATCGGCGCAGAGGGCGGGGGCAGGAAGAAGCGGACGAGATCTTCGCGATCGACGGTGCTCTCGAGGGCGGCGGGCAGGTGCGGCGCGAAAGCGGAGGGAAAGACGAGGACGGTGACGAAGAGCTGGGGCGCGTCGTCCGCGGCGGTGGGCGCGCCCACCAGCAGGCTGGCCTTGCGCTGGGCGAAGAGGCGCTCGGCGCTGCGCGCATCGGCGGTGGCGAAGCTGATGGAGTCGAGGAAGGGGCGACCCGCCGGGTGGAGCGCGTTGGCCTCGGGGCGCGCGCCCTGGAACGGCCCCGGGCGGGTGGAGAAGGCCGGGTGGCAGAGGCCGCGGGGGAGATCGGCGGTGGGCCCGGACAGCGCGAGGTCGACCTGCGCCGGCGACTTCTTCCAGGACGCGACGCCGGTGAGGAGCGCGCGGTAGGGGCTGTTGCCTTGCGACACGCGGGCGATCGCCTCCGCGACGTCGTCGGCGGAGACGCCGGGCCGGGGCGTGAGGCGGAGAAGGCCGGACGCGGGCGCGGAGAGGGTGACGAGGTGGCACAGCGGCGTCAGCGTGGCGGAGAGGGCCACGGCGTCGGTGGGGCTGTCGGCGAAGAGGGGGCGTGCGTCCACCTTCTTCGTCACCAGCACGACGGGGAGGCTGCCTCCGAAGCGCGCGCGGCCGCCCGCGAAGGCCGAGTCCGCCAACGTCAACGCCGAGAGGAGGAGGAGGAGGCCAGCCATCGCGCTCGCCCGTGGCGGGAGGGGCTGCCCGCGTCTGCCTCCTCGAGGGAAGAGGCAGGCCCGTAAGGCTCGCCTCGGCGGCCAGGCCAGTGCCTCGTACGGCCCGCAGCCGCGCGGCCCGGGGGCGAGGGACAGGCGAGGCAACACCTGCGCGCCGGGCTGCGGAGGGGAGGGCTGAAGCGTGTCACGGTGAGTCTCCGCCTCGCTCGGGGCACTTCGTGGCGTCAGCGGTGACTCCGCACAACGGCTCCACCTGCCGGCAGGGTCGCGGGAGCCCGGCGTGGGCGAAGCGCGCGTCACGGCGTCACCCGCCGCACGAGGAGCAGCTCCGCCGTCCCATCGGCCATCCACGCCCCCAGCACCACCTCGTCTGCACCGTCGCCGTCGAGATCTCCGCTGGCGGCCACCACGGCGCGCCCGGCGATGGGCTGCTGCCACAGCGCCGTCCCTTCGGCGACGAGGCCGCCACGGGCCGCGACCGCGTCCGCTTCCACCAGCGCCAGCACGCGCGCCTCGTCCACCGCCCCGCTGGTGCGCGCGGACGTCACCAGCACCTCGGGTGTCCCGTCGGCGTCGAAGTCGGCCAGCGTGCTGCCGGAGCCGACGCCGTTGAGGCGCGTCGTCGGTGGCACGCCGCGCGGGAGGCTGGCCGTGCCGTCGGGGAACACCGTCAGCGCGATGGAGCCGAAGACGCTCACCGCCTGGGGCGGCGCCGGGAAGGTGAGGGGCTTGCCGGCCCAGGTGAGGGCGCTCTGAAACCGGTTGAAGCCTGGATCGAGCTTGAGGCCCAGGCCGTCCACCTGGAAGAACTCCGCGTGGCCCAGCGGCTTTCCAGACGGGCCGAAGAGTTCCGGCTTCTCCCGCCGTGCGGACCAGACGCTCACCTTCCCCTGGGCGAAGGCGATCGCTCCGAACGGCTCGCGGCAGGGGCGGGCAGCGAGCGGCTGGCTCAAGTCCGCGCGCCAGAGGAGCTTCCCGCTCGCATCGAAGGCGTGAAGTTGCTCCCCGGCGAGGACGAGGAGCTCGGCCCGCTTGTCCCCGTCGAGATCGGCCAACGCCAGCGCCGCGGGCGCCTGAGGCAGCCGGACGAGAGACGAGACGTTCAGCGCCAGCGGTGTCCCCGCCGCCGTCGGCTGAGGGCGATCGGCGAGGGCGAGGGCCTGCGCGTCGGCCTCCGCGGCCGTGGCGATGGCCAGCGCGGGGCCGGAGCGTGTGGGGGCGGCGCCCGACCAGAAGTTGACCCACGTGGACAGGGCGTCACCCCGCACGGTGAGGCGCGTGTCGGTGATGCCCAGCGTCAAGCGGACGAGGCTGCGCACCCCGCGCTCGCGGGCCAGGCGCTCGGCCTCGGTGGGATCGCGCGCGTCGATCACCACGGGCGCCAGGCGCGCCGCGGCGAGGCGCGCTGCGAGCAGGGACGCCCAGGCCCGCTGCAGCGGCGCGGGAGAGCCCTCCACGTACACCCCCAGGGGCGGCTCGAAGCCCTTCGCGGCCACCTGCGCACTCACCTCGGCGGCCAGGCGCTCCAGCGTCGCCTCCTTCGGCGGCGGGGACTTCGCGGCGGACAGCGAGAGGAAGAGGACTGCGGCGAGCATGAGGGCGCAAAGGGGCGGCTAGCGGCCGCCCTTCTGATCGTGCAGCAGGAAGTCGTTGGGGTCGACCCCCGCGGGGCCGTGCGTCTCTTCGGTGGGCTCGGTGCCGGCGAGGAAGAACTCGGGGCGGCCCGGCACCTGCTGGCCCGCGAGCAGCCCGGTGAGCGGGTCGATCTTCACCTGCACCACGCCCTCCGGCGGCTCGAAGTCGCGCACCGGCAGCCCCTGGTGCGCCGCCTTCATGAAGGAGAGCCAGATGGGGAGCGCCGCGCGGCCGCCCGTCTCGCCAGGGCCCAACGGCTCGTGATCATCGAAGCCCACCCAGGCGGTGGCGACGTAGTCGGCGGTGAAGCCGCTGAACCAGGCGTCGCGGTACTCCTGCGCCGTGCCCGTCTTCCCCGCGGCGGGGCGGTTCAGCTCCTTGACGGCGACGGCGGTGCCCTCCTCCACGACGCTGCGCATGAGGGAAGTGGCGAGGAAGGCGGTGGCGGGCGAGATCGCCGGCTCGGGCGCGGCGTGGTGCTCTTCCAGCACGGTGCCCTTCGCGTCGGCGACGCGGATCAGCGTGACGGGCTCGGCGTAGTGGCCGCCCGTCTGCAGCGTGGCGTAGGCGTTGGCGATCTCCAGGGGCTGCACCTCGCCGGTGCCCAGCGCCAGCGTCAGGTTCTGTGGCATCGCGCTGTGGATGCCGGCCTTCCCGGCGAAGGCGATGACGGCGTCGGGCCCGAGCGCCTCGATGAGGCGCACCGACACGGTGTTCTTCGAATGCGTCAGGGCGCTCCGCAGCGTCATCGGTCCTTCGAAGCCGCCCTTCTCGTAGTTCTGCGGCTTCCACAGCTTGCCGGTGTAGGGGTCGCGGATCGCCTCGGGCGCGTCATTCACCACCGACACGGGGGTGTACTTCCCCGAGTCCAGGGCGGCGGCGTAAAGGAAGGGCTTGAAGCTGGAGCCCGGCTGCCGGCGCGCCTGCGTGGCGCGGTTGAAGGGCGAGGCGGCGAAGTCGTAGCCGCCCACCATCGCCACCACGGTGCGATCCTTCGGATCGATGGCCACCAGGGCGCCCTGCACGGCGGGCACCTGCGCCAGCGTGGCGGACAGCACCTGCGAGGCAGGCAGCGCCCGGCCGAGGCGCACGCGCACCAGCTCGCCCGGGGCCAGCACCTCGCTCAGCTTCGTCGGAGGCGCGCCCACCTTCCCGTTGGTGCGTCGCCGCGCCCACTTTGAGCTCTGGAAGTCCACCTGGGCTGTCGCGCCGATGAGATCGACGGTGGCCACGCCCTTCGCGTCGTCGAGCTGCGTGACGAGCCCCACCGTCTCGACGCCCTCGGCCAGCGTCTTGACGCCGATGGCGTGGGCCAGCTTCTTCTCGGCGGTGTCCGGCGGCTCGCCTTCCTCCACCTGCTCCTCGGAGTCGGAGAGGGCCGCTTCCGTCTCTTCGGGCGCCACCCAGTCCTTGAGGACGGCGAGATCGGCGACGAAGCGCTCGTCGGGCCTGCGCTTGCCGGCCTCGGCGAGGCGCTGCACGAGGAGCGGCCGGAGCCCCTGGAAGCGATCCGCCGCCACCGTGCCCACCGGACCCCGGTAGCCCTGCCGCTTGTCGACCGCCTCGAGGCCTTCGCGCACCGCCTGCTCGGCGTAGGCCTCAAGCTTCGGATCCATCGCGATCTGCACGCGCATGCCGCCTTCCAGCACCGCCGTCTCGCCGTAGCGGGCGACGAGCAGCTTGCGCACGTCCTCCGCGTAGTACGCGCCGACGGGGGTGGGAGGGCGCGGGCCCAGGGTGATGGGCGCCTCGAGGAAGGGGGCCACCTGCTCCGCGGTGAGGAAGCCGTGGCTCGCCAGTTGGCCCAGCACGTAGCGCTGCCGCTTCTTGGCCTTGACGACGTTGGTGACGGGGTTGATGCGGTGGGGGAGTTGCACCGTGCCCGCCAGCACGGCGGCCTCGCCGATGGAGAGCTGCTCGGTGTGCTTGCCGAAGTAGAAGAGCGCGGCTTCTTCCACGCCGTAGCGGCCGTGCCCGAAGTAGATGCTGTTGACGTAGAGGTTGAGGATCTCGTCCTTGGTGAGCGCGGCCTCCATGCGCGGCGTGAGGATCCACTCGCGGATCTTCCGCGACAGCGTGCGCTCCTGGGTGAGGAGGAGCAGCCGGCACGCCTGCTGGCTGATGGTGGACGCGCCTGACTTCATGCCGCCGGGTCGCAGGTTCTTGAGGGCGCTGCGGAGGATGCCGAGGTAGTCGAGGCCCTCGTGGGAGTAGAAGTCCGCGTCCTCGGCGGCGAGGAAGGCGTCGCGGACGTGCCTGGGGGCCTTCGTCACGTCGACCCAGGTGCGGCGTTGCACGTAGAACTCCGCGCAGGTGCTGCCGTCGCGGCAGGTCACCTTCGTCACCTGCGGCGGCCGCCACGTCTTGAGCTCCTCGACGGAAGGGAGGTTGCGCGAGAAGTAGAAGAAGGCGCCCACGCTGACGACCGCGATCAGCAGCACTCCCGCCGCGGCCAGGAGCACCAGCCGCTTGAGCCACTTCCACAGGCGCGCGCGCAGTCCGCTCATGCGTCGGCGCTGACTGTAGCCGCCCGGGGAAGTCGAGGGGACAGAAGCCGGTTGTGGCTCACTGCGCACAGGACGCGCGTTGACGGTGTGGCGTTCCACCCGCGTTTCGCGGCCGGCGCGACTCGGAGGCCTGTCCATGTCTCCGGTCAACGCAAGGGCCGCGCCGGGCCCTCAGCCGCCGCGCACGCAGCGCACCCAGTAGATGTTGGTGAAAGCCGCGTTCGAGACGTCGCCATTGCTGAAGCTGACGTCAAAGGCATAGGAGAAGCCGAAGTAGGGTGTGGACGACCAGAAGATGCCGGAGGGGGTCCCGGGAAAGGCCGAGGTGTCGATGGCCGGGTTGTTCGCCCGCTCGTCCACCAGGGTGAGGAGCTCCTTGAGCGTCGGGAGCCGCCAGTCGCTCTGGCCCGCGAGGGTCAGGTTCTCGCAGTAGTCCAACGCCCCATGCCAGGTGGTGGGCGTGGGGTTGTGTGCGCGCTGCCAGATCAGCTGCGAGCGCGTGTCGGTGACGGTGTCCGCGGTGAGCATGTACTGGCCGGTGGGCGCTCCGGCGCTCGCGGGCAGGCCGGCGAGGGCGGCGCAGGTGATCGAGGCGAGGGTCAGTCGTCGCATGGTCGTCTCCTCGGGAGCTCAGGGCTTGCGGACGCAGCGCACATAGTAGTTGTTGACGAGGGCGCTCTGATTCAGCAGCCCATTGCTGAAGCTGATGTAGGTGGCAGCGGCGCCGAAGACGGACGCCGTCCAGAAGCCGCCGCTCGGAGCGCCGGGGAAGGCGGTGAGATCGATGGTGGGGGTGGCGCGCCCGTAATCGACGATGGTCACCAGCTCGACGCGCGAAGGCAGGTACCAGTCAGAGGCGCCGGCCAGCGAGAGCTGCGCGCAGTACTGCGCCGCGCTGTTCCACCCCATCGGGGCCCCGTGAGTGCGCTGCCAGACGAGGCCGGTGACGTTGTCGGTGACGGTGTCGGCCGTCGTCGTGTAGCTCATCGGATTGCGCACGTAGTTGCCGTCCTGTCCGTAGCCGGCGTCGGCGGTGGACGTCGGGCAGCTCTGCCCCATCACGCAGTAGGGCGTGCTGTCGGGGATCCGGAAGTGCACCCATCGGTTGGGGGTGGCGCCGCAGACGAAGGCGTCGTCGCAGGCCTGGTAGATGCAGTCGGAGTTGACGTTGCAGGGCAGGCCGTTGGCGCAGCCGGGGCAGGTGCCGCCGCCGCAGTCGACGGCCGTCTCCACGCCATTCTTGAGCCCGTCGGTGCAGGAAGGGGCCGCGCAGAGGCCGGCGTCGGGGACGCCTGCGTCGTAGGCGCAGAGCCGATCGATGCAGTCGACCGCGACGAGGCAGCGCTGGCCGGTGGTGCAGCCCAGCGGGCAGGAGCCGCCGCAGTCCTGATCCGTCTCGGTGCCGTTGCGCACCATGTCCGTGCAGGTGGGCGCGGCGCAGCTGCCGCCGGTGCAGACGCGATCGCGGCAGTCCAGCGGGCCGAAACAGTTGCGCCCGGTGGCGCAGCCGGGGCAGGAGCCGCCGCCGCAGTCCACGTCCGTCTCGGCGCCATTGCGCGCGCCGTCGCTGCAGGTGGCGGGCTGGCAGGTGTTGGTGGTGGACGAGCACCGGCCGGACACGCAGTCCTGGTTGCGCACGCAGGTGAGGTTGTTCATGCACGGCGGGCAGAAGCCGCCGCCGCAGTCCACGTCCGTCTCCAGCGCATTGCGCGTCATGTCGGTGCAGGAGCCGGCGCTGCAGAAGCCGCCCACGCAGATGCCCGACTGGCAGTCGCTGGGCACGTTGCAGGGCGAGCCGCCGAGGCAGGGCGGGCAGGCGCCGCCGCCGCAGTCGGTGCCTGTCTCCGCCCCATTCTTCTGGCCGTCGCTGCAGGTGGGCGCGGTGCACTTGCCCGCGCTGCACACGCCGCCGAGGCAGTCCGTGCCGATGTTGCAGTTGCGCCCGCCGAGGCAGCCAGGGCAGAGGCCCCCGCCACAGTCCACGCTGGTCTCCAGCCCGTTCTGGATCCCGTCGGCGCACGAGGGGCCGGTGCAGACGCCGGCGTCGGTGCAGGCGCCGCCCGCGCAGTCGAAGCCAGCGCGGCAAGCCTTGCCTCCCAGACAGCGCGGGCACCCTCCGTCGCCGCCGCAGTCGACGTCCGACTCCTGGCCGTTGCGCTGCATGTCGCTGCAGGTGGGGCCGACGCAGGCGCCCGCCATGCTGCACGCGCCGGTGCTGCAGTCCGAGGCCTGGTTGCACCGGCCGCCAGACGGGCAGGGAGTGGGGCAGCTGCCGCCGCAGTCGATGTCGCCCTCGCCGCCGTTGCGAATGCCGTCGTTGCACATGGGCGTGCCGCAGACGCCGTTCAAGCAGGTGAGGCTGGCGCAGTCGGTGTACGCGACGCAGGCCTTCCCGGGCGCGCAGGCGTTGCAGGTGCCGCCGCCGCAGTCGACGTCGGACTCACGGCCGTCCCTCGCGTTGTTGCTGCAGGCGCTGGCCACGCCGCAGCGGCCGTTGGGGCACTGCTGGCTGGCGCAGTCCTGGGCCGAGGTGCAGCGCTCGTCGACCGCGCACGGCGCGCAGGTGCCGCCGCAGTCCACGTCCGTCTCGTTGCCGTTCTTCACCCCGTCTACGCAGCTGGCGACGACGCACAGGCCCTGGGTGCACACCTGGCCCGTGGAGCAGTTGACGCCGACGCACGCCGTCTCGACGCAGGTGGTGCCGCCGGAGCAGACCTCGTGGAACTCGCAGGCCGTGCCCCCGCACGCGGTGGGAGAGCAGACGCCGCCGGCGCAGCGGGTGTTGGCGGGGCACTGAATGCCGAGGCACGCGCGATCCTGGCAGACGTTGCTGACGCACGCCTCGAAGGTGGCGCAGGGGCTGCCGGCGCAGTCGGGCGCGCTGCACTGTCCCCCGGCGCACACCTGGCCCGTGCTGCACGCGTTGGAGCAGGAGCCGCAGTGCGCAGAGTCGGCGGACAGGCGCACACAGACGCCGCCGCAGTCGGTGAGGCCGGAGTCGCAGGTGACGCCTCCGTCGCCGCCGCCCGTCCCCCGCCCGCGTCCATGCCGCCGCCGGTCCCGCCTCCGCCGCCGCCGCTACCGCCGTCCGTCGCCGGTGGAGTGCTGGGACACGCGGTGAAGAGGGTCGCGCCAAGCAGCGTGAGCGCGAGCGCGCGGAACACCGTCCGAGTCATGAGGGGCCTCCCGGGGAAGGCGTCAGCGTAGGCCAGAGCACGCGCGGGGGGGCCAACTAAGACGACGGGGGCCACGACCAGCGCGGCCCCCGCCTGTCCTGCGGGTGTTGCCTGCCAGGCTACGGTTCCGGCAACGGGTGCACGTCCGACATGGTGTCGGGCTCTTCGATTGCCTCGTCCTGCGGCTGGCTGGCCTTCGCCACGCGGGCGGCGTTGATGCGGGCCTTCACGTACTTCGGGGAGAGATCCATCGCGTGTTGGTAGGCCGTCTTCGCTTCCTCTCCGCGGCCGGTGCGCTCGAGGGCCACGCCCAGGTTGTTGTGCACGTAGGCGACGTGCGGGAGCAGCTCGGCGGCGCGCTCCAGCACCTCGGCGGCCTTCTCGTTCTCGTTGGCGCGGAGGTAGGCGAGGCCCAGGTTGTTGAGCGCCCAGCCGTGGTTGGGCTCGAGCTCGACGACCTTCCTGAAGCTGGTGATGGCGCCGGGCAGCTCACCCATCGCCAGCTGCCCCAGCCCCGTCACCTGGAAGCACTCGGGGTTGCCCTCGTCGCGCGCGATGGCCTCGCGGCCGGCGATGACGGCGCCTGCGTAGTCCTTCATCGCGAGGAAGGCGCGGGCCTGCTGAATGAGCGGCGTCGCGTCCTCGGTCTGGATGGAAGCGACGCGCCCCCAGGCCTCGGCGGCGAGCTCGTGCTGCCCGGCGCGGCGGGCCACCTTCGCGGTGAAGATCAGCGTCTCCTCGTCAGTGGGGGTGGTGAAGAGCGCCCGGCGGCTCTCGGTCAGGGCGCCCTTCACGTCGCCTTCGCCGGCCAGCGACTTCGCACGCGCGAGGTGATCGACGGTGGGCGTGTCGTGCGCCAGCACCAGGGGATCGACGAAGCCGGCGTCCACCTTTGCCACCTCCACGGGCGCGGGCGGAGGGATGACGGGCGGGGGCCTCGGCGCCTCCTGCTTCGTGGCCGTCACCACGGGCGTGCGGGAAGGGGAAGGCCTGGGCTCGTCGCACGCGGCGAAGACCAGGGCGGTACAGCAGACTCCAATCAGCTTCTTCATGGCGTTCGTTTCCTTTGTCCTTGGGTTGCGGCTCCCGAGGACGCGTAGAGCGAGCGCCGTGCCAACACAGAAGCGCGTGATCTCCCTCGGAGGCCGCCGGGCGCGTGGCTGATCGGCCGCGAGGCAGCGGGGCCAGCAGGCAGCGTGGAAGCGCCACGTGGGCGAAGTTCAGAGCTGCGTGAGGGGCCCGCACTGGGGATCGTCCCCGAAGCCGGCGATGGGCATGCCCATCAGGTGGGCGACGGAGGTGAGCAGCTTGTCGTTGAACTCCGTGCCCGAAAGCTTCACGAAGCGGCCCGTCGACAGCCGCCCGTTGGCGTTGCCGAAGAGCACCACGGGGATGCGGTGGATCTCGTGGTGCACGCCGAAGTGGGAGATGGCCACCACCAGCGTGTTGTCCAGCATGGTGCCGCTGCCTTCAGGCGTGTTCTTGAGCCGCTGCACGAAGGCGCCGAGCTGTTGCCAGTCCCACTGCGCCGCGCGGATGTAGTCGTCGCGTCGCGCGCCGGGCAGGTGGTGCACCTCGTCGTGAATCGAGCCTTCCACCTGCACGCCGGCCCAGTTGTACAGCCAGTGGTAGCCGGAAGAGCCCCACACCAGCCCGGCCACCTGCGCGCGATCGCACGCGAAGGCGGAGTAGACGAGCTCGAGGTGGGCGGCGCAGCGCTCCGGCATGGAGCTGCCGTACGAGTCGCCGGGGACGGTGCACTGTGCCGGCGGCCGCGCGTCGAGATCCGCCTGCACGGCGCGCTCGGCCTTGCGGATCGAGTCCTCGTGGATGTCCAGCTTGAGGCGCTCGACGCCGCTGAGCTCTGCGCGCAGGCGGGAGAGATCGCCGCGCAGATCGTCCAGGAGCGACTTGCGGAGGCTCAGGCGCTTGAGGCGCTGCGCGCGCACCGCCGGATCCTCGCCCGCCGGAGGGGTGAAGCCGCCGAAGAGCTGGTTCCAGGCCTGGCCCGGGTCGACGATGGGCGTCTTGAACTGGTTGGGCCCGGTGGCGAACGGCTGGTTGCGCATCGAGTCGCGCAGCCGATCGGCCACGTTCAGCTCGATGGACGTCTTCCCCAGCCCCTGGGCGAGGAGCTGATCGATGGAGATGCCGCCCGCCTCACCCTCGTTCTCCGGATCCGAGCGCGACTCGTTGATGTCCTTCGCGGTGAGCACCTTGCCCATCGAGCGCAGGTGCTCGGCGCCGCGGGGGTTCAAGCCCGTGGGCCGGATGTCGATGCCGTCGACGATGACCAGGTCGTTCCGGAGGGGCTCGAGCGACGAGAGGATGGGCGAGAGCTGGAAGTCGCGCTCGCCGCCGGTGGGGAAGAAGGCGTCGGCCGACGGGTAGCCGCAGCAGTTGACCCAGAAGAAGACGCGGCGGGGCGGGGCGCCCTGGGCGAAGGCGCTGCGCAGGGACAGGGCCGGCGAGAGGAGCGCGGCGGCCTTGAGGCTGGTGAAGAGAAAGTCGCGGCGCTTCATGGGCGCACCTCCGAGGTCCACAGGACTCGTCCGTCGGGCGCGCGCACGGAGAGGCCGCCCGCGGTGTCGATGAAGAGCTGCGCGCCGGGGTTGCCGTTCGTCCTCGTGTCCCACCGGGGCGCGCCCGCGCGATCGTAGATGACGAGGTTGCCGTCGCCCTGCATCACGGCGCGGCCCGGCTGGTGGCCCGTGGTGCCGCTGGCCCACACCGCGCCGCCCGACGAGCGGTACAGCACGAGGTTGCCGTCGAGCTGGTAATGGAGGCGGAAGGCCTGATCGAGCGACGCGCGGGCCTGATCCGGATCGAGGCCGGCGTTCACGCGCAGCAGCACCACCGCGGGGAGCGCCGGCAGGCCCGCGTCCACGGGCTCGGTGGGCGTAGGCGGCGTGGGCGGGGCCGGTGGATCCTCGCGCGCGATGCGGACGTAGAGGTGCGGGCTGGCGAACAGCTCTTCCACCAGCCGCCCGACGTGGAGGGGCCCGTCACCGCGCGCCTCGCGAAGGGCGAGGGCCAGCTCGTCGACGTGCGGCGTGCGCGCGACGCCGGTGGCGTAGCCGAGCAGCTTCTCGGTGAAGCAGTCGGCGGTGGCGGGCGCGTCGGCCAGAGCGCGGTTCAGCTCGAGCGCGTCGGCGAAGGCGTGCGTGGCGCCGCCGAAGGGCACGGAGACGGCGACGTTCACCGGACGCCCGCGCTGCGTGGTGCGGAACCGGCCGAGCGCGTCGTAGCGGCCGAAGGCGAAGCCCAGGGGCATGAACTGCGCGTGGCAGGAAGCGCACTGCTCCCCCTGCTGCATGATCGCCTCGTACTGCTCGCGGGTGGTGAGGCCATCGAAGTCGGGGATGCTGGCGGCGACGTTGGCGGCGACCGACGTGTTGAGCCCCGACGGCGGGCCGACCGACTCGCAGAGGAGCTGCGTCTTCAGCATGAAGCCCCGCAGCACCGGTCGGTCCTTCGAAGGATCTCCCGGTGACGCCAGCGCCGCCATGACGCCCGCCTGGGTGAGCAGCCCCGCGCGCTCGGTGCCGTCCAGCGCCACCCGGACGAGCCCGTCTCCTTCCACCGACAGGCCGTAGAGCGGCGCCGAGTGGCGGTTGACGAGCGCGAAGGGCTCCTGGAGCAGCGCGGGGAGCGTTCCGGCGCCGTCCACCAGCACGCTGGCCACGTAGGCGTCGAAGCCGTCCTTGAGCGCGCGGCCCTGCTCGGGTGACTCCAGCTTGGGCGCGTCGCCGGGGCGGGCGACGAAGTCCTCGAGGGAAGAGGCCTGCACCCAGGCGCGCACCACGTCGGCGAGGCGGGCACGCGCGGCGGGCGTCGTCCACAGCCGGCGCACGTGGGCGCGGATCGTCCCCTCGTCGAGGCGGCCTGCCTCGGCGTCGGCCAGCAGCGCCTCGTCGGGCATCGAGCCGGTCAGCGTGTACGAGAGGAGCGAGGCCTTCTCGAAGTCGTCCAGGGTGCGGCGGTCGCTGCCTGCGGCGTCGGGGCGGCCCAGCTCGGCGCGGTAGAGGAAGTCCGGCGAGAGCAGCAGCCGGGCGATGACGCCCTCCACGCCGGCCACTCGGCTCTCGGCCAGCGTGGCGGTGGCCTCGAAGGACGCGAAGAGGGCGTCGCGCTGCGCGTCGCTCAAGGGACGGCGCCACGCGCGACGGCCCAGCCCTGCGATCACCTCGCGGACGCAGGCGTCGGTGACGTCCGCGGGGGTGAAGCAGGGGAAGTCCTGCGCGAGCCGGCTCTCCACGTAGCGGCCCGACAGGCGCTCTGCCTCGGTGAGCAGCGCCGAGAAGAGGTGATCGCTCAGTTGGCCGCCGGCCCCCGTGTCGAAGCCCGCGCCGTGATCGCCGTGGGCGATGGCGGGCGACGCCTCGAGGCCCAGCAGGTCCTTCACCGTGCTGCGGTACTCCGCGCCGCTGAGCAGCCGCAGGCGGGCGTCGCCCGGCGCGACCGAGCGCGGCGGCGTCGAAGGTGGAGTGGGCTGCCCGTCGGGCCGGCGGGGATCGGCGAACCGGCCATCACAGGCGGACACGAGCAGCGCGAGGGCGACGAGGGCGTGGCGGGGGCTCACGCGCGCGGGAAGTTCACGGACCATGCCAGCGCGCCCTCTAGCAGATGTATTTACACTGTGTCGGCAAAAAGGCCGTCAGCCCCTTGGGCGCGCCTCGGGCGGGTGCCCACTGGCGTGCACACCTGCTCCGAAAAGCGTTCACACCGCGGCGGGCTGTTGGGTCAAGGTCGCGCCATGACACCCCAACCTCCTCCTGCCCCTGCGGCTGGCTCGGGCAAGGGCGGCCTCGCGCCGGTGCTGCTCGGCGTGGTGGGCCTGTGCTGCTTTCCGTTCGGCATCGTCGCCTTCGTGATGGGGCTGATGGCCTTCAACCAGGCCCGGCGCGAGGGCCGCTCCGCGCCGGGAAGCGCGGTGGCGAGCATGGTGCTGGGTGTCCTGTCGCTCGTCTTCCTCGCGGGCTTCGTGGGGCTGGGGGTGAAGCTGGCGAAGGAGCGGGACGACGCGGCGGCCGCGCTGGACAAGAAGCTGGCGGGCAAGCTGGACGCCGCGACCCTCGATCAAGAGACCGCGTGCGATCTCGCGCGCCAGTTCCTGATCACCGAGCACCAGCGGCAGCCGGACGAGATCCAGTGCGTCGGCCCTCTCACCGGCCAGGGGGTGCTGAAGCTGGAAGGCGTCACCAGCGGGCCGGACAAGGAGGCGCGCGTGCTGTGCCTGGCGAGGGCGCACCGGTGGTTTGTCTTCTCCGAGCCCGGCGACGGCGTGTGTCCCACTGAGGGGCCGAGTGTGCCGGCAGGGCAGCCCGGCAGCAGCGAGGCCCTGGTGGCCGAGGAGAAGCGCCTGCGCGAGGCGGAGCGCGAGCGCCGCGTGAAGGCGGTGGTGGCCGACTTCGACGCGCAGGCCAGGCAGGTGCTGCTGGCCATCGACGGCCACGCGCCCGGCACGGTGGGCGCGTGCGGCGCGGACTTCTCGGCGGCGAAGGGGAGGGCGCTGCGCTTCGTGGATCACTCCCAGCTGCGCAAGCGCGAAGCGGGCGACTGGGACTTCATGACGCACAGCGAGTTCCGTCAGGCGCTGGACAAGGTGTACGACCTCAAGGAGCGCGGCGAGGCCATCGAGAAGATCGCCCGCCAGGGGCCCTGGGTGATCGTCTTCCAGGAAGAGGAGCCCAGGCGTTGGCCCGAAGTGCAGGGGAGCATCAGCTTCGACTCCGGCGACTACGTCGGGTGGCTCCGGCTGGTGGACTGGAAGAAGGGGGCGGTGGTGTGCGAGGCGCCCCTCGAGTTCTTCAACTCCGCCGACGTCAGCACCTTCCGGTTGACCAAGCTGGAGTCGAAGGAGCACGCCCTCGAGCGCGCGGTGGAGAAGGACTTCAAGAAGCAGTTCGAGCTGGCGACGGGCAAGGCGCTCAACGCGATGTCGAAGGGCCAGCTCGGGATGGCCACGTCGATCTTCGACTGAAGGAGCGTCAGTCCCAGCGGCTGGTGAGCGCGAGCGACCAGCCGTTGAGCATCCCGGCGCTGCCCTGCACGGTGTCGATGACGGTGAGCGTCCAGACGACGTTCACCTGCGGGTCGCGCTCCACGCCGTGCAGCGTCACCACCCGCGCAGCTCCGTCAGTTGAAGTTGGTGACAGACACGTCGCCCGTCTTGCGGTCGACGATGGCCCACAGGCCGTGGTCGCCCTGGCCCTCGGTGCGGACGCTGAAGATCCAGTTGGTCTTGTTCTCTTCGCCGGTGGGAATGTCTTCGTTCTTCGGGATGAGCTCGATGGAGCCGGCCTTGAGCAGCGCGCGCACCTCGGCGTCGATCTTCTTCGGGTCGGACAGGCCGGTGCCGTCGGGGCCGCCGAACTCGCGGACGAAGGAGGGCAGGCCGGCGTCGTTGTCGGTGGCGACGGCCTTGAGCGCGATGCCGAGGGCCTTGTCGTAGCTGATGGCGTGCTTGCCGAAGGCGCGCTCATGGTCGGCGATGCGGCTCTGGGGCGTGGTGTCGCGCGAGGTGTACTTGCCGGTGTTGGTGGTGAGCGTGCTCTCCTGGGCGGCCAGGTAGTTGGCGTAGTTGTCGCGCAGCGTCTTCGGCAGCGCCTTCGCCTCGGTGGTGGACAGGTAGCCGTCGCCGTTCTTGTCGTTGGCGCGCGCCCACGCCTCCATCATCACGACGAACTCCCTGGCGACGTCGGCGGCCTTCACCGATCCGCTCGGCAGCTTGAACTGGGAGGCGTCGAAGTTGTCCTGGAGGTCCGCGGCCAGCTTCTTCGCCTCGGTCTTCGTGAGGACGGAGTTCTTGTTGAGGTCGGCCTTCTTGAGCTGATCGTCGACGTACTTCTTCGAGGCCGTGACGAGCTCGTTGATGTTCACCTTGGTCAGCTTGGGCATGGCGTGCTCCCCGGGGTGGTTGAGGTCAGCGGACATAAGCCGCGGCCCGCGCTGGAGGGAAGGCCTGTGTTCCCGAAGCCCAATCGCCCTCGCTGCGCCTGACCTGCGACTGAACTCACCACCTGCTCTCATGGGCCAGCCGTCACCCGCGCGCGACAGCGCCGGGCGCTCCTGTTGCCGCCGGCGCCCGATGCGGCGACCGTGTGGTCATGTCACTCAATGCTCGCGTCATGGTGTTGGCGCTGTTGGCGATGGCCTGCGGACCGCAGGAAGGCCTGGTCGCAGAGGATGAGGTGGGTGGGTTGGACACGTTGACGTCAGCGCTCGTGTACCGGCCAATCAGGCCTCCGGGGCGCAGCATCCATGTCGCGGAGGTCGACCTCTGCGAGTATGGCATCGAGCTGCGGGCGACCGGACCAGCGGACGGGACGCGCACGGTGTCATCCTTCGCGTCGCGCACCGGAGCACTGGTGGCCATCAACGGCGGGCACTCGTGGGGCGGGGTGCCCGCGGTGTCGGCGCACGCGGGGCAGTTCTTCGGTACGGCCGACGCCGCGGATCTCGGGCAGGCGGTGTTCGGGAACGGGCTGGCGGAGTTCATTCCCATGCGGGCCACCTACGTCCCGCGGCCCGGCGACCGCGAGGTGATGACGGGGCTTCTGACGTTGGTGCACGACGGTGTGGCGCAGCACGCGCTGTTGCCCAACGGCGAATACACCTGCGCGGTGCAGCACCCGCGCACGCTGCTGGGGCTGTCGCGCGACAAGCGCAGGCTCTTCCTCGTGGTGGTGGACGGGCGGGCGCCGTCGCAGGGACGGCGCGGCATGACGTGCGGAGAGGCGGCGGACTTCATGGTGTCGCTGGGGGCCTGGTGGGCTCTCAACCTCGACGGCGGCGGCTCGTCCGAGATGGTGGTG
>JBFMHF010000121.1:0-22913 GCA_040752975.1 Myxococcota bacterium
AAGGCGTGCGCCTTGTCGAAGAGCTGCACGAAGAAGTGGCCGCGCCGGCAGGGCTGCTTCTTCTTCATGTCGCCCCTCAGCGGCTGCACCAGCACGCCCGTCGCGTCGGTGTTGCAGCAGAAGCTGGTGCGCAACGCGTATTCCTTCGCCGCGGCCACCACCGTCTCCTTCAGCAGCGCACCGACGTCCCCCAGCCACCGACTCATGGTGCCGCGGTCGATGGTGACGCCGTCCCGCCGCCACGCCTCCTCGAGCCGGTGCAGCGGCATCCCGTCGAGGTGCTTCTCGATGGCGATGCGCGCCACCAGCGACGGCGTCGCCAGGCTGCGCGGGAGGACTTCAGGCGACAGCTCGGCCGTGTACGTCTTCGTCCCCTCGGCGCCCTCGCACTCGACGTCGTACTTCGCCCGCATCACCTTCAGCCGCACCATGCCGCCGCGGCGCCACTTCAGCCGGTAGCTGACTTCAAAGCCGCTCCGCCGCGCCTTGCCCTCCAGCGCCGCGTCCACCAGTTCGACTGTCTCCTCCGGCAAGTCCAGCAGGCTGAAGTCGCGGCGGCCCGTCGGCTTCTTCGACGGGCGCGACGTCGACGCGCCCCCCGGCACCGACTGCACCACTGACTCGGACACCGGCTCGAGCCGCTTCGCCAGCGCGTCCAGTTCTGCCAGCTTCGCCGCGAACTCCAACTCGAGTTGCCCGACGTCCACGCGCTCGGCCTTCGCTACGAAGAGGCGCTCCAGCCCAACGAAGACTTCCACGCCGCGCGGAATCACTGCTGCAGCCCCTCGAGCACGTCCAGCACCGCGGCAAGCGTCTCGCTCGAGAAGTCGCCGGACACCTCGACGCGGAACTCGCCAACGCGCACCACCACCGGCGTCTCGTTTCGTCGGGCACCACCTCGACTCTCGCCAGCCGCAGTTCGCCCGCACGCTTCGCTCCCTGCCTCGTCCGCATCGTCGTCGCCATCCGGCGACCTGAGCCTCATGCTTGCTCGGCCATCAAGCACCGGTCTGTGCAGCGGTTACTCAGCTGGCGCGGAGGCGATCTCTCCAGCGCTCGACGGCGGTGCGGGCCTCCTGCAGGCCGACGCCGTTCTTCTCGCGGTACAGGGCGATGGCGTTCATCAGGTGCCCGGTGCGGATCTGCAGCTCGATGTCCGCGTCTCGCACCTCTCGCAGAATGATGCCCTGCTTGCGCGGGGCCGCCGGCGCGCGACCTGACAGCTGCTCCACCGCCGCCTTGGCCTCGGCCAGGCCCTGCCCGGTGAGCTGCCGGTACAACCGAATCGCCTCCACCTTGCGTCCCGCCCGCGCCAGGGAGCGCACGTCGTCCATCGAGTACGTCACGCTCGGCACGGGCGCCTTGCGTCCCTTGAGCACCAACGCGGCGATCAGCACCGCCAGCATCACCAGCAGCAGGCCGCCCAGCACGACGAGGAGCGCGATCAGCATTCGGGGCGGAGCCTAACGCCGCGGTGGACCGCCGCACCATGCGACGGTCGGCCGGCCTTCACGTACCCATCACGCGTGCTGCGCGACCCACTGCGTCATGGCCGGGGCAGGGAGGACTCCACTCTGCCGGGCCACCTCACGGCCGTCCTTGAAGACGATGAAGGTGGGGATGCCCCGAATGCCCAGGCGCGCCGACGGCTCGGGGTGGTCATCGGTGTTCACCTTCAGCACCACCGCCCGGCCGGCCTGCGCGCGGCCAACCTGCTCGAGGATGGGGGCGGCCATGCGGCACGGCCCGCACCACGGCGCCCAGAAGTCCACCAGCACCGGCACGGGCGAGGAGGCCACGGCGCGAGCGAAGCCGTCAGCGTCCACCGCCTGTGGCGCACCGGACACGTCGAGATCGCGCTTGCATTTTCCACACACCGGCGCGCCGGGGTGGTTGGGAGGGACGCGGTTGAAGGCGCCACAGTGTGCGCAGCGGAACATGCTCGTCAGGTAAGGCAGCGCCGGCAACTGTCCAGCCCGCCTCCTGTCGCCCCCGGGCGTCCGGCGAGGGCGACGGCTTCGTCACACGGGCAAACGCCGCGGCAACGCCCAGCCCGCGCAGGGTGGCGAAGGCCAGCTCCACGTCCGGGTCCCGTCCGAGGAAGGAGGCGAGGAAGACGCGGCGTCGCTGGCCTGCTGGGCGACGGCTTCGGTCCTCGGGGGCAGCGCCGCGGCTGGCCCCCGCGCCGAGCATGTGTGGGCTACGCGACCTCGAAGAGCGCCGCGGCGCCCATACCGCCGCCGATGCACATCGACACCACGCCATACTTCCCGCCGCGCCGCTTCAGCTCGCGCAGGAGCGTCCCCACCATGCGCGTCCCGGAGACGCCCAGCGGGTGGCCGAGCGCGATGGCGCCGCCGTTGGGGTTCGCCTTCTCGGGGGGAATGCCCAGCTCGCGCAAGCAGTACACGGCCTGGGCAGCGAAGGCCTCGTTCACCTCGAAGACGTCGATGTCCTTCACCTGCAGCTTGTTGCGCTCGAGCAGCTTCCGGATGGCGGGCACCGGGCCGATGCCCATGATGTCAGGCGGCACGCCGGCCACCACGTAGTCGACGAAGGTGCCGAGGGGCTTGACGCCCAGCGCCTTCGCCTTCGCCTCGCTCATCACCACCGCCGCGCCCGCGCCATCCGTCAGGGGCGAGGCGTTGCCGGCCGTCACCGTGCCCTTCGCGTCGAAGGCGGGCTTCAGCTTCGACAGGCCGTCGAGCTGCGTGTCGGGCCGGAGGATGGTGTCGTCCGACACCGTCACCTGCGCGGCCTTCCCCTTCTCGTCGAAGACGGTGACGGTGATGGGGGCGATCTCGTCCTTCAGCTTGCCCTTCTCCCGCGCCTCGGCGGCCCGGCGCTGCGACTCGAAGGCGAACTTGTCTTGATCCTCGCGGGAGACGCCGAAGCGCGCGGCCACCTTCTCGGCGGTGGCGCCCATGGAGGTGTACACCTCGGGGTACTTCTCCATCAGCTCGGGGTTGGCCGACACCTTGTTGCCGCCCATCGGCACCATCGTCATCGTCTCGGTGCCGCCGGCGACGGCCACCTCGTATTGCCCGGCGATGATCGCCTGCGCCACCTGGGCGATGGACTGGACGCCCGACGCGCAGAAGCGGTTGATGGTCATGCCCGGCACGGTGTCCGGCAGTCCGGCCAGCAGCGACGCGATGCGCGCCACGTTCATCCCCTGCTCGGCCTCGGGCATGGCGCAGCCGATCACCACGTCCTGCACGTCGGCGGGCTTGAGGCCCGGGACGCGCTCGATGGCGGCCTTGATCACGTGCGCGGCGAGGGTGTCGGGGCGGGTGTCCTTGAGTTCGCCCTTGTGCGCGCGGGTGAAGGGCGTGCGGGCGGTGCTGGCGATGACGACTCTGGTGGTCATGTGGGTTCTCCTGAAGAGGTTCCGTTCGCGTGATCAGTTCCGCAGCGGCTTGCCCTTCTCGAGCATGTACTGAATGCGATCCTGCGTCTTCGCCTCACCGCACAGAGACAGGAAGGCCTCGAGCTCGAGATCGAGCAGGTGCTGTTCGGACACCGGCGTGGTGGGCGACACGTTGCCCCCGGTGAGCACGGTGGCCAGCTTCTTTCCGATCAGCCGATCGTGATCGCTGATCTGGTGGTTCTGCACCATGTCGTACAGCAGCATGTCGATGGTGGCGGCGCCGCTGCGGCCCGGCAGGAGGAACGTCGTCGGGCGCGGCGGGATGAAGCCGGCCTCGGCCATGCCGATGGCGCGGGCCTTCGCGTCGGCGAGCTGGTGATCGCGGTTCATCGAGATCCCGGCGTCCGGCGTGAGGAAGCCGGCCTCCTTCGCCTCCTCGGCGCTGGTGGCCACCTTCGCCATGCCGATGTTGAGGAAGGCCTTCTTCAGGTACGGCAGCGCGTCGAAGTCCTTGCTGCCGGCCTGCGCGCCGAAGAGGTTGCGGAGCAGCTGCATGTTGCCGCCGCCGCCGGGGATGAGGCCGACGCCGAACTCGACGAGGCCGATGTACGTCTCTGCCGCGGCCTGCTGGGCGTTACCGCCCATGGTCACCTCGCAGCCGCCGCCCAGGGTGAGGCCAAACGGCGCTGTCACCACGGGGATGCTGGAGTAGCGCATGCGCTGATTGGCCTGCTGGAAGCCGGCGATCAGCTTCTTCACCTCGTCCCACTGGTTGTCCTTCACCGCCCACAGGAGCATGGCGATGTTCGCGCCGGCGGAGAAGTTGCCGCCGTCGTTGCCGATGACCAGCCCGCGGAAGTCGCGCTCGGCGACGTCCACCGCCTTGTGCATGAGCTCGATGATCATCGTGTCGATCGAGTTCATCTTGGAGTGGAACTCGAGCCCGAGGATCCCGTCGCCGAGATCCCACAGGCTGGCCGACTCGTTGCCGTCGACCTTCTTGTTGCCGCGCCTGAGCGCGTCGATGGTGATCTGCCGGGGGATGGTGGGCACGAAGAGCGCCGACTTCGACGGCACGTTCCAGAAGGTGTCGTACTTGCCGTCGGCCTCGTAGAACCTGGTGCGCCCCGAGGCGAGCATCGCCTCCACCCACGGCGCCACGGCGATGTTGAGCTCCTTCATCCGCTTGACGCCCGCGGCCACGCCGTACGCGTCCCACGCCTCGAAGGGACCCATGTCCCAGGCGAAGCCCCAGCGCATCGCGCGGTCGATGTTGACGTAGTCGTCGGCGATCTCGCCTAGCAGGCGCGCGGCGTAGGCCAGGGTGTCGAGGGTCACGGCCTCTGCGAACTTCGCGGCCTTGTCCGTTCCGGTCATCACCGTCCGCACGCGCTCGCCGAGATCCTCGATGTCCTTCGCGGCGCCCAGAGACTCGAAGCGCACCTTGGCCTGCGCGCGGTACTCGAAGGTCTTCAGGTCGAGGACGAGGATCTCCTTGCCGCCGTCGCCCTTCTGCTTCTTGTAGAAGCCCCCGCCGGACTTGTCGCCCAGCATCTTTTTCTCGACCATCTGCTCGAGCCACTTCGGCGGCTTGAAGGTCTCACGCGCGGGATCGCTGGTGAGCGAGTCGTAGCAGTTCTTCGTGACGTGCAGGAACGTGTCGAGGCCGACCAGGTCCGCGGTGCGGAAGACGGCCGACTTGGGGCGCCCCATCGCGGGGCCGAAGATCTTGTCCACCTCTTCGATGGAGACCTGGTGCGACTCCATCAACTGGATGGTCCGCATCATCCCGTAGGTGCCGATGCGGTTGGCGATGAAGTTGGTGGTGTCCTTGCCGAAGACGATGCCCTTGCCCAGCGTGCGCTCGCCGAACTCGGCCAGCTGCGCCATCACCGCAGGCGACGTCTTCTCGCCGGCGACGAGCTCGAGCAGCTTCATGTAGCGCACGGGGTTGAAGAAGTGGGTGACGAGGAAGCGGGACTTGAAGTCGTCTCCGCGCCCCTCGGTCATTCCGGCGATGCTCATGCCCGAGGTGTTGGAGCTGACGATGGCCGTCTTCGACACCAGCGGCTCCAGCTTCGCGAAGAGCTGGTGCTTGAGCTTCAAGTCCTCCTTGATCACCTCGACGACCCAGTCGCACTCGCCCACGCGCTTCAGGTCGTCCTCGAAGTTGCCCACCTCGATCAGCGAGAGCGCCCGTTCGGTCATCAGCGGGGCCGGCTTCTGCTTGCGCAGGTTGGCCAGGGCGTTGAGGGCGAACTTGTTCCGGAAGGCCTTCGAGTCGGGCTTGTCACCCTCGCCCACCTGCGGCGGGACCATGTCGAGGAGGAGGACGGGGATGCCGGCGTTCGCGAGGTGCGCAGCGATACCGCTGCCCATCACGCCGGCGCCCAGCACGGCGGCCTTGCGGATGCGGAAGCTCATGAGGTGTGACTCCGGTTGCGGGTGGGTGAGGCGGGCGCGATCCATAACGCAGCGCCGCGTCGATGGCGGGACAATCGTCGGCGGCGCGGGCCTATGTTCCGGCCCCGTGCGCAGGTTTTTCGCGTTCCTCCTGTGGTTCTCCACGTGTACGCAGCCGTCGCGCGTGGTGGTGGAGTCTCCAGCGGAGACATTGCGGGCCTCGCTGGTCGGCCGCGTGGTGCTGCCGGCGCACACCTTCGCCCAGGGGCCTGCGGCCGGCACGCACCTCGCGCCCGGCGCCGGAGGCCCCTTCGCTTCGCAGCCGGTGCAGGGCTTCTCGTCGCTGACTGCGCTTGGGGACGGAGGTTTCGTCACCGTCTGCGACAACGGCTTCGGCGTGCCGGAGACGTCGAGCGACTTTCTCCTGCGGGCGTACGCGCTGACGGCCGACTTCGACGCCGGCACGCTTCGGGCGAGCGAGCTGTTCACGCTGAGCGATCCGCGCCGGCTCGTGCCCTGGCCCATCGTGCACGCCTTCACCGCCGAGCGCCTCCTCACCGGCGCGGACTTCGACCCGGAGTCCATGGTGCCTGCGCCCGACGGCACGTTCTGGCTGGGCGACGAGCACGGGCCGTTCCTCCTCCACGTCGACGCGCACGGCCGGCTGATCGACCCGCCCTTCCCGCTCACGCTGGACGGCGGCGCCTGGCATGGGCCGGATCACCCGCAACTCCGCAGGAACCTGATCCTCCGCTCGATGGAGGCGCTGCGCGCGCATGCTCACGCCCGCGACGCGGGGACACCGATCGCCTCGCCTGATCACCGCTGGCTCGAGTCGCGGGAACAGGTCGAGCAACTCCACGCCGCCGGCTTCCGCGTCATCCCGTGGACGGTGAACGAGCCTGAACGGATGGAGGAGCTCGTCGCGTGGGGTGTCGACGGGCTCATCACGGATCGCCCGGATCTCGCCGGGGCGGCGCGCGACGCGGGAATCGACCTGCAGGGTCACCGTGGGGCCCGCGGCCTCGCCCCGGAGTCGACTCGCGCCTCTTTCCTCGCGGCGATGCGCGCAGGCGCCACCACCCTCGAGCTGGACCTCACCGCCACGGCGGACGGGCGGCCGATTGTCTGGCACGACGAGGTCGTCGGTCCTCCCAAATGCCACGGCACGGCCGAGAGGGACCTGATCGCGCCGCGCACTCGTCTCGCCGACCTCCGCCGCGCCGCGGTGTGCAACGGCACGCTCCCCCAGTTCCCCGCCCAGCGCGTCGAGCCCGGCGCCGCGAACTACCGCCTCCTCACCCTCGAGGACGTGCTGGCCCTCGGCCCGCCGCTCAACGTGGAGACGAAGGTGCATGGCACGGGCGCTCCGTTCGACGATGCCGCGGAGCTGAGCCGGTACGTGGCACGCACCGTCGCCTCGGCCGACGCCGGGACCCGCGTCACCCTGCAGAGCTTCGACTGGCGCGCCCTCACCACTGCACATGCCGAGGCGCCCTGGCTCCAGACCGTCGCCCTCTTCGGCAGGGACAGCGCGACGGCCAGCGACGAAGCCCGCGCGGGTCTTCCCTGGCCGCAGGCGACGGCGGCGCCGAACGTCTCCCGGAGCGCCGGCTTCGAGAACCTGGCGCTCTCCGCCGACGGTCGGGTCCTCTACGCCATGCTGGAGAAGCCGGTGGACGCGTCACGCGAGTGCCTGGCCTTCGCCTTCGATCTCGCCACGGGGCGCTTCACGCACCTCGCCTTCCGCTTCCCGCTCGACGCGCGCGCCGCGGCCGTTGGAGATCTCACCCTGATCGACGCCAACCAGGGGTATGCGCTCGAGCGCGACGACAGCGAGCGCCGGCTCGACGGCTTCAAGCGCCTCGTGCGCTTCACCCTGCCCGAGAAGCCCGGCGGCCTCGTCCACAAGGAGACGGCCGCGGACCTGCTCGACCTCGCGACGGCGGACGGCGGGCGCTTCGCCTTTCCGTTCTGGACCATCGAGGGCGTGGCGGTGCTCCCCGACGGGCGCGTGGCGATCGTCAACGACAACAACTTCCCGTTCGGCCGAGGCCGCGACGAGGGCCACCCGGACGAGTCGGAGCTGATCGTCATCGAGCCTCGATGACTGCGCTCCGCATTTCGTGGGTGCAACGGCGCAGTCCGAGCGCGACAACCTCCTGCGGGGCGGCTGGCTCAAGTTGAAATGGTCGCTGTCGGCGGCGCTCCTACACCGACTCTCCGTTTCGACGTGGCCGACGCCAGGCGCCGGAGGTCGTCTCCGCATCGAGATGACTTGGACCCGTGCGCCAGGAGCACGCGCGTCCCACCTGGAGGAGTCATGAAACGTGCCCTGGTCGTCCTCGCCTTCGCTGGCCTGACCTCCCTCACTTCGGCCTGCAGCTGCGGAAGCAACCCCGCCGTCCTGCCCGACGGAGGCGCGTGCGGCGCCTCAGGCCAACCGTGCTGCCTCAACAACGTATGCAACGACATGGCCGACACGTGCTCGGGCGGCGTCTGTCAGGCGTGCGGCGGCGCGGGCCAAGCGTGTTGCGCGGGCAACCTGTGCGGCGCTGGGGGCGTGTGCCGGAACAACGTCTGCGCGGTGTGCGGCGGCGCGGGGGAAGCGTGCTGCACCGGCAACGCGTGCGGTGGCGGCGGGTGCTGCGTCAACAACACCTGCGTCTCCTCGGGGGCGACGTGTCCAGCGGTGGGCGGCACGTGCTCGGCTGGCAGCTGCGGCTCCTGCGGCGCGGCGGGTCAGGCGTGCTGCGGCCAGCAGTGCACCGCGCCCAACTCCGTCTGCGCGGGCGGGGGCAACGTGTGCGCGGCCTGCGGCGACCTCGGCCAGCCGTGCTGCAGCAACAACGCCTGCACCGGCGCGGGCACGACCTGCCGCGGCAACGTCTGCGCGGCGTGCGGCGGGCCCGGCCAACCCTGCTGTCCGGGCGACTCGTGCACGAGCGGCTGCTGTGACACCGGCCCGCGCGTCTGCGTCGCAGAGGGGAGCGCGTGCAGCAACGGCACCTGCGGCGGCGGCACGTGCACTTCCTGCGGCGGGCCAGGCGAGGCGCCCTGCAACGGCACCACTTGCAACGGCGGAGGCTGTCTCGAGGGCGGCAAGTGCGTGGCCAACGGTGGGAGCGGCGCCGGCGGCGCCACGGTATGCGCCAACGGGACGCTGGTGGCCTGCGGTGGGGCAGGCCAGCCGTGCTGCGCGCAGAACAGCTGCGGCGCGGCGGGCGCGTGCTGCGTCAACAACGTCTGCCTCGCCGACGGGACGGCCTGCGGCGGAGGACTCGGCACGTGCACGGGCGGCAGCTGCGGCACCTGCGGCGGCGCCGGCCAGCCGTGTTGTCAGGCGGGCCAGGGCAACACCGCCGACTTCTGCGTCGCCTCGGGGCTGGTGTGCGGAGGCAATGATCAGTGCGTCGCCTGCGGCGGTCCGGGAGAGCCCTGCTGCGACGGCAACGCCTGCGACAACGGCGGCTGCTGCGACAACGACACCAACCTGTGCCTCGCCAGCGGCTCCGCGTGCAGCCAGAACCAGGGCGCCTGCGCCAACGGCTCGTGCGGCGGCGGCACCTGCGGTGGGCTCGGCCAGCCAGCCTGCCAGGGCGACGTGGCGTGCACCGCCCCGTGGACGGACGAGGACAACGGCGTGTGCGTGGCGTGCGGTGGCGCCGGACAGCGCTGCTGCAACGGACAGGGCGGCGGCTATTGCTCTCCCACCTACGCGTGCGAGGGCAACGACTGCCAGCCGTGTGGCGGCTTGAACCAGCTCTGCTGCCAGGGGCGCTTCTGCACGACCGGCACGTGCAACATGAACAACCGGCGCTGCACCAATTGACTCCGGAGATCAACCTGAGCCTCGCTGGTCCCTTACCCGGAGCTCGTCGGTCGCTTCGACCGCGACGGACACCGTGCGCTTCGCCGTGCACAACAGCGACGCGCGCGACCTCGCCCGCAAGCGCCGACCGCGTGCCTACGCCGCTGCCGTCGCGCCCTCGGCCGAACGGGAAGTCGTCGTCGTTGACGCTCGCCACCCGACAGTCGGAGAGGACTTCCACGCCCTCGGCGGTCCGAGCGGTACTCACCTTCCGAAGCGCTGGACAGTCCGCACCGCTGCGGCGCTTCAGCTGCAGTCGCCCCACGCCGGGTTGCAGAAGCTGGAGTCCCGCGTCACGGTGCGCGTGGGCTCCTCCACCCAGGTGACGCCGTCGGTGGAGAAGCGCAGGGTGTACTCGAGCGTCGACCACCTGGCCCCGTGGTACAGCTCGGCGCGCGGCAACTCCCAGTGGAAGCGGTAGTCGTTCCCCACCCGCGACACGAAGGCCAGCCAGGTGGGCGGCCTGGCCTGACCGTCCAGCTTCGTGACTGCCTGAGCCCAGAGCGCGCCCGGCTTCTCCCTGGCGCCGTCGGTGAGGCCCGGCACGTACACGTCCACCTCCACGAAGGTGCACGCGCGCTGGTGGAGGTAGCTGGTGAGGGCGATCGTCTGGGGCACACCATCGCGTCGGCTGCACTCGCGGGTGAAGGACGAGCCGGCGTTCCCCACCCACTGCACCGGCGCGAAGGCCCGCGGCTCCACGTCGAAGCGGTAGTTGGCGCCCAGGTTGGAGTCCCACGCCACGCACGAAGAGCCCGCCCCGGTGAAGTTCTTGAACCACACCTCGAGCGAGGTCGTCCCCGCGGGGATCCTCACGTCCAGCGGCGCGGCGACGGCGTAGGAGTTGTTCGGGACTCCGGACGGGCTGTTGAAGCCACGCACGCTGCCCTCCACCACCTGCCCCGACGGCTGAAAGCGCACCGACGCCGTCACGTCCCACGCTGGGTAGCCGTTGTGCGTCCCACGGCAGTCCGGCAGGCGCTCGAGCGCATAGCCCAGGGTGAAGGGCTGCCCCGCGACCAGCGCCCCGTGCTGCTCCGTCCGCCACCCCGAGAGGAAGTCGAGGCGCGGCTTCACCGCAGGCAAGGGCGCACACACCGAAGCATCGGGGGCCACCTTCCACCCGCCTGCCTCGTTCAGCGCGTAGGTGTCGAAGTCGCCCGGCAGCCGGTTGTGATCGAACAGCCGCGCCCCGCTGGTGGTGAGGAGGTACGGCGCCACCTCCACCTTCGCCCGCGAGTACGCGGTGGCCGACATGCCGTCCTTCACGGTGTTCTTCGTCAGCCGGAAGCGGTAGCGCACGAAGCCCGCCGGTGCGCCCGACACCTTCGTGGTGGACACCTTCGTCCACGTCGTCGCGTCGAGGTTCTTGAACAGCACGTACGCCTTCCCGCCCTCGGCCACGGCCTGGGCCGACACGTCGACCAGCCCCGTGAAGGTCCACCAGCAGCCGGTCGAGATGCAGTTGTTCTGGCCGCGCGTCACCTCTCGCAGCACCACGTGGCAGGCGCGCTCCGCCGCGTCCTGGCCGTCGGCCCCCAGCAGCGGCCCTTCCGCCAGCTCGAGCTCCTCGCCCCAGTCCTCCCACACCGCGTCGCCCGGACCGCACGCCGTCAGCACCAGCACCGTCGCAACCGCCAGCCTTCGCATGCCGCCTCCCCGCGTTTGAGCGGGTGGGCCTGTATCACACATGCGCACACCAGACCAACCCAGTCACATCAACGGCTTGTCACGAGTCGAAGCAGGCCTCGATGCGGGCATGGGTCTTCGCCTGCATCACGCACTGGAAGGTGCGCTGATCCAGCACGCCGTCGCGCACGTCGTCGAGGCAGTCCTTCTTGAGGTCCTTCAGGGTCTGCTTCTCCTCGGCGCGGAGGTCGGCGAGGACGGCTTCGAGGGCCGCGGCCTGCTCCTTCCTGGGCAGGCGCCGCAGCTCCTTCTGGATCTCGGGGTCGTCCTTCGCCGTGGCGAGGATCACCTCGAAGGTGTGCTTCGCCAGCTCCTCGCACTGCTGCGGCGAGACCTTCTTCTCGGCGGCGACGGCGGGGACGGCGGCGACAGCGACCAGGAGCGCGAAGAGCTTGTGCATGTCGAGTGGACACCGGGCGCGCCGGACGGGTGCAGAATCTGTTTCGTCAGTGTTCGACCTGGAGCTCAGGGCGCGAGCGAGGCCAGCTCCCGCAGCGCCGCCAGCACGTCGTGCTCCTGAGGCACCGACGCGGCCTCCAGCGGATCCGCGAGCCCGATGCCCGGGACGAACTTGCCCGCGAGCAGCTTCGGCGGCGCGAGCAGCTCGTAGAAGAGCTCGTCGGTGGTGCGGCGCACGAGGTGCTCGCCGAAGTTGGTGACCTCGGTGTCCTCGTTGACGAAGAGCACCCGCCCCGTCTTCTTGATGGACGCCTTGAGCGTCGCCCAGTCGTACGGCCACAGCGTGCGCAGGTCGATCACCTCGACGTCGATGCCCTCACCCGACAGAACGTCCGCGGCCTTGCGGCACAGCGGCATGGTCCGGCCATAGCTCACCACCGTCACCTGGCTGCCCGCGCGCACCACCTTCGCCGGGCCGATGGCGATGTCCACCTCGCCCGTCTCGGGCCACTGCGCCTTCCACGTGGATCGATCGCCCAGCGGCGCGTCGATCAACTTCGAGAGCGCCTTGTCCTCGCCGGGCTCACCGGGAATCAGCTCCTCGCCCTTCATGCGCATCAGCGCCTTGGGGATGAGGAACATCACCGGGTTCTGCTCCCTGCAGGCCGCCAGCATCAGCCCGTACGCGTCCAGCGGCGTCGACGGCATGACGATCTTCCACCCGGGGATGTGCGTGGCCGACGCGTCGAAGGAGTGCGAGTGGTAGATGCTGCCGCGGATGCCGCTCCCCACCGGCGTCATCACCACCATCGGCAGGTTCCACTGGCCGTTCGACGCCCAGCACGTGTTCCCCGCCAGCTTCAGCAGATCGATGGTGTTGTAGATGTAGTCGCAGAATTGGATCTCCGCGATGGGCCTGCCCCCCGCCATCGCGATCCCCATCGCCATACCGATGATGCCGCGCTCGTCGAGCGGAGAGTTCCAGGTCGTCTTCAGCCCCTGCGTACAGGTGAAGACGCCGCCCAGCGGAGGTCCGACGTCTTCCCCGAAGATGTCCGTCACACCGAGCCGCTCTTCGGCGTAGTGCAACGCCATGCGGACGGCCTGCGCCATGTTCGCCATAGTCGTTCTCGCTCGTCAGCCCCTCGGCAGCGGGTCCGCGGGACCCTCACCGAAGAAGACGTGGTTCCAGATGCTGTCGCCCTCGGGGAGCGGCTCTTCCCTGGCCTGCCGCGCCAGCTCGGCCATCTCGTCGAAGTAGCGCTCGTGGACTTTCTTCGCGTCGGCCCTCGAGAGGACCCCGTGCGCGTCGAGCTTCTCCTCGAACAGCTCGATGCAGTCAGGCTCGTCCTT
Source organism: Myxococcota bacterium (assembly GCA_040752975.1). GTDB lineage: Bacteria > Myxococcota > Myxococcia > Myxococcales > Myxococcaceae > JADLDB01. The sequence goes on from JBFMHF010000121.1 coordinate 13,086, forward strand.
CGTGAGGTTGGCGCCCGACGCCGACGAGTGGCCGTACAGCCGCGACACGTTGGCCTCCACCAGGTACGGCTTGCGCTCCGTGCGCACGTACTCGAAGGCCTCCTTGAGCTCCAGGTACGACGAGATGGGATCATTCCCGTCGATGGTCTTGGTCCGCATGCCGAAGGCCGCGCCGCGATCGCTCAGCCGCTCGACGCCCTGCACCTGGCCGTACGGGGTGCTGATGCCCCAGCGGTTGTTGGTGACGATGATCAGCACCGGCAGCTCCTGGCCCGGCCGCGAAGACCAGACCAGGCAGCTCGCGAAGTCGCCTTCCGCGGTGCCCGCGTCGCCGCCGGTGACGATGGTGATGCCGTCGCCCCCGAAGCGCTTCTGCACGTGGGCCGTCCCGGGCGCCATCGCGTACTGCACCTCGATGGGAGACGACACGGGGCAGAGGTTCCACTCCCGCTTCGAGAAGTGCCCCGCGAAGTTGCGCCCGCCGGAGTAGGGATCGGTCGCGGTGTTCTTCATCTGCCGCAGGGCCCCCAGGGGCTCCTCGCCCATCGCGAGCAGGGTGGCGGACTGCCGGTAGTGGAAGTGGAGGTAGTCGAAGGCCGGTCCCTGCCCCTTCTTGATGAGCAGGCCGAGCGGCACGTTGAAGGCCTCCTCGCCGGGCCCGCCGATCCAGAAGTAGCCGTGGCCCGACTTGTACATGGCGATCAGGCGCTCCTCGAGGCAGCGCGCCTTCACCATCGTGTCGTGCATGGACAGCAGCAGCTGACGATCGAGCGGGAGCTCGTCGGAGTGCGTGATGATCGGCTTGAAGGCCGACACGGGCTGGGGCCTGGGCGCCGCGGGAGCAGCAGGCGCCTTCACCTGGGGCTTCGCGTCGGCCCGGGCCTCGGCCTTCGTCTTCGCGGCAGACGCCTTCTTGCCGCTGGCCTTCGCCGGCTTCACCACCTGGAGCTTCTTCGCGTCGCGGGCCATGAGTGCGGTGGGCTCTATACTCCGGCCCGGCCTTCGTCTACGCGAAGGAGACGGCGGGGCGCGTCACAGCTTGTAGAAGCGATCATTCAGCCGGCCGACCTCGTCTTCGCAGTCGTAGAAGTCCTTCAGCGTCCGGACCGAGTCGCACAGCTTCTTCACGCGCTTGTGGGCGGTATCGAAGAACTCGCGGCGCGACGGCTCCTGCTTCATCGTCGCCTCCATCGTGTCGAGCTTCTCGTCGATGCGCTTGTCCCGCTTCAACTGCCCAAGGCGCACGTCGTCCAGCACCTCGTTGGGATCCTCCTGGGGCGGCGCCTCGACCGCGGCGTCGGGCTCGTCCAGCGCCTCCGGGTTGTCATTCCCGGGCCCCACCGCCACCGCTTCACCGCCCGCGTCCTGCCCGGCCGGGACGGGAGGCGGCGTCACGCCCTTCGGATCGTCGGGATCCTTCACCTTCGTCGGATTCGTCGGGTCGCCCGGCTTCACCCCGGGGTCGACGTGGGCCACCGGGTCCTTCTGGCCGCCCTTCTTGACCAGGGGCGGCGCCACCGGCTCGGGCTCCGTCGGAGACAGGACGTAGACGAGCACCAGGATGAGCCAGAGCGCGACGCCGGCCCCGAGGAGGTACGGCCAGCGCTTCTTCGCCTTGCGCTTGAGATCCGCCACCTGCGCGCTGCGGGCCAGCTCCTTCGCGCGCTTCTCCTCTTCCTTCGCCTGCTCGGGCGTGGAGGTGACCGGCTCGATGGCCGCGAGGCTCATCATGGTGGCGGCGTTGCGCATCTGCTTGGTGGCGGCGCGCAGGTCCGCCTTCACCTGCGAGGCGTCCGGCCGCTCCCCTGGGTCCTTCGCCAGCAGCTTGAGGATCAGCTCGGACAGCGCCTTGGGGATCGCCGGGTTGACGTCGTGCGGCACCGGCGGCGGCATGTGCACGTGCTTCTCCATCACCTCCATCGGCGTGTTGCCCACGAAGGGCAGCTGGCCGGTGAGCATGTGGAAGCACAAGACTCCGAAGGCGTAGAGATCGGCCGGGGGACCGGCGGGGCGGCCGCGCGCGTGCTCGGGTGAGATGTAGTCGGGCGTGCCGGCGATGCGCGTCACGTTCTGCTGCGAGCGCCGCGCGAGCCCGAAGTCGAGCAGCTTCACGTAGAACTGCTGACCTTCCTTCGCGAGGAAGACGTTGGCCGGCTTGAGATCGCGGTGGACGATGCCCGCCTCGTGCGCCGCCGAGAGCGCGGACAGCACCTGCTCGAGGATCACCACCGCGTCCGCCGCGGGGATCTGCCCGTCCCGCTTCATCTTGTCCTCGAGCGACTCGCCCTCGAGGAGCTCCATGATCAGGTAGTGGCGCCCGTCGTCCAGCGTGCCGGCCCCGAAGATGTTGATGATGCCGCGGTGCTTGATGGCGCTGACCACGCGCGCCTCTTCGAGCAGCCGGTCCATGTCGCGGGGATCGGTGACGACGTCGGGGCGCAGCACCTTGATCGCCACGTGCTTGCCGATCAGCGGGTGCACGGCCTTGTAGACGACTCCCATGCCGCCCACGCCGAGCCGCTCTTCGACCAGGTACTCCTGGATCTTCCGCGCCACCAGCGAGTCGCCCGCGCGCGACTGGGAGGCGTCGATGTTGCCGGTGGCGGGCCGGTTGGGGCTCGAACGCCGTGGGGCCGCACCCGGTTGAGGCACCGGGCCTCCGGGTCGAGGCGCCGGCTTCTTCGAAGGAGGAGGCGGCGGCGCGGCGCCTTCGTCCATGGTGTCGTCAGGCGCGGTGGCGGCGCCCGCGTCGGTGGCGAGCGGCTTGCGGGGCGGGCTCTTCGGGCGGTTCCCGGACGTCGGCTCGAAGCGCTGGCTCTTGCCCGTCTTGTCGGCGTCGGCACCCAGCCCGGTGCCGCACTTCGGGCACGCGCGCGTGTCGCCCGGCGACACCGTTCCACAACGGGGGCACATCACACCGGCCATGGGTGCGCGCATTCAACCACAGTTGCCCCTGCCCGGCGCCGCGAATTGAGGCCTTCGGGGGAGGATTCCCTTGGGCAATTCCACCACCTGGGCCACAATGCCCTGGAGGTGGGGGCCATCTCCTGGAAGGGAACCGGTGAGCGAGAACTCCCCACCGCTGTCCGCGTTGATCGTCGACGACGACACGTCGGTGCACGGCGTGTTCAGCCGCCTCTTCACCAAAATGGGCTACGCCTGCGACGCGGTGTCCACGGGCGAGGACGCGCTGACGAGGATCCAGCGGAAGGCCTACGACGTGTGCCTGGTGGACAAGCAGCTGCCGGGCACCGGGGGCATCAACGTCGCGCGCTCCATCCGCTCGCAGATCCCCGACGCGGTGATCATCTTCATCACCGGCCACGCCACCGCCGGCAGCGCCGACGAGCTGGTCGGCATCGCCGACGAGTACCTGTCCAAGCCCTTCGAGCTCGACACGGTGCGCGAGACGGTGTCGGCGCTGGTGGCGCAACGGAAGACGCAGCGCGTCCGCCAGCCCTCTCCCGTGCCGACGAAGCAGCCCGGGCAGAAGTGGGTGTACGTGATGAGCGATGATCCGGCAGCCACCAGGCTGCTGGGAGACGTCTGCCAACACCTGGGCGCCCACATGACGCACGGCGCGGCGTTGCCGTCAGAGGCCCCGGACGTGCTGGTGGTGTCGGGCAGCCAGGCCAGCTTCGAGGTACGCAAGGCGGTGTGGGGCTTTCAGGCGAAGAAGCGCGACTTCAAGGTGGTGCTGCTGGTCAACCCCACCTCGGCGTCGGACGCGGCGGCCGCGGTGGCGCTCAAGGCGACCTTCCGCATTCCGCTCCCCGCCACCCCACAGATGACGCACCTGTTGATGCAGCGGGCGCTGGCCTGACGCGCTTCAGTACTCGAAGCCGCTGCCGCCGATGAACTCCCGGATGATGGACGTGGGCGGCACGTGATCGGGGTAGATGGCGACGAAGCGATCGACGAGGTGGCGCAGACGCCAGGCGGTGGCGAAGGCCGGGTGGGAGCGCGGGACCTCCAGGAGGTAGCGCTCGGCGTACACCTTCAGCACCGCGGGCTCGTAGACGAGTGACGTGTCGAACACCGCGTCGGCCTCGCCCTGGAACGGGAAGATGTGCTTGCGCTCACCGGCCTGCACGTTCGGCCACTGCATGATGTTGTCGGCCGCGCTGTACCCGCGGGAGTGGCGATCCCGGATGATGCGGCGGAGCAGGCGGAGATCGGTCGCGCTGACGCGGCTCAGGCGATCGAAGGGCAGCGACGTGGCGGGGTGAATGAAGATCTTGAAGGTCTGCCCCGGCCCGGGGATGTCGCCGAGCAGCTTCGGGTTGAGCCCGTGGATGCCCTCGATGAGGAGGAGATCGCCGGGCCTGAGCGTGAGCGCCTGACCGCCCTGGGGGTGGGACAGGCCCGTCTTGAAGTCGTACTTCGCCAGCGTCACCGTCTCGCCCGCCAGGAGGCGCCTGAGGTGCTCGTGCAGCAACTCCAGGTTCAACGCCTCCAGCGCCTCGAAGTCCCACTTGCCGTCTTCGCCCTTCGGCGTCTTCTCGCGATCGACGTAGTAGTCGTCCAGCGACAGGTTGATGGGCGTCAGCCCGTTGATCCGCAGCTGCACCGACAGCCGCTTGATGAAGGTCGTCTTCCCCGACGACGACGGCCCGGCGATGGCGATGATCCGCAGGCGCTCGCGCGCGGCGGCGATGGTGTCGGCGATGTGGCCGATCTGCTTCTCGTGGAACCCCTCGGCCACGCGGAGCAGCGTGGTGACCTGCCCGTTGATGCACAGCGTGTTGAAGGCGCCCACGCTGTCCACGCCCATGGCCGCGGCCCACCGCGCGTGCTCGGTGGCCATGCTGGTGTCCTTCGGCGTTGAAGGGCGGACGCCGTTGCGGCGGGGATCTCGATCCCCGAGGTGCATCACCAGCCCCTCGGGGCTGGCCTCCACGGCGAAGCCCTTGAGCAGCGACGTGTCGGGCAGGAAGGGCCCGAAGGCCAGCGCGTAGAGGCGGCCCCACGACACCAGCGGCACCGTGGAGCCGCGGAAGGTCTGCAGGAGCAGCTCGGCGTTGCTCCAGCCGATGGTGCGGAAGTACTCGCGCGCCTCGTCGACCAGCCACTGCTCGTGGCGCATGCGCAGCTCGCCGCGGGCCATGCGCTCCATGGTGGCGGTCAGCTTCTGCGCGAAGGCGGGCAGGTCGACGACGCCCTGGACGTGCAGGAGCTGCTCCGTCCCGCGCGACGGACCAAACGCCACCTTCACGTGCGGATCGAGCTCGTGCGCAGCGTCGAGGAGGAGCAGGCCCAGGCTGCGCGAGTAGATGGCGCGGCCTTCCCAGTGCGACAGCGGCATGGGCGCCAGGGTGGTGGCCGCGACGATGGGCGTGTCCAGCGACACCGGCTTGTTGTTGAGCAGCGCCGCGACCACCGGCGAGCCATCGACCTCCGCGGGGAGCAACGTCTGGGCGCGCGTGCCCGTCTGGACGTTGACGATCTTCCCGCCCACCTCCACCTGCACCTCCACCGCGCGCGGCAGCGAGCGCCCGCGCAACAGCGCACCGACGACCTCGGTGACGTGGGAGAGATCTTCCCGGGCCTGGGCGAAGAGCGCTTCCACCACCTGCACGGCGAGCGCGGGCTCGGCCGCCTTGAGCTCCTTCCAGTCGTCGACGTGCAGCCGCAACAGCACCAGCTTCGTGCGCGCGGAGATGGTGGCGCTGCGCACGTGGCCCGTCAGCACGGCCATCGCGCCGAACTGCTGGCCGGGCCGCAAGATGCCGATGGGCGTGCGACCCCGCGTCACCTCGGCCTCCCCCTTGAGGATGAAGTAGATGTCGTGCCCCACCTCGCCCTCGCGCACCACCACCTCGCCCTCGGCCACGTCGAGCTGGTGGAGGTACATGAGGAGGTGGCTCAACGCCTCCACCGACATCACCGAGAGGCTCGAGCTGCGCGACAGCACCTCGACGGCGAGGTCCTCGTCGACGATCCGGGAGATCCCCATGCGTGGCTGACTCTAGCCCCGGAGTTCACCGGGGTAGAGCAGGGATCGCGCAGGATTCTGCCCGGAGAGCGAGAAGTGAGGAGGGAGCGGGCCGGTGGGCCCGTCACCGACGCGCGACGACGGGATCCGGGCAAGGGACCAGCGAGGCACGCTCTGCTCGGGTGATCTCCGGGGTTGGACCTTCACGCGCGGGAGTCGACCTTCACGCGTGCGGCTGAAAACCGACCGCGTCCTTCGCCAGCGCCAACTGGCCGCAGGCGGCGGCGATCTCCCGGCCGCGCGGCCAGCGCACCAGGCACAGGGCGCCCTGCCTCACCACGCGCTCGTGGAAGCGCACCACCCGCTCCTCCGGGGGCGTCTTGAGCGACGTGCCCGGGTACGGGTTGTAGGGGATCAAGTTGATGCGCGAAGGGATGCCCTCGAGCAGCCTCACCAGCCGATCCGCGTCCTCGTCGGTGTCATTGAGGCCGTCGAAGAGGACGTACTCGATGAAGGTGTCGCGGGGCCGGCGGCGGCGGCGGGCGTCTTCCCGCAGCTCGCCCAGCAGCGCGGCGATGGGCCACGTCTTGTTGTGCGGCATCACCTGCTCGCGCACCTCGTCGGTGGTGGCGTTGAGTGACAGCGCCAGCGCGGCCTTCGACTCGGCGAGGAAGCGCTTCAGGCCCGGCAGCACGCCCGACGTCGACACCGTCACCGACTCCGCGCGCAACATGGGCGCGGGGATCTGCGTGAGCAGCTCCACGGCGCGCAGCACCTCGTCGAGGTTGTCGAAGGGCTCACCCATGCCCATGAAGACGACGTTGCGGGCGGGTTGGTGCGCGGGGGCCTCGGCGCGGGCCACCAGGTACTGGGCCAGCATCTCCTCCGCCTTGAGCTGGCGGATGAAGCCGAGCTCCTTGGTGGCGCAGAAGACGCACTTACGCGTGCAGCCCGCCTGGCTCGAAAGGCACACCGTGCTGCGCGTCCTCGAGGGGATGCGCACCGTCTCCACGTTGGCGCCGGACAGCTCGAGCGCGTACTTGGTGGTGCCGTCCGCCGAGACGCTGCGCTCCACGACGCGCGGCGTGACGAGGCCGTGCCTCTCGATGAAGGGCCTCCACGCGCGGTGACTGACGGTGGGCAGCGTCTCGGGCAGGCGCTCCGGCAACGGCCACTGGGCGAAGAGCCACTTGATCGTCTCGATCGCGCGCGTGCGGCTCCCCAGCTCGCGGGTGAGCTCGTCGAGGGTGAGGCCGGGCAGCGCGCGGGGCGACATCCCCTCCCGACTCGCAGAGAAAGAAGGGGCATGTCAACGCGCTCCTACCTTTGCCCACGTGGCTCGGGATCACAGCGCTGCGCAGGACGTCGCCCAACACGCCGCCGATTCCCACGCCGAATCGGGGAGTTGCCGCGGCACAAACCATGAACAGTCGGTCAGCATGCGCCGACACCAACTGCTGCTGGGAGTGCTGCTCGCTGTGACTGGATGCGGTGGGACGGAGGAGGACCTGGCCCCGCCGTCGACGTCTCCCCCCTCGCCGACGACTCCTCCCGCTTCCACGCCACCGTCGACGACGCCGCCCGTGACGCCGCCTCCGACGCCGCCCGCCACGCCGATGAGCGTGGATGACGCGAAGGTGTCCGTCGAAGCGGCGCTGGAAGCCTCACACCAGGTGCGCACCGCGCTGGAGCTGCTGGGGCTGGTGCCCGACTACACCTGCGGCGAACCGCGCAGCGTCTTCCTCTCCCGCGTGGCGCTGGAGCTGTCGCAGGAGATCGACTGCGCGACGCTTTCGCTCGAGCCCGAGGGCACGACGGGCGACGCCCTGGTGCTGCGCTTCGACGAAGGCTGCCGCGTCGAGGGCCGCACGGTGGAAGGTGAAGCGCGCTTCGTCTTCCGCGGCGGCGAGCAGCGCATGGAGGTGGAAGCGGACCTGCGCCGGTTGGTGGTGGACGAGGAGCCGCTCTCGGCGCGCGTGGGCTACGGCACGTGCGGCGACGAGAAGCGGGTGTGGGCCACCGCGGCAGGCACCCTCCCCCGCCGTCCGGATGTGTCCTTCCAGGTGGACGTGCGCGTGGGCCTTCGCGAGAGCAGCCTGCCCCTCATCGGCGGCACCACGCTGGTGCTGGACGGCACGGCCCAACTGCGCCGCGGCCAGGCGGTCGACGCGGTCCACTTCGAGGCGCTCGAGTACGAGGTGGGTGGCTACCTCCCGAAGAGCGGTGGCCTCACCGTCGAGGCCAGCGACGGGCACGTGGTGAGCGCGCGCTTCTCGTCGGTGCTGTGGAAGCTGGGCAAGGCGCACCTCTCGGTGGACGGCGGGCCCGAGGTGACGGTGCCCATCGTGCACTGACGCGACGTCACCAGACGAAATTGACGCCCATGCGGCCGGACAGCACGAAGGCGATGCCGGACGGGAGCGTGCCTCCGAAAGCGCCTCCGAGGAGATCGACGCCCAGCCCCGGCGAGAGGGAAACGAAGTTCCAGACGAAGAAGTCGACGCCCACCAGCAGGCCCCCGCCGCCGACGAGGCCGGACTGCGTGGCCACGCCGACGTGGAAGCGGGCCTCGAAGAGCAGCGCCGCCAACGACGCCTCCAGCGGAATGTGGAGCCTCGCCACCGGGCTCATCGAGACCAGCAGCCCGCGCACCAGCGGCCTCAGCCCGAAGCCGATGCCCGCGGAGAAGAGGCCCACGTCGCCGCCCAGCGTCAGCGGCACCCACGGCAGGAACGAGAGCTGCTGGACGGACTGCGCGGTGTACGAGAGGTCGAGGGGCGTGATCTGGATCCACAGCCCTCGCGCGTAGGCCGGGTGCTCCTTCTCGCCCCGTGCCGCGAGGCAGAAAAGCACCACGCCCAGCAGCGCCGCGCGCCTCAAAACTCAACCCCCGCGGTGATCATCCCCCCGCCCTGAACGGGGCCACCGCCGAGCCGCACGGCCAGCCCGTCGTTGTCTACGGCCCGCGTGTGCAGCGCCTCGAAGAGGAGCGTCGGCACGACGGTGAGCGCGATCGACGTGCTCACACCCGCGACGGTCGCCGCCAACGCGTTGCGGGCTCCCTCGCTGAAGCCCATCGGGGTGCTCGACGGCAGCCAGGCGGCCAGCATCACCACCCCAGCGGCGGCGAGATCGATCGCCAGCGCCACCAGGGGCGCCCAGGGCGGTGCGCGGCCTCCCAGCGCCCGGTGGATGCCCCAGACCGCGAAGGCCTGGGCGGCGAGCAAGCCTCCGACGAGCGTCATGGGGACGGCGACCGAGCAGCTGTAGCAGCCGGACAGCGCCAGGAGCGAGACGAAGGTGCCCGCCAGTCCGAGGGCGGTGGACGCGACGAGGCTCATCGCGACCCGCACGCGGTCGGCTCCCGCGCGCACCCCCGCGGCCTCGGTCGCCGAGACGACGTGGTCCTCCCGCCAGGTGAGCAGCAGCGCAGAGGTGAGCGCCAGCACCGAGGCACCCGCGATGACGCCCGGCACCCACAGCGCCAGCGGTGACGTCTCCATCTGCGAGGTGAAGGCCATGACGCCCAGCGTGACGAGCGCAGCGGGGACGATCGCGCCGAAGCCCGCCGCCGAGGGCTGTCCTCCTGCCAGCACGTAGCCGGCGAGAGAGCCCGTCAGGCCCAGCAGCGGCGACGCGATGGCCAGGGCGTAGTGCGCGGGCGCGAAACAGCTCGCCGTCACACCGATGAAGCCCGAGGCGCAGGAGAAGGCCGGCGCAAGCGCCAGCGGCAACGCCACGCCGACGGCCCCGCCGAGCAGCGCGCCAAGGAAGCGCTTCACGCGCGCGGCGTCGGCCGACGAAGACGCGTCGCTCGAAGTGGGCGGCGCCGCGGGCAGAAGCGCCGCGCCCGAGGTCGCGGGCGCGAGGACCGCCGGCGTGGGCGCGCCCGA
>JBFMHF010000122.1:0-22348 GCA_040752975.1 Myxococcota bacterium
CAGGAGGTCTCGGCGGGGTACTGGGAGCAGCACGTGCTGAAGGAGGAGTGCGGAACACGAGAGACCCGTCTCGCCTGCCCACGTCGGGCGAAGGCCGCGCGTATAAGCCGAAGGCGAAGTCGCGCGGTGGTGAGCGGGAGTCCGAGGGGGCCATCGTACCGTCTGTGAGTTCCGGAAAATCTGACCGCTCCCGTTCCGGAAATTCTGGCCGGTCGCAAGGCCGGGCGGACACGGCAGAAGGACGGGATGCACAGCATGACGAAGCGACACAGCGTGGCAGTGCTGCGAGCGGCCGGGCTTCAGCAACGCGAGGTGGCCGAACTGACCGGCGTGAGTGAGCGGTCGGTGAGGAGAATCGAGGTCGAGCCGGTCATCGAGAGCCTCGACGATGCGGTCGAGCGTGCGCGTCGGAGCATCTGGCCTGCACCGGTTTCTCGGGACGGTGCGTTACCCCAAGCTGTGCAAGCTGCCCGTGAAGACACCCGTGAAGCCGTATGCGGGAAATCCGCACGTACGGTTTGAAAGGAGGCGGGTGGAAACCGGCCGCGCATAGCGGTACGGCGCCACCCATCTACCAATGGGGAGGAAGCTGGGCGCCGCGCTGTTCGCCATGGCGTTCTTCGCCGCGCTGCCGCTGTGGTTCCTGTCCACGCTCGACGGGCGGGTGGAGCTCCATTGCGCCGGCCAGCCGTGGCGATGCACCGTGCAGCGCGACAACTTCCTGTCACGGCGCACCCAGGTCTACGAGGTGCAGCGGGGCGCCTCGGTGGGCGCCACCAGGGTGTCCTTCAGGGCAAGCGCGTCGACGCAGTACGTGCTCGAGCTCGACGGCCACCCGGTGCTGGACGCGCGGCCCTCGCACGATGAGGTGAGGGGCCTGGTCGAGCAGCTCAACGCCGCGCGAGCCGCGGGGCAGCCCCTCGATCGCTCGCTGCCGGCAGACGGCGTCTTCTGGCTGACCGTCGCCCTCGTTGTCGTCTTCGGCGGCGTGGGGCTGGGTCTCGTCCTGGGCGGCGCGAGAAGGCCCGTCGCCTGAGGCCACAGGCGTCCGCGGCATTTTGCCTGCCCCACCTTGACGTGGGCACCGGCGGAGGCCCACGCTCCCGCCCCGTTTCGGGGAGCACCGCGAATGCAGCCCATCACCGAAGAGACGTACCTGCCGGAAGGCGCGCTGGACCGCCCGCGTACGGGCCTCCTCACCGCGGCCCGCCGTGAGCTCTGGCGCCACCTCCCCGCGTGGATGTTCTTCATCTACGCGGTGCTGCTGCTCAACACCGAGCTGACCAACTTCCACCCGGCGCGCGCGGACCTCGCTCACACCATCGTCTTCCCGCTGTCCGTCTTCGTCCTCTTCCAGGGGGTGCGCGCGTCCTTCGGGCGGGCGTCGCGCCGGCTGCTGGCGGTGAGCCTCACGCTGGCCTTCGGGCTGCCGCTCCTCATCCTCTCCACGGCGAGGCCTTCGCCGCTCGACGTCTCGCAGCTCTTGCGCGTCTACGAGTGGTCGAACTTCCTGTGGGCCGGCCTGCTGGTCGCCCACGCGTGGCGGCACCAGCGCTCGCACGTGGCGCTCTTCTTCGGCGTCGCCTTCGTCTACGGCCTGTGCCTGGAGAACGGCGGCATTCTGCTGGGCTTCTTCCACGAGACCAACCTCACCGACACCGTGGTGCGCCCCTTCGTCGCGCCCTTCGCCACCATGGTGGGCTGGAGCGTCGTCCTCCTCATGGCCACCTTCGTCACCTGGGAGCTGCGCAAGCGGCTCGGGTGGCTCCAGCGCTCGGCGGCCCTCTCGGCGCTCGCGGTCGGCACCTTCGCCACGCTGCTGGACTTGCAGATTGACCCCATCGCCACCGCGGCGGGCTGCTGGGTGTGGCACGAGTCGCTGCCCCCGTGGTTCCACGGCGTGCCGCTGGTCAACTTCATCGCGTGGATGTGCGCGCTGGTGCCCTTCGCCTACGTGATGTTCCGCGTGCAGGCGCGGCGGCGCATCGAGGACGCCGGCCGTTGGGACGCGGGCGCGCTCAAGGAGTTGCTGGCGTGGACGCCGGCCACCCTGGTGCTCGCGGCCCTCTGCTTCATGGCGGTGACGGTGGCGGTGGAAGGCGCGAATGGCCCGTCGTGGACGCTCCTCAACCACTTCACGCTGAGCGTCTTCCGCTTCGTCGGCCTCGCTGGCTGAAGCAGGGGACGGCGCCTCGAGCAAGCGCAGCTCCCGTCCCTCACGAGCGTCGAAGGACCGTGGGAATGACGGGACGCGGCGCGACCTGGCCGAGTTCGCCGCTCCGAAGACAGGCTCTCGCCTCCCGTTGCCCGAGGTTGAAGTGAAGGCCAATGGTCGAGAGGTCCCCCGCGGTGCCTCCGCACGGGGCCGGTAACGAAGCAGATCCCTCGAGGACGCGGACGAAGGCACCACGTCGCCCCTCACTTCGACGGTGAAGCCCATTTCTCGACGTGGACGGGCGCAGCCAGCACGACGGCGACGGCGGCGAGGGCGAGCATGCGCGGGATTGTCCCGCCCACGGGGACGTCCTGAAACGAAAAGGGGAGCGGGTTGCCCCGCTCCCCCCTGCGCCGGCCCCTCGACACCCGAACCATTCGGGGCAAGGGGAGGACGTTGGAAGCTTACGAGTTGGGCTTCGCGGTGGGCTGGCCGGCCTTCTTCCAGCCGGAGATGCCCTCGGGCATCACGGAGACGTCGGTGTAGCCGTTCTCCATCGCGCGCTTGGCGGCCTGGTGCGAGGCGCTGCACTTCTCGTTGGCGCAGTAGAAGACGAGCTTCGACGCCTTGTCCTTCGGCAGCTCCGTGACGGCGAACTGCGACGACGAGGTGAGCAGCACCGCGCCGGGGATGACGCCCTTCTCCGCCCGCGTCTTCTCGCTGTTCGCGTCGATGGGCGTCGCCTTCTTCTCCTTGGTCAGCGACGCGAGCTCGGTGACGGTGACCTTCTTGGGCTCGACGGCAGCCTGCTGCGGGCCGTGCCCCTCACACGCGAGGGCGACGGAGGGAACGACGAAGGAGGCGGCGAGGGCGAGCGAGGTGACGAGACGCTTCATGATGTGGTTCTCCAGGGGGTGAGGGAAGGCGGGTGAACAATGCGCAGCGAATTGACGGCGCGCAACCCCTTATGCGCTGGCCAGGCAGGGAGTTTCATCGGCGGCTGGTGCGCCGCGTCAGGGCCTTCGCGAATTCCGCGGCCTTGAGGAGGGCGTGGATCATCGGCTCAGGGTCCGCCTGTCCCTTCCCGGCGAGGTCGTACGCGACGCCGTGGTCCGGCGAGGTGCGCGGCACGGGCAGGCCCAGGGTGACGTTGACGGTGCGCGCAAAGTCCAGCGTCTTGGTGGCCACCAGCCCCTGGTCGTGGAACATCGCCAGCGCGACGTCGAAGGGGAAGCCGCCCGCGGCTTTGGCGAAGAGGCCGTCGGCGGCGAAGGGCCCGTGCACGTCCAGCCGCCTCTGGCGCGCACGCGCGATGGCAGGAGAGATGATGCGCACCTCTTCGCGGCCCATGACACCGCCCTCGCCGGCGTGGGGGTTGAGGCCGCACACGGCGATGCGGGGCCGGCGGCTGAGGAGCGGCGCGAGGCAGCGGTCGAGGAGCGAGAGCGCCCCCAACAGCTTTGGCACGGACAGGGCCCGTGGGACGTCCGCCAGCGGGAGGTGGTTGGTGGCGAGGGCGACGCGCAGGCGCGGGCCGTCCATCAGCATCAGCACCTCGCAGCCGAAGGCGGCGGCGAGGAGCTCGGTGTGCCCGACGAAGGGGACGCCGGCCTTCGAGATAGTCTCTTTGGAGACGGGCGCGGTGCACAGCGCGTCCAACTCCCCCGCCTGAGCGGCGGCGACGGCGGCGGTGATGTAGGCGTGCTGCGCGAGGCCTCCGGCGCGCGTGGGCCTTCCGGGCCTTCGGCCGGCTGGTGGCAGCTCGCTGATGGTGACGAAGCGGCCGCCGCCGCCCTGGCGGAGGTGCGGGGCAGCGCTCGCGTCACCGAAGACGATGGGCGTGAGGGCCCGTTTCACCCGCGCATCGGCGAGGGCCTTGAACGTCACCTCCGGGCCAATCCCGGATGGATCCCCCAGCGAGATGCCTACGCGCGGCAGCGCCATGCTGACGCCATAGCGCAGACCGACATGTGGGCCTCTCGGATTTGTGAGGGGCGCGCCGGTGTACCTCTTCAGAATGAGGCGAGCTGTCTTCTGGCCCCGTGCTTGCTCACGCGAAGGCCCGTCATGATCGACCGTTCTGACGAATCCAGCCGGCGCACCGCTCGCGAGGGGTGCTCGACCTGGGCGCGGCTCAAGGCGCTGCTGGCGGCGGTGTTCACCGGTTAGTCGCGGCACTCCCTCGGAGGGATGCCGCGCTCCAGCACCCAGCGCGCGCCGCCGTCGGACAGGACGTCGCAGGACAGCGAGTACGAGTGCAAGGTGTTCGGGACGCAGAGCGCGCAGCGCTTGCCGACGGGCGCGCAGGCGGCGGTCTCGCCCGCGTCCGCGCAGTCTGCGCCCGGCGGTTTGCAGCCCGCGTCGTGGAGGTCGATGGGGCAGGGCGCCGTGCAGGCAGTGAGGAGGGAGAGGAGCGCGAGGAGCGCTCTCAAGTTCTCCGTCAGCCCGCCGGAGAGAGTCAGAGCTTCACGTCCACCAGCGCGGCGGCGCGGAGCTCCAGCACGTACTGCTCGGTGTACTTCTCCAGTTGTCCGCGCAGCATCTTCTCGCGCAGTTGCTCCTTCACCTCGTCGAAGGGCGGCGCAGCCAGCGCCCGCTTCTCTTCGACGAAGATGACGTGCCAGCCGAACTTCGTGCGCACCGGGTCAGCCACTTCGCCCACGGGCGTGCCGAAGGCGACGCGCTCGAACTCGCCCACCATCACCCCGCGGCGGAAGAAGCCGAGGTCGCCGCCGTCCGCGGCCGAGGGCCCTTCTGACTTCTTCTTCGCCAGCTCCGCGAAGTTGACGCCCGGCTTGCGCGCCTCGGCGGCGAGGGCCACCGCCTTCACCCGCGCGGCCTCCACCTGCTCGGGCGTCGCCTTCTGGTTCACCTGCACCAGGATGTGCCGGGCGTGCACCTCGGCGTCCTGCGCCTCGTCGCGGGCCCACTTCGCGTACTCGGCCTTCAGGTCCTCGTCGGCGATCTTCACCTTGCTGCGCACCTTGAGGTTGACCAGCTTCATCCGCGCGAGGTGCTTGCGCATGAAGGTGCGGTACGTGGACATCGTGTACCCCTCCTGCGCGAGCAGCTGCTCGAACTGCTCGGTGGTGATGTTGTTCTGCTTCTTCACGTCCTCCACGCCGAGGTCGATCTCCGAGTCCGCCACCTCGATGTTCAGCTCGCGGATTTGAGCTTCCATCAGCTTCTCGCCGATGAGCATGTCCAGGGCGCGCTTGAGGACCTGCTCACGCAGCTCGGCGCGCTTCTCCGGGGGCTCGCTGCGCAGCTTCACCAGCTCGGGCGCGGCGCGGGCCTCCACTTCGGACAGGGTGACGATGTCGTTGTTCACCACCGCCGCCACGCGGTCCACCAGCTCGGCGCGGGCCGTGAGCGCGGCCAGGAGGCTGAGCGACACGAGGAGCCGTCTCATGCGGGCGGCCCTTAGCACCCTTCGTCCCCGCGCGGACAGCGGCTGTTAACGGGGTGGGAGGCTGCGGCATCCTCCGTGGGACAGATGGCGCTGACCCTCGGCATCGGGCGCAAGTCCCAGGGCGATGAGCGCCCCGACGAGGCTGCGCGCGCGGGGTGGCGCCCCTGGGTGGCCGCGGCGCGGACGGGTGACCGCCAGGCCTTCACGAAGCTGCACGCCCACTTCGGCCGGCTCGTGCACGCCGTCATCATCACCCGCGTGGGCGCCGCCGACGCGAAGGACCTGGTCCAGGACGTGTTCCTCACCATGTGGCAGAAGCTCGAAACCCTCGAAGACGACCAGGCCTTCCCCGCGTGGTTGCTCGCGCTCGCCCGGACCCGCGCAGCGCACGCGCTCCGTGACGCGCGGCCGATGGATCCACTCAACGACGAGCCAGGCCTCGCCGCGCCCGATCGCTCGGCGTCCCCCGACGCGAAGAAGGTGTTGAAGGCGTTGCAGGCGCTGCCCGAGGCCTACGCCGAGACGCTGGCCATGCGCCTGGTGGAAGGGATGAGCGGCCCGGAGATCGCCGAGCGCACCGGTCTCACGCCCGGCAGCGTCCGCGTCAACCTGCACCGCGGCATGAAGCTCCTGCGCGAGAAGCTGGGCCTGCCGCCCGCCGAGGAGGGCCCCGGCGATGAGTGACTACCTCTTCGACAAGCAGGGGAAGAAGGACCCCGAGGTGGAGAAGCTCGAGCACGCGCTCGGCCAGTACGCCTACGACGGGGACGCGCCGGAGATTCCTGAGCCCAGCCGCCGCGAGGAGCCCGTGGTGTCGCTGCCGGCGCGCGCCCGCCGAGCTCGCGACGACGCGCCCTCCCGTCCGCCGCTCATGCCCGGCGCCCGCTGGCCGCTCGCTGCTGCGCTGGTGCTCGGAGTCGTGGCCGCGCTGCTCAGCTGGTCGGCCATCAAGAAGCGGGAGGCCGACGTCCGCAAGGGGTGGAACCTGGTGCCGGTGGTGGTGGCCGCCGTGGACCTCTCCGAGGGCACCGTCGTCACCCTGGAGATGATGAGCCAACGCAGCGTGCCCGAGCAGTTCGTCACCTCGTCGGTGGTGAAGCCGGACTCGGCCTCGTACATCGTCAACCAGAAGGTGCTGGTGCCTGTCGCCGCGGGAGACCCCCTGCTGTGGAGCCAGTTCGAGTCGACGAAGGCGTCCGAGCGGCTGTCCACGAAGATCCAGAAGCGTGCGCGGGCGCTGGCGGTGGAGGTGAAGGGCACCACGTCCGTCGGCGGCTGGGTACGGCCGAACGACCACGTCGACGTCATCGGCTCGTTCAAGGACCCGCAGACCGGCGAGCAGGTCGCGGTGACGTTGATGCAGAACGTGGTGGTGCTCTCGACGGGGAAGATCACCGGCACCACCAACGTGAACCTGCTTCCGGAAGGCCAGCGCGACTACAGCAACCTGTCGCTCCTCGTGCTGCCCGAAGAGGCCGAGATGCTGGTGCTCGCGCAGGAGCTCGGCGCGCTCACCTTCACCCTGCGCAACGAGGACGACGTCGACGTGCTGGCCGAGCGCGGGAGGGCCACCATCAACACCCTCCTGTCTGGCGAGCGCACGAAGGTGCTGCAGCAGAAGCGCTTCAACACCATCCAGGTGATTCGGGGTGCCGCGACGCCAAGTCCCGAGAAACAATGACGTTTTCTCGCTCCGGGGCATACGAATCGGGCATACGAATCGTCTGACACCTCGCCGCCCGCCGCCGGACGAATCGTGTGACACCTCGCCCGGCGCATGACACCTCGCGGCATACGAAACGTGTGACACCTCGTGGCGGCGACACCTCGCGGCATACGCATACGAAGCGTGTGACACCTCGCCGGGGCCTCGTGGCGGCGGTTAACGGATTTCCGGGGCGCGGCTCCTTCACGACATGCTCAAGGGAAAGACGCCGCTCATCGTCGCCGTCGTGTTGGGACTCGTGGCCTTCGCCGTCAGCTTCTCCGCCATCCGCAAGCGCGAGGCGGACGTGCGCAAGGGGTGGAACCTCGTGCCCGTCGTGGTCGCCACCGTCGACCTCTCCGAGGGCACCGTGGTGACGATGGAGATGATCAGCCAGCGCTCCATTCCCGAGCAGTTCGTCACCTCGTCCGTCGTGAAGCCCGACTCGGCCAGCTACATCGTGAACCAGAAGGTGCTGGTGCCGCTCCAGGCCGGCGACCCGCTGATGTGGAGCCAGTTCGAGACGACGAGGGCGGCCGAGCGCCTGTCGACGAAGGTGATGAAGCGCGCGCGCGCCGTCACCCTCGAAGCGAAAGCCGTCACCGCGGTCGGCGGCTGGGTGCGCCCCAACGATCACGTGGACATCCTCGGCACCTTCAAGGATCCGCAGTCCGGCGAGCAGGTGGCGCTCACGCTCTTACAGAACATCGTGGTGCTGGCCACGGGGAAGATCACCGGCACCACCAACGTGAACCTGCTGCCCGAGGGCCAGCGCGACTACAACAACGTGTCCGTGCTGGTGCTGCCGGAAGAGGCGGAGGTGCTCGTGCTCGCCCAGGAGCTCGGGCAGCTCACCTTCTCGTTGCGCAACGAGGACGACATCTCCGTGCTGGAGGACCGCCGCCAGACCACCATCAGCACCTTCTTCGACGGCAAGCGCATGCAGCTGTTGATGGAGAAGCGGAAGAACCAGATCGACATCATCCGCGGCAACGTCGCGAAGGGAGAGCCCACGCCGTGATGGCCGTCCTCGCGTCCGCCTGCGCCGGTGGCGCCGTCTTCTGCGTGTGGCTCGCGTGGGCCCGACCGGCCGCGCCCCCTCCTTCCCGCAGCGCGAGGCCCGCGCGCCGCCGCTTTCGACCGCGGCTGGTCCGCTGACCGCGGCGCCGTCAGGGCTCGTGCGACTGCACCACCGTCGGCCGCCCCGTCACCTGCTGCAGCACCGTCTGGTTCACCTTCACCGCCGCCTTCGCGCGCAGGCCCTGCACGTACGCCTTCTGCGCCTCGGTGCGCAGCTGCCCCACCAGCTTCGCCTCGATGTCCCCGCGCACCTCGGCCAGCTCCCGCTTCCGCGCGGGTTTCTTCTCCACCACCCGGAAGAGGTGGAAGCCATATTCGGTGGACACGACGTCGCTGGTGCCCCCCGGGGACAGCTTGAACACCACTTCGTCGAAGGCCGCCGGCATCGTGCCGCGCGCGAAGAAGCCCAGGTCGCCGCCCACCTTGGCGTCGGGCGAGAGGGAGTAGCGCCGCGCGAGGTCTCCGAACTTCTTCCCCTGCCACAGCTGCTGCTGAATGCGCTTCGCCTCGTCCAACCCCTTCACGACAATCTGCAGCGCATGCACCTGTTCGGGCTCGTCGAACTCGGCCGCGTGCTCGTCGAAGTACCGGCGGATCTGCTCCTCTGTCACCGCGACTCGCGAGAAGACCTCCTGGCTGAGCAACTTCTCGATGGTGAGCTGCTCGCGCGTCGTCCGGGTCAGCGCCGCCCGCGTCGTGCCACTCTGCTCCAGCGCTTCGTCGAAGGTGCCGGCCGGGTACTCGCTCGACAAGGCCAGGACCCGCCGGTCCACCTCCTCGGCCGTGACGTCCACGTGCGCGGCGCGCGCGGCCTGCAGCAGCAGCGCGTGCTCGACCAGCGTGTCCAACAACGTCAGCTTGTACGGCTCGATCTGCTCGGGGCTGCGCGGGCCGATGCCCTCCATCGCCTGCGCTTCGCGCGTCAAGAGCCGCTCGAAGTCCCCGCGCGCGATCACCTCGCCATTCACCGTGGCGACGACGTTGGGGTCTTCCTGCTCGGCCTGTTGCTTGGGGCAGGCGAACAGCGCCAGCACACAGGCCAGGCCGACGAAGGGAAGGGCGCGCGACATGCGGAAAGTGCCCCTAGCACGTCTCGAGCCGCACGTCGGCCTCGCGCTCCGCTATGGTGCCCACCCCATGGCTACCATCAAGAGAAGCGCCGACCCGAAGGCCGGCAACGCGAAGCCCGCCTCGCCGCCCGCACCGAAGGGCCCCCGCCTCGGCCCCGAGCTCGATTCCTACAGCGGCCCGGAGCACCGCCAGTTCCCCCGCGCCAAGATGATGGTGCCCTTCCGCCTCGCCATCGGTGAAGGGGAAGACGTGCGCTTCCAGGCCACCCTCTCGTCCGCCAACGTGTCCGTCAGCGGCGCCTTCCTCGAGTCCACCTTCTTCCTCCCCATCGGCACCGAGGTGCGCGCCTCCTTCGTCCTCGACCCTGAGGAAGACCCCGTGCTGGCCCGCGCCGAGATCGTCCGCCAGGAGACCCCCAACCGCGAAGGCAAGGGCCGCAGCGGCTTCGCCCTGCGCTTCGTCGAGTTCTTCCAGCAAAGCGAAGTCACCCTCGCCAAGCTCTTCCTCGGCGCCCGCTTGAAGCTGTTCGCCGAGGGCTACCTGGCCAGCAAGCGCGCGAGGTCCCTGGGCAGCGAGCTCGAGCGCTGCGTCGATGCCCTCGCCGCCTGGGAGCTCAAGAAGGTCACCAGCAGTGAAAGTCCATGGGGCGAAAGCACCGCCTGACGCCGACACTGTAGGCGCCGGGCCCACGGGGGCGCGATGCAGCCGGGCTGAACTCGACTCGCGCCAGCGGACGCGCGGTATTCTCTGCTTTGGGGGGAGAAGGTCGGCGTCCCTGTGTCCGATGAGTGGGATCTGATCACCGGCGTGGAGGTGCTGGGCGCCGCCGAGAGCGCGGCCTGCCTCGTGGTGGTGGCGACGCCGACGCGGCAGCAGCTGGGCCGGGTGTTGGTGCTGTCGAAGTCGTGCAGCCTGGGCCGTGGTGATGAGGCGGACGTGCGGCTGGACGACTCGGCGATGTCCCGGCGGCACGTGGAGCTGCTGGTGAAGGACGGCTGCGTCACCGTGAGGGACCTGGGCTCTCGCAACGGCACCTGGCACAACGGCGTCAAGGTGACGGAGGCGACGCTGCGCGACGGAGATCGCCTCAAGCTGGGCGGCACCCTGCTGCACTTCCACGCGCCCACCGCCGAGAAAGGCGAGCCCTGGCCGTCCGACGCGCTGGAGCAGGCGGGCGTGGCGTTGTGGGAGTGCGCGGTGCCAGCCCGGTTGATCCGCTTCTCACGTCACGCTGACGCCGCGCTGGGCCTTCCCCCCGGCACGCTGCCACGCGAGCCGACCCCGTTGGGCAACGTCCTTCACCCCGCCGACCGCGCGGACACCAGGTGGCTGGACGTGGCGTCGGTGGATCGCGACGTGCGCCTCCACATCGGAGGGCAAGAGCGCTGGGTTCACCTGCGCGGGCAACGAGCGACGCGCGCGGGGGGCACGGAGCGCTTCACCGGGACGGCCATCGACGTCACCGTGGCCCACCAGCGCGAGGAGGCCGTGGCCCGGCACGGGCTGGTCTTCGAGAACCTGGCCGACCCGGTGCTGGTGACGGACGTCAACGGGCGGGCGGTGGACCTCAACTCGGCGGCCATGCAGGTGTTTGGCGTCTCGCGCGCGGAGGCCCAGGGCCGCGAGCTGTTCGGCCTAGTGGGCGCGCGCGAGCCGGAGCTGCTCGGCCCGGCGGTGCTGGGCGTGCTGAGCGTGTCGGGCCGGTGGACCGCCGAGCTGCCGCTGGCCACGGCGTCGGGGCCGCTCTTCTTTGAGGCGCTGGGCTTCCACCTCAAGGAGAACGGTGAGGTGGTGGGCGCGGCCTGGCTCTTCCGCGACGTCAGCGAGCGTCGGCGGCTGGAGGCCCGGCTCAACCACATCGACCGACTCGCCTCGCTGGGCACCATGAGCGCCGGCATCGCCCACGAGCTGAACAACCCCTTGTCGTACGTGCTGGCCAACGCGCGCTTCGTCCTGGAGCGCCTGGGCGATGGGGCCGACCCCGACGTGCGCGAGGCCCTGGGCGAGCTGCAGCAAGGCGCGCTGCGCATCGCCGCCATCGTCGGCGATCTCCGCACCTTCTCGCGCTCGGACACGCAGCTCGAGACCCAGCCCACCGACGTGGCGCAGGTGGTGGACGCGGCGCTCCGCGTGACGGCCAAGCTGGTGAACGCGCGCGCTCACCTCACGGTGCAGGTGGACGGCGTGCCGCAGGTCGAGGCCTTCGAGCCCCGGCTCGTGCAGGTGGTGGTGAACCTGCTCATCAACGCGGCCCAGGCCATCCCCGAAGGAAACGAGAAGACGGGCCACATCACCGTGCGCGCAGCGGCCGATGGCGACGGCGTGGCGCTGGAGGTCATCGACGACGGCGTGGGCATGACCCCCGAGGTGCAGCAGCGCGTCTTCGACCCCTTCTTCACCACGCGCCCGGTGGGCTTCGGCTCGGGGCTGGGCCTCGCGGTGTGCCACGGGCTGGTGACGGCCATGGGCGGGACACTCTCGGTGCACAGCGCGCCGGGGCAGGGTTCGACCTTCCGGGTGTGGCTCAAGCGCGCCCAGGCGCGCTCCCTCGCCACCTCCACGCCGGTGCCCCTCGGAGTGAGCGACAAGCCCCTGCGCGTCCTGATGGTGGACGACGAGCCGATGGTGCTGAAGGCGTTGGGCCGCATCCTTCGGCAGCACGAGGTGACACAGGCTCTGTGCGTGGCCGACGCGCTGGCCCGGCTGGATGCGGGCGAGTCCTATGACGTGGTGCTGTGCGACCTGATGATGCCGGAGCGCTCGGGCATGGATCTCTACGAAGACCTGCGGGAGCGAGCGCCGGCGTTGCTCGACCGCGTCATATTCCTCACCGGCGGGGCCTTCACCGAGCGCGCGGAGCGCTTCTTGAAAACCGTGCCCAACAAGCAACTGTGCAAACCCGTGGACGCGGCCCTGCTGCGTCAGGTCGTGCGAGAGGTAGGCGCTTCCTCCTGACTACTTCGTCGCCGGCGGGGGAGGCGGCGCGGCGATGAAGCCCGGCTGCGGGGCCTTCGGTGGCGTCGCGGGCGCCTTCGGGTCGACGACGAGGGCGGCCAGCGCCGACTCGTTGAGCTCGAAGTTGGACTGCTTCTTGAGTCGCTCCAGCAGCGCGCGGAAGCGGTCCTGCTTCGTCTCGTTGAGCAGCACCTGCTGAATCGACGGCCTGGCCTGCTCGAGCGACAGGTTCAAGGCGATCTGCCGGCCCTGCAGCTTGAGGATGTGCAGGCCCTTCTCCGTCTCCACCAACTCCGGCGCCACGTCGCCCACCTTCTGCAGCGCGGCGGCGGCCTTCACCACGCTCTCGCCGAGCTGCTTCGCGAGCTCCTCGTCGGAGAGAAAGCGCAGGTCGCCTTCCAGCTCCCGCGTGCGCGCGTCCTCCGAGTGCTCGCGCGCCAGCTTTGCGAAGGCGGCGTAGTCCAGCGGCGCCAGCGCCTTCACCTGCGCCAGCACCGCCTCGGCCTGGGCCCGGTGCTCCTTCGCGAAGAAGATGTGCGAGAGGCGCGTCATCGCCGGCTTCACGTAGTCGGAGACGTGCGCCTGGTAGTACTCGGCCACCTGCGCGTCGGAGACGGTGGCGTTGGGCCCTTCCAGCTCCTTCTTGAGCAGCGCCTGCACCATCACGCGCTTGGCCGTCTCCACCACCTCGGGATCGTTCGCGAGGCCCTGGCGCACGGCCTCCTGGGCCAGCAGTTCGAAGCGCACCAGCCCGTCGACGTAGTCGCGGCGTTGCTCCACCGTCTGGAAGCGCGCGCGGGCGTACGGGTTCATCTCGGAGAAGCGCTGGCTCAGCTCCTGGTCGGTGAGCGTCTCTCCGTTGAAGCGGGCGACCCAGGTGCCGCCGGTGGCGCCGGGCATGGGCCGGCGGCGGAAGTCGACGCGCGCGGTGCCGGGCTTCTCACAACCGCTCACGGGCAGGAGGACGAGGAGAAGGAGAAAGAGGGGACTCGAGCTGAGGCGCATGGCGCCTGCTGCCCTAGCAGACGGAGGCGGTGGCCAGCGAGAGCTTCAGCCCGTCGAAGCGGTAGACGAAGGGCGAGAGGAGGCGCGCTTCGAGGCGGCTCGCGGCCGCCACCAGGCGGGCCAGCGCGGCGTCCAGCCGCGGGAGGTCGAGGGCCACGAAGACGCGCGAAGGCGAAGGCGCGGCGAGGAGGAGGTTCTTGCCCGCGGCGGCTCTCAGCGCGCGCAGCAGCGGGAGGTCTCCCAGCGCGGCGGCGGCGTGCGGGTGGTGGGTGTGGTTGGTGAGGACGGGCGCGTCATGCAGCCCCAACGGCGCGAGGCCCAGCGCACCGGCGGTGAGGCGGGCGTCGGCGAAGGCCTCGGCCAGCGCGTCCTCGGGGCGGCGCCCCTGCGCGACGAGTTCCGCACGTGTCAGGAGCCGGCTATCGCGGGCGAGGGCGAAGACGAGGCCCGGCGCGAGGGTGACGGTGGCCACGCCCGCGTCGGCCAACGCGCTGGCCTTCTCCGAAGACAGGGGCACCGGCTCGATGGAGAGGGCGTGCCGTGGCGCGGGGCGTGGCGGTGGAAGCAGGGGGCGCGGCAGCAGCATGGCGGTCTCCCGTGAAGCGCGTGGAAGGGCTGACCCGTGGACGGCGAGGGGTGTGAAGGAATTCGGCAGCGCGTCACCCGTCGCTGCGAGGGCCCTTTCCCGCGGCGGGGAGGGTTCGAGAGTCCATGCATCTGCACTGGCTCGTCCTCGGGTCGTCGTGCGTGCGGCTCCCCGCGGCTGCTCGTAGCAGGACGGAAGCCTGTGCCGTCGCAGCAGGCGCGTTGGCGAAGGGGCGGCTCGCCGTCGAGCACGTCCGCTACCAGGCCGCGTCGTCCACCGCGCGTGTCGGAGCTGGTGGAAGGCCTGTTGCGTTTGTGCCGGGCCGGCAAGCCCACCGGGCACGCGCAGAAAGACCTCGACACCACCGTCACCACCGCCCAGGGCGATGCCGCGGTGGCCCGAGCGGTGGGCCCTCGACCGCGACTGGCCGCAGCGCTGAGCCGCGCGCAGCAACAAGCCGGGCCGCGCCGCCGAGGGAGTGGCGACGCGGCCCGAGGGCGCAGCCGTGCGTCCAGCGCCGGTTACGACGCTGGCGGCCGCACCACGAAGACCGGCTCATGCGCGTGCCGCAACACCCACTCGGCCACCGAGCCGAGCAGCGTGCGCGCGATGCCCGAGCGCCCGTGCGACGCGATGACGATGGCGTCGACGCCCAGCCGCTCGGCGGCCTCCACCAACGCCTTCGCCGGCTCGCTCGAGCGCAGCACTTCGGTGCGCGTCACCACGTTGCGGTCGGCCGCGTCCGCAGGCACCAGCTCGCGCAGCCGCGCCGCCACCTCCGCTTCCACCTTCGCCCGCGTTTGCGGCCCCGCCGTCTCGGGCAGGTACCGGTCCACCAGCTCGCCCGCCACGCCGTCCACCAGCGTCACGTGCACCAGGTACACCTCGCCGCCCGCGTCCACCAGCGTGTAGCCCCACGGCACCGCCGCGTTGCCCAGCGGCGAGAAGTCCGTCGTCACCATCACCCTCTTGAGCCGCGGCGGCGCGGTGAAGATGCCCGCCGGCTTCCCGTCCGGCGGCACCACCGCCACCGACATCCTCGACAGGTGCAGCGCGGCCGCCGAGACGCTCCACATGCGCGCCAGGCCCGTGCGCCCATGCGTGCCCACCACCACCAACTGGCAGCGCTCCGCCTCGGCCAGCTCGAGGAGATGATCCGCCACCCGGCCCACGCCCAGCCTCGCGCGGTACAGCACCTCCCCCTTGCCCGAGAGCGAGGGCACGCGCCGCTTCAGGTCGCGCTCGATGAGGTGCTCGACGGCGGGGTCTGGCTCCGTGAAGGAGAAGCGCCGGCCCAGCCCGTACCGCTGGTGCGCCTCGTCCGCGTAGTAGACGCGGCCCACCACCACGTCCACCGGCGCTGCGGCGCGCAGCTGCTCCACCCACCGCACTGCGCTGGCGCACGCGTCACTCTCGTCCACGCCCACCAGCACCTTGAGCGGCGCGCCCTTGCTCCACGCGGCGAAGGGGTCTCCGTCGCGCACCACCAGCACCGGGAAGTCGGTGTGCGCCGCCAGCCGCTCGCTGGTGCCGCCCAGCTTCACCAGCGCGCCTGCGCCGTGGCCCGCGCTGCCCACCACCACCAGCGACGCCTTCTTCACCTTCGCGAACTCGCGCAGCACCGCGTCGGTCCGCCCGTTGAGGACCTGGGACTGCACCGGCGCCTTCGCCAGGCCCTTGAGCGCCTGGGCCTCGGCCTCGAGCCGCTTCGTCACCATCGCCATCACCTTCTGGCGTGCGTCCGAGTCCATCACCTCGACGTCGGGCTCCAGCACGTGCACCAGCCACAGCTCGTGCCCGAGGCGACCCGCCAGCGCCGCCGCCGTCGTTTGCGCGGCCCTGCCCCAGTCCGAGAAGTCGGTTCCGCAGATCAGCGTCATGGCGTTCTCCTCTCTGGCCTCACCACGTTTCATCACCCGTGCCGTCCTCGTAACGGGGGCCTGCCTACCGCGCGCGCGCAGGGCCTGCGCCGGCGCGCTCCATGCTGAAAACTCTGCGCCACAGGCCGGCCTGTGTTTGGCTTTGGTCGCCATGAAACTCCACCCCGTGTTGGCTCTGATTGCCGTCGTTGGAAGCTCCGGCTGCGCCACCGTCTTCACCGGAACGCGACAGGACATTGCCCTCACCTCGACGCCTCCCGGCGCGACGGTGGTGGTGCTGGGTGGTACGCCCGCCAACCTGGCCCTGCGCGCGAAGAAGGTGGACGACCTCCGCGAGCTGGTGCTGTCGCTGCTGGGCCCCTACCTCCCGGAGGAGGTGAAGGAAGCGGCGAAGGTGATGGACATCGACGAGCTGGTGACGAAGCTGGTGCTGCTGACGCGCCT
The DNA here is from genome assembly GCA_040752975.1 of Myxococcota bacterium. Classification (GTDB taxonomy): domain Bacteria; phylum Myxococcota; class Myxococcia; order Myxococcales; family Myxococcaceae; genus JADLDB01. The sequence goes on from JBFMHF010000122.1 coordinate 16,294, forward strand.
GTCCGAAGTGCCCCCCGAGCTGGTCGCCAGCGCCGGCAGCTTCCTCTCCGCCATCCCCGGGCCCATCGTGGACAAGCTGGCCGACATCCTCGGCATCGAGGGTGCGGGCGTCAGCCCCACGAAGTTCGAGCTGAAGAAGGGCAAGCCGTACGCGGTGGTGACCTGGGCGAAGGGCTATGGCGCGAAGCTGCTGAAGGTAGACACCACCTTCAACTGGGTCACCCTGGTGAACGTGCTCAACGCCTTCCTCGGCGTCATCGTCGACGGCCTCACCGGCGCGTGGTTCAACCTGTCGCCCGACGAGGTCGTCTACACCCTGGCGCCTCTGCCGGCCGCGGCGCCGCCGCCCGACGCGCCCGCTGCGCCGGCGTCGCCATGAGTCCATGGATCGCGCTGACGAGCCACTGAGGGACCCCGCGCGGCTGCTCGCCGAGTTGGAGCGCATCGCCTCGCTGGGCACGTGGATCATCCACACCGGCGGGGCCGTCATCTGGTCGCCGGGGGCTTATGCGCTGCTGGGGGTCGACCCGTCCGTCCGTGAGGTGAACGAGCTGGCGCAGGCCTTCCATGAGCGCGTGCACCCGGACGATCGCGCGCGGGTGATGGAGGCCCAGGTCGCCCTGTTGCGCGAAGGCAAGCTGCCGCCGGTGGAGTACCGCATCGTGCGACCCGACGGCGAGGTGCGGTGGCTGCGCGGGCACGGCAGCGTGGTGTGGGGGGCAAACGGAGAGAACCTCGGCAGCCTGGGCGCGCTGGTGGACATCACCGAGACGCGGCGGGCCATGGCCAGGTTGGAACAGGCGCGCTGGGCGCTGGAAGAGTCGCAGCGCGTCTCGCAGGTGGGCACCTTCGTCTTCAACCTCACCACCGGGCAGCTCGAATGGAGCGACGAGGCGCGCCGGCTGGTCGGCCTTGCGCGGGAAGAGCCCGTCGACGCTGCCGTGGCCGACAGCTTCAACCACCCGGAGGACAAGGCCAGTCTCCAGGTGTGGTCCACCCGCGTCCTCGACGGCGAGGCCGTGGGGCCGCACCGCAGCCGGGTGGTCCGGCGGGATGGGCAGGTGCGCTGGGTGGAACACAGCGCCGCGGTCCGCGAGAGCCCCGACGGCTCGAAGCTCCTCGTCGGCACGTCGCGGGACATCACCGAGCGCCTTCAGTTGGAAGCGCAGCTGCGCCACACCACCACCCTGGAGGCCGTGGGAACGCTGGCGGCGGGCGTGGCGCATGACGTGAACAACGCCCTCACCGTCATCTCCAACAGCCTCGCGATGCTCGAGCGCCGGGTCAACGAGGGCGACATCGACCTCGTTCGGGACGCCGCGCGCGCCGTCGAAGGCTGCAGCACCCTCACCCAGCAGCTTCTGGCCTTCGCGCGCCGGCAGCCGTCGGTGCCGCGCGTGCTCGACGCCAACGCGCTGCTGGGAGGCTTCACGCAGATGATCCGCCGTGTGCTGCGTCCCGACATCGCGCTGTCGGTGGAGGCGCTGGACGAGCCTGCGTGGGTGCGCATCGACCCTTCGCAGCTCGAGGCGGCCCTGATGAACCTGGCCGTCAACGCGCGCGATGCCATGCCCGACGGAGGAATCCTCACCTTCCGCGTCGCGGGCGTGGACGCGGAGGCTGCGCGGCCGGCGGACGTGCCCGCGGGCGTGCTGGTGCGCCTCGACGTGGAGGACACCGGCCAGGGCATTCCCCCGGAGTCGCTGGGCCACATCTTCCAGCCGTACTTCACCACCAAGGTGGCCAGCAAAGGCACGGGCCTGGGGCTCGCGTCCGTCTTCGGCACGCTGCAGCAGCATGGCGGCGCGGTGACGGTGCGCTCGACGCTGGGGCAGGGTGCGTGCTTCTCGTTGTGGCTCCCCCGTGAGCTGGAGGGCCCCCCGTCCGAGACTGCGCCGCGGATCCAGCCGGGTGCGTCGCGGGCAACGGTGCTGGTGGTGGACGACATGGAGCTGGTGCGGCGCTCCACCTGTCGAATGCTGCGCAGCGCGGGCTACGCAGTGCTGGAGGCGTCCAGCGGCCGGGAGGCCCTCGAGGTGTTGGCGGCAGGCGAGCGCGTCGACGTGGTGCTGTCCGACCTCCTCATGCCCGGCATGGACGGGCGCGAGCTGGCGCTGGCGGCGCGTGCGGTGGGCCGGGGGCAGCCCTTCATCTTCGTCACCGGGTACGCCGACGCCGACGCCGGGCTGGACACGCTGGGTGACCTGGGACGCGTGCTGCTCAAGCCCTTCTCACCCGAGCGCCTCTTCAGCGTGGTGGAAGACGCCCTGGCCGCGTCACGCGGGCCCGCTACGACGGCGTGACGCCCAGCGCTGCGGCCAACGCGGCCAGCGCCGTCGGCGGGAAGCGGAAGCGCACTTTGAAGGACGTCAGCGCGGGCGTCGCCACCTTCGGCAGCGGCTTGGCCTGGCCCACGTGGGTGGCGAAGGCGAAGGCGACGCAGAGCGCCAGGCGCGCCTCGCCCTCGGGGACGGCGGCGGGGAAGTCCAGGAGGGGCGACACCAGCGGCTCGAGCTCGTCCCAGGCGCTCCCCAGCACGCCCGACAACGCCTCGATGGTGGGGACGTCCCACGGCGGCCGCCCGTCGCGCAGGTTGGCCACCACCACCGCCGTCGCGGCCAGCTTCACCTGGCCCAGCTCCGGCTCCAGCACGCCCAGCCGCTCGGCCACGCCCAGCGTCACCGTCACCAACTGCCAGGCCTGCATCCCCTTGTCGCCCAGCAGCGCCAGCAGCGTGTCCACCATGCGCATCGCGGCCACGGTCGCGTGCTGGCTGTCCGGAGGAGGAGGGAGCGGCCCGCCCGGGGCCTCGAGCAGCTGCCCCACCACGGCGGGAGGTGCGGACGGGCCGGGCGCCGGTGCGCTGCCCTCGAAGATGCCGCTGGCGGCGGTGGGGGCTCGCGCCGACATCAACGCCGACGGGCTGCTGCCGCGCTCGATGAAGTCGGCGATGTCGTCGTCTTCCCGGCCCGTGTAGAAGCGGTTGCGCGTCTTACGAATGGCCTTCTCGCCGGCGCGCATGGCGACGATGCTCTTGAGGCCAGAGGCCGCCTTGAGCTGCTCCAGCGCCGCGGAGTCCATCGGGTTCTTCATGGCCACCAGCAGCTGCGTGCCGCCCTTGAGCGCCAGCGGCACCAGGTCCAACGCGCGCGCCTGCTCGAGAGACACCAGCGTCAGCGCCTCGGCGCTGGGGGTCATCTCTGCCAGCTTCTTCGCGGTGAGGGCGGGCGTCTTCGTCAGCTCGGCGAGGGCCGCGACGATGACGTCCTCGTCCACCCCGACGGCCTGGAGCGCGTCCGACAGCGCGCCGCCATAGACCTGGACCTGCTGCATGGCCTCGTCCAGCTGGGGCCGGGTGATGGCGCGCTTCTCCAGCAGCGCGGCGCCCAGCTTCAGGTCGCGCGGTCCGTTGAGTTCGTCGGGGGGCTCGACGTCAGGAGGGCGGGGCGGCTCCTCCGGCACCTTCACGGCTTCCAGCTCGCTGCGCGACATCTTCCGCGTGGCGATGCGGGCCACCACCGCGCTGCCGGGCGGCGTCACCGTCGGGGGCGTCAGCGCCGGTGCTGCGGGTGGCGCCGGCTGCTCCGCTGAGGTGGGGGCCGGCGCCGGGCTGGTCTTCAGCGTCTTGAGCGTCAGCACGTGCCCGCCGGCTGGCAGGGTGCCGGTGATGCTGACGCGGTCGGGGCACGCGCGCGCGAAGAGGCGCGCCACGTCCAGCTCGGGCGTCTTCCAGCCCGCCTTGCTCGCGGCCTGGCTCAGCACCGACTCCACCTGCTCCACGGCCGGCCGGTCGGCCGGGTCGGTGGCCAGCATCTGCACCAGCAGCGAGGCATACGGCTCGGGCACCTGCTTGAGGGTGTCGCGCTTGAGGCCGAGGAAGCGCTGGCAGGCCACCAGGGCCTGGGTGGCGTCGGCGGCCGAGAAGAGGGGGCGCCCCAGCGCGAGCTCGTACAGCAGCAGGCCGAGTCGGAAGACGTCGGTGGCGGCCGTCACCTGGTCGCTCAGCTGCTCGGGCGCCACCGAGAAGGGCTCGGCGCGCGCGGGCCCCAGCGTCGCGGTCGCGCCGGCGGCGACGGCCACGTTGGCATCGAGCAGGTACACCTCTCCGCGCGGCGTCAGCAGCGTGGTCGAAGCGCAGACGTCGCCGTGCACCAGCCTGGGCGTCCTCGCGTGGAGGTCCATCAGCAGGTGCGCGAGGCGCCCCACCACGGCCAGCCCTTCGGCGGGAGCGATGAAGCCCTTGCGCTGCGCCAGCGCGTTCATCACGTGGCGCAGCGACTCGCCTTCGATGAGCTCCTGCACCAGGTAGGTGACGTCCTGCGCGACGCCCACCTCGTACAGCTCGGGCAGGCCCGGCCCGCGGGGAGGCTGTCTGTCGGCGCCGAGGAAGCGCTCCACGAAGTCGGCGTTCTGCGCCCAGGGCGTCACCAGGCGTTTGAGCACCACAGGACGAGGCGGCTCTTCCTGGACGCCGACGAAGGCCTCCACGACGCTGGCCGCTTCGCCCAGCCGTCGCGCGATGCGGAAGGTGCTCATGGGCCTTTCAGGGACGCTCTCTCGCCGGACCGGAAACTTCGGCCCGAAGTGTACCGCGTGGACCTGGTCGGGTGGGGGGTGAAAAGCGGGAGGTAGGACACGTGCGCCTTGCCGAATGTCAGCGAGCCGGCGCTAGACTGCGCGAACCTGCCCGAGGGCTCGAATGCCGCGCGGGTGACAAAACACCAAGGGTGACGGGCGGCTGGCCGAGCCGCCGACCAGACGAGGGCGACATGATGCGAGGGGTGCTTGCGACAGCGGTGGCGGTGTGGGTGACGGCGTGCGGGCCAGTGGAGTACCGAATCGACGAGACGAAGGGAGTGCCGGCGGTGACGGGCAGCACGGAGGTGCAGTTGGGTGGCAGCTTCACCTGCGGCACGCCCATCACGTCGGGGCAGTACACGGTGTCGACGAAGGTGGTGACGGGGGGCTGCGAGTTCTCCTTCGACCAGGACGTCGAGGTGCTCAAGGCGAGCGACTACCAGAACATTCCGGACCTGGCGGGCGCGTCGAACTTGGTGCAGCGGGTGGAACTCAAGGTGAAGAAGCTCAGCTTTGCGGATGGGCAGGGGCAGGTGCTGGACGTGCAGACGCGCATCACGTCGGCGACGCTGTCCGTCAACGGGCAGGTGGTGGCGGACAAGGCGACGCTTGCGCGGCTGCCCGCGACGGTGTCGTTGCAGGGCGACGCGCTGGCGCCCATCAAGGCGAAGGTGGACGCGCGGCAGCCGGCCAGCGTGCGGGCGCGTTGTGTGGTGGTGCTGCCGGACGACCCGGCGCCGCCCGAGAAGCTGAAGATCGACTACGACGCGCAGCCGGCCATCATCCTGGGCCCGGGGAAGATCATCTGAGGGGGGTTCTCTTGTCCTCGGCGGACGGCCCTGCGTTGGGTTGATTGTCCTCGGGCGGACGGCCTCATGGGTTTTGTGTCCTCCGGCGGACGGCCAGCAGTGACTTTTGTGTCCTTCGGCGGACGGCCTGCGTTGGGTTGGGTGTCCTCCGGCGGACGGCCTGCGTTGGGTTGGGTGTCCTCCGGCGGACGGCCTGCGTCCCCTTCATCTGCCGTGCTCGTCTGCCTTCATTGCCTTTCTTTTCTCCCTCTCATCCCCCGCCTTCTCTCCCGCTGGGAGAGAAGGGGCCGCCTCGCCGGCAGCAGTCACCGCTCTGCCTCCGTCCTCAGCCCGTGCCGGCTTGAGGCCTCCTCCTCCCACCTTCCCTCCGCGGCGCAGTCGCGCCGCACTCACGGGCGGGGACGCAGCGCACTGGACAGACTTCCAACCGGGTGAGTGCCCGCAGCCCACCCCACAGCCACCGTTGGGTGTGACTCCACGCGCGGCGGTGGCCTGAAGGTGGATGGGCCAGCGGTGTGGCGGAAGCGGGAGTTGCTCTACGAGGCGCGTCGGTGTGCCGCGGCTGGTGGAGAGAGGCCACGCTGAGGAGGTGACTTCTCGGCAGAGCGGTCGAGGTCGGGCCGCGCGGCCCAGAGCGCGCCCCTTCGCCCCCGGCGGGGGGCGAAGGC
>JBFMHF010000123.1:0-22223 GCA_040752975.1 Myxococcota bacterium
CCCCACACCCCCACCCGCGGCGCCTCCGCCGCCGACTCCGCCGCCTCCTCCCTGGCCGCCACCCACGGCGCCACCGCCGCCCACTCCGCTGTCGGGGCGGGGAGGACTCAAGGGCCCGCACGCCGCGACCGCGTACGCAACGAGGAGAGGGAGGACGGCGCGACTCACGCGGGACAGTTGTACCTCACGACCGGCGCGGGCATCAGCCCTGCCCCCGGGAAACCGCGCGCGACGGGAGCGCGTTGAGGGCCTGGGTCGCCGCCGCCACCCCTTCGCGCCAGCCCACCTGCCCGGCCAGCGCCAGGGCCGTCTCCAGCCGCGTGCGTGCGTCCGCCGTCTTCCCCTGCGAGGCGGCCAGCTTGCCGAGGTTGAATTCGATGCGCGCGACGTCGATGCGGTCGTGCGCGCCCCGGGCGAGGGCCAGGGCGTCGAGGAAGAGCTTCTCGGCGCCCGCGGCGTCTCCCCCGGCGCCCAGCGCACCGGCGAGGTTGGCCAGGGCGCGCGTCTCTCCCACCGTGCTGCGCACCTGCCGCGCCTGCGCCACGGCGTTCTCGAAAAACTCCTTCGCCTTCGCCGCCTGGCCCGTCTTGAGGTGCAGCCGGCCCAGCTGGTTCAAGGTGCGCCACAGGAGGTCCCTGTCGACCAGCTTCTTGCCCGCCACCCGCTTGAGGCAGTCCACCAGCAGCAGCGTCGCCGCCCCGAAGTCGCCCCGCGCCTCGCGCGCCGCGGACACCTCCACCTCGAGGCTGGCGCGCGTCTCCGGGCTGGCGTCCTTCTCCAGCGCCGTGAGGGCTTCCTGCAGCGCTGCCTCGGCCTCGGCGGGCCGTCCCAGCTTGAGGAGGAGACTGCCACGCTGGCGCTGACACTCGCCCTTGAGCCGCGCGGGCAGCTCCGCGGGGGCCTTCGCCAGCGCCTCCTCCACCAGCGCCAGCGCGGCAGGAGGCGACACCACGGCCTGCGCGGCCGCCGCCTTCGCCGCCAGCTCGAGGTAGTGGCCCCAGGCGCCCGCGTCCGTCACACCCGAGGCGACGAGGTCCCGTTCCACCAGCCGAATGGCCTTGAGGTAGCTGTCCGTCGCCGCCGCGAAGGCGTTGCGGTGCACCAGGCGCTCCGCCGCCGCGGAGAAGTACGTCGAGGCCTTCCGCCGCTGGCCCGCCGCCTCGAAGTGCCGGGCCATCGCCTCGGCCGGGTGTGCGTCGCCCGACGGCAGGCCCTTCTCCAGCGCCTCGCCCAGCGCCTTGTGCAGCGCCCGCGCGTCCGCCTCCGGCACGCCGGCGCGCACCGACTCCTGGAACAGCTCGGCCTTGAAGGCGAGACAGCCAGGCGCCTCTGCGTGCTCGAGGAAGCCCTTGCGGGTGCACTCCGTCACCGCGGCCTGGAGGTCCTGCGCGCGCGCCCCCAGCGCCGCCGCCACCAGCTCCAGCGGGAAGACTCGCCCCGCCAGCGCGCCGCAGCGGAGGAGCTGCCGCGCCGGGGCCGACAGCCCGTCGAAGCGCGCCTGGAAGAGCTGGGCGACGGACATCGGCACCGTCACCTCGGCCTGCGTTCGCGTGGCGCGCCACACGCCGCCCTGCATCGTCAGCGCGCCGGTGTCCACCAGGGTGCGCGTCAGCTCTCGCGCGAGGAAGGGGCTGCCCTCGGCGCGCTCCACCACCGTCCGCACCAATTCGTCGGGCAGGGGCCCGCGCAGCTGCTGCTCGAGGATTTGCCGCAGCTCGGCCCCGCCGAGGGGCTTCAGGGTCCGTTGGGGCAGGCGCTCCAGGCCGGCGACCGCCACGGGCCGCGCGCTGGCCACCACCGCCAACGGCGCGCTGGAGGCCTGGGAGATGAGCTCGGAGAGGAAGGCGAGGCTGGACGTGTCGGCGAGGTGGGCGTCGTCCACCACCACGCACAGCCCCCCCGACTTCCTCGCCACGTCGAGGAAGGCCTGCGTCACCGCGGCGAGGTCCAGCCGGCGGCGCTCGTCGGCGTCGTGGCCCGCCGCCTCGGCGCCCGTCCCCAGCAACGCGGTGAGGCGCTTCACGTCGGCGCTCTGCGCGCCGCGCTTCTCCAGGCGCCGCAGGCGGACGTCCACGTCTTCACCGGGCGCTGCGTCCTCCACCAGGGAGAGGAAGAGGTCGCGCAGCACCTCGAGCTGCGCGAGGCCTCGCCGCCGGGGCCGCGTGTGCGCCACCGCCAGCCCGGCCGCGCGCGCCTTCGCCGCCACCTCCTCGAGGAGCCGCGACTTGCCCAGGCCCGCGTCGGCGAGGAAGAGGACACCTCCCGGCCGTCCACCCCGCACCTGCGCCAGCAACTGTCCGACGCGCGAGACCTCTTCCTCGCGGCCGACGAGGGGGTGGTGTTCCACCGGCGCGCCGAGGCCCTCCACCTCGAAGCGCTCCTCGGCGCCCGCCTCGCGCGGCAGCGGCCGGAAGCGGATGGCGTGGGCCGTCGCGCGCTTCACGGTGGCGCTCACCTGCACGCGCCCCGTGGTTCCGGCCTGCGCCAGGGCCTGCGCCTGCTGCACCAGGGGGGCCAGCGCGGCGCTGTCCACCTTCCCCTGCCCCGTCACCACCTCGCCCAGGGCGACGCCCACGCGGAGGCCCAGCGGCCGCTTCAGCGCCGCGCCCAGCTGGGTGACGAAGGCCTGCATGTCCAGCGCGCAGCGCACGGCCCTCTCGGGGTCGTCCTCGTGCACGCGCGGCGCGCCAAAGAGGACCACCACCGCGTCGCCGATGAGCTGCTCCACGGTGCCCTCGGCGCGACTGGCGGCCTCCACCAGGCCGTTGAGGCAGCGGGTGGTGAGCTGGCGCGCCGTCTCGGCGGACGTCATCGCGTCGTCGAGGCCCGTCAGCGCGCCCGTCACCACCGTCACGTGACGCCGCTCGCCGCTCAAGGCCGGCGGGAGGTCCTTCAGGTGGGCCACGAGGCTGCCCGGAAGCACCTTCGTCAGCGCGGCGAGGCCACCGGTGGCGTCGGCGGACAGGGCAGCGCCGCACCCGCCGCAGAACTTCATGCCTGCCGCGTTGGCCGTGCCGCAGGCCGCGCAGGTGGGCCCGGGCGCGGCGGCCGGCGACATCGCGGGGGCTTGCTGCGTCTGGGTGGAGGGCCGCAGGGCCTCCACGGCGCGTTTGAACTCCAGCGCGCTGGGCAGCCGGGCGTCCTTCTCCCGGGCGAGGGCCCGCACCAGCAGCTCGTCCACCGCCTCGGGGATGGGGAGGGAGGTGACGCGCGAGGGCCGCGGTGGGTCGCACGTGAGGTGCAACCGCAACAGCTCGGCCAGGTTGGGGGCGGCGAAGGGCGCCTTGCCGGTGAGGAGCTCGAAGAGGACGACCCCGGCGGCGTAGACGTCGGCCCGCGCGTCCAGCGTGTCGCCGGTAATCTGCTCCGGAGACATGTACCCGGGCGTGCCGCACACCAGGCCGGTGCCGGTGAGGTGGCCTTCCCGGTACTCGGCGTCGATGACGCGGGCGATGCCGAAGTCCACCACCTTGGCGAGGTCGCTCCCGTCGCGCAGCCGCGCCACCAGCACGTTCTCGGGCTTCAGGTCGCGGTGGATGATGCCGCCGGCGTGGGCCTCCTCGAGGGCGGAGAGGATTTGCGTCATCAACGTGCACGCGCGCTCCAGCGGCACGGGCGCGTCCTGGTCCATCAACGCGCGCAGGGTGCGCCCTTCCACCAACTCCATCACCAGGTAGAACCAGCTGCCCTGCCGGCCGAAGTCGTACACCTGCGCGACGTTGGGGTGGCGCAGGGCGGACACGGCGCGGGCCTCGCGCTCGAAGCGGGCGATGACCTTCTGGTCGCCGAGGTCGTCCGGCCGCAGCGTCTTGATGCACACCTTCCGGCCGAGGCTGGTCTGTTCGCCGATGTAGATTTTCCCCATGCCGCCCTCGGCCAGCGGCTTGAGGACGCGGTAGGCGCCGAGCTCCGCGCCCACCAGGGGGTCCGCCGTCGGGGCGGACTGCACGGGGGCGCCGCAGTGCGGGCAGAACTTCCCGCCCACCAACTGTCCGCCGCACGCCGCGCAGGCCTGTTCCATCGGAGTCGGATGCTACGCCGAAGCCGCGGCGAGCGCAGACTTCACGGCGTCTTCTCGAGGGCAAGCAGCGCGTCCAGCAGCGGACCGATGGCGTTCATCGTCGCCTGGTCCCACGCCGCGCCCGACGACTCCTTCATCTTGCCGATGTTGAAGAAGGCGCCGACGAGGATGGCCGACGCCACCTCGCTGCCCGCGTACTGGTCCTTCGAGGACGCCACCACCGGCACTTCGCGCAGGGCCTGGCCCGCGCCGTCGGTGAGGCGGTAGTCGACGCCGAGGGTGACGACGTTCCCCGCTGCGCGGAGGTGCGGGGCAGCACCGAGTGCAGTTCGGGGAGTTGCTCGTCCACGCTGGTCCGCTCCGTGAGTCAGGTGAGCAGCTGCGACTGAGTCGTTGACCGACATCAACCACATTTTGCTGCGGGGACCTTCGGGGGCTCTGCACGCGCTGCAGACACCCGCGAGCACTTGCAACGACCGGCGGGCATGTTCGACCGAAGCTGGCGCGGCTGCCGCACTCCTCCCGCGACTCACCCACGCGCCCCACGGTGCGAGTCCTCCTCGCCGCGACGTACCCACGCGCGCCCTCGTCTGAGGCGCCCTTCCTCCGGACGCGCCCGTCGAGGCGAGTCGCGCGGCGGAGGGCGCTCCCGACGACCTTCGAGCGTGTTGATCGCACGCAAGTCGCCTCACCTCACCCGCGGGGCAGCGCAGCGCAACATCTGCCTCGAGACACGCAACCGTTGTCGCTGAAAAATGGAGGGCGCGTCGACTCGACCCCTGGCGTTGCGCGAGGAGCGCGTCAAACCGACTCCTCAGCGTTTTGGAGCGCCGCGTGAAGCTCGGAGCACGGGGCACGGGCGCTGCAGTCCTTCGGCGCGACACGGGTGAACCCGGGGGTACTTCCATGAGGACGACACTGCTTTCCCTGTTGGTTTTGCTGATGACGGTGGGCTGTGGCTCGACGGGCACGGGGACGGGTGGCGGCGCAGGTGGCGGAGGTGGGGGCGGCGGCGCGACGGGCGCTCGACTCACCATCGAGCCCGCTGCGAAGGACTTCGGCGACGTGATGTCGGGCGCGGAGTCAGCCGTCACGCGCTTCACGGTGCGGAACGTCGGGGACGCGCGCACGAGCACCCTGTCGCTCGCCGTGCCCGATGGCTTCCAGGTGAAGACCGAGGACTGTGCGAATCGCGCGCTGGAGGCCGGAACGTCCTGCGCGCTCGACGTCGTCTTCGCCCCCTACCAGGTCCGCGCCTACTCGGGGGTGCTGGCCGTCGAGGCGAACCCGGGCGGCCGGGCCACGGCGACGGTGTCTGGCGTCGGCCTTCCGATTCGCACCCTCGTCGTCCTGGCGGAGGGCGCGGGCGCGGGCCGCGTCAACGGCCCCGGCATCGACTGCCCCTTCGAGTGCACGGAGTCCTTCCCCGACGGCGCCGACGTCACCCTCACCGCGACGCCCGAGAGCGGCTCCACCGTGGCGTCGTGGACCGGCTGTGACGCCACGCCCACGGCCACCACCTGCACGCTGAAGATGAGCGCCGACCGCACCGTGCGGGTGGCCTTCGAGCCGACGGGCGGTGTCTTCACCCTCGCCGTCTCACGCACCGGCGCGGGCGACGGCGTCATCTCGGCGCAGGGCATCGACTGCGGCGTCGACTGCACCGAGGCATACCCCGCTGGAACGGTGGTGAACCTCACCGCGATGCCGACGCCCAACTCCACCTTCGGCGGGTGGACGGGCTGTGACTCGAGCGCAGGCACGAGCTGCAGCGTCACCCTCACCTCCAACCGCACCGTCACCGCCCGCTTCGACGTCACCAGCACCAGCTACACCTTGACGGTGGCCAGGGCTGGCTCAGGCAGCGGCACCGTCACCGGCACGGGCATCAACTGCGGCATGGACTGCACCGAGGTGCTGCCGCAGGGCACCACCGTCACCCTCACCGCGACGCCCGCGGGCGGCTCCACCTTCTCGAGCTGGTCCGGCTGCGACACCACCGCGGGCACGTCCTGCACCCTCACCCTCAACGGCAACCGCACCATCACGGCCACCTTCAACGCGTCGCCGCCCAACTACACCCTCACCGTCGCGAAGGCGGGCGCGGGCAGCGGCACCGTCACCGGCACCGGCATCAACTGCGGTACGGACTGCACGGAGGTGCTGCCGCAGGGCACCACCGTCACCCTCACCGCGACGCCCGCGGGCGGCTCCACCTTCTCGAGCTGGTCCGGCTGCGACACCACCGCGGGCACGTCCTGCACCGTCACCGTCAACGGCAACCGCACCGTCACGGCCACCTTCAACGCGTCGCCGCCCAACTACACCCTCACCGTGGCGAAGGCGGGCGCGGGCAGCGGCACCGTCACCGGCACCGGCATCAACTGCGGCACGGACTGCACCGAGGTGCTGCCGCAGGGCACCACCGTCACCCTCACCGCGACGCCCGCGGGCGGCTCCACCTTCTCGAGTTGGTCCGGCTGCGACACCACCACGGGCACGTCCTGCACCGTCACCGTCAACGGCAACCGCACCGTCACGGCCAACTTCGCGGTGCAGCCGCCGCCGTCCGTCACCTTCACCGGCGGCACGCTGGCCGACCTGCGCGCGTACAGCGCGACGTTGACCTTCACCAACCTCGCCTTCACCGGGCAGCTCACCCTCGGGCCGGCCGATCCGTCACCCGTCTCCATCTCCGCGGCCACCATCGCCGTCAACGCCGGCGGGGGCATCCGCTTCAGCCAGACGGACTGCTCGTACCAGCCGCCGCCCGACCTCGCCCTCGTCGCCACCACCAGCATCACCGTGAATGGCGGCAGCATCACCATGACGGGCAAGTCGGGCTCGCCCACGTACAGCGGCAGCACCTGCAACCAGTGCACGGGCGTGCGCGGCGGAAACGTCACGCTGCAGGCGCCCTCGGTGTCCGTCGGCGCCACGTCCACCAGCCTCCTCCACGTCTACGGAGGCATGGGCTCGCGCGACCTCGTCTACGCCGGGCCTCCCGCCGTCTACGTCGGCTGCAACGGTGGGGCCGGCGGCGTGCTCACCCTGAACAGCGCTGGCGCCATCACCGTCGGGCGCTACGCGGACGTCGACTTCTACGGCGGCACCGGTGGCCTCGGTAGCGGCGGTGGGGGCGACGGCGCCAAGGGCGTCGACGGCCGCATCACCTTCTCGGGCGGCGCACTCGCCAGCGTCTCGGAGTTCAACTTCTCGGACGGCACGGAGCGCAACGCGCTGGTGCAGAACGCGATGGTGTACACGTACCAGCGCTTCAACTTCACCGGCGGGGTGAACCAGGACGACGACGCGTCGTACGAAGGGCAGACGGGCTCCGTCACCCTCACGTGGACGGGCGGCTCCGACTTCTGCGAGGACCTCTACGTGCTGCAGCTGCGCACGGCGGGCACCATTCGCCTCGGCCTGTCGTCCACCGGCAGCGGCGACCTGGACATCCACCTCTTCAACCGGGCGCTCACCAGCATCCTCGCCAGCAGCAACGGGACGGGCTCAACGGAGTCCATCACGTACAACAGCGCGCCGGCCGCGGACTACGTGGTGTGCGTCTCCTGGGCCGACGACAACCCGCTGGGCAGCACGTCGAAGCAGCCGTACACGCTGGCCATCGCGCCGCCTTGACGTCAGGCGCCGTGCCCACGCGTCGAGACTCGCTCCGATGAGCGTCGCGCTCGATGACGGAGGGCCGGCGCCAAGGCACGACACGTGCCGCGTCGAGGTTGTCCCTCCGGTGACCGCTCGACGCCGGGGCGACACGTGCCGCGTCGCGGGTTGTCCCACCGGTAAGCGAGGCGCTCGACGCCGGAGCGACACGTGTTGCTTCGAAGTTGTCCCTCACCATGCGGCTCGCTGAGTCGCAACTGTCGCCCGTTGGGCATTCACTGTGGCGCCACACGACGGCCTCGCGCGGTTGCGAAGAGGCGCTGTCACGCCAGGCAGGGCTGTCAGTCGGCGCGCAGGCTCAGGGGTGGTGTTTGACGACGAGCACCGCGCCGTCCCACTTCGCCATCACGTCACTCGCCACGCTGCCCAGCAGCGCGCGTGTCAGCCGCGAGCGCTTCTCGGTGCCCAGCACGATGACGTCTGCCTCGAGCTCGTGGCCCGCGGCCAGAATCTGCTGCGCGAAGCGGCCCTTCCGCAGCGACGTCCCGCAGCGCACACCTTCCCGCTCGAGGAAGGCCCGGCCGAGGTCCAGGTCCTCCTGCGCGTTCTCGTTGGCGCCGATGCGCAGCTCGGGATCCAGCACGGACACCAGCGTCACGTGCACTCCAGGCGTCCTCAAGGGCAGCAGGCGCAGCGCCTCTTCCATCGCGTGCTGCGCGGCCTCGTTCCCATCCGTGGCGATGACGACGTTCATGGCGTCACTCTGGCACCGGCGCGGGCTCGGGCGCGAGCGGCTGGACCGGCGCGGTCGCCTTCCGCGCCCCGAAGAAGCGCGCCCACACCGCGTAGATGATGAGCGCGGACACCACGGCGGTGAGGAAGTCCGTCAGCGGCACCATCACCGCGGTGAAGATCATCAGCGCCACGTGGAAGCGACCCTGGTGCGTCCACACCTCGAGGATCTCCGCCTTCTTCACCATGTTGCTCGCCACCCACAAGAGGATGCCCGCGATGCACGCCAGCGGCACGTGCTCGAGCTGCGCGGCGAGGAAGAAGGCGATGAGCAGCTTCAGGGCGAACTTGAAGTACCCGGCCAGCGGCGTCACCGCGCCCGCCTTGATGCTGGTGGCCGTGCGCGCCAGGGCGCCCGTGCAGGGGAAGCCGTTCACCAGCGGGGTGATGATCTGCACCAGGCCCTGGCCCCAGAACTCCTTGTCGGGGTTGAAGGGCGTCTTCTTGTTGTTGGCGAGGCGATCCGCCATCGAACTGCACAGAAGGCTCTCCACGCCCGACACGAAGACGATGGCTGCCACGTAGTAGATGCAGTCGATGACCACCGACAGCGTGGCGGGCGGCAGCACCGGCGGGGTGAAGACGAAGAAGTTGTTGGGGATGCTGCCGAAGCGGTCGTGCACCGACGTGATGCCGTGGCCGGACAGCACCGTCATCGACAGGCCCGTGCAGACTGCCAGGGCGATGAGCGGCGCAGGGATGAAGATGGAGATGCGCAAGAGCCCCTTCGTCAGCGCGAAGGTGAGCAGCGCCAGGAAGAGCGCCCACACGTTGGCGCCCCCCAGGCCCGCCACCATGGCCAGCACCTTCTCGCGCAAGGGCCCGGTGGCCGGCGCGAGACCCAGCGCATCGGACGCGTTCGACAGGGCGATGGTGACGGCGATGCCGATGGTGAAGCCCACCACGATGGACGCCGGCACCTTCGCCGCCACCTTCCCCAGGCCAGCCAGGCCCGCCACCATCAGCACCAGGCCCGAGAGGAGCGAGACGAACACCAGCATGCCGTGCGCCGCCTCGAAGCTGCCGCCGCTGGCGGGCCCATACTTCGTCATCAAGCCCGCGATGACGGGGATGAAGGCGGCCGTCGGGCCGTACACCTGGTATTTCGAGCCGCCGAAGGTGCGCCCCACCGCGCAGGCCAGCGCGCCGGCGATGATGCCCTGCTCCGGCCGCAGACCCATCGCCATCGCGAAGCCCATGGCCATCGGGATGGCCGTCAGCGCCACCACCAGGCCGGCGCTCAGGTCGCGGTACACGGTCTTCTTCCACGACTTGCGCTCGAGGTCCTCGAAGCGGCTGTCGAACAGCGTGAAGAACAGCTTGAGCCGCGCGGCGACGGTGGTGGCCTCCGGGGGCAGCGCCTGCGCCTGGGCGGTCGTCATGGCTGCACCGCGAACTTCTCAGGCTGGGCGCTCGGCGGCTGACACTGCGCAGAGGGCGGCGGCCGCTCGGCCTTCTGCAGGGCGCTCTTCGGCGGATGGTGACGCAGCGTGAAGGGCGACGCATGTGCGCCTTCCGTCTGCGCGAACAGCCACAGCGCGAACAGCCCTGCCGCGGCGAGGAGGCCAGCACTCGTCGGATTCATGGTCGGGGCTGCGTGAGCAAGCGAGGTGCCACGCCGCCCCCCGAGAGCGGCCGCGGCCTGGAGCGCCTGCGCTGTCGGCTTTCCCCGACAGCTACTCGCGGTTGGGCGTGCGGCCGTGGCGGCGCATCAAGTCGTAGAAGTCGGTGCGGTTGCGCCCTGCCAGCTTCGCCGCCAGCGTGACGTTGCCCTGCGCGCGGGCCAGCACCAGGTCGAGGTAGCTGCGCTCGAAGACCTCGCGGGCCTCCCGCAGCGTCGGCGGCGGCGGGCCGTCTGGCGGCAGGTATGGAGCCAGCAGCGCCGCGGTGCCCCGCCCCAGCTCTCCAAAGCCCTCGCCGGTGGGGACGGTGGCGACGGTGCCGACGCCCGGCAGGTGGTCGACGTCCACCTCCTCGGCGCGGCACAGCAGCACGGCCGCCTCCATCACGTTCTCCAGCTCGCGCACGTTGCCGGGCCAGGTGTGGGCCATCAACACGGCGCGGCCCCTGGCGCTCACCCTGGGCGCGGGCACCCCGAGGCGCGCCGCCGCGCGCTTGAGGAAGAGGTCGGCCAGCAGCGGCACATCGTCGCGGCGCTCGCGCAAGGGGGGCATCGCCACCGGCAGCACGTGGAGCCGGTAGAAGAGGTCCTCGCGGAAGCGCTTCTCGGCCACCTCCTGTCGCAGGTCGCGGTTGGTGGCGGCGATGAGGCGTACGTCGGCCTCCACCTCCACCGTCGAGCCGAGCGCGGTGTAGCGGCGCTCCTGCAGGACGCGTAGGAGCCGCGCCTGGACCGGCAGCGGCGTCTCGCCCACCTCGTCGAGGAAGAGGGTGCCCTTCTTCGCCGCGCCGAAGAGGCCTTCCCTGTCGGCCACCGCGCCGGTGAAGGCCCCGCGCTTGTGCCCGAAGAGGGTGCTCTCGAGCAACTCGGCGGACAGGCCCGCGCAGTTGACCGCCACGAAGGGCCCCGCGTGCCGCGGCGACGCCGCGTGAATCGCCCGCGCCACGACTTCCTTGCCCGTACCCGACTCGCCCTGCAGCAGCACCGTCGTCTCGGACGGCGCCACCAGGGAAATCATCTCCCGCACCCGCTGCACCGCGGGGCTGACGCCCACCAGCCGGGCGTGGCTCTCGGGCAGCCCGACGATGCGCCGCAGCCCCGCCACCTCGCGCCGCAGGCGGTGGCTCTCCACGGTGTGCTTGAGCTTCTGGAGCAGGTCGTGGTCGTGGAAGGGCTTGGTGACGAAGCCCCAGGCACCCTTGCTCATCGCCTCCACCGCGAGGTCGATGGTGCCGTGCGCGGTGAGGATGATGACGGGGACATCGACGGCCCGCCGGTTGATGCTGTCCAGCAGCGCGAAGCCGTCCTCATCGCCGAGGCGGAGGTCGAGCAGCACCGCGTCGATGCCCTCGCGCTCCAGCGCCTCGAGGCCCGCGCGCACGTCGTGCGCCACCGACACGCGGTAGCCCGCCGCGCCGATGCGAATGGACAGCAACTCGCAGAGTTCGACGTCGTCGTCCACCAGCAGGACGCGGGCAGGCTCGAGCCCCGACTCGTCGCGCAAGACCCGGGTCGCGCCTCCCGCGGGAACGGGCACCGTCGTCACGTCCTCACCTCCGCGCGCGGCCTGGGCGCGCCGCCGACTTCGAGGGGCACCGTCGTCACGCCGTCACCTCCGCGCGCGGCTTCGGCGCGCCGTCGACTTCGAGGGGCAACTCGAGGCGGAAGGTGGTGGCGCCGTCCCCCCGGAAGACGCCGAGGTCGCCGCCGTGGGCCCGAGCCACCTCGCGCGCCAGGGACAGGCCCAGCCCGACGCCACCGGGTCGCTGGGCGTCCACCACCTTCGCCGCCGAGAAGGGCTGGAAGAGCCGCCCAGTCAGCTCGTCGCTCAGCCCGGGGCCGCGGTCCACGACGTCGATGCGCGCCGCGCGCCCTGCCCCGCGCTCACTCACGCTCATCACGACGCGCACCTCGCTCTGCCGCGGCGCCACCGAGACGGCGTTGCGCACCAGGTTCGCCACCGTCCGCTCGATGAGGGCGGAGTCGAGCCGGAGGCTGGGAGTGGCCGTCTCGCGCACCACGGTGACCGTCACGTCGCGCTCCTTCGCCAGGTCCGCCTCGCTGCGCACCGCGGCCTGCACCACCCGTTCGAGGTCGCAGGCGTCTTCCTTCTGCACCGGCATGCCCGAGCTGACGCGCGAGAGGTCGAGCAGCGCCTCGACGATGCGCACCTCCTGCTCGCAGGCCCGCCAGGCCAGCGCCAGCACGCGCGCCTGCTGCTCCGTCAGCGCGCCCACCGTGCCGTCGGCCAGCAAAGCGAGGGCTTCACGCAGGCGCCCGAGGGGCGAGCGCAGCTCATGGCTGACGCTGGCGAGGAAGGCCTGCTTGAGGCGTTCCACCTCGCGCAGCTTCTCGCGAGCGCGCTCGAGCTGGTGGCGGAGCTCTTCAATCTCGTGCGGTCCGTCCACCGGGGCGATGGGCTCGAAGTTCCCTTCGCCGATGCGCGTCGCGGCCTCCGCCAGGCGCGCCACGGGAGTAGCGATGCTGCGAGCCGTCCAGCGCACCACCACCACGGCGATGAGCCCTCCCAACAGCGCGACGGCCAGCCCCAGGCCGGTGGTGAAGCGGCCGATGGAGCGAACCGACTGCTCCTTGGCCTCGATGTCCGAGTGCAGCTCGTGGAGGCGGTCGATCCACGCGTTGGTCATCTCTTCGTCGAGGCGCGCACGCCGGAGGTCGGTGTCGGGCAACGCGAGGAAGACGCACGTGGTGGCAGCGAGGGCCTCGTCGGCGAAGACGCCGTAGCCCAGCGCGGCCGAGCGGAGCCGGGGCGGAGCTGACGAAGCAGTGCTGGCCACCACGTCGAGGAAGGCTGCGCGTGCGTCGGTGATGGACTGGCGCACCTGCGCTTCGGGAACGCCCTCGTTGCAGGACAGCCGGCCGTGGCGCACGGCGAGCTCGATGTTCCAGGCCGCGCGGTGCAGGTCCTCTTCGGCGTCGAGGGCAGAGAACTTCTCGGCGCTGATCATCGTCATCACGTCGTGCATCCGCAGCAGCCCCTGCAGCGTGACGGCGAGCAGCGCCACCAGCAGCGCCACCAGCACGCCGTGCGTCAGGCTCAACCGGGTTGCGAGGCGGGTGCCGAGCCACGACGACATGGGCGGTGGAGCGTAAGCAACCCACGCGGGCGGCGCACGGGGCTCTCGCGAGGCCGCACCTGGAGTGTCGGGAATTCCCGACACCCCTCTGTCTGGAATGGGCGACGTCGAGGGACCGGTGCGGAGGCCCTCCGAGGAGGGCGTGCATGGCACGGCCGTTGAAGCCCGGGCCGACCATGCGATCACTCATCGAAGGCATCGAGCGGTACGAGGCCATGACCCGCGTCGCCCTGTCCAAGCGCTTCGCGTCGCTGGCTCACGGGCAGAAGCCGCACGCCCTCTTCCTCACCTGCTCCGACAGCCGCGTGGTACCCAACCTGGTGGCGGCGGCAGGACCGGGGGAGCTCTTCGTGGTGCGGAACGTGGCGAACCAGGTGCCTCCGTCCACGCCCGAGGCTCCCGACGTGGGGGCGGACGCGTCGGTGTCCTCGGCGGTGTGGTACGCGCTCGAGGCATTGAACGTCGGCGACGTGGTGGTGTGCGGGCACTCGGGATGCGGCGGCGTGAAGGCGCTGCTCGGCGGCTCGTTGCCCGCGCCCTCGCTGGAGAAGTGGCTGGGGCCCGCGTCAGCGCTGGTGGACAGGTGGCGTGAGCAGTCGCAGCTGCACGACGGCCGTTCGGAGGTCGACCAACTCTCGCAGTTCATCACCCGCCACCAACTCGAGAACCTGATGAGCTACAGCTTCGTGCGCGAGCGCGTGGAGCGTGGCCAGACGCGGCTGCACGCGTGGTGGTTCGACATTCCCGCGGGGACGATGCTGGCGTGGTCCGAGTCGGCGGCTCGCTTCGTCCCGGCGCTCGAGGCGCTGGCGGAGCGCGAAGAGCAGCAGCAGCGACAGGTTGCGTGAATCCCCCTCCCGCGTCGGTGGCGCTCGACCGCAGTCCATCGCGGCCCGAGCGTCATCGACGCCGCTGTATGAGCGCGAGGCCGTGTCTGGGTTGACGACCGGACTTCCGTGCGCACGCCGACGCCGACGTGCTTCTCCGAAGGGACTCATGTGCCCGGAACAAGGGCTGTAGAGCCGTCAGTCGTTGGGCGCGCCCACGGCAATCCACGAGCCGATGACGACGGCCTGCCACGCCAGCCCCGGAGACGACCCGCCGCGCGGCATCTCGTCGCCGCAGCCCGCGGGCTGGGTGGCCATCAGCTTCCGGTAGAGGAGCGAGGCGTCGGGCTGGCTGGGCACGACGAGGCGGGAGAGGCCGGCTGCGGTACACGCGGCGCCCTGGTGGTGGGGCGCGTTGACGAGGTTGGTCCACGCCTGTGCGGCGGTGGAGCCGACGGAGTATTGCCCCATCGCGCCGTGACAGCCCGCACACTGACCGCCCGACAGCGCCGGCACGCCGAGGATGCGCGAGTACACGTCCTGAAAGCGCGGGGGCGTGATGGTGACGGTGACGCTGCGCACCTCGGGGGGAGAGCGCCCGTCGGTGACGGACACCGACAACGTGTAGTCCGTCTGCGCGGTGGTGCGCGGCGAGTACCAGCGCACGCTGTTGGGGTTGGCCGGCGTGATGAAGGTGCCCGGGCCCGTCCAGGTGTAGGTGAGGACGTCGAAGTCCTCGTCGGTGGCGGTGAGGGTGAGGGACAGCAACTGCCCCGCGAAGCCCGTCGTCATGGGCGCGGTGATGGCTGCCGCGACCACCGGCGGGTGGTTGGGCCCCATGACGCCTCCGCCGGCGCCGCCGCCACGCCCGCCGTCCGTGACGCCTCCTCCAGTTCCTCCGCCCGAACCCGCGTCCGTCGCGCCGCCTCCGGCTCCTCCGCCAGCGCCTCCGCCTGTGCCCGCGTCCATCGAGGGCGCGGGACCGCACGAGAAGAGGATGACCAGGCCAGCGCTGAGGACGACGACGGGGCGAAGCACGGGGGAAGTGGAGTGTACCCCGTTGCGCGGAGAGGAGAGCGTCGGTAGCTCTTCGGGGAAGGCAGTCAACGCGCGTTGCGTTGGTGAGTGCCGAACTGATCAGCCCCTCGGCGCCACGATGGACGCGAGGGATCCACCGGAAGGCAAACTGGGCGTACTTATCGTCGGAAACCGTACCGTAAGTACGCCCAGAATGCCTCGGTACATGAGTCCCCTCGCACCCAAGCGCACGTCAGCGTGCGGCACCGCGAGTCACCCGCGCTGCACACCACTTCTCCAGACCACTCCGCCTCGACCTCCGCAGACCAGACGAACCACGCTGTGCGCGCGAACGTGGCACTGATTCCTCCCCGGGCGTACGGCGTCGCGTAGAGTGCCTCGCCGAAGCACGCCTCATTCCGAGGGGGAACCACCGTGCACGCACTCGTCCTCGCCGCGCTGCTGGCGATTGAAGCGCAAGCGCCGTCCTCGGCCCCACAGGCTGTGATTCCTCCTGCGACGCCGGCTTCCTCGGCGCCCGCGAGCGCGACTGCGCAAACCACGAAGTCCGCCTCCGCACCTGCACCACCCGCGACCGCTGCGCCCGCGAGCTCGGCGACTGCTCCCGCCGCGAAGTCCACCCCCGCGCCTGCGCACGCCCAACCGCCGGGCGCTGCCTCTTCACCAGCCACGGCGGCGCCTCCGTCGGGTGAAGTCGCCGTCGCATTTCCCACACCCGTCGCTCCATCCGAGCGCCTCGTCGCCTCCGAGGTGACCGCAGGCATCGGCTTCCTCGGCTCGTCCTACGCGCAGCCCGGCTACCGCCTCGGTGACGCGCACTTCGCCCCCTCCGTCACCGGCCGTTACCTCTTTGGCGGCTTCACCGTCGACGGCGGCTTCCTCCTCTCCGCGCCCCTCACCTCTGACGGCACCTCCCTCGCTTTCACCGCTTTGCTGCGCGCCGGCTGGACCTTCAGGAGGTGGCACCTCCTCGGGGGCGCGGTGCTGCAGTGGGCCGCTGGCGTGGAGAAGAACCCGGACACGGGCGCGCAGCCGTCGCTGCAGGTCCTCCCTTCCTTCCTCCTGTCCACCGACTTCGGTCCCTTCGGCGCCACCCTGGGCGTCATGGACTGCGTGGGCCTCGTCCCCGCACACCTCTCCTTCCACATGAAGCTCGACCGCCGGCGCTTCAGCCTCGGCTGGGCCTTCCCCATCGGCCTCATCGCCAGCCTGGACCTCCCCGTGTCCGGACGCTGGGGCCTGCGCTTCTCCGCCTTCGCCTTCCGCGCCTTCCAGTCCGAGTTCGCTTTCATCACGGTGTCCGGCACCTTCGGAGGTGAACCGTGAAGCGCACCCTCGTCCTCACCGCCCTCGCGCTCTGCGCTTGCAACCCCCGCCCGGGCCTCGACTCGTCCACGCCTTCCCTCGACACGCTGGGCAAGGGCCTGCCGAAGGGCTTCCTGTGGGGCACCGCCACCGCCGCGCACCAGATTGAAGGCGGCAACGACAACGACTGGACCGAGTGGGAGATGGGCACCTTCCCCGACGGCACGCCGCACATCGTCGGCGCCACCCCCAGCGGTCAGGCGTGCGACTCGTGGAACCGCTTCGACGAGGACCTCGCCGCGATGCAGCAGCTCGGCGCGACGACGTACCGCTTCTCGGTGGAGTGGAGCCGCCTCGAGCCCACCGAAGGCGCCTGGGACGCCGCCGCGATGGCCCGCTACCGCGACTGGACGGTGCGGCTGCGCGCCGCCGGCATCGAGCCGATGGTGACGCTGCACCACTTCACGTTGCCGAAATGGGTGGCGGCGAAGAAGGGCTTCGAGACGACGGACACGCAGGCCGCCTTCGAGGCCTTCGCGCGGCGCGTGGGCGATGAGCTCAAGGACACCGTCGACTTCTGGTGCCCCTTCAATGAGATCAACGTCTACGCGGCGCAGGGCTACCTGGGAGGCATCTGGCCTCCGGGCGTCAAGGACGACACCACGCTGCAGGTGACGGTGATGGCCAACATGCTCAAGGCGCACGCGAAGGCGACGGCGGCGCTGCGAGAGGTCGACACGGTCGACGCGGACGGAGACGGCAAGGCCACCGTCATCACCACCGCCCACCACGTGCGCATCTTCCAGCCGGCGAGCCACTCGGTGCTGGACACGGCCGTTGCGGGCCTCACCGACGACGTGGCGAACGAGGCCATCCCGCGTGCGCTGAAGACGGGCCACATCTACTTCGCGGTGCCCAACCCGGTGGTGGACGAGCACGTCGACGGACTCGCGGGCAGCATCGACGTGCTGTCGCTCAACTACTACACGCGCGACATCGTCCGGGGGGACCTCGGCAGCGCGGCGCTCTCGCAGAGCTACTTCAAGTCCGGCCGGCCGAAGAATGACCTCGGGTGGGACCGCTACCCCGACGGGCTGTACCTGATGCTCAAGCGCTTCTCGTCGTACGGCTGGCCTCTGTACGTCTCGGAGAATGGCACCGCCGACGCGGACGACGCCTTCCGCAGCGAGTACCTGGCGCAGCACGTGGCGGCCATCGAGCGCGCGGTGAAGGAAGGCGCGGACGTGCGCGGGTACTACCACTGGAGCCTGATGGACAACTTCGAGTGGGCCGAGGGCTACACGGCCAGCTTCGGGCTGTTCCGGGTGGACTTTGGCGGCACCTTCGCGCGCACGGCGCGACCTTCGGCCAACGACTTTCGCACCATCGGCGCCAACATCCCGCGCTGAGGCGCTACGGCCAGATCGCGTTGAAGGACTCGGACTGGAGGATGATGCAGGGCCCGCTGAAGTCGGGCTGGCCGGCGTCATTCTGGAACTGGTAGCGAATGTTGCTGAGGGTGACGTTCACTGAACCGGCGTCCTGGCCGCCCAACACGCCGCTGAGCGAGACGATGCCGGAGACACCGACGTAGGTGGTGGCGCAGGTGGTGCCGGTGGAGCCATTGGTGCAGCCCTGCCCAAAGGCGCTCAGGTACCGGGCCGTCTGTGGATTCTGGTTCGTCGGGAGGCTGAGGTCGCCCATCCCCGGCGCCATGCCGCCGTTGAACATGATCGCCGCCCCCATGACGGCCTCGTAGGTGCCGCTGGTGCCGGAGCGCGCCTCGCCGACGACGAAGCCGCCCGGGAAGAACGTGCCGGTGGTGTCCACTTCGGCGAACGTCGCGCGGACCTGACACGCGCCGCCACCACCGCCGAAGCCTCCGCCGGCGCCTCCACCCGTCCCGCCTCCGCCTCCAATTCCTCCGCCGACGCCTCCACCCGTCGCGCCGCCGCCGACGCCTCCACCCGTCGCGCCGCCGCCGACGCCTCCGCCCGTCGCGCCACCGCCGACTCCTCCGCCCGTCGCGCCACCGCCGACTCCTCCGCCCGTCGCGCCGCCGCCGACGCCTCCGCCCGTCGCGCCGCCGCCGACTCCGCCACCGGTCGCACCTCCGCCGACTCCGCCGCCCGTCGCGCCACCGCCGACTCCGCCACCGGTCGCGCCACCGCCCATTCCTCCGCCCGTCGCGCCGCCCCCTCCGGTGCCCGGCGTGAAGCACGCCCCCAGGGTGCACACCTGGCTCGAGCCGCAGGTGACGCACAGGAACCCGCCGCTGCCGCACGCCAGGAGGTCGTTGCCAGGCTTGCACTCGCCAGCGGCGTCACAGCAGCCGGTGCACGTCGCCGACGAGCACTCCTTCGGTGCAGGGCCACCGCAGCTCGCGAAGGACAGCACCACTCCCAACAGCGCTCCAAGGGCAAACGGACGAATCATGAGCACGGGAGAGGACCACTTCCCGAAGCGGCTGGCGAGGGCCCTCACGCGGTTTGTCGTCGGAGCCTACATTTCCGCATACGTCAAAGTGCCTGGAACCACTGACACGGTGTCGGTGCTGCACACCGCGCCAC
The DNA here is from genome assembly GCA_040752975.1 of Myxococcota bacterium. GTDB lineage: Bacteria > Myxococcota > Myxococcia > Myxococcales > Myxococcaceae > JADLDB01. The sequence goes on from JBFMHF010000123.1 coordinate 18,897, forward strand.
CGAAAGGTGTGTCTCCCTCTGGAAACGTGGCATCGAGTTGATGATGATGCGCCGCCCTCCGCCGACACGCGGAGCCTCGTTCTCGCTGGGAGGAGTACACAATGAAGAAGCTGGGAGCCTCGCTGCTGACCGCAGCGGTGATGATGCTGTGGGCGGTGAGCTGCGGTGTGGACTACACGGCGCCGGAGTCGATGACGACGCTGCCGGCCATCGAGACAGAGGCCTTCAAGCCCGAGCTCAAGCACTGTGGCACCTACGAGCCGACGGAGTTGGAAGCCGCGGCCCTCGAGGCGGACTTCCAGCGCGAGCTGGCCACGCTCACCCGCAAGCCGGGCGGCGGCGGCGGCGGCGCACCCACGGTGACGGGCGGCGTCATCAACGTCTACTGGCACGTCATCTCCAACGGCGCGACGGGCAACATCCCCGACTCGATGATCAACGCGCAGATGGACGTGCTCAACGCGGCCTACGCGGGGACCGGCTGGTCCTTCAACCTCGTGTCCACCGACCGCACCAGCAACGCCACCTGGTACAACGGCTGCTACGGCACGGCCGAGACGGCGATGAAGAACGCGCTGCACCAGGGCACCGCCGACGACCTCAACATCTACACGTGCAACCCGTCCAACGGCATCCTCGGGTACGCCACCTTCCCCTCGTCGTACGCTTCGGCGCCCTTGAAGGACGGCGTCGTGCTGCTCGACCAGTCGCTGCCGGGCGGCTCGGCGGCGCCGTACAACCTCGGCGACACGGCCACCCACGAGGTCGGCCACTGGATGGGCCTGTACCACACCTTCCAGAACGGCTGTAACACGCGGACCGGCGACTACGTCTCCGACACTCCGGCGGAGCGCTCGCCTGCGTACGGGTGCCCGACGGGCCGTGACACCTGCTCCTCGGCGGGCGCGGACCCCATCACCAACTTCATGGACTACACGGACGACAGCTGCATGTTCCAGTTCACCCCGGGCCAGGACGCCCGCATGGACTCGCAGTTCTCGACCTACCGCTACGGCAAGTAAGCGGACTCGAACGCGTACGCAGCACCACGCCCTCCGTGCCCTTACTGCACGGGGGGCGTCGCGTTTCTTCCGGGGGTAAAGTGGAAATTCCCCCGCGCTCCGTGCGATGCAGCACCCGCCTCGTTTCCCATGCGCCTCGTCCTGTCCCTCGCCGTGGTTGCCCTCCTCACCGGGGCCTGCTCCGCGCCACCGGAGCCGCCGCCCAGGAAGGAGGTGTGCGGCAACGGCGCGGACGACGACAGCGACGGGAAGACGGACTGCCTCGACCCCGACTGCTTCGACGACGCCTATTGCCAGGCGGTGCTGGAGTCCTGCACCAACGGCGTCGACGACGACCGCAACGGGTTGGCGGACTGCGCGGATCCGGCGTGCTCGGCGGACCCCACCTGCGTGCGGGTGGAGACGTGCGACAACGAAGTGGACGACAACGGCAACGGCCTCATCGACTGCGGGGACCCCGAGTGCCGGGGCCGTCCCACCTGCGGCGACGGTGGAGCGGAGGCGCCCGCTCACTGTGCGGACGGCCTCGACAATGACTGGAACGGGCGCATCGACTGCCGGGACACCGGGTGCCGGGGACAGACGTGCGGCGCCGGCTGCACGTGCACCGACGCTGGCGTGAAGGGCGAGGTGGACTGCGGGGACACGCAGGACAACGACTCCGACTCGCAGGCCGACTGCCTCGACGCGGACTGCGAGGGCGTCACCTGCGGCGCGGGCTGTGCGTGCCGGGGCGGAAGGCGCGGGGAGGGCGATTGCGTCGACGGCTTCGACAACGACAACGACAGCCTCATCGACTGCGCGGACATGGACTGCGCCAACCAGACGTGCGGCATGGGCTGCGAGTGCCGCTTCGCGCTGCGCTTCGAGGTGGCCTGCAACGACGGCGCGGACAATGACCGGGACAACCTCGTCGACTGCGCGGACCCTGACTGCGTCGGCGCGTCGTGCGGCATGGGGTGCGAGTGCCGCAACCAGACGAAGCGAGAGACGAACTGCACGGACACCGTCGACAACGACGGGGACTCGCGGGTGGACTGCCTCGACAGCCCCGACTGCGACGGCACGTCCTGTGGCATGGGCTGCACCTGTACGGCGGGCGCGAAGCAGGAGACGGCCTGCACCGACCGGCTGGACAACGACGCCGACGGGCTGCGCGACTGCGCCGACACGATGAATTGCAGCGGCAGCGCCAACCTGTGTGGGCCTCCGGGTGGCGTGCCGGAGACGACGAGCTGCCAGGACGGCGTCGACAACGACAACGACGGCAACCGCGACTGCGAGGACGCGGACTGCAACAACCAGGCGTGCGGCAACGGGTGCACGTGCCGGATGAACGTGCGCGCGGAGTCGAACTGCTCGGACCTCACGGACAACGACGGCGACGCGCTGGCGGACTGTGCGGACCCGGACTGCACGGGCGCGGGGGCCGAGGCGTCGTGCACCGACGGGCGCGACGAGAACTGCAACGGCCTGGTGGATTGCGCGGACACCGCGTGCGCGGGCTCGGGCGCGTGCATGAACCTCCCGCTGGGCAAGGCGTGCAGCGCGGGCAGCCAGTGCGCGTCGGGGGTGTGCCGCACCGAGTCCGCCACGGGCTGGCCTTCGGGCGCGTGCGTAGGCGCAACGGGAGGCTGCACCATCGACGCGGGCGTCACGTATGGATGTCCCGCGGGAGGCGCGTGCGCTTCGGACGAGTTCGGCACCTTCTGCCGGCAGGCGTGCAGCGGCAGCGGCAGCAGCGCGTGTCGGCAGGGCTATGCGTGTCACGACGAGGACCTGGACTCCTCGACGCCGCGGTGGTGCGTGCCGCTGTGCACCAGCGACGCGGACTGCGCGCGGCAGGGTGGCAACTACGGCTGCAACCCGTGGAGCAAGCGGTGCGAGTCGAAGGACAAGGGGCTGTCGAAGTACGGCGCGGGTTGCAGCTCCCACGCGCAGTGTGAGTCGGGCCTGTGCATCTCGGGGAGCGGCGGGTACTGCGAGGGCGTGTGCCTCAAGGCGGGGGGGACGTGCGGCGGGGACGGCGTCTGCGCGGGCGACGGCACCAGCGACACCACCGGGCGTTGCCTCGACGGGTGCACGGCCAGCAACCAGTGTCGCTCCTCGCCGTACTCGTGCCGGGCGCCGCCCTACGGGGGCGGGGGAAACGTCTGCTACTGCAGCCGGGAGGGCGAGTCGTGCGGCAGCTCGTCGGACTGCTGTGGGGGCTTCTGCTTTCCGGGCATCAACATCTGTGTCTTTTAAGGGAGGGGCCCTCGGCGGCGGGCGGCCTCGGGGGTTTTCTTGTCCTTCGGCGGACGGC
>JBFMHF010000124.1:0-21989 GCA_040752975.1 Myxococcota bacterium
GGCGGCGCGGTGGGCGGTGGCGGCGGCGCGGTGGGCGGTGGCGGCGGCGCCCAGGATGGGGGGGCGGACGGTGGAGTGGATGGTGGAGTGGATGGAGGGAAGGTCGGCTGCACGGACGCGGGCACCTTCACGCTGGCGTACCGGTCGCCGAGGAGCGTGGTGAACCACCCTTCCGCGGTGGACTGGGTCGACGGGGGGCTGGTCGGCGGAGAGGATGGGCTGGTCGCGTCGACGGCCCAGGAGCTTCAGCTTGGCCAGACGACGACGGCGCTGGTGGTGACGGGCTTCGGGTTCAACGTCCCTCAGCACGCGGAGATCGACAGCATCACCCTGCGCATCAAGCGGGCTGCCAGCGCCTCGGGAATCGCCGACTACCGGCTCCAGCTGGTGCTGGGCGGGTTCGTTCGAGGCGAGTTCGCGCCGGGAGGCGCGTGGCCGCTCAGCCAGGCTGACGCAACGTACACCCTCATCGCGGCGGGCTGGACGAGAGACATGGTGAACGACGCGAGCTTTGGCGTCTCGCTGGTGGCCGTGAATGGCGGGACGACGGGCGCGCGGCCGCTGGTCGACCTCGTCTCCATCACGGTGCAGGCGCGCGTCCCAGGTGGGTACTTCGGCCCCGTCACAGCGACGCAAGTCATCAACTTCCTGGTGGGAGGCAGCGGCTACGCAGCCTGGGACCATCCTGAGTATGCGCAGCAGGACGACGGGGGCCTCGCGACCGCGACCGTTGTCTTTGGCCAGGAGTCACAGTGGTTGTACTTCGACAACTTCTCCCTGGTGGGCGCCCCCAACCTGCCGTTGAGCGGCGTGGTGTTCGAGCTCAAGCGCAAGGCATCGGGCAGCGGCACGGTGGCTGACTCGCTGGTGCAGCTCGCACCGAATGGCACGTTCGCCGGAGCGCCGAAGTCGGTGGTGGGGCCGTGGTCCGCCACGGAGACCTGGGTGCGCTATGGCAGCGTGAACGACCTCTGGGGAATCTCCACATCCACGTTGGCAAGCTTCGACGTGGGCGTGGCGGTGGTGGGGACCAGTGGCCTCGCGACGGCCGAGGTGAACGTTGGGCGGCTGACGCTCTTCTACAATACCAGCATGCAGGCCTACACCTCGGCGGGAACGGGCAGCACGGGGTCGGCGTTTCCCCGCGCGTGGACGAATCCGGCAGGCGCGGCGCTGGCCAATGACAGCCAGGCGGCGACGACGGCGGCGCTCACGCGGAAGGACCTCACCGAGCTCTTGCTGGCGACGGGTTTCGGCTTCGCGGTGCCAGACGATGCCACCATCGACTCCGTCGACGTCGAGGTGGTGCGGCGCGCGAGCGGCTCCGGGGTGGTGGAAGACAGGGAGGTGAGGCTCTTCGTCGGAGGCACGTCCATGAGCGACAACGCCGCCATCGCCGGCGCATGGGACACCAACTTCCGCGTCCAGACGTACGCCTTCCCGGGGACGAAGCTGATTCCCGCGGACGTGAACGCGGTGGACTTTGGCGTGGGCCTGGTGGCGCAGAGTCCGGGCGGTGTGATCCCGGCGACGCCCCTCGTCGACGCGGTGCGGGCGCGGGTGACGTACACCTGCCAGTAGGCGACGCGACGCGTGGAGTGTGCATGAGCAAAGGCGGCTTCGACGCACCACCCAGCACGCTGTCGGCGAGGGAGCAGCTCGCGCGGCTGGTGCGGGAGTACGGGCCGAAGGTGGCGCCGGGCGCGCGGGAGCGGGTGGTGGCGCAGGCGCGGCAGCGCGGCCTCGAGTTTCGGGACGAGGAGCTGACGGTGTTCGCGGCGCTGGACACGCCGGACAAGGTGCAGGCGTTCCTCGACACGGAGGTGACGTACAACAACGACCACACGACGCCGGATCAGGAGGAGACGGCGTGGACGCCGCGGCAGGTGTTGGCGCGGGTGAACGCGCACTGCTTCGAGGGGGCGATGTTCGCGTACGCGGTGAACACGCTGCACGGGCACGAGCCGCGGCTGGTGTTGCTCGAGGCGAGCCAGGACTCGGACCACAACCTGGTGGTGTGGCGGGACGCGAGGACGGGGCTGTTCGGGTGCAACGCGCACTCGGCGTTTCCGCACTTGAACGGGCGGCCGGCGCGCTTCGCCGACATCCGCACGATGGGTGAGGACTACCACCCGCACTACTACAGCGATCGCTCGCGGGACCCGAGCGAGTTGACGTTGGTGGGCTACTCGGAGCCCATCGACCTGGAGGCGCGGCACGGCGCGGGGTGGATGGCGTCGGAGACGGACCTCTGGGAGCTGTACTTCAGCTACATCGACGAGACGGTGGTGTTTCACTACCTCTTCGACGACAGCGGGGAGTCGCACCGCTACCCGGCGATTCGCGCGCTCGAAGAGAAGTGGCTCGTGCGGGGGGCGGACGGGAAGGTGGTGGTGGCAGTGTCGAATCTGCCGAAGGCGGCGCAGGAGCTGTGGGCGCCGTACTGGGCGGCGAAGCGGCGCGGTGAGCCGATGCGCGAGTGGGACAGGCGCTTCCGGGCCCTCACCGGGCTGACGCCGGTGGATCTCGAGGACAACGCGCTCGACCTGGCGAAGCAGCTCGCCCTGGGTGCGCGCCTGCCGAAGTTGGCGAGCGGGTGAGAAACGAACCAGTCCGGTGTCCCCACGAGTCCCCTGGGTTCCGCAGGAATCCGCCCCGGTCGTGGAAGCGTCCGACTTGATAAAATCTCAAGTCGCTCTTGCCGTTCTGGTGTGACCGCCGACCAGGAGCGAACGATGAAGTGCGAACGATGCAAGACGGGCAAGTTGGAGAAGACGGTCGCTCCCGACTCGGTCGAAGTTTGGAAGCACGTGTTCACCGCCAAGGTGCCGGCGCTCAAGTGCCGGGAGTGCGGTGAGGTCTACTTCGACGGCCCTTCCCTGGAGCGCTTCGAGCTGCGTGTGGCCGTCGAGCTGGCCAGGGCCGGCGAGGCGACGGGCGAAGCGATGCGCTTCATGCGGAAGGCGGCTGGCCTCCGGGCGCTGGAGCTCGCCGAGCTCCTCGCCGTGACGCCGGAGACGGTGTCTCGCTGGGAGACCGGGAAGCAGCCGATGGAGCACCGGGCGATGGCCGTGGTGGGCGCCCTGGTGGTCGAGCGCTTCGAGGGCAGGACGTCGACCCTCGACAACCTGAAGGCGCTCCGGAGCCCTCGAAAGCTCGGACGAAGGGTCGAGCTCGTTCTCTCCGAGGCGCCGGCTCACTGACCGAGCTTCAGGGCGAGCTCCTTGAGGTCCCGCACGAAGAACTCGCCGGCAGTCGTCGTCTTGGTCGATGCGTACTGGGCGACTGCGCTTCGTTCCCTTCCCTTCAGCAGCCTCGCCAGCGTGCTCAAGGCGTAGGTCCAGCGCATCGTGCCGTCAGCGACGAAGCCGTCGATGATGGTGGTGGCGAGGGGCACCACGTCCACCTTCGCGCTGCGGGCGGTGGCGATGCCGGCCTCGGTGAGCGAGTCGCAAAACTCGGCGAGTTCGCACTCGTCGTGGACCCGGTCGAACACCTTGGGGATGTTGGAGATGAAGTGCTGGATGACGGTCAGGCCCTCGGCCGGGTCCACCCTGGCCAGCCCCTCGGCGTCGTTGAGCAGCTGTTTGAGCCGGCCCATGTAGCCGGCGAGCGCTTTCCACTCGACGCCACGAGTGTTCATCGCCCGGTCGAAGGCGTCTCGCAGGGCCTGGGCGACAGGCTGGCGCTGGTGTTCGACGTCCCACCGCCCCTGCGGGTCACTCACCATGCGAGAGAGCGCCAGCTCGACGAGCTGCTCCTTCGACATCGACTTGAGCTGCCGGCGAAGCCTCTCGTCCCCGGTGCTCGTCCTTGCTGGTCGGCGCCTCGTCATTGGAACCGAAGATAGCCGCCGAGACAGAGGCAGGCTGAAAAAGATTCGGCCCGGAAACCCTTGTTTGATTGAGGGCTTCCGGGCCGTTTCACCAGTCGGGGAGACAGGATTTGAACCTGCGACCCCTTGGTCCCGAACCAAGTGCTCTACCAGGCTGAGCCACTCCCCGGTGATGCGTGGGCCACCTACCGAATGGCCCCAGCAGTGTCAACGTAACCCCACGAGACGTCCAACACCGCGCGCACCTGACCGTTCAGCGCTTCGCCAGCGCCTCCTCGAGCCTCCGCGCCACATCGGCCGGCACGTCCTCGCGCGACGCCAGCTTCGCCTTCAACGCCTTCACCACCGCCCCGAACTCCCCGCCGAACTTCGTGCACTCGTCACAGCCCTCGAGGTGCGCCTCCACTTTCCTCCGCTCGCTCGCCGACAGCTCGCCGTCCACGTACTCCGACAGCCGCTCCAACACGTCGAAGCACCACAGGCCGCCCACTTCCTTGTTACCGGCCATCGTGGCCTCCTCGCTTCACCGCCGCCACCAGCGCGAGCCGCGCCCGGTGCAGCCGACTCTTCATCGCCGCCACAGAGAGCCCCAACGCCTGCGCCGTGTCCTCCCCCGACAAGCCCTCCAGGTCCCGCAGCGCGATAATCTCCCGCTCCGTCGGCCCCAGCGCCGCCAGCGCCCGCTCGAGCAACGCCTGCTCCTCCACCTTCGCGGCAAGCGCCTCGGGATCCATCGCCGCGCCCCACCCCGCCGCCAATCCCAACGCGGGCAACTCCTCTTCCTGCTCCTCCGCCGACACGTCCGGCTCGCCCGCCCTCCGACGCTTCGCCATCAACGCCTCCGTCCGCGCGATGGAGAACAACCACCCCCGACACGTCCCCTCCCCACGCCACCCGCCCACCTTCCGCAGCGCCGTGAGGAACGTCTCCTGCAACACGTCCTCCGCCAGCGCGTCGTCCTGCACCAGCCGCCGCGCGAACCGGTACAACGGCCCGCGGTACGCGCTCGCCAACGCCGACATCGCCTGGCGATCGCCTCCCGCGGCCTTCCGACACAGCTCGCCGTCCGCATCGAGTGGACTCATGCGTCGAGGCGCACCATGCGCGCGCCCCGCCTCCGCTTCAAGTCACGCGCTCGCCTTCTTGTCCGGCAGGCTGCACGTGTTGATGCCGAACAGCCGGTACAACGGGCAGCTGCCGACGAGGCCCGTCACCAACGGGATGACGCCAATCCAGCCGAAGACCGTCTGCGGCCCGACAAACACCAGCGCCAGCAACACCACGCCCAGCACCACGCGGATGACGCGGTCCATCGTTCCTTCATTCGTCGGGAAGAGCTTCTGCAACATGGCGTGACTCCTTCGGGTGTGGCGCCGCGCTCATTCGCGGCCGCCGTCGAAGGGCACGATGCAGCACCCCGTCAGGAGGATTCGCGCTCGCCCTTTTTTCAGGCCTGCACGCGCGCCCGCACGTCCAGGGGCCGCCCCGCCGCCAGCTCGCCCTGCAACACCCCCATCAGCCGCGCCACCTCCAGCCGCGACACCTTCGCGCCCGCGCCCCGCTCCTCCAGCGCGTCCAGCGCCTTGTAGGCCAGCGCCAACGAGATGCCGGTGAAGCCCAGAAAGCCCTTCGGCGCCCCACCCGCCTGCAGCGCCTTCACGTACTCGTTCGCCGCGTCCAGGTCCGCCCGCGCCAACTCGAAGATGTCGGCCTTCGGCGTCGCCGCCGGCAGGTACACGCGCCCGTCCCGCGCGTCATCCCCCGCGTCCTTGAGGATGTTGACCAACTGCAGGCCCTCTCCAAACGCCACCATCCGCTGCTCGAGCGCCGCGCGCTGGCTCGCCAGGGACGGCGCGTCGTGGAGGAACACCTCCGTGAGCAACTCCCCCACGATGCCCGCCACGATGTAGCAGTAGTCCTTCAGGTCCTGGACGCTCTCGAGCCGCAGGTTCCCCTTCTCGTCCGCGCGCGCCACCACCGTCGCCATGCCGTCGCTCGTCCGCACCGTGTGGCGCACCAGAATCTCCCGCACGCCCGGCGCCATCGAGTCCAGCTCCCGCAAGACGCCCGCCGTCTCCCGCACCAACTCCAGGTAGCCCTCGTGCGCCACCGGAGGACTCGCCAGCCACTTCTTCACCAGCCGCCCCACCTGCGCCTCGCGCTCTTCTCTCGGCAGCTGCACCAGCTTCGAGAACTCACCCAGCGCCTCGATGCGCTGCGCGCGCGGCCAGTCCGTCGCGTCCTCGAAGGTGTCGGCGATGCGGAACAACAGGTACGCCACGCCCACCGCCCGCCGCGTCGGCTCCGGCAACAGCGGAATCGCCAGCGCGAACGTGCGGCTCGTCTTCAACAGCAAGTCATCGAGGTCGACGGCCATGACGAGCGCGCTGCTACACGAATCCCCGCTCGCGCGCACCCGCCTGACGGTTGTCACTGAGTGACGGACGTCAGTCGTTTCTCTCGACAGATTGTTGAAGGGCGAGCCCGTCGGCGGCTAATCGTGCACGCGTTTTCGGGACACCCGCAGCACGTTCACGAGGGCACCCATGTCGTTCGAAGTCGTCGTCGTCGGGGGCGGATTCACCGGGATGGCCGCGGCCGCCGCGCTGTCGCAGAAGGGCGCGAAGGTGACGGTGCTGGAGGCCACGCAGTCCACGCCTCCCCAGTTCCGCGGAGAGCTGATTCACCCCAAAGGCGTGCGCGCGCTGGACACCCTCGGGCTCAAGGCGCCCCTCTTCGAGGCGGGCGGCGTGGCGGTGCATGGCTTCGCGGTGACACCCGACGCCAACGCCGAGGCGGTGGTGCTGCCCTACTCCGACGCCGCCGGCCCGGGCCTCGGCATCGACCACCCGCTGATGGTGCTCACCATGCGGCGTGAGGTGGCGAAGCGGCCCAACGTCTCCGTCTCCACCGGCGCCCGCGTGGTGGACTTCGTGCGCGAAGGCGAGCGCATCGTGGGCGTGAAGCGCGCGGACGGTGGAGTGCACCGCGCGGATCTCGTGGTGGTAGCCGACGGCCGGCAGTCGAAGCTGCGCCCCCTGCTGGGCCTGCAGCCCGAAGTGAAGCTCTTGTCCCACACCGTGGCGGTAGCGGTGGAAGGCGAGCTGTTGCCGTGGGGCATGAATGGCCACGTCTTCCTCGGCGCGCCCGGGCCCATCCTCGCGTACCCGTACGGGGAAGGGAAAATCCGCTTCTGCATCGACGTGCCGGTGGGCCTCGCCAAGGGCAAGGCCGCCTTCGTCGAGCTGCTGTCCACCCAGTACGCGCCCTTCGTGCCGCAGCCGCTGCGCGACGCGATGGTGAAGGCGTTGCGCGAGGAGCCCTTCGAGGCGGTGGCCACGCACTCCATCTCCACCGATGCGTGCGCCGCGCCGGGCGTGGTGCTGGTGGGCGACGCAGGAGGCTGCGCGCACCCGCTGACGGCCTCGGGCATGACCAACGCCCTCAACGACGTGCTGTCACTCGCCGACGTGGTGGGCGAACAGGGCCCGTCCGACGGCGCGCTCGAGGACTACCAGCGCCGCCGCTACGACTTCATCCGCATGCGGGAGTTGTTCACCGACGCGCTGTACGAGGTGTTCCGCGCCCACGACGTGGGCTCCAAGAGCCTCCAGGCGGGCGTCTTCCGCTACTGGAAGTCCAGCGAGCGCAGCCGCCAGGCGTCCATGGACATCCTCTCGGGCGAGGACGTGCGCACCAGCCGCTTCGTCGCCGAGTACAGCCGCGTCTTCGGCCTCTCCGCGCTGGACGTCCTGGCCAGCCTGAAACGCCGCGCGCCGCTGAAGGACACGACGTTCAAGATGCGCTCGCTGGTGAAGACCAGCTTCGGCCGCCTCGAGGCCGCGATGGGCCGCACCGCGAAGAAGGTGGTGGACCGCTACCGCTTGAAGCTGCACCGCGTCCCCGGCGAACAGCCCCGCGCTTGACCTCCTCTCACGGGAGAAAGGAGAGTCCCAAAGATGGGTGCACTCCTCGTGATTTCGCTGCTCGCGGGCGCGGGCCCTTCGCCTCAGAAGCCACTCTCCAGGCACGCTCCGTACGCCGTCCGCGTGGCGCTCGACCGCGTCGAGCACTGCGCGGTGGCCCCTGCCAGAGAAGGACAGGTCTTCCTCTTCGAGCGCAGGCCGCCGCGCTTCGAGTCGTTGGTGTCGACTCCGCGCAGCTTCCGCGACCAGCCCCCGCAGCAACAGCCCGTCGAGCAGCGAGCGACTCCTCCGTTCAACGCCGCCGGTACAAGTAGAAGACGGTGACGGTGAAGCGGCTCCTGCCCTTCGGCGCGCGGACGCGGGACACGCCGTGCGGCGCACCCTTCGGACGGAACAGGATGAGCCGGTTGAAGGCCGGGGCCACGGAGAGCTCCGCCCTTCCCCGGTGCGGAAAGGAGAGGACGCCGCCGTCCGCTTCCGAGAAGCCCCGGGTGAAGTGGTACACGCACGCCAGCCCTTCCTGGTTCGTGTCGACGTGCACCGGGAATTCGTCGCCCCGCCGCGCGCGCGCCACCTGCACCTGCCAGCGCGTGAGTCGGTGGCCCTCAGGAGGCCAGCCCGAGAGGGCCTGGTGGAAGGCGGCCCCCTCATCGGAGCCAAGGAAGGCGCAGAAGCGCGACAGCGTGGAGGTCGGCAGCACGTCCAGCGGCGCGACGTCGATGCGGTAGGGCGCGTGGTGGTGACGGCGGAAGGGCGCAGTGGAGAGCGCGGCGCCGATGGACTTCGCCACGCGCGGCTTCAGCACGCCGTCGAGACAGACGTGAAGGACACGCCCGCCCTGGGAGAAGGCCTCCCGGATGGCGGAGAGGTGGGACAGCACACGTCGGGAGAAGAAGGGCCTCGCCTCCGTCAACGGGTCGAAGGCCTCTTCGCCCAACAGGCTGCCGACGAGGTCGTCGATGAAGAAGCCTTCAGCCCGGGCCAGTCGCTTAGGCATGGCGCACCAGGTGCGCCGCCAGCGCCCGCAGCACCGGGCTGGACTCGGGCTTCTCGTAGAAGGACACCGACGGCGTCGGGTTGCACTCCAGCACGTAGGGTGCGCCCTCATCGTCGAGGCGCACGTCCACCGCGGTGAAGACGAGGCCCAGCGCCCTGGCCGCGCGACAACTCACCTCCGCCACCGCCCGCGGAGCCTTCTTCCGCTTCGCCCGCTGAAGCACCTCGCGCGCGTCCACGACTCCGCGCGCCGGCAGCGCGAAGGCCGACACCACCTCGCCGTCCAGCACGTACACCCGCCACTCCTCGCCAGGGATGCGCTGCTGGAACAACACCGGCGCGGTGGAGAGCCGGGAGAGCCGCGCTGAACTCACGTCCCTCGCCTCCAGGCGCCGCACCAGCGCACCTCCGGCGATGGGCTTGTAGATGACGTCGCCGTGCCGCTCGACGAAAGCGCGGACGGCGTCAGGGTCGCACGTGGCCAGCGTCGCGGGCACCGGCACGCGCGCGCGCGCCAACACCTCCGTCTGCAGCGGCTTCAGGAGGTGCCACTCGAAGCGCGACACCGGGTTCACCAGGTGCGCACCGGACAATTCGAGGGCTCGAAATGCCGAGGTGAGCAACGCGTGGCGTTCCCGCTCGGCCACCCACCGCGCCGGCCACGCCTTCGGTGCACGAGCGGACAGGGACTCCACGTCGTACAGCGGCACGGCCAGGTGCAACGACTTCACGTACACCGCCCGCACGTCGGACAGCGAGACGCCCGCCGCGATGACGCGCCCGCCCTCGAGAGACAGCGGGACGCGCTCGGGCACCAGCGAGGTGTCGACGGACACGACGCGGGCGCCGAGCCGCTCGAGCGCGCGCTGCACGCCCTGCGCGGTGTCATCGGCGCCCGCGGAGATGACGGCGACCGTCTTCAACGGACCGGCTTAAGGGAGGTCGGCCTTCACCTTCACGATGGGCGGCTTCCCCGGCCTCGGCAGCGGTTCGTCCGCGCGGATCTTGTTGATGGGCCCGCCGGGCTTGTTCGGCTTCGGCAGCGGCTCATCGGCCCGCACCTTCACGATGGGCGGCTTCCCCGGCCTCGGCAGGGGCTCGTCCGCGCGGATCTTGTTGATGGGCCCGCCCGGGTTGGGCAGCGGGATGTCCGCGCGCACCTTCACGATGGGCGGCTGGCCCGGCCGGCCCGGCAGAGGCTCGTCGGCCCGCACCTTCACGATGGGCGGCTTCCCGGGGCGGCCCGGCAGGGGCTCGTCGGCCCGCACCTTCACGATGGGTGGCTTCCCGGGGCGGCCCGGCAGGGGCTCGTCGGCCCGCACCTTCACGATGGGTGGCTTCCCCGGCTTGCCCGGCTTCGGCAGCGGCTCGTCGGCCCGCACCTTGATGATGGGGCCGGTGGGCTTCTTCGACTTCCGCCCGATGGGCTCGTCGGCCTTCACCTTCTTGATGTCGCCCGGCTTCTTCGAGCCCGGCTTCTTCGGCTTCTTCCCGATGGGCTCGTCGGCGCGGATCTTCTTGATGCCGCCACCACCACCTCGAATGCGCATTGTGGTTCCTCCCCGTACGACGAAACGCCCACACCTTAGCCAAGCGTCTGCCGAGAATCGAATCGCCCGAGGCCCGAGGCCGTCACGCGCGGGCGACTCACTCGGGCCAGTGCACCACCGCGCCATTCACGCCCGAGCACCAGAGGTCTTCCTCGCTGGTGCCGGTGATGTCGCGCAGCTCGACACCGCCGTCGTAAAGAAGCTGCCAGCCCTGGCCCGTCCAGCGCCGCACGCTGCCTTCGTCCTCCACCGCGTAGACGCGCCCCAGGCTGAACGCGCGGACGCCGGTGAAGTCGTTGGGCGCGGGCAGCCCGGGGAGGCGAATCCACCCGAAGGGCGTGCGTTCGATGGCGGTGCCCTCGTCACCCACCGCCACCACGCGCTGCGCGTCCAGCACCCACACGGCCCGCAGCGCCCCGCGGGGGAGGCCCTGGAGTCGCTCGATGCGCTCGTCCACCCATCCACCGTCCGCGCCGAGGCGGAACGCCTTCATCCTCCACGGAGTGACGGACGAGTCGTAGCCCACCGCGTACAGCGTGGACGGGTCGCTGCCGTGCAGGTCCTCGAAGCGGAAGTGGGACGGCAGGTTCGAGGGGGACTCGGGCTGAGCGAGGCCGCCCTCAACACGCACGATGCGGCCGTTGCGCAGGACGCCCACCAGCGAGACGCCTCCGTCTTCCGTGGGGAAGCCGATGAGCCCGGTGATGGGATCGGAGAACTGCACCTGCTGCCCACAGCGCCCCGCCGTCACCTCGTGCGGCGCCACCCGGCCGATGCCGTTGTTGCCGCCGGAGAACCAGGCGCGGCCCGAGGGCGACGCCCAGGAGGTGGTGATGTTGTTGGGGCAGCCGTCCGAGACGGCCTGGAAGTTCCCGCTCCCGCGCCGCACCCGCACCTCGCCCTCGCCGGCGATCCACACCGCCCCCTTCTCCCAGCTCCACGTCGTCTCCCAGGCGGGCCCGGACGAAAGGACCTGCGCCCAGGTGACGCCGCCGTCGGGGCACGCGCCTTCGTCGGCCTCGCCGTCGCAGTCGTCGTCCAGGGCGTTGCACACTTCGCCCGCGTCGGGGTGCGTGAGGCGATCGCGGTCGTTGCAGTCTCCGTCCACCGGGGCGCGGTAGGCGCCGCAGAGGAAGTCTCCCGAGTCGGGCCTCCCGAAGCCGTCGAGGTCCACGTCGAAGAACGTGAAGTCGGCGCACGGTGCCCAGCCGGCGTCGAAGCCCTCGCCCGCGTCTGCGTCACCCGCGTCGAAGTCGCGCGGCCCTCCGTCCGGCAGGAGGCAGGTGGTGATGAAACAGTCCACCACCTCCAGCGCGTCGGGGAGCCGGAGCTCGCGCCCTTTGGGGTCGACGAGGGCGACGGTGTACCGCCCCGCCGGCAGCCCGCCCGGCACGTCCGCCGAGACGACGCGGTCCGACTGCCAGGTGACGTTCTGGAGATCGACGAAGGCGCCCAGGCCCTCGACCCAGCCGGCGAAGTGCGCGTCGACCGTGCTCATCGACGGGTGGTCGAAGTCCAGCGTCACCGCCGGTCGCAGGTTCTCCCCATGAAGCTCGATGGCGCCCCCTGCGACCTCGTCGACCTGACCGGGCGTGACGGCGCTCAGGGATGGCGCCTCGCCGGCCGACGAGCAGGCCGCGAACACCGCCGCGCAGGAGAGGAGGACGACGCGCATGGGACACACCCGCCGGCCGCGGACGAGACTTCAGTGGAAGCCTAGCAGAGCCGGTCGGCCTCCGTTGGCGTGGCGCCCGCGAGGACACGGGGGTAAGGGGCGCCCCATGAGTTCACTGAAGAATCGCACCCTCTTCATCACCGGCGCGAGCCGGGGCATCGGCCTCGCCATCGCGCTGCGTGCGGCCCGCGACGGCGCCAACGTGGCCATCGCCGCCAAGACGGCCGAGCCCCACCCGAAGCTGGAGGGCACCATCTTCAGCGCGGCGAAGGAGATCGAGGCCGCCGGAGGCCAGGCGCTGCCGCTGGTGTGCGACATCCGCCACGAGGAGCAGGTGCACGACGCGGTGGCGAAGACGGTGAGCCGCTTCGGCGGCCTCGACATCTGCGTCAACAACGCCAGCGCCATCAGCCTGACCGGCGCGCTGGAGACCCCGATGAAGAAGTTCGACCTGATGCACCAGGTGAACTCGCGCGGCACCTTCCTGGTGAGCCAGGCGTGCCTGCCGCACCTGCTCAAGTCCCCGCACGCGCACATCCTCACCCTCTCCCCGCCCCTCAACTTGAGCCCCCGGTGGTTTGGCCCGCACGTCGCCTACTCGATGGCGAAGTACGGCATGAGCCTGTGCGTGCTGGGCCTCGCGGAGGAGTTCCTGGGGAAAGTGGCCGTCAACGCGCTGTGGCCGAAGACGACCATCGCCACCGCGGCCGTCAACATGCTGGGCGGCGATGACCTCATGAAGGCCAGCCGCAAGCCCGACATCATGGCCGACGCGGCGCACGCGATCCTCACACGCGACGTGCACTTCACCGGCCGCTTCTGCATCGACGAAGAGGTGCTGCGCGAGGCGGGCGTCACCGACTTCACGCCTTACCGGATGGACCCGAACGTCGAGCCCACGCCGGATTTCTTCGTGGACTGATTGCTTCGCCGCGAGCCGGCGGGCCAGACTCGCCCTTCGTGAGTGAGCGCACCTTTCACGCGGGGTTCGACGCCCTCCTCGAGCGGGGAGCAGGCCCCTCGGAAGCTGGGCTGGGCGTGCCCACGCACGTCCAGACTTCGCTGTAGCTCTCGCGCGCCATGAACCAACCCGAGAGGACCGCGCGACACACACGGCTGGCGGTGGCGGTGGTGGTGGTGGCCGTGTTGCTGGGGGGAGTGTGGCTGGCCTACCACCGGCTGGTGCGCGACCGCTGGGCCGTTCCGCTCGCGCGACAGGAAGCGCGGCTCGCGGCTGGCGTGGAGACCTTCTGCGCCGCCGAGGCCGAGCTGGCGAAGCGGCCGGAGTTTGTCCCCGGCCCGCGGACGAAGGACGCCGCGCCGTGGCTCAGCCCGCTGGTGGGCTTCGAGAGCCCCGTCACCGACGGCGGCGTCACGCTCCCTGCGGGCACGCTGCGGTCGCCACAGGCGGTGAAGGACGCGCTCAAGAAGGCGGCGCCCGACTTCCTCGACGCGTTGTCGGACGAGGAGCTCGCGTCCATCGACACCTCGTCGTTGGCGCGCGCGCACGACTTCGACCACTGGGAGCTGACCGGACCGTCCGGCGCCTGGCAGGCCGCTTCGCCGTTGACCGCGGCCGACGCGCCGTACCCGCGCTTCCTCGAGCTGATTTCCCTGTCGAAGGTGCACCTGGCGAAGGCCTCGCGCGCCGGCACGTTGGCTGAAGCGGCGAAGGACGTGCGCCAGGTCGCGAAGCTGTGCCTGTCCACCGAGACGCTGCTGGGGGCGATGGTGGGCCTGGCGTTGCTCGGCGTGGAGGAGCGCGCGCACGCGTGGGCCCTCGCGCACGCGGTCGAGGCTCCCGGGTGGGCGCCCGTCGATGCCGCGACGGTGGGACGCGCCCGCGCCGTGCTGCGCCTCTCACCCGCCTTCTTCGGGCCGATGGCGAACGAGGCCACGTTCGCGCGGGCGCTCTCGTGCGCGAGGGTGAGCCGCTGCGTCGGGCTGACGGAGACAGCGTCCTTCATGAGGGAATGTCGAACCTGCTGCCCGAGCCGCAGCGCTCACGCGTCGGGGCCATTCTCGGGCTGGTGAGTACGCCGGGGCTCGGCTGCGGTTTCGCGACCGCGCGCTACTTCGCGTCGAGGCCGCTGTCGCCGGACATGATGGACGTGCCGAGCTGGCTGCCGCACGACGACGTCGGGGGAATTCTCCTCGCCATCTCCGCTGGAGAGGTGGCGCCGCTGGAGGTGCTGGCGGACGCGGGCGTGGCGCTGGTGCTGGATGGAGGCGGCCCGTAAGAGGCCGGAGCGCCGGGTCGCGCCAGGGCCGAGGCATACGCACCGGAGAGGCCCTCCGGTTCGCCGCGAAGCCCGCTGGGCTATGCACAGCCCTGTGAATCAGCCCGGCGACGTGCTCACGCGGCAGCTCGGCCACACACACCGTGGGCTGGTCCTGTCCCGCACTCGGCCGGAGGTCCGCGAGGCGGCGCTCGAGTGGCTCGCCGCCCACCCCAGCGGGATGCCCGACGTCGATGACTGCTGGCGCGAGGCGCTGACAGGGGACTCAGCGTTCTCCCGCTTTCTTCAGGGCGCGGGCTCGCAGACGCCTGGCGCGGCCCTGTTCCGCTGCGGTGCCTGGTCAGCTCACACCCCTTCCCGGATCTCTGGCGATGGTCAGTGCCCCTGTAGCGTGGAAGGTGGCTCAGGACGCCGCCCGGCCGAGCGCCTCGATGCGTTGCTGGCAGAGTATGACCAGCCACGCGACGCCGAGCGCGAAGCTCGGTTCCAGAACAGCCTCGCCTGGTTGCGCCGCGAGGTGGCCTCGACCCCCGCGTCGTAACGGCCTTCTCAGCGCGCCCGCTCAGTCCGCGCCGCGGTAGCGCTCACAGCGGAAGCCTCCGTCTTCGAGCTGCGCCACCCACAGCTCCACGCCCGCGTCGTTGATGCGCATGGTGACGTGGTGCGGCTCGCGCCACTTCGCCGGGTCGTTCGCCTCGCGCGCCATGGCCGCCAACTCGCCTGCGTCGTTCGCTTCCAATTCGCGCAGCATCGGCTCGCCGAGGAGCCTGAAGCCGTCGCCGAAGAGGTTCACGCGCTCGGAGATGCAGGTGAGGGCGCAGGGCTCTCGCAGCTCGTCGGCCAGGTACTCCACCGACTGCCGGCACGCCACGTTCGCGCGCCGGGCGTCGTCCATCGACTTGTCCATCGACTTGTGGAGCCCCGCCAGGTCGAGGGCGGAGACTTCTGCGCGAATCGCCTGGGCCTTCGGCGCGCACGCCAGCCCGACGCCCAACACCACCCCCAAGAGAAAGACACGCTTCACCGTCGGCCTCCCCTTTTGTCCCGCCGTCCCCGTGAGGGGAAAGGCGCTCTCAGCCCGCGCGCCGCGCGCCCTGCGTCAGCACCGGCGAGCGCAGACGGTACAGCACGTGCCGCCGCAGCGGGTGGCCTTCGGGCAGCTTCGGGTGGTCGAAGTCCTCCCTCGGGTCGCGCGTCATGCCCAGCTTCTCCATCACCCGCCGTGACGGCAGGTTGTCGGGCGCGGTGAAAGCCACCAGCTCCGAGAGGCCCAGGTTGTCGAAGGCGAAGGACGCCACCGCGCGCGCGCCCTCCGACGCGAGGCCCCGGCCGTGGTACGGCGAGGCGAGCCTCCAGCCAATCTCCACGCACGGCGTGAAGGGCGCGTCGAAGTTGGGCCGCGACAAGCCGATGAAGCCGATGAACTCCCGCGTGTCCTTGAGCTCGGTGGCCCACAGCCCCCAGCCCTCGGCGGCCATGAAGAACCGAATCCGCCCCGCCAGCGCGTCGCTCTCTGCGCGCGTCAGCTTCGCGGGGAGGAAGCGGCTCACCACCGGGTCCGCGTTGAGTCTCGCGAAGGGCGCGAGGTCCTCGTCGCGCCAGGCACGCAGGCGAAGCCGCTGGGTCTCGAGCTCCTCGACCGGCCGCGTCATGGCCCCTTCTTAGCCTGCCTGACACCCGGATCGTCCGCCTTGCCAGGGGCAACCAACGTTGCAATGACGGCGCTCGCCCTCAGTCCACACCTGATGACGAACGAGCTCGCCACGCTGGCTGACCCGCTGCGCCCGCTGGCGCTGGCCGCCCGCGACGGCGAAACCGTGGCGTTTACGCGGCTTTATGAGCGCACCCGCGAGCAGGCGTGGCGGGTGCTGTACCGGGTGGTGGGACACAGCCCGGACCTCGAGGACCTGGTGCAGGAGGCCTACCTGCAGCTGATGAAGGCGTTGCGGCACTACCGGGGCGACTCGAAGGTGAGCACCTTCCTCCACCGGGTGTGCGTCAACGTCGGGTTGATGTACCTGCGCACGAAGCGCCGCCGGCCGGAAGAGCTGTCGGACGAAGTCCCGGAGAACCCGACGAGTGAGAGCGATGACCCAGAGCGCGCGGCGCAGGTGAAGCAGGCCGCGGCGCTGGTGCAGCGGGCGCTGTCGACCCTCTCCGAGGAGAAGGCGGCCGTCTTCGTGTACCACGACCTCCTCGGCATGAAGCCGGAGGAGATTTCCGAGGTGGTGGACTGCCCCGTCAACACCGTGCGCAGCCGCTTGAATCGCGCGCGGCAGGACTTCACCCAGGCGGTGGCGAAGCTGAAGGGGGGCGCGCGATGAGCCACGTCCCCCACGAGACGCTGTGGAGCCTCGCCCGCGCCGAATTGCCCGAGGACGCCGCGGCCGACGCGCGCGCACACCTCGCCCTGTGCAGCGAGTGCCAGGCCGCCTTCGGCGACGTGCAGAGCGCGCTCGACGTGTTGTCCGTGCTGCCGGAGCCTCCGCCGATGCCCGAGGCGATGGCGCGGCGCGTGGGCCTGAAGCTGGCAGAAGAGCTCGACCAACGCGCGGCGAAGGGGCTGCGCCCGTGGTGGGCCACGCTCTTCTCCCCGCGGCTGGTGCTGGTGGGCGCGCTGGGCGTGGTGCTGGCCGTCGTCGCCGCGTACGTGGTGACGCGCCCCGCGCCCGCGGACACGCCTGCGCCCATCGCCACGCAGCAGACGCCGCCGCCAGCGCCCGAGGTGGCGCCGCCGCCGGTGCCCGAGCTGCCGAAGACGCCGAAGAAGAAGCTGACCGCCACGGTGGCCTCCGCGAAGAAGGCGCGCGCGGGCGACCAGACAGCGGCGAAGGCGCAGGTGCTGGCCGAGGGCGCGGTGGTGAAGACGGAGAAGGGCGGCAGCCTGTGGATGAAGCTGCCCGACGGCACCAGCGCGGGCCTCACCAGCCAGTCGCAGGTGACGCTGGCGAAGCTGGAAGAGAAGGAGCTGATGCTGGACGTGGCCGGCGGCAGCGTGGCGATGGTGGTGCCGCACCGCGAGGACCGCGTGCTGACGGTGCGCGCCGGCGACGTGGAGGTGAAGGACCTCGGCACCCGCTTCCTCGTGTCGCGCGAAGTCAACCGCGTGCTGGTGGCGGTGGAGGAAGGCAGCGTGGAGGTGAAGACGCCTTCGTCGACGCAGACGGTGCAGGCCGGGCGCGCGGTGGCCTGGCGTGACGGGAAGCTGGAGTCGATGCCGTGGGCGGCCCGCGAGGAGGCGCCCGCTGGCAAGACGACGTCGTCCGCCGCGAAGCTGACAGAGGAGGAGGACGAGACGCCGCCGGTCGAGGCCGCGGTGGAAGACGAGCCGGTGGACATCGGGCCGCCGCCGCCGCCGCCGGAGTCGGGAGATCCAGACTCCCAGTGGGATACGCCGTCGGGCTTCGTGCGCCCGCCCAGCGAGCCGGTGGCGCCGGGGCAGCCGCCTCCTCCGCCGCCCAACGTGACGAGCGCCCACCCGCCCGCGGCTGGCCCTCCCGCGCGACGCCGGCGCGGCGGCGGCTTCAACCTGGGCGAGCTGGAGCGCCGCATCCGGGAGTTCACGCGCGAGGTGCAGAAGCCCTTCCAGCAGCTCGACCGGCGCGTGCGCGAGCAACAGGCGGTGGACGTGGCGCGCCTGGCCGACGCAGGCGACTGTGAAGGCAGCCTGGCCCTGGCGAACGCGTGGCTCAAGGACACCAACCGCGCGGCCGACGCGGACGCCGTGCGGCGCGGCGTGCTGCTCCAGAAGATGCGGTGCCTCAACCACCTCGGGCGCACCGCCGAGGCAGAGGCCGTGCGACTGGAGCTCGAGCAGCCCTGAAACCCCTTCAGAATGTCCGCGCCGCCTCCCCGTCGAAGCGCTGCGCTTCGGTGCTTGACTCATGGGGAGTCGCGGTGCCGAATCCGCTTTGAGGGCCCGCGTCGGCCTCTGGGGAGAGAAACGACATGAAGAGCTCGATGGTGCGAGTGGCGGCCCTGGCCGTCGCGGTGGTGTGCAGTGCGGCGTTGGCGCAGGACGCGGGAGCGGCGGCTCCTGCTTCGCCTCCGGCAGCGGGGCCCGACGCGGCGAAGGCGGCCGCGTCGGATTTGAAGACCGGGTGCAAGGACGACATCGCCAAGCTGTGCCCCAGGGTGAAGCCGGGGGCCGGACGGCTGGCCGCGTGCCTCTCGGGCGCGAAGGACAAGGTGTCGGAGGGCTGCAAGGCGGCCGTCGAGGCGAGCGTGGCGGCGGTGAAGAAGTTCGACGAAGACTGCAAGGCGGACCTGCAGACGCACTGCAAGAAAGTGCCGGTGGGCCAGGGCCGGCGGTTGGCCTGCCTCAAGGGCGCCAAGGACAAGCTGCAGCCCGCGTGCAAGGCGTACTTCGAGGCCGGCGGCACACCGGTCGACGCCGACGCCCAAGACTGAGGCGGGCCTCTTGCTCGAGCGATGGCGCGCCCGTCGACCTCCGACGCGCCTTCGCTCGACGAACTCCGGCCGCCGACGGAGCGGGAGGGCTGGCGTGCCTCGCCCTCGAAGGAACTTCGGCGTGTCTCGATGCTCGCCGGCCTCGGCCTGCAGCTCACCGCCGACGTGTCCGCGTTCTTCTGAGCGGAGCTGAAGTCCCAGCCACGGCACGCAGCTTCTCCACGTCGAGCAGGTCCTGCGGCCGCCCGACCCGCCGCTTGTTCGCGATGAGGTCCTTCACGGAGAGGAAGGCGACCTGGCAGCGGCCGAGGCGCCCGGGCGCACGCCGGGCCCACGCCTCGTCGAAGTCCACGGCGTCCAGCTCGGTGAGGATGTCGATGCGATTCGGCTCGACGCCGATATGGAAAATGATCCCCGGGGTGTGGAGATCCTTCACCCGCAGGTTCGCCACCGGAGCGCCGAAGCGCTTGAGCGCCCGATGGACGCGGCGCGCGTTCGCCACGGTCGGGCGCACCCACACGTCCAGGTTCTTCGTGTAGCGCGGCTCGGTGTGGTGCGTGACGGCGTACGCGCCGACGATCAAAAATTCACCGCGCTCGGCGCGCCAGGACCCACGTCTGTTCAACTCGAACCGCAGGGTCCACCATCGCCCAGAACTCGCGGTCGAAGGAGCCATCCCCCTGCTCCCGGCGAACGACGCGGGTCATGACGATGCGCGGCATGACTCGAGCGTAGCAGAGCGGAGGACGCGCAAGGTTTTCGCGACCTGCGCTCGGGTCGCAGGGCCTGCGCCGGGGAGAGGTGTGCTCCATGGGGACACCCTCGCACGCCGCGTGCAAAGGCACCGGGAGCACTGCTCCCCGCGAGCGTTCCAGAGGGTCTTCGACATGCAGCACGAGCTTCTCCTCGGCGACGAGGCCGTGGCGCGCGGCGCCATCGACGCCGGGCTGTCGGCCGCGTACGCGTACCCGGGCACACCTTCGACGGAGATCTTCGAGACGATCCACTCGTACGTGAAGGCGCACCGCCTGCCCATCGCCGGGCTGTGGTCGACCAACGAGAAGGTGGCGCTCGAGGAGGCGGTGGGCGTCTCCTACGCGGGGAAGCGCGCGCTGGTGGCGATGAAGCACGTCGGCCTCAACGTGGCGGCGGATCCCTTCATGAACGTGGCCGTGGCCGGCGCGCACGGCGGGCTGGTGGTGGCGGTGGCGGACGATCCGTCGATGCACTCCAGTCAGAATGAGCAGGACTCGCGCTACTTCGCCGACTTCGCGCAGGTGCCGTGCCTCGAGCCGTCGAACCAACAGGAGTGCTACGACTTCACCCGCGAGGCCTTCGAGCTGTCGGAGCGCATCGGCGTGCCGGTGCTGTTGCGCCTCGTCACCCGCCTCGCGCACAGCCGCGCGATGGTGGCGCTGGCAGAGCGCCGCGCGCAGAACGAGTGGAAGTACTGCCCGGACCCCGGCCTGTACACGCTCATCCCCATCAACGCGCGGAGGGCCTACGCGAAGCTGCTCGACAAGCAGCAGGCGCTCAAGGACTGGAGCGAGGCTCACGCGGCGAACCACCTCACCATCGCGGGCCAGGGCAAGCCGGGCATCGTGGTGAGCGGGCTGGGCTTCAACTACCTCGCGGAGGCGCTGGGTGAGCGGCTCGCCGGCTTCAACGTGCTGCGCGTGGGGGCGTACCCGATTCCGGTGAAGAAGATGCGGGCGCTGCTGGACGCGTCCTCCGACGTCACCTTCGTCGAGGAGGGCTACCCCTTCATCGAGCGCTACGTCAGCGCGCTGGGCCTCTTCACCGAGAAGCCGCTCAAGGGACGGATGACGGGCGCGCTGCCCCGGTGGGGAGAGTTGTCTCCAGACGCCTTGAAGAAGGCCTTCGGCGTGCCGGTGGCGCCGTCCCTGTCGCTGCCCGGCCTCGACGCGGTGCTGAAGCCTCGGCCGCCGCGCCTGTGTGACGCGTGCCCGCACGGCGACTCGTACGCGGCCATCAAGGAGGTGCTGGCGGAGCTCGGCCCCGACGCCCGGGTGATGGGCGACATCGGCTGCTACGCGCTGGGCTACCTGCCACCGCACCAGGCCATTCACTCCTGCCTGTGCATGGGCTCGTCCATCGGCATGGCCATCGGCGCGGCGCACGCCGGGGTGCGTCCCTCGATGTGCGTCATCGGCGACGGCACCTTCACGCACTCGGGCATGCAGCCCTTGCTGGACGCGGCGCACGCGGACATCGACATCAAGGTCTTCATCCTCGACAACAGCATCGTGGCGATGACGGGCGGGCAGCCCACCATGGCCACCGACGAGCAGGTGGTGGACCTGGTGGCGGGCCTGGGCGTGAAGCGCGAGCACATCCGCGTCCTCACCCCGGTGCCGCAGAAGCAGAAGGAGAACGTGGCCGTCATCAAGGAAGAGCTGGCGCACCGGGGCCTGTCCGTCCTCATCGCGCGGCGCGCGTGCGTCACCTTCGCGAAGACCATCAAGGAGCTCGAGCGCGAGCGGAAGGCGGCGCACGCATGAACTTCGACCTCGTGCTCGCGGGCGTCGGCGGCCAGGGCGTGCTGTCGATGGCGTACGTGGTGGACCACGCGGCGGTGGACGCGGGCTTTCACCTCAAGCAGCCGGAGGTGCACGGCATGGCGCAGCGGGGCGGCGCCATCTCGGCCTTCGTGCGAATGAGCGACCGGCCCGTGCTGTCGGACATCATCAGCGAGGGGCAGGCGAAGGCGGTGCTGTCCGTCGAGCCGCTCGAGGCTTTGCGCTACACGAAGCTCCTGGCGCCCGACGGCGTGGTGGTGACGGACGTGACGCCGCTGGTGAACATGGCCAGCTACCCGAACCCCGCGGCGCTCTTCGAGGTGCTCTTCCAACTGCCGAAGCTGGTGGCGGTGGACGCGACAAAGCTGGCGCTCAAGGCAGGGGCGATGAAGGCGCAGAACATGGTGGTGCTGGGCGCCGCGTCCTCCCACCTGCCGCTGCCGGTGGAGTCGCTGGAGAAGCACGTCGAGGGCCTCTTCGCGCCAAAGGGCGAGCGCCTGGTGAAGGCCAACCTCGCGGCGTTTCGCATGGGGCGCGCGGCGGGGGCGATGACGAGTGAGTTGTTGAAGCGCGGAGTGCCGCAGGCGACGGCGGCGCGCGTCGTACCACGGCTGTCCTTCGAGCCCGCCACGGTGGCGGACCCGGTGGTGGCGGCCTGGGCCGAGCGCCTGCGGCAGCCGGACGGGGCAAAGGTGGCGGGGCAGGTCTTCGCGTCGCGGGACATGCTGCCGCTCGAGGTGTCAGTGCCCGCGCAGTTGAAGTAACGCTCTCCCTCTCCCCCATCGGGGGAGAGGGCCGGGGAGAGGGGAAGGAGCCG
>JBFMHF010000125.1:0-21828 GCA_040752975.1 Myxococcota bacterium
GGCGGGGGAAGCGCTTGCCGGCAGATCTCCACCTTCGCCACCAACACCGTGTTGATCGCGGACTATTGGCCCTTCACTCAGAGCGTGGGGCATTACAACGTCGTGCGCTTCGTGCAGCCCGGCATCGCCAACCCCGACGGCCTCGGGATCGAAGTCGTCTACCCCAACGATGTCGGCCCCACCGCGCCCTTCACGCAGAACATCACCAGCGCAGGCTACAGGGCGTGCAGCGTCTGCGCCGTCTTCTACGAGGACTGCTCGGCTCCCGACTCATGCGCGCGGAGCTACCTGGCGCGCTCGGGCTCGGTGACGATTTCTCGCGCTGACCGCGCAGAGGCCGGCCGCATCATCGGCTCGGCCAGCGGCCTCCACTTCGAAGAGTGGAACATCATGGCCGACACGGCGATCCCCAACGGGAGATGCCTGGACGTCAGCATGGTGCAGCCGTTCAACGCCGGGTGGAACCAGGACGGCGGCGCGCCGCCACCGTGACGGCGTCCTTCAGTAGGCGGCCTGGAGGCGCAGGCGGCCGAGCCACACGTGCCCCATCACGCTGCCGTCGCCCTGGGTGAAGGCCGGCCCGGGAAGAAACAGCCCTCCCTCGGCGATGGCCGAGAGCGTCAGGCCGAAGCCGAAGCGGTGCTTCACGGACACGCCCAGGTCGAGCTCGGTGCCGAGCGCACCCCCGCCGGGACCGTTGAGCGCGTTGACCGGAACGCCGCCGGCCAGCACGCGCGTGTTGAAGGGATCGGTCAAGGGCGCGGTGGAGAAGGCCAACAGCGGGCCGCCGTACACGTCGACGAAGCGGCCCAGCCGCACGCGCACGCGGGGGAACAGGTACCAGGCTCCGGTGACGGCGCCGCCGGTGGGGAGCAGCGCGACGCTCTCGGGTGGATAGCCCACCAGCGTGGGATCGGACGCACGGGCGGCGCTGCGGGCCGACTGCCACCCGAGGACGTGATCGAAGAGGATGAGCCCCACCTTGTAGTCGCGGTCGAAGCGGAAGCTGGTGAGCTGATCGTCGTAGGGGTCGCCGTCGCCCGAGGCGACGCCCGCGTCGAGGAGGAAGGCGAAGCGCCCCAGCCGGTACGCGGCCTTCGCGACGGCGCCCAGCTGGCGGACCTGGACGACCGGGTGCTCGGGCGATCTCGTCTGGGTCGTGGTGCCGGCGATGCCGGCGACCTCTGCGCCGAGATCGAGCCGCTCGAAGAAGCGCCACTGCGCGGAGGCGTCGACGACGAAGACGTCCGTGGAGGCCTCGCCGGTGTCCGTGGCGACATGCCGGGAGCTCCGGTAGACGGCGTAGAGCGCCACCTGATCGTGCTCGTCGACGTTGAGGCGCACGCCGAGGATGCCCTGGAGCGCGCGGTCGCCGTCCATCAGGCTGACGGTGGAGTCCCGCACCACGAGGTCGAACGCCGCCACCGGCTCGACGGCCATCCAGGCGCCGCCCAGGTCGAGGAAAGGCCGCGCGAGGACCAGCGCCCGCAGGGCCAGGGAGCCGAAGTGTTGGTGGCCGAAGTCGCCGGCCTCCGAGTCCTTCGCGCCGGCATTGGCCAGCATGCCCAGGCCGAAGTGGTTCGTCTGCAGCCCCAGGCGCGCCCCGCCCCAGCCCCAGCGGTACTCGGCGAAGAGCTGCCGCAGCTCGGCGGGCGCGAAGGGCGGGACGGGGACGCGCGACGCCACCAGCGGCTGCGTCGGAGTCCCCGCCACGGCGCCGGTGACGACGTCGACCTCGGCGAGGAGTCGAAAGCGACGCCACGAGAGCTCGGGGGTGATGCGGATCCGCGTCTCGAGCGGCGCCGGCGCTACCGTCGTGCCGTCGGCGTCGAGGGGAAACGAGCTGACGAGCGTGCCCACCAGGCGTGTGGAGCCATGCACGGCGGCGGAGATGCCGACCTCTGCCGGCGCTGGAGCGGGTGTGGCTGCCGGCGCTGTCACCGCAGCCGGCGTCCCCGCGTCACCCGGCGCCACCTCCGCGGCCAGGGTCCCCCCGTCGGTCGGCGCCGCTTCCGCCCCCGACGAGGTGGGCCCTGAGCCCGCGTCCGGGGCCGGAGTCGACGCGTCCGGTGCGGCGGCGGCGGGCGTCCCGGAGGCCGGCGGCTCCGTGACCCCGGCATCGCGCTCCTCGGCGAGCGCGGGCAGCGCAAAGGCACAGGCGAGCAGAAAGAGCAGGCGCATGACCCGGGTCCCCGACCGACGTGAGGGACCGCCCTCCACCACGGGCCGCGCGCGGATTCAAGCCTCCTGGAGGCTGACGCGATCTGCGTCAGGCTCTTTCTCGCGGGGGGCGGCTTGACGCCCCCGCCTCGTGGGCCCGATGGTGCGCCCCCGCGCGCCACGCCCCTGCACCGGCGCGCAGGAGTCTTCCCGATGCGCCTCGTCGCCTCTTCCCTGCTGGCCCTGGCTGTCCTGGCGTGCACGCCCCCTCCGCAGGGGCTGCGCGCCGCCGTGGACGGCGCCGGTCCGCGGGTCACCTTCGACGTCTTCCACCTCCCGCTGCCCGAGGTGCCGCTGCCCAACGACTTCGCCACCCGCTTCGACGCGATGTCCCCGACGAAGCGCCGCATCAACGCGGCCATCGACGTCGCGCCCACCCGCTGGGAGCGCAGCATCCGTCGGGCGCTCGACGACATCTCGGGCTGGGGCACCCTGGCGCCCATCACCGTTTCCTTCGAGGAGCCCCTCGACCTGTTCGACTTGAAGGCGCGGCACCAGGCGCCGGCAGACCTGGCCGACGACGCCCTCTTCGTCTTCGATGTCACCCGGACCTCGCCGGGCTTCTGCGAGCCGGTGCTGCTCGATCTCGGCCAGGGCCACTTCCCCGTGGTCGCCGACGAGCGCACCTATTTCCCCGAGGAGCCCCACGACGCGCTGGAGCAGATCCTCTTCGAGCAGCAGGAAGAGGATCTCGACGGCGACGGCGAGCTGGACCCCGGCGAGGACACCGACATGGACGGCGTCCTCGACCACCCCAACACGCTGGACGGGAGGACCGGCGGCCCCTTCGACGTCATCGGCTTCTACGAGCACGAGACGAACACGCTCATCGCCCGCCCCCTCGAGCCCATGCGGGAGGCCACCACCTACGCGGTCGTCCTCACCTCGCGGCTCAAGGGGAAGGACGGGCAGCCCGTGCGCTCGCCCTTCGCCGCGGTCAACCACCTCTCGCAGACGAAGGCCCTCGAGCCGCTGCCCGAGTGCCTGGCGCTGCAGGGGCTGTCCGTCGACGACGTCGCCTTCACCTGGACCTTCACCACCCAGAGCGTCACCGCCGACTACATCGCCGTGCGCGACGGCATGAAGGGCCTGGGCCCGCTCTCGTGGCTCAAGGACCGCTACCCGGCGGAGATCGCCACCATCGAAGAGGCGCGGCGCCCGGTGACGAGGAGCACCAACACGAAGATCGTCCCTGGCGACCAGTTCCTCCGGCTGGGTGAGCAGGCGCTGGGCCTGGTGGGGGGCGACAACATCTCGGAGCAGGGCAAGGAGCAGTTCCGCACCTGGCTGCGCGCCATCGACTTCCTGGCCGCGCCCACCTTCGTGTCGCCGCAGTTCTTCCCTCGCAAAGACGCGACGGGCGCGGATCTCCCCTTCTACGAGCAGACGATGAAGCTGGATCCCGCGCGGGGCCTGGCCGAGGTGCGCGAGGAGACGGTGCCGATGTTCCTCGCGGTGCCGAAGAACCGGACAGGGCCCGCCCCCGTCGTCATCTTCATCCACGGGCACACGGGCTCGAAGCTCGACAGCATCATCTTCCAGGGGCCCATGGCGCGCTTCGGGCTGGCCACCGTCGGCCTCGACGCCGTCAGCCACGGAGTGGGCCTCACCGAGGAGGATCTGGAGATCGTCTCGGCGCTCGTCGAACAGTACGGCGTGTCGCCGCTGGCCAACGCGATCCTCCGTGGGCGCGCGTACGATCAGAACGGCGACGGCATTCCGGACTCGGGGGCGGACTTCTTCACCGCCTACGTCCCGCACAGCCGCGACACCGTGAAGCAGACGGCCTTCGACGTGATGCGGCTGGTGCAGGTGCTGCGCGGCTTCGACGGGCAGAAGACGTGGAAGTTCGACCTCAACAAGAACGGCATCGAGGACGACCTGGCGGGGGACTTCGACGGCGACGGCGTCGTCGATCTCGGCGGCCCCACGGTGCCCATCTACATGGCCGGCGCGTCCCTGGGCGGCATCATGACGACGCTGCTCGGCGGCCTGGAGCCCGAGTTCGACGCGATGCTGCCCATTCTCCCCGGCGGGTACCTGTCGGAGATCGGCTCGCGCACCACGCTGGGGCAGGTGAAGAACCCGCTGGCGCTGCGCATGTTCGCGCCCCTCTTCCTGGTGCGGGACGGGCCGGAGAACCCCACGCTGTCGGTGATGTACCCGACGGGCGTGAAGAACGTGGAGCTGAAGCTGGCGGCGCTGCCCACGCTGACGCCGGGACAGATCGTCGTGGCGCGCAACCTCGTCAACGGCGAGTGGCGGTGCGCGCGGGTGCAGAAGAACGGGCACCTGCGCCTGGCCGTGCCCTCGGACAAGGGGGACGAGCTGCGGATCGAGCTGTACGACCGGGAGCTGCCCTCGCAGAAGAGGACGGGCTGCGACCCGACGGGCGTGGAGCCGGTGAAGGTGATCGACACCATCGATCGCGAGGTGACCTTCGAGGGCCAGACGATCGCCGCGGGGACGAAGCTGACCGCCTTCCAGGACGGCTTCGGGCTGCGGCGGGGCTCGCCCGAGGCGCGGCGGCTGCTGGCGCTGGGGCAGATCGCGCTGGAGTCGGCGGACCCGGCCAACTTCGCGCCCTTCTACGACGGCACGCGCACCCTCACCTACGGCGACGGCCAGACGGTGGCGACGCGCGGACTCCTGGTGCCGATGACGGGCGATCCGGCGGTGCCGATCTCCACGGCGGCGGCGCTGATGCGCGCGGCGGGCTTCCTCGATGTGCGGAAGACGGACGCGCGCTACGGGAAGTCGCTGCAGCAGCAGCTCATCGACGTGGGCTTCGTGGAAGGCGTCGAGCGGACGGGGCGGTACGTGGATACGAGGGGCCGGCCGGTGCTGATGGACGTGGACGTGTTGCAGAGCGTGCGGCCCGGCGGCGACGACGGCTTCGGGGCTCCGCGCATGGACCCGCCGATGCGCCCCTTCGGCCCCAGCGCGAAGGTGGGCGGCACCGTCGGCGCCATCTTCCCGTACATGGATCCAGAGGGCGCCCACAGCTTCCCCATCCCCGATCCGGCCATGAACTTCGACCTGGGCTCGCTGCTCATCAACGTCTTCGGGGTGTACCTCTCGTCGGGCGGGCAGACGGTGTCGCTCGAGCCCTGCATGGAGCGCTCGAACTGCCCGTCCTTCCCGCCGCTGCCCGCGCCCTGAGACGAGGCGGGCAGCGGCTCGTCATGGCGGAGGAGGGCCGCAGCGTCGAGACGTCGGATGGGTGACGTCCACGCACTGCGACGAGAAACGAGCCGCGCGTGACGGCTTCGTTGGCGGAGGCTCACCCGAGAGCGAGTCGATGAACACCTGGCGCCGTCGGGCGAAGTTCGACTTTCACGGCGCCGGGCCGGGCCGCTTGAGCTCGTCGGCCGGCGCGCCCTCGTCGTCCTCGTCCAGTCTGGAAGCAGGCTTCGGCGCCGGCACGGGCCTCGACTTCTTCTCTGGCCGGGGAGGCTCGACCGGCTTCACCTGCGGTGGCTTGAGCGCCTTCGTCCTGGGCGGCTCCTTCGGGGGCGGCGGACTCGCCTTCGGCGCGGGGGGAGGATCCTGCGGGGCTTTCGGCGCGGGCAGCCCCTCCTTCCCCTGCGGCGCCTCCTTCGGGGTGGGCGCCTCCACGGGCACAGGTTGGAGCTTCTGCAGCAACTCCACGCGGCCGCCGCTGCCCCCCGCCGTCGCCGTCATCGGCAGGTAGCCGTCCTTCGTCAGCGTGACTTCCAGCATGGTGCGGCCACCAGCGCCCGCGGGGCGTTCGACGTCCAGCGGTGTCACCCCCAGCACCTGTCCGCCCAGGGTGACGGTGGCGCCCGGGGGCACGGACTCGATGTGGAACGTCACCTTCGTGGGCGTCGACGGAGCCACCACGACGAGATCATCGGACGGCGTAGGCCTGGCCGGCTCGACCACCAGCGGGGCAGGCGGGGCGGGCTGCGGCGGAGGCGGCTGCTGGCGCTTCAAGACGAGCAGCGTCGCGCCCACCCCCACCATCATGGCGAGGACGAAGCCCAGCACCAGCACCAGCGGGCTCTTGCGCGGCGGCAGCGCCACCTCCACCGACGGCGTCTCCTGCGCCGGCGTCAGCGTCACCGGCACCACGTCCTGCAGCGCCGACAGCACCTCGTCCATCGTCTGGAAGCGGTCCATCGGCGACTTGGCGAGGCACTTGTGCACCGCCGCGGTGAAGGCCTCGGGGATCGGCTCGAAGCCGCGCGGCGTGGCCACCGGCGGGACCGGCTCGTGCACGTGCTTCAAGATGATCTCCAGCGGCGCGCCCCCGCGGAAGGGCGGCTGGCCGGTGAGCGCCTCGTACAGCACGACGCCCAGCGAGTAGATGTCGCTGCGGGGATCGGCGCGGTTCTTCTCTCCCTGCTCGGGCGCCATGTACGGGGGGCTGCCCATCAACATGCCCTGCTGGGTGATGGCGCGGCCTTCCAGCTCGTGGCCTTCGACGAAGGACTTCACCAGCCCGAAGTCCAGCACCTTCACGTGATCGGTCCCGTCACCCGCGTCGAGCAGCAGCACGTTGCCGGGCTTCAAGTCGCGGTGCACCACGCCCAGCTCGTGCGCCTCCTTGAGCGCGCGCGCCACCTGCTGGCCGATGTTCAGCACCCGGCGCCACGGCAGCGGCCCGCGCAGCAGCAGCCTGTCCAGCGACTCGCCGTCCAGGTACTCCATGGCGAGGTAGAAGAGCCCGTCTTTGGTGCTGCCGTAGTCCAGCACGCGCACGGTGTTGGGGTGGGACAGCTTGGCGGTGAGCGCCGCTTCCACCAGGAAGCGCTGCTTGAAGGAGTCTTCCCGGCCGGCGCCGTAGCGGCTGTCCAGCACCTTGAGCGCGACGGCGCGGTTGAGGGGCACCTGCACCGCCCGGTACACCTTGCCCATCGCGCCCTTGCCGATGATGTCGACGATGCGGAAGCGCCCGTCGAGCGTCACACCCACGAGCGGATCGAGGGCGTCGGCCTCCACCTCGGCCGTCACGTCGTCCGCGCTCTCGGGTTCCACTGGCGCCATGCGTCAAGGGCACCCTAGCAGGGAGATCGCCCCGCCGCCGCGCCGTGGGCTTCTGCGAGGCACTTCCTCGTGTCTCCCGGGCGAGGGTGGGGCTATGAGGGTGCAGTCTCGACCAAGGAGGGAGTCGATGCGCCTCACCCTGCGCCTGCCGCTCGTCGCCGCGTCGTTGCTGCTGGGCTGTCCGGAGCCGGATCCGGCGGAGGTGTCCCGCCAGGCCGGGAACGTCCTCTTCAAGAAGGGCGAGTTCGAGAAGGCCGGGCAGGAGTACGAGAAGGCCATCTCGCTCGACAAGAAGCCCGAGGTGAAGGCCTACGAGACGGCGGCCTTCGCGTACATGAAGGCGGGCAACCTCGGGAAGGCGAGCGAGCTGCTCCTCAAGACGCTGGAGATGAAGACGGACACCGCCGGCAAGCTGGAGGTGTACCGGAACATCACCGGCATGTACCTGTCGGCCAGCCGCGGGGCCGAGGCCGAGAAGTACTTCTACGAGATCCTCAAGCTGGAGCCGAAGGACGCGGCGGCGATGGGCTGGTTGGCCGAGCTGGCGAGCGAGCGGGGCGGGGCGCGCAGCAACACGAAGCCGCCGGTGCCGGCCGAGCTGGACAAGGCGCTCGAGTGGTACGCCAAGGTGCTCGAGGTGAAGCCTGACGACGTGGGCACCTGGGTGAACCGGCGGATCATCTACACGAAGTACTCCGACTTCTACGCGGGCCAGAAGGCGCAGGCCGAGGCGGACGCGGAGGCGAACAAGAAGGACAAGGCGGTGGCCGAGGACTTCAAGAAGAAGGCCGCGGAGGCGCAGGCGAAGATGGACGAGATGCAGAAGCTGCTCGCCGAGGCCAACGCGAAGATCGGCGAGCTGAACAAGGCGAAGGCCGCGGAGGGGAAGAAGTAGGCGCGCGTGTTCTGGTCCCTCACCGTCGCCCTCGTCCTCGCGCAGCGACCTCCGGCCGTCGTGTCGCTGCCCTCGGCGCGAGGGTATCCGCTGATGGTGCACGGGCCGCTGAACGCCACGGGGCTCATCACGCGGATCCGCGACGCCGCGGATGTGAGCTGGGAAGCAGAGATCCTCGACGCGGGCTGGCCCCCGCCGCCGCCCGACACCGGCGGACCCGACGAGCGCTTCGACCTCTACGTCGATCCGTCGATGAGCTTCCCCGAGGCGTACGTCACCTCTGACACCGGCGTGCCCTCGACGAGCTGGTACGACCAGACCTCGTACATGGTGTTGCCCGGCGACTTCCCCAATGACGCGGCGCTCTTCAGCACGGTGGCGCACGAGCTCAACCACGCCTCGCAGTACGCGCTGGACGCGGCGGAAGACGACGCCTTCTTCGAGCACACCGCGGTGCTGGTGGAGAAGGACGTGGCGCGGGACTTCGCCACCTGGGGCGTGGGCATCGCCGACTTCCAGGGCCACCCCGAGCGCGCGCTGACGTACATCGGCACGGACTGGTACGAGTACGGCGCGGGCATGTGGCTGATGTTCCTCTCGGAGCGCTTCGACGGAGGCGGGTACGGCCTGGTGCAGCGGCTGTGGCGCGACAGCCAGCAGCCCGGCGCTTCGAATCACCCGCACTTCCTCGACGCGCTGGACGGGATCCTCGCGGAGCGCGGGTGGACCCGGCGGCGCTTCTTCTCGACCTTCTCCGCCTGGCGCTACTTCACCGGGCCGCGGGACGACGGGCGGCACTTCGAGGGCAGCGCCGGGTGGGGGGCGTCATCGCTCATCGCCGTCACGCGGGTGTCGGTGGGCGCCTCGCCGCAGGCCCTGACGGGATCGCTCGCGGGCTACGGCACGCGGCTGTTCGTGCTGGAACTTCCGGCCGGAGCCGCCGCGCTCGTCGGCACGACCGATGGAGCGGAGACAGGCCTGGCGCTGATTCCCCTGGGCGCGAGCGGCGAGGCGCTCTCCGACGGCGTGGCGACAGAGGGGGAGGATCTCACCCTTCGGCTCGGGCTGCCCACCGGGACAGCACAGGTGCTGGCGGCGCTGACGCGCACGCCGGCGGCGTACGATCCTTCGATGGCGCCGCTCAGCGCCCGCCAGGTCAGCGCGAGCGTGTCGGCGGAGGTGGTCTTGCCCGACGGCGGGATCGTCGATGGCGGAGTCGCTCCTCCTCCCGCGGACGGCGGGGTGGAGCCGCTGGAGCCGCCGATGGGCTGTGGGTGCGACGGCGGCGGTGGCGCTGGCTGGGTGGGCCTGGCGCTGGTGCTCGCGGCGCGCCGACGACGACGGTGAGGCGCTTGCGGTCTGGGGCGCCTTTGCGCGTCTCAGTCCGAGGCGCCCACGGGCGGGTACTGCAGCAGCGCGCAGTCGATGGGCCCGTTCCACAGATGCGCGCGCTTCGACGGCCGGCGGTGAAAGGCGCTCTCGAAGGCCGGGTTCCCCGCGAGGATCGCCAGCCGCCAGCCCTGCCAGCGCCCGAGCGCCTCGGAGAGGGAGAAGAAGAAGCTCTTCATCCCCTTCTGGCCGCCGCTGCCCAGGCGCTCTCCATAGGGGGGGTTGGTGATGAGCAGCCCGGGCGGCCCTTCGGGCGCGTCGGCGCGCAGCACGTCGGCCTCTTCGATCCGCACCGCGGTGGAGAGGCCCGCGGCCACCACGTTGCGCTTCACCGCGGCCAGGGCGTCTTCATCGCGATCGCGGGCGATGATGGGGCAGGGGGCCGCCCGCACCTGGGCCTGGGCCTCGCGTTTCAAGTCTTCCAGGAGCGGCTTCGCCTTCACCGAGAAGGCGGGCCAGTCCTCGAGTGCGAAGTGGCGCTTGAGGCCCGGCGGCCGGCGCTGCGCGATGTACCCGGCTTCGATCACCAGCGTGCCGGATCCGCACATCGGGTCGGCGAGCGGCTCTTCTCCCGTGTAGCCGGCGGCGATGAGCATCGACGCGGCGAGCGTCTCCTTGAGCGGGGCGGGGGTCGTCTTGATCCGGTAGCCGCGCTTGAAGAGGGGCTCACCGCAGAGGTCGAGCGAGAGCGTCAGCGCGGACTTCGCGAGGTGGGCGACGACGCGGTAGGTCGGGTGGCGCGTATCGACGTCCGGGCGGCGGCCCAGCTTCTCGCGCAGGCGATCGACGATGGCGTCCTTCAACTTGAGCGCCACGAAGCCGGAGTGATCGTGCTCCGAGTCTTTCAGCGTCGCGTCCACCGCGAAGGTGGTGTTCGCGTCGAGCCACTCTTCCCACGCCACCTGGCGGGCGGCGTCGTACAGGCCTTCTGCGCCGTGGGCTTCGAAGGTGCCCAGCGGGTAGAGGACGCGCATCGCCACGCGGCTGTGCAGGCACACGCGCAGGATCTCGTCGAGATCGGCCATGAAGCGCACGCCGCCGCGATCCTGGCGGATGCGTTTGGCGCCCAGCGCCTCGAGCTCTTGCGCGAGGTAGGGCTCGGTGCCGCGCGAGGCGGTGGCGTACAGCGGGAGGCGGGCCATGCGCCGCCCTTAGCGCAGGGGAGCGCTGAGCAGGCCGGAAATCACGTCGGAGGCAGGCGTGGCGCTGTCTGTGGATGACGACAGCTCAATCGACCGCCCGCACCGCGGCGGCAGGGCGAATCTCGCGCGTACGGTGAGCCTCCTTCTCCGCGTCCTGCGCGTACCGGTGGAAATCCGTTCGGGGTCGCGCTTGGCTCCGCGGCTCAGCCAGGGGGAAGCCATGTCCGCATCGATTCGAAGCCTCGCCGTCGTCGCGCTGGTGGCCTTCCCGGCCTTCGCGCAGAACCTGAACGGCACCTGGTCCGGTGCGACCGGGAAGCTCACCCTCAAGCAGTCCGGCAAGACGGTCACCGGCAGCGCGGTGATGGACGGCGAGAGCGGAAAGGTGTCGGCCACGCTGAATGGCTCGAAGCTGTCGGGATCGATCAGCTACGACGGCGACAAGGAGTCCTTCGTCGGCACCGTGTCGGGCGACACGCTCAAGCTGGTCTTCGAGGGCGACGAGGAGGGCGCGGAGACGTTCACGCGCGGAGGCAAGGCCGCATCTTCCGAGCCCGAGTCTCCGCGCGGCATGGCCCCCGAGGCCGAGGCGCCTCCGACGAAGGCCGAGCCCGCGCCGCAGGTGGGCGCGGCGACGGGTGGCGTCTACAAGGACGAAGGGGGCGGCTGGTCCGTGCGCGCCCCGGCCAACTGGAAGTTCGGCGAGAAGGCCGGCCGCGTGCTGTTCGGGTCCGACACGGAGGCGGGGTTGATCGTCGCCTGGTACGCGCCTGGCACCACCTTCGAGCAGATGCAGCAGATCGCCGCGCAGGGGATCAACGACAGCGGCGTGGTGCTGACGCCGGTGAGCGCGCCGCAGAGCGTCTCGGCGCCGGCGGGGAAGGCGATCGCCGTCGATCTCACCGGCACCAGCCAGGACGGGCAGCCCATTCAGGCGCGGGCCGTCGGCGTGGCCGGCCCTCAGGGCGCGGTGGCCGTGCTGGGCATCACCTCGCCACAGCAGTTCAAGGGGCTGCGCCCGAAGGTGGACGCGATGGCGAAGTCGGTGGGCTTCTTCACGCCGAAGGTGGGCGCGGGGGCACACCTCCTGCGTGGCACCCTCTGCAACTACTCGGGCGGCTCAGTGGCGTCGTGGTCCAAGCGCGTCACCTTCGACGGGCGCGGGCACGCGTCCGCCGGCAGCGAGATGGCCTTCGGTGGGCAGTTCCACGATCAAGGCGGCAACAACACCGGCTGGTACGTGGGCCAGTCGGGCAACATGAACGAGGACAGCAGCGGCGGCACCTACACCGTCAGCGGCAACACCGTCACCGTGCGCCTCGGCGGCGAGACCATCGTCTGCAGCGTGCACCACCGGCAGCAGAACGGCGCCATCTCCGAGTTGATGTGCGACGGCAAGCTGTACGGCGCGGGGCTCTGCGAGTAGGGGACGTGCATGGGATTTGATCCGAAAGCCATTCGGAAGATCGCCATCAACACCGGTGGTGGCGACGCCCCTGGCCTCAACGCGGTGATCCGCGCCGCGACGCTGGCGGCCTTGCGCAACGGCTGGGACGTGTGGGGCATCCGGTATGGCTACCGGGGGCTGCTCGACGGCGCCGATCCCCGTGACCTGGTGCAGCTCTCCGCCGACGCCGTGCGCGGCATCACCCACCGCGGCGGCTCCGTGCTGGGCACGGCCAACAAGGGCAACCCCTTCGAGTTCCCCGTGACGCAGCCCGACGGCTCGGTGGTGGTGATGGACCGCTCCGACGAGGTGATGCGCAACTTCCGCCAGCACGGCTTCGACGCGCTCATCTGCATCGGCGGCGACGGCTCCCTGCGCATCGCCCACCGCTTCGTGGAGAAGGGCATGCCCATCGTCGGCGTGCCGAAGACCATCGACAACGACCTGTCGGGCACGGTCATCACCTTCGGCTTCGACACGGCCATCTCCAACGCGTGCGACGCGATCGACAAGCTGCACACCACCGCCGAGTCGCACGAGCGCGTCTTCGTGGTGGAGCTGATGGGGCGCTACGCCGGCTTCATCGCGCTCAACGCGGGCGTGGCGGGGAGCGCCGACGCCGTCCTCATCCCCGAGATCCCCTTCGAGCTCACGAAGGTGGCCGAGAAGATCCGCCAGCGCGAGCTGGCCGGGCGGCACTTCTCCATCGTGGTGGTCGCCGAAGGCGCGAAGCCGAAGGGCGGCGAGCTGACCGTGCAGGGGCCGAAGGAGGCGGGGCGCGAGGTGCTGCTGGGCGGCATCGGGCAGCGGATCGCGACGGAGCTCGGCAAGCTGACGGGCAAGGAGACGCGCAGCCTGGTGGTGGGGCACATCCAGCGGGGAGGCTCTCCCACCGCGTTCGATCGCCTGCTCGGGCTGCGCTTCGGCTCGGCGGCGGTGCGCGCACTGGAGGCGGGCGACATCAACGTGATGGTGGCGCTCGACCCTCCCACGGTGAAGACGATTCCGCTGTCCCAGGGCATCGTGCACACCCGGCAGGTGCCGCTCGACTCCGACACGGTGTTGACGGCGCGCTCGCTGGGCGTCTGTCTGGGCGACTGAAGCGTGGCGCTGGACTTCGTCACCTCTCCCGTCGGATCGGCCGGCGCCGCGCCGCTCATCGGCACCCACGACGTGCTCTTCCTCGTCCTCGACACGCTGCGCTTCGACGTGGCGGAGGCCGAGCTCGCCCAGGGCCGCACGCCGACGCTGGCGGGGCTGCTTCCACGAGGACGCTGGGAGAAGCGCCACACGCCGGGCAGCTTCACCTTCGCCGCGCACCAGGCCTTCTTCGCCGGCTTTCTCCCCACGCCGGTCGCGCCCGGGAAACACCCGCGGCTCTTCGCCACGCGCTTTCACGGCAGCGAGACGACGGGCGCGGGCACGGCGGTGTTCGACGCGCCCGACATCGTCCACGGCTTCGAGCAGGCGGGCTACCGCACGGTCTGCATCGGCGGCGTCGGCTTCTTCAACCCCGAAAACCCGCTGGGGCGCGTGCTGCCGGGTTACTTCCAGGAAGCGCACTACTCGGAGGAGCTGGGCGTCACCTCGCTCGCGTCGACGAAGGCGCAGGTGGCGCTGGCCGCGCGGATCCTCGAAGCCACCCCGGGCGATCGACGCGTCTTCCTCTTCCTCAACGTCTCGGCGCTGCACCAACCCAACTGCGGCTACATTCCCGGCGCGAAGGAGGACGACCTGACGACGCACGCCGCAGCGCTCCGGTACGTCGACTCGCAACTGCCGCCGCTCTTCGAGGCGCTGCGGGCGCGCGGTCCGTCGCTGTGTCTGGTGATGAGCGATCACGGCACCTGCTACGGAGAAGACGGCTACGTCGGCCACCGCGTCGCGCACCCGGTGGTGTGGACCGTGCCGTACGCCGAGTTCCTGCTCGCCGGAGCGCAGCGATGAACGTGCCGGCCGTCAGCGCACCCGTCTCGAAGCTGGAGCGCATGCTCCTGCGCTCTCTGTACCAGCAGTACCTCTACGCGTACCCGCACAAGACGGCGTACCGGGCGCTCGCGCCGCCGCGCCCGTTGGGGGAGGTGTGGGCTCACGAGCCGAAGGACGCGCTGTTCCTCTACGTGCACGTGCCCTTCTGCGAGATGCGCTGCGGCTTCTGCAACCTCTTCACCGCCGCCAACCCGGTGGAGGACGTGGTGGAGCTGTTTCTCGCGGCCCTCGAGCGCGAGGCGCGGGCGACGCGGGAGGCCGTGGGATCGACCCGGTTTGCGCGCGCGGCGGTGGGCGGAGGGACGCCGACGTTCCTCGAGGTCCCACAACTCGAGCGCGTCTTCTCCCTCATGCGCGACGTGATGGG
This sequence comes from Myxococcota bacterium, assembly GCA_040752975.1. Lineage (GTDB taxonomy): Bacteria > Myxococcota > Myxococcia > Myxococcales > Myxococcaceae > JADLDB01. The sequence goes on from JBFMHF010000125.1 coordinate 14,460, forward strand.
CGCGGGTTTGGGGCGCATTCCGATGTCGGTGGAGGTGTCTCCGGAGACGTCGACGCGCGAGCGCCTGGCAGTGGTGCGGCAGGCCGGGGCCGATCGCATCTCCATCGGCGTGCAGAGCTTCGTCGAGGCGGAGGTGGCGGCGGTGAAGCGCCCGCAGCGACGGGAAGACGTGGCCCGCGCGCTCGACGCCATCCGGGACACGGGGGTGCCGACGCTGAACGTCGACTTGATCTACGGCATCGAGGGGCAGACCGAGGCCAGCTTGGTCGAGTCCCTGCGCGCGGCCCTCAGGTGGAAACCCGAGGAGCTCTACCTCTACCCGCTGTACGTGCGGCCGCTCACCTTCCTGGGGAGGTCGGCGCGCGACTGGGACGATCACCGCCTCACGCTGTACCGCACGGGGCGCGACGTGCTCCGCTCCGAGGGCTACCACCAGGTGTCGATGCGCATGTTCCGGAAGGGTGCGCCCGCCCCCTCGGACACGACCTACCGCTGCCAGGAAGACGGCATGGTGGGCCTCGGGGTGGGCGCCCGCAGCTACACGAGAGCGCTGCACTACTCGCACGAGTGGGCGGTGGCCTCGCGCGCGGTGCGGGGCATCATCGACGCGTACGCGCAGCGCAGCAGCGCCGACTTCTCGTACGCCCGCCACGGCTTCGAGCTGAGTGGAGAGGAGCAGCGGCGGCGGTGGGTCATCCTTTCCCTCCTGGCGGAGGGCGTGGACGCAGAGCAGTACCGCGCGCGCTTCGGCACGGAGCTCGAGCGCGACTTCCCGGAGCTGGACGAGCTGCCCCGCCTCGACTTCGCGCGCTGGAGTGACGGCCGGCTCTGCCTCACCGAGAGCGGCGTCGAGCGGAGCGACGTCATCGGCCCGTGGCTTCACTCGTGCGACGTCGACGAGAAGATGCGGACCTGGGAGGCGCGGTGACGCTCTCCATCCTCTACCGGGGGCCGCTCTCGAGCTGCAACTACGGCTGCGCCTACTGTCCGTTCGCCAAGAAGCACGAGACGGACGAGGAGCACGAGGCCGACGCGCGGGCGCTGTCCCGCTTCCTCTCGTGGTGCGAAGGGTACGGCCGGCCGCTGCGCGTCTTCTTCACGCCCTGGGGCGAGGCGCTCACCCAGCGGCGCTACCAGGAGGCCCTCTCGCGGCTGACACACCTCCCGCACGTGGAGAAGGCGGCGGTGCAGACCAACCTCTCGGCGCGGCTCGATTGGCTGGACGAGTGCGACACGTCGAAGCTGGGGGTCTGGGCGACGTACCACCCGGAGTGGGCGAAGCGGGAACGCTTCCTGGCCCAGTGCGAGACGCTGCGCGCGAGGGGCGTGTCCTTCTCGGTGGGCGTGGTGGGCTTCCCCCGCTTCGTGGCCGAGTTGTTGGCGGTGCGCGAGGCCCTCCCGCGCGAGGTGTACGTGTGGGTGAACGCGGTGAAGTCCCTCGCCGGCGAGTACTCCGACGACGTGCGCGCCACCTTCACGCGCGTCGATCCACTCTTTCCGTTGAACCTGAAGGCCCACCCGTCGAAGGGCCGGGCGTGTCGCGGGGGCGAGTCCGTCATCTCCGTCGACGGCGAGGGCACCGTGCGCAGCTGCCACTTCCTGCGCGAGCCGCTCGGCAACCTGTACGCGCCGGACTTCGAGGCGGCGCTCCAGCCGAGGCCGTGCAGCGCGGCGACGTGCGGCTGTCACATCGGCTACGTGCACCTCGACTACCTGGGCCTCGAGCAGGTCTTCGGCAGCGGCATCCTCGAGCGCGTGCCGGCAGCCCTTCCACTGTCGCCCGCGGTGGGCGCGGAGCCGACCTACTCCACCACCTCGTCGTAGTACTCGCCGTCGTCTCGCGGCATGCGGCGTGGGAGCACCAGGCTGACGCGCCCGCAGAGCTTCTTGAGCTCGTCAGCCCGCGACGCGGTGGCCCAGGTCGAGGGCAAGGCCAGCGCCTTCAGGTGGGCGAGCCGCTTCTTCTCGCGGATCAACAGCAGGACTTCGTCCTCGTTCAGCTCGCAGTGGCGGAGAGAGAGGCGGGTGAGGTGGGGGAGGAGCCTCCCGAAGACGAGCGCCTGCACCACGTCGCCCAGCTCCACGGCGCGCTCGATGGAGAGCTGTTCCAGGTGTGGGAGCGTGTCGTCCGAGACGAGGTCACTCAGCGCGGCGAGCGCGCCGAGGCCGACGCCGCGCGGCTCCAGCGTGAGCCGCCTGAGCTGCGGCAGGGACGAGCGGCGAAGCGACTCGACGTTCTCCCCCGTGAGGGTGCGCGCGACCAGCTTGAGCTTCTGGAGCGCGGGCAGGGAGAGGGCGCCGACGCGGCCGTGCGTCCCCTCCACGCTGAGCGACTTGAGGAGAGGCGCGCCCGACAGCGGCTCGAGCGAGCCCCACTCGGGCCACTCCAGCTCGCGCCAGTCGTCGTCGTTGCGATCCGCGGGATCGTGAGAGAGCGACACGGCCTCCACGGTGTCGATGCGCCGGGAGTCGCGCAGGGCCTCGAGCGCGCCGGTGAAGTCCTGCCCCTGCTGGTAGACGCCGATGCGTAAGGTGAGCTCGCGGAGGAAGCGGGTCACCGGCAGCGCGAGGGCTTTCTGGGCCAGCTCCGTGAGGCGGGTGTCTCCGTCGTAGTCGTTGGCGCGGAGGAGCAGCTCGTCGGCGAAGCCGCGGCGCCACCCGACGACGACTTCGGGCCGTCGCGCCTCGAGGTGAGGCGTCACGTCTCCGAAGATGGCCGGCAGGTTCTCCTCGACGAAGGCGTCGAAGTCCTTCTTGCGCGGGGCGCGGGCGAAGAGCTGGCCGCGCACGTCTCCCTGGGACTGCAGCCAGTCGGCGTACACCTGCCAGGGCCCCTCGGCGTCGCGATCGCGGAGGATGGTGGCCTCGAGCTCTGGGTTCGACGCGTGCCACAGCCCCGCGCCGTACGTCGGCGTAGGCGCCTCCACCAGCACGTAGCCCAGCGCGCGCTTGGACTGCACCAGCTGCTCCAGCGCCCGGCGCGCCTTCTCCTCGGTGGGGTAGGTGAAGACGCGCTCCTCGCCGCGCGTGCCCACCAGACCCTGGGTGACGGTGAAGGACGCGCCGTCCTGCGTCACCTCCCAGAAGCGCTTCGTGTTGTCCTTCTGGACCTCGTAGCGGGGCATGGCGTCAGTGGGCGCAGCCTGCCCCACCCGGCAGCCTGACTACAGCGCGCCGGCGCCAGGCATCTCGCCCACCGGGCGGATCAACACCTCGCGGGGCTTCGCGCCGTCGGCCGGTCCCACCAGGCCCTCGCGCTCCATGCGCTCGATCATCCGCGCCGAGCGGTTGTAGCCGATGCGCATCTTCCGCTGCAGCATGGAGATGGAGACGTGCCGCATCTCCGACACCACCGCCACCGCCTGATCGTAGAGCTCGTCGGACAAGTCGTCTTCCTCGACGCCCTCGCCCGCGCCGTCCTCGTCCCGCGGCTTCAAGATCGACTCGTCGTAGTTCGGCTTGCCCTGTGCCTTGAGGTGGTCGACGACGCGCTTGATCTCCGACTCCGAGACGAAGCAGCCGTGCACGCGCTGCAGGTGCGCGCTGGTGGGCGGCATGATCAGCATGTCACCCATGCCCAGCAGCGCCTCGGCGCCGATGGTACCGAGGATGGTCATCGAGTCGGGCTTGGAGCGCAGCATGAAGCTGATGCGCGTGGGGAAGTTGGCCTTGATCACCCCGGTGACGACGTCGGTGGACGGGCGCTGCGTGGCCACCATGAGGTGGATGCCGGCGGCGCGGGCCATCTGCGCGAGGCGGGCGATGGACGTCTCCACTTCCTTCGACGCCACCATCATCAGGTCCGCCAGCTCGTCGATGATCACCACGATGTACGGCAGCTTCTTGAGCTCCTCGGCCTGCTCACCCTCGCCGGAAGGTTCGCTGGACGCGGCGGCCTCGGCCAGCGCGGCGGCCTCCTGCTCGCTCTCGGCGTCCACCACGTGCGACTCGTCGACGCGGATCTCCGCCTCGCTGGCCACCGCCTTCACCTCGGCCTGCACCTCGGGCGTGATGCCCTCGCGGGGATCCTCGAGCGCCTCCACCGGCGCGGCCACGCCCACGTTCAGCTCGGGCGGCGGCTCGGCGGGCTTCGCTTCCACCGCGGGCGTGCCCTCGGGCGGCGTCGGCGGCGGGGCGTTCTCGTCGGCCACGTCGACGATCAACAGGCGGCGCTTCTTCTTCGGCTTCTCGGGCGGCGCGGCCTCGACCGCGGGCGTCGGCTCCACCGGCTTCGCCTCGGCGGGCGGGGGCTCCAGCGTCACCTTCTTCTCGCTCACCTGGGGCTTGAGCACGATGGGCTTCGCGTCCACCGTCTTCTCGGCCGCCTTCTTCGCGCCGCGCTTCTTCGCCAGCTCGCCCTCGACGAAGGTGTTGTAGCCGCTGATGTTCCGTACGCCGGCCTCGGCGAGCAGCTTGTAGCGCCGCGTCATCTCTTCCACCGCCCACTGCAACGCGATGGCGGCCTTCCGCGGATCCGTCACCACCGGCAGCAGCAGGTGCGGGATGCCCTCGTACACCGACAGCTCGAGCATCTTCGGGTCCACCATGATGAATCGGACCTCTTCGGGCGTCGACTTGAGCAGCATCGACATGATCATCGCGTTCACCGACACCGACTTGCCCGAGCCGGTGGTGCCGGCCATCAGCAGGTGCGGCGCCTTCGCGAGATCGAGGATGTAGGGCATGCCCTCGATGTCCTTGCCCAGGCACATCGTCAGCTTCGACTGCGACTTCTGGAAGGCGTCCTGCTCGGCGATCTCCTTCAGGAAGACGATTTCCCGGCTCTTGTTCGGCACCTCGATGCCGACGACGCCCTTGCCGGGGATGGGCGCGACGATGCGCACCCGCATGGCTTCCATGGCCATGGCGAGATCGTCCGACAAGGACGCGATGCGGCTGATCTTCACGCCGGGCGCCGGCTTGAACTCGTACATCGTCACCACGGGGCCCGGGCGGATCTCCACCACCTCGCCCTCGATGCCGAAGTCCTTCAGCTTGGACGACAGCTTTTCCGCGGTGGCGAGGAAGGCGTCCTTGTCCAGCGCGGTGCGCTCCCGGTGCTGCACTTCCAGCACGTCGATGGGAGGCACGGCGAAGCTGGTCCGGCCGTCGTGGAACTCGAACTCGGGCTCCTTCTTCTTCGCCGTCGGCCTGGGCGGCGCCTTGGGCTCGATGATCAGCGGCGTGCGGGCCAGCGCCGTCGCACCGGCGGGCGCCAGCGCAGCGGCGGCGGCGGGTCCCTGAGGCGCGAGGGCAGCAGCGGCGGCGGCGACCGGCGGGGGCGGCGCCGACACGGCGGCGCCGGAAGCCGACTCCAGCAGGCCGGGACCTGGCAGGGCGCCCACGGTGGCGGCGGCGGCCTGCGTCTCCATGACCAGGGCCTCGGGAGGAGGAGGCGGCGGCGCCAGCGCAGTACCCGGCGGCTCCACGATGGTGGGCACACGCCTCGCGGGCGGCACGGACTGCAGGTACTCGGAGGGAAGGGGAGGGGCGGACACCTGCGGCTCTTTCGGACCGAAGGAGAAGCCCGTGGCCCACGCGGGATCGCCCTCCAGCGGCGCGTCGATCTGCACCTGCGCCTTCGCCTCGTTGATGAGGGTGGGGGCCAGCACGGCGGCGGCGTTCTTCCGCTCTTCCTTCTGGTTGCTGCGGGCCGTCTTGAGGGCCTCGCGGGCCAGGCGGGCCGCTTCGCGCTCCACCATCGCCTTCTCGCGCTCGGCCTTGAGCCGCTCCTTCTCGGCGAGATCGGCGAGGCGCGCCTGCTCCTTCTCCCGCTGGGCGCGCTCCGACTCCTCGGCGACTGCTTCGGCCTCGGCCGCGGCCGCCTCCAGCTCGGACAGCTCGGCCTCCTGCGCCTCCAGCTCGGCGAGGAAGGCGGCTTCTTCCGCGGCGGCCTTCTCGGCCTCGAGGCGGCGCTGCGCGGCCCTTTCTCGCTGTGCGGCGAGGAAGGCGATCGCCCACGTCTTGAGGTGCTGCCCCAGCTTGAGCGTGACGTCCCACGCCCAGGCGCAGAAGCGCAGGAAGGCGTACTGCGTGCCGACGATGAAGGCCACCGCCGCCAGCGCGCTCACCAGCACCACCGTCCCCACCGTCGAGAAGAGCGCCGTCATCACCCCGCCCAGCTCGCGCCCCAGGAGTCCGCCTGGCGGGTGCGACCAGCTCCCGTCGTCGGTGATGAAGAGCTGCGCCAGCACCGCGGCGCACACCAGGAGGAGGGCGAGGCTGACGCCCTGCGACCACCGCCGCCGCTCCGCGTCGCCGACGAACATCAACCCCGCCGCGTAGATGCCCACCAGCGGCAGCACCAGCGCGGTGACGCCGAAGAGGCCGCGCAGCGCCTCGGCCAGCGCGTGTCCCACCGGGCCGATGGCGTTGTGGAAGCCCGGGCCCAGGCGATCGTGCGCGTCGAAGGTGGCGACCGCCAGGAAGGCCAGCACCGAGAGGGCCAGCACGACGACGCCTCCGATGGCGCGGCGCGCGGCCCCCGACGTCTGGTTCATCTTCTTGCTGAGCGCCTTGCGGCGGACGGCGATCTCCTGCTTCGAGAGCACGGACTTTTCGCGGCTCCGCTTCTTGTCGGACATGTGGAGGAACACCCCTGTAGAAGGCTGGATCGCGGAGGAGTGTAGGGGGGGGGCCCGACCTGGCAATTTTTCGGCCCCTCGCCGGTTGGCGCGCAAAATCACGACGTTGCCCTGCCGGTGATCTACGTTTGCCGACGCGATGGACGTCGGTTGTCCGAAGTGCCAGACCGAGTACGAGCTCGACGACGCGCGGGTGCCGGAAGACGGCGTCACCGTGAAGTGCACCACGTGCGGGCACGTGTTCCGCGTGAAGAAGAAGTCGCTGGTGGTGACGCTGCCGGTGCGCGAGGGCGAGGCCGCCGTACGACAGGCGCAGGCCGCCGGCGAGCTGCCTCCGGCGCCCCCGTCCCGCGAGTGGAAGATCCGCCAGCCGGGCGGCAACCTCTTCTCCTGCCGCGAGCTGACCACGCTGCAGAAGTGGATCATCGAGGGGAAGGTCGGCCGCGACGACGAGATCAGCCTCACCGGCGACACCTGGAAGCGGCTCGGCAACATCCCCGAGCTGGCCAGCTTCTTCCAGGTCTTCGACGAGGCGAAGAAGGCGCGCGCGCTGGACGCCCTGGGCACGGTGCCGCCCACCGCTCCTGGCGCCGGCCCGAAGATCACCGACACCTGGCGCGAGCCCCACTTCGCCGCCCCGCCGCCCATGCCGATGCCCGCGCGGCCCGAGCCCGCGGTCAGCGCTCCGCCGCCCAACATCCGCGAGACGATGCGCGAGCCGCAGTTCTCGGTGCCGCCGCCTCCGCCGCTCGCCTCTGTCCAGCCGCCGCCGCCCCCGCCCCCGT
>JBFMHF010000126.1:0-21808 GCA_040752975.1 Myxococcota bacterium
GCCTCCATCTTCGCCGCCTCCTCGGCGATCTTCTTGTCCTCCTCGCGCTTCTTGATGACGTTCTCCTGCTCTTCGATCAGCTTGTGCACGGGGTGATCCATGCCCAAGCCCGCCTCCCCCTTGCGCGCGATGAACGTCTTGAAGAGCGTGATCGCCTTCTCCGGATCGCCCTTGAGGCCGATGATGATCCCCCGGTTCAGGTACAGCTCGGGCAGCTCGTTGTTGAGCTTCTGGACCTCGTCGTAGGTGGCCATCGCCTTGTCCAGCTGGCCCATGCCCTTGTAGGCGACGCCGAGGTTCATCAGGGCCTCGGCGTTCTTCCCGTTGGACTGCAGCACGTGGCGCAGGTGCTCCTCGGCCGCGAGGTAGTTCTCGCTCTTCATCGCCATCGACGCGAGCTGGTAGTGCGCGGGGAGAAAGTCGGGGCGCACCTCCACGGCCTTCTTGAACTGCGCCTTGGCCTTGAGCGGGTCCTTCTCGGCGAGGTTGATGAGGCCCACCGTGTAGTAGATCTCGGGATCCGCGTCGTCGAGCTTCAGCGCGCGCAGCGCGATCAGCCGCGCGAGCGAGTACTGCTTCTGCTCGTAGTAGACGGACATCATCGTCTTGTAGGCGTGCAGCGTCTTCGGGTCGCGGAAGAGCGCCTCGCGCGCCAGCTCGATCGCCTTGTCCAGCTCGCCGCGCCGCCGGTGCACCTCCGCCAGCCGCGCCCGGCTCGACGCGTCGTCCGGGTAGTTGGTGAGGATGTTCTGGTAGATCCCCACCGCGCCCTGCTCGTCGCCGTTGTTCTGGGCGATGACGGCCAGGTTCTCCGCGGCCTGCCGCAGCGTCGGCTTGCGGGCCAGCGCTTCCTTGTAGAGCGCCACCGCCTCCTTGACGCGCCCCTGCCGCTCGGCCAGCACACCCAGGTTGTAGGTAGCCTCAGCGAGGTTGGGATCCGCGTCAGCCGCGGCGCGGAAGCGCTTCTCCAGCGCCGGGTAGTCGAAGGTGCCGGTCTTCTTCTGCGCCTCGAAGGCCTTGAGCGCATCATCGAAGAGCAGCTTCGCCTTCGCCGACACCTGGGGCTGCACTTCCCCCTGCACCGCCCCGCCCTGCACCGTGCCCACGCGCGGGCCGCCGACGTTCACCGGGCCACCGCTGGAGGTGGTGCTGGTGGTGGCGCACCCTGACACCGCCACCGCCGCGGCCAGCGCGAGCAACCCCCTGGTCACCGACTTCATCGCGGGCCTCACAGCGTGTCCTCCGGCTCGTCGTCAGCCGTGGGTTTCTTCGGCGCGGCTCCGCCGTCGGGCTTCTTGGTGGGCGCGGGCGCCGGAGCGGGCGTGGGGGCGGCCGCAGTCTTCGGCGCGGGGGCGGGGGTGTCCGGCGCGGTGAGATCGATCTCCGGCGCGGTGGCGGAAGAATCGCGGGCGCTCACCTCGCGCGCCTTCACCTGCATCTCCGCCGCTTTCTCGGCGGTCACCACCGGCACCGTCTGGATGCTGGTCAAGACGCCCCCGCCGATCGCCGGCTGCTGCTTGCCGTCCACCTTCAGCTCGAAGGTGTCCTCGTACATCGGGGGGAACTGGGTGGGCGCGTACTTGGTGCGCAGCATGTTGAGCGCCGCCTGGGTGCACGGGTTGAAGACGTCCAGCTCCTGGCTCTTCTGCACCACCGCGGCGAACGCCTCCGTCGCCTTGGCCTTGGGCTGCTCGGCCTGCTGCTCGAACTGCGGCCGCAGCTCGATGAGGAGCTCTTCGGGCAGCCCCTTGGGCACCGGGAAGTTGATCAACTGCTCGGCGAACTGATCGTACGCCATGCCGATCTTGTGCAGCGCGCAGATGGCGGGATCGGCCGACTTGAGCGCCACCGTGCGGGTGTACGCCTTCTGCACGTCGGCCAGCGCCTCGCCCTTCACCTTGATGGAGCCCTTCAGCTCGCCGATGTTCTGCACCTTCGACCAGCGCAGCTTGGTGCTGGCGTACTTCTTCCAGTCGTCCTCGTTCTGCAGGAAGGACGCGCGGGCCACCGCGTCGAGCGCCTGGATCTCCAGGTTGTCGCGGTGCTTCTTGGGCAGCTGATCGTAGTACTTCCAGATCCGCTCATAGACGCCGCGGGCTGCCTTCTGGTTCTTCAGCTTCTCCTCGTAGATGGTGGCGATGCGGCCCTCGGAGATGAGGATCTTGTTCGGGTCCTTGGTGTTCTTCTTCTCGTACGCCTCGAGGCCGTCGAGCACCTTCTTCCAGGCGTTCATCTTCTCGTAGAGATCGAGGATGGACTTCTCCACCGCCTCCGCGTCCTTCGACCTGGGCCACAGCTCGAGGTAGCGCTCGCGGTTCTTCAAGGCCACCTTGTACTGCCCGAGGCCCTCGCGGAAGACGCCGGCGTTGAACAGCGCGTCCTGCGCCTTCTGCTCTTCCCACACCTGCTCCGGTCCGTCGGCCTTGTCGTCGCCCTTGCCCTTCTTGCCCTTCTTCGGCGCGGCCTTCTTGCCTCCGCCCGTCTTGCTCTTCTCGTAGTTGGCGGCGTAGGCCTCGTAGAAGTCGCTGGCCGGCGCGAAGTCGGCGATCGCCTCGTAGCCTTCGGCCAGCGCGAACATCGTCTGCGGCACGTACTGCGACTTCGGGTGCTTGACGATCAACTGCTTGCGCACCTCGATGGCGCGGTCGAGCATCTTCGCGTTGTAGAAGTCGATGGCCGCGTTGAAGAGCGCCTTGTCGGCGAACTCGGACTTGGGCCACTCGGCGACGAACTGCATGTACTGCTCGGCGGCCTTGGCGTACTCCTTCTTCGCCTCGAGCTGGTTGATCAGCTTGAAGCTGGACTGCTCGATCAGCTTGGCCAACGCCACCCGGAAGTCCCCCTGCGCCAGCTTCTCCTCGGCGTAGAACTTCCGCGCCCACTCGTTCACCTTCGCCCAGTCGCCGAGCAGGTTGTAGGAGTCGAGCACCAGGTTGGCGGCGACCTCACCCGCCTTGCTCCCGTCTTCGAACTTGTAGTCGGGGTACTTGAGCGCGATGTCGGCGAAGCGCGCGACCGCTTCGTCGAGGTGGTTGTAGTCGTAGTAGATCTTCGCGGCCTTGTACTTGATCTCCACCTGCTTCTCGCCCTTCTCGATGTACTTGATGTAGCGCTCGCAGGCGTCGAGGAGGCCCTTCTTCAGCGGGTGGATGTCCAGCTTCGCGTTGGGATCGGTGATGGCCGGCTGCTTGATCTCCCCCCGGGTGATGGCGCCCTTCACCACCTCGTCCCAGGCGAGGATCGAGTTGTACGCGGCGTTGACCATGTACTTCCCGGGCTTCGCGTCGCCGCCCTTCTTGATGGCCTCGATGTCCTGGTTGAAGACGCGCGTGTACTCCTCGGCGGACCGGTCGTACTTGTTCAGGTTGTCGTTGAGCAGCTCGGCCCAGAAGAAGCGCAGCGCGTAGGCCTTGGGGTTCTGAGGGAAGAGCGTCAGATAGTCCGCGTAGACGGCGTTGGCGAACTCGAAGGTAGAGTCGTCGCGCGTCTTCTTCGCCTCGTTGTGCCAGGTGACGGCGAGGTTGGAGATGGTGCGCTCGGAGAGTTCCCGCGCCTCGTCGAGCGCCTTCTTGTCCTTGTCCTCGAGCTTGGGGTTGCCCTTGAGCACGTCGTCCATGATCTTCACCAGGCGACGCACCTGCTGGACGGTCATCTGCTTGTTGCCGGCGCGCATCACGCAGTCGACGATGCGCGACTGAAAGCCGGGCGCCTCGGGGGAGATCGGGCGCTCCTTGATCAGCATGTCGTAGGCGAGCGCGGCTTCCTTGTCCTTGCCGTCCTCGTAGAAGAGGCCGGCCAGCTGCTTCATCATCGTGCGGAGATCGTCGGGCGTCTTCGCCAGCTTCGAGAAGCGGTCCTTCGCCTCGGTGGGCCCGCCGCCGCCGCGGGAGTAGGCGCGCACGTAGTCGGTCCGCGCTTCCTTCGCGAGGCCGGACCGGTTGGACTTGCCGCCCTTCTTCGGCCCCTCGACCTCTTCCGCGCCCGCCAGCTCGGCGTAGAGGACGACGGCCTTGAACTGGTCCATCGCCTTCTCGAAGTCGTTCATGTTGAAGTAGCACCAACCCTGCTTGTACATCGCGTAGCCGTACACGGCGTTGTCGGTGAACTTCGCGGCGTTCTTGTAGTTGTCGAGCGCCTTCTCGAGCATGTCGCGCTTCGACTTGGAGTTGTTGAAGTAGTACTCGCCCACCGCCAGGTACGCGTCGGGCAGGTACTTCGACTTCGGGTACTTGCTGATCAACCGGTTGTAGGCGACGAGGGCGCGCTTCTCGTCGTTCATCTCCATCAGGTTGAGGCCGAGGAAGTAGAGGACCTCGTCGGTGCGCTCGTAGTCCTTGTAGTTCTGAACGATCGTCGAGTACTCGGTGATCGCCTTCTGCGCGTACTCCCTGGACTGGTTGAGCAGCTCGGCCTTCTCGGCCTCGGCGCGCTCGACGCCCGCCTTGTCGTCGGCGTTCATCGCGCGGATCTTGTCGTCGTCTTTGCGGTTGCCCTCGAAGAAGAAGTACTTCGACTCTTCCCAGTAGAGCTCGCCGAGGCGGAAGTGCAGGCCCGGCTTCTCTTTCTTGTCCTGCGACAGGTCGATGATCTTCTGGAGATCGGTGATCTGCTCCCGGCGCTTGCTGGCCACCTGCAGCTCGATGCCCGTGCGGAACTGATCGTACTTCATCGCCGGGGCTTCCTCGCGCTTCTCCTTCTTGCGCGTGATGTCGCCGGCCAGTCCCTTCTCGGGCGCGAGGTTGGTTTCCTTCTTCTTGAGCTCGGTGTCCTTCGCGCTCTTCTTCTCGGCCTTCTCCGTCTGGGCGAAGGCCGCCACAGACAGCGCGACGAGGGTGATGCTGATCAGTCGATGCATGATGACCCGCTGGTGAAGGACCTGCGACGGGTTGGACGCCCCTCGATGCGAAATCGTTGGAAGCGGCAACCGGGCAAGACTCCTTGAGAAACCCCTTGAAAAGCGCGGGAATCATCCACCCCAACGCCACGCAGCGTCAAGCGTGCCAACCTCATCGACCAGGGCCTAAACCGAGGCGATCGAGCAGGCGTCTGACCTTCGAGGCGGCGTCCGCGTCGTCGCCCACCTGGACCACGAGCTCGACGGAAGGATCCCTCACCACCAGCGACTGGAGGAGCCACGGTTCGACGTCGCCGGGGACGATCACCCGGGTGCCGCGGCCACAGGGGAAGACGTCGGCGCTCATGGCGAGCAGCGTGGCGACGTGCAGCTCGAGGGCGGGCAGCTCCCTGGCGCGATCGGCGCAGCGCGTGGCGAGGAGCTCTCCCGGCGCCGGCGCCCACACCTTCTTCCCCGGCAGCGAGAGGAAGAGCCCCCACCCCAGGAGATCCACCGCCCCGCCGGGCCGCCAGCGCACCACCGAGGGCCGGGCCTTCGCGATCCGCTCGGCGGTGGCGGCATCGAGCGGCCCTTCGAGCTCCAGGGCCCACCTCCGCACGCCCGGCACGCGCCCGGCGAGCCCCTCGAGATCCCTCGGCGTCGCCCACACGCCCGCCCTGGGGATCCGCGCCAGCACCGCCGCGTCCGTCTTCGACAGCGGCGCGCGCAGCCGCACCCACGCCTCGTCGAAGCGGGCCAGCCGCTCGACGGTGGACTCCTTCAAGGTGTTGGTTCGCGTGTCCAGCCAGAGCGTCACCTGCGGCCGGGCGAGCGCGCGCAGCGAGTCAGGGGGGAGGTCTTCGTGCGCGAAAGCGTGGACCTTCAGCGTGCCGGTGACGAGCGCCTCGGGGCTGCCCTTCGGCAGCGGCCGTTGATCCTGTCCCCAGGCGGACGCAGCCAGCGCCAGCGCGCAGGCGAGCGCTAGGGGTTCTTCTCGAGCCACTTGGAGAACGCGTCCGCCTTGGCCTTCGCGTCGATCTCCGCCTGCTCCCAGAGATCCACGCCGACGGCGATCTGCTGGTTCTGCTGGAGTTCGACGAAGCGGGCCTCCCACTCGTCTGCGGTGATCTCCTTCGGGCCCGGCACCTCGACGCGCGCGCCCTTCTGCGGGGGCGTGGCGGACTTGATCGTCTTCGCGATCGCCTTCGTGGGCTTCACGGCCACCACGCCCTCGACCACGCGGACGACGGAGGCCTTGCGCCCCTGGCCCTTGCCCTTGGCGGCCTTCACCAGCGTGTCCGCGTCGATGCGGAAGATGGTGCCGCGGACGCCGGCGACCGCGCGCTCGGTGGTCACCTCGAACTTCCCGCCGCCCAGCGCCTTCTTCACCTTCGTCCAGAGGCTGCCGGCCTTCAAGAAGGCGGAGAAGCCCTTGCGCTCCTGCCCCTCGAACTCGGCCTCGGTGATCTCCAGCTTCGACTTCTCGGCGAGGGCGATCACGCTGCCGTCGTTGAGCTCGAACTTGAGGTTGCCCTTCGTGACGTCGAGGGTGTCGCCCAGCTCGACCTCCGTGCCCACCGCGAGGGCCACCGCGGCTCCGTCCTTCGGAGTCCGGGTGCCAGCGCCTTCCAGCACGGCGATCTTCCCCACGGCCGCGAACGCCGAGCCGGCGAGGAGCGCGAGGGACAACGCGAGGAGCCTTCTCATGGGGTGCTGCCTCCATTCGGAATCAACGCCACGTTCATCACCACGCGCGTGCCGTCGGCCTCCATCCACGACTCCCACGGCACGAAGCCGCGCTTCTTCACCTCGACCCGCCGCGGCCCCTTCCCCAGCCCGAGCCCCTTCGGCTCTCCGTTGAAGTCCTCGCAGAGGCCCTGGGGCACGCCGTCCAACCACACCTCCGCGTCAGCCTGGGTGCAGTGCAGCACCAGCTCGCTGCGCTGGGGCTTCTCCTTCGGCAGCTCGAAGGCTGGGACCAGGGAGGACATGCCGGGCTGCGACGCGCACCCAGCCACCAGCAGCGCCCAGGCCGCCCGCCTCATTTGCCGCCGACCTGCACCTCCATCGCGTTGCCGCTGACGGACACGATGGTCAGCTTCTTCTTCTTGAAGCTCGCCTGCTCGACCTGATCGGCCAGCTCCTGCGCCGAGCCGAGGAAGACGATGCGGTACTTCGCGGTGCCCTTGTTGAAGCCGTCCTGGGTGGCCTCGCGCAGGCCCTTGATCGCCTCGAGCGCCTTCTTGAAGTCCTTGGCGGCGCCGAAGCTGTCGAGGCCCGAGACGCTCAAGGAGATCTGCGAGCCATTGACGGCCTGATCGCGCAGCGCCTCGAGCACCCCATTGCGCACCGAGGCGATGATCTCGGCTTTGCGCGCCTTCACCACGTCGTGCGCGCTGCGCTCGTACGAGATGACGTACTTCTTCATCGTTTCGAACTCGGCGCCCGGCTTCCCCGGGTGGGTCAGGAGCCCGCTGGCCTTCACCAACTGGCGGCCGTTCTCGGTGGAGAAGAGCTGCAGGTCGTACTCACCAGTGACGGCGAAGACGAGCGGCTTGCCGTCCTTCATCCACTCCGGTGGGGGATCCTGGTTCCGCAGCACCGCGGTGCCGTAGAGGATGTACGCGGCCTTGGTGAGATCGCCGATCTCCTTGGCCTCGACCGCGCCGACGGACGCGCCGGCGGCGATCCGCACCTTCCCGGCCGCGAAGGCGGGATCCTTCACCTCCCAGCCGTCGGCCTTGAAGGCCTCGGTCAACACCGTCGCCACGTGATCCGACGACGTCACCGCCTGGCCGTTGGCGGTGCTCTGCAGCGTCGTCTCATGCACCAGGATCACGATGCTGGGCTTGCCCATGCGACGGACGAGGGCGCGCGCCGCCTCGATGTCCTTCTCGAGGTTGTCGGTGATGACGTCGGCCTTGACCGTGACGGTGACGACACCCTTCTCCACCTTCTTCGAGACGAGATCGAACTTCTTCACGTAGCCGGAGGTGTTGGAGAAGATCTGGTCGCGGACGAGTTGGTTGTTCACCACCAGCGTGTCGGAGTCGATCTTCACGCCGGCGGCCTGCTCCACCGCCGCGCGCAGCGCGTTCTGCTGGGCCTCGGCGAAGGCCTTCTGCTCGTCCTTGTTGACGATCGCCGCCTCGCCCGTGCCCTCCTTCGTCACCACGGTGGCCTGCGCCAGCGCCAGGGAAGACAGCGAGAGAGACAGCAGCATCAGTCGGATGGCGCTCATGGGTGCCGGACCTTTCAGTTGAGGACGATGACGACCTTGCCGTCGGCGAGGAAGCCGGTGTTCAAGGTGGCGAGCTTCTTCGCGTCCTCGGGGGCGAGTTGGAGATCGGCGCCCGAGGCCTTCGCGGCTTTCAGCACGAGGGGCTTCTCGCCCGCCTTGGGCGACTTCTGCGCGTCGTCGAGGCTGGCCACATACGCGGCCACGCCGCTGGTCTTCCGCGCTTCGGCCGAGAGGGAGTCGATGGAGTAGACGGGCTTGCCTTCGGCGTCGAGCACCCGGGGCATCAGCGCCGGCGTCACCTTGAGCCCCCGCGCGTCGATCACCAACCCCGTGGCCTTCTCGCCCTCGGGCTTGCCGACGGCCAGCACCTGCGTGGCGTCGGGATCGATGACGTCGGCCAGCATCGAGACCGGCACCTCGACCTCGATCTCCACGCCGTTGTCGGAGAAGTACCGCTTGTTGACGATCTTGTAGCCCTTGACGATCCCCTCGACCCGCGCGCGCACCTCGTCCTTCGCCATGAGGTCGCCCATCTTGCGGGTGCCGTCGATGGACGTGCCCTTCACCTGACCCAGGAGGTTGCGCAGCGCGTCCAGCTTCGCCGCCATCTCCGCGCCGAGCCGCGCCTGGGCCGCGTTCGCCGCCTTCATGTCGGGGGCGCCCTGCCCGGTGGCGCGGATCACCTGACCCGCCCAGTTGACGCCCTGCTTCGCGGGGTCGGCGGGCTTCGTGTCCTTCGGGTCCTTGCCCTGCGCCCACGCAGCCAGCGAGACGGCCAGGGCACACACCATCGCGAGTCGTTTCACGTTTCGACGCCTCCCCCGGGTGGGATCAGTGGAACCAGCGTCGAATCTACGTGGGTCCTCCGCGAACCTTCAAGGCAAGTCGGCGCGACGCGCTCGACCAGGCTACGGGGTTTCCCTGCTCTTCACTGCCCTGCGGGGTGGCGCGCGACGAACTGCTCGATCAACCGCCGGTGGCGCTCGGTGAGCAGCGTGAAGCGCACGCCGGATCCTTCCTCGCGCTCGGAGAGATCGGCCCACTCCCGCACCACCTCGCCCTCCGCGTAGATGACCTCCTCGGATCCGGGGAGTTGGAACTGCAGCCCCACGCGCTTTCCGGCCATCTCGGGCTCGATGAGGTGCGACAGTCTCACACCTTCGCGGCTGATGTCCGCGGTGCGGGCCATGTAGGGCACGCCGGCCACGTACTTGTTCATGTAGACGTCGAGGGGGACACGGGTCTGCTTGCGCTTGTCGCTCATCGGTCGGGGCCCTTTCGGAGGTGTGCGCTCGCTGAAGCGAGCTGTGGCAAAGCCTACGGGCCTGATCCACGCCGTCAAAAAAACCGCCGGGACTTCAACGGAAATGATCGACGTCGCTGATCAGCGTGACCGGCCCCAGGCGTGAGAGCTGGGCCTCGAGGCTGCGGGGCCCGACGACGACGATCTGCAGGTTCTTCCCCAGCAGACGCGCGTGCTGGTTGGCAGCCTCCAGGGAGACGGCGGCGGTGCGCTCGCGGTAGCGATCGAGGTAGTCGTCGGGGTAGCCGAAGTGATCGAACAGCGCGCGCTCGAAGCCGATGCGGGCCGCGGTGTCGAAGCGGAAGGCGAAGGCGTTGAGCGACATGTCCGTGGCGGTGACGAGCTCTTCGCGCTGCAGCGGCTCGGGCCCGCCGACGCCTTCGAGGATCCGCAGGCCCACCTCCAGGGCCTCGACGGCCCGCTCGGGACGCGTGTCGAACCCCGCAACGAAGAGCCCGGTGGTGGGCCCCGGGCTGATCTGCGCGAAGGCGGAGTAGGCCAGCCCGCGCTCGTCGCGGATCTCCCGGTAGAGCCGGCCGACCCCGAAGCTGCCCAGGGCGGTGGTGACCAGCCGCAGCGCATACTCGTCGGGTGACTTTCGCGCGAAGCCCGGCCCGGCGAGGCGGATCTTCACCTGCGCCACGTCCCGCGGGACCAGGATGATCCGCCGTGTCTGGGCCTTCCCCTGCCCCCAGAGGCGCGCCGGCAGCGGGCCGCCCTTCCACGGCTTGAGGTGCAGCCCGAGCAGCGTCTTCACCACGGAAGGATCGAAGTCGCCGGTGATCACCAGGCGCGTACCGGCAGGCGTGAAGTATGTCGCGTGAAAGCGCTGCACGTCGGCCAGCGTGAGGGACTTCACGTGCTCCTCGAGCGGCTCTCTCGCCAGCGGGCTCTGGGGCCCGAAGAAGGCCTTGTTCAGGGCGCGCGCGGCGACCGAGTCCGGGCGATCTTCCCGCCGACGGACGGTCTCCAGCACGCGCCCGCGGATCACCTCGAAGCGCTTCGCGTCGAGCCGCGGACGCTGCAGGACGTCGGTGAACACCGGGAGCAGCCTGGTCAGATCCTGCGAGCGCACCGAGAGAGACACCATCGAGTACTCGTCGCTCGCGGCGCTGCTCAAGTCCGCCGCGTGGTGCTCGAGCAGCTCGTCCAGCGCCTCCGCCGACAGCGGGCCTGCGCCGCCCTCGGTCAACAAGGTCATCGTCACCGACGCGAGCCCCAGCTTCTCGGGGGGATCCTCCGCCATGCCAGCCGGGAGGAGCGCCCGCACCAGCACCAGCGGCGTGGTGTGATCCTCCACCAGGTAGACCGTGACCCCGTTGCCCAGGTCGAAGCGCTCCGGGCGACGAATGGTGAGCTCGAGCGGCGCGGCCTTCAGCGTCGTCGGATCCACCGCCAGCGCGGCCGGCAAGGGGAAGGTCGCCAGCGGGGGCTTCGTGGGCGCGGACTCGAGCCCGGGCTGCGGGCGGGTGATGACCTGCGGCTCCGGGATCGGCGCCGTCGCGCAGGAGGACAAGACGAGCAGCAGCACGCAGGCGTCCGCCCTCATCGGCTCTTCCCCTCTCCGACAGCGGGCGGCAGGGAGACGGTCACGCTGTTGGTGCGCACGAAGTACTTCGCCGCCGCGGCCCGCACCTCTTCCGCGGTGATGGAGTCGATCGTCCTGGGCAGCTCCACCACGTAGCGCCAGTCGCCCAGCAGCGCCTCGAAGCGGCTGAGCGCGCTGGCCAGGCCCGCGTTCGTCTCCTGGGCGCGCGCGAGGTTCGCCGTCACGCGGTTGCGCACCTTCTCCAGCTCCTTCGCCTCCACTGGCTTTTGGGCCAGGCGCCCGAGCTCGTCCCACAGCGCGGCCTCCACCGCTTCCAGCTTCGCGCCCTCGAGAGGAATCACCGAGATGATGAAGAGCCCTTCGTAGCGGTTCCCCGGCCCGGTGAAGGTGCCCACCGCCTGCGCCAGCCGATCCCGGTACACCAGCCGCTGCGTCAGCCGCGCGGTGTTCCCTTCGCCCAGCAGCACGTCGAAGACGTCGAAGATCGCGTCGTCCCGCGCCGGCGGCGGAGGCTTGCGGAAGCCGAGGAGCAACCGCGGCTTCGCGTCGAACGTCACCGTCGATCGCCGCTCGGCCCGCTGCGGGGGCTCGGAGAACGCCGGCTCGGCCGGCCGCGGCTTTCGGGGCAGGTGGGCGAAGGTCTTGTCGAGCAGCCTCCGCACCTCCTCCACCGTCACGTCGCCCACGATGCAGCCGACCGCGTTGGACGCCCGGTAGTGCGTCTCGAAGAAAGCGTGGGCCTCGGCCAGCGAGAGCGCCTTCAGGTCGTCTGCGTAGCCCACCGTCGGCCAGCGGTAGGGGCTCGAGACGAAGGCGAGCTGGTTGAGCTCCTCGTACATCACGCCGCCGGGGTTGGTCTCGATGCTGCGCAGCCGCTCTTCCTGCACCACCGCGCGCTCGGTGTAGAAGTCCCGGAGGACGGGCGAGGCGAAGCGCTGCGCCTCCACGGTGAGCCAGAGCTCGAGCCGGTTCCTCGGCAGGCTGACGTAGTAGCTGGTGAGATCCTTGTCCGTGGTGGCGTTGAGTCCGACCGCGCCCGCCTGCTGGTACAGCCTGGTCAGCGCGTTCTCGTCGGTGAGGGCCTGGTGCGCCTTCGACAGCCGGGCGAGCTCCAGCGCGAGCGCCTTGCCTTCGTCCGTGCCGCTCTTCCCTGCCCGCTCCAGGGCCGCCAGCGCGTCGCCCACCTTCTGCAGTTGCTCGAGCAGCGGGGCTTCGGCCTTCCAGTCCTTCGTGCCCAGCACGGGCGTGCCCTTGAAGGCCAGGTGCTCGAAGAGGTGCGCCAGGCCCGTCTGCCCGGGCGCTTCGTCCACGCCGCCCACCCGCACGCGCACGAAGCCGGTGAAGACGGGCGCGTCGTGGCGCTCCACCACCAGCCAGGTCATGCCGTTGTCGAGGGTCAGCTCGTGGACGGACGCCTCCAGCCCCACCGGAGCCGCCGCCAGCACCACCAGCGCGAAGGCGATCACTTCTTGAGCGCCGCCTCCGTGGCGCGCAGCAGGGGTCCGGCGGACACGCCTTCACCCGAGGCCTTCGTCATCCAGAGATCCGGACTCACCGCACCCACCGTCGCCATGCGCTCGATCTCCGGGCCGATCTTCCCGGTCTTCTTCACCTGTTCCTCGATCTGGAACGCGATCAGGTGCCCGAGCGGGTAATTGAAGAGGTACATCGGGTAGCTGATCATGTGCGAGTAGATGCCGAGCAGCGGCGTGTCCTTCCCGCCCAGCACCGGCGCGTAGAACTGGTTCCAGATCTTCTTCGCGATCTCCACCGTGGCGTCGCGCAGTTGCTGCGGCGTGGCCTTCGGGTGCTCGTACATCCAGTGCCACACCTCGATGTCCACCAGCGCCACGCCGGCGATCTCCCAGGTCATCCAGAAGTCGTTGAGGACCCGCAGGCGCTCCTGCTCGGCGTCGGGCTTGCCGAGCCCCAGCAGCTCGAGATCCTTCGCCTGGAAGACGAAGGCGATCGCCTCGGTGAAGGCGGTGTTGGGCACGCCCGCGAGCAGCGTGTGATCGACGTCGTAGAGCGAGAAGACCTGCTCGACGTTGTGGCCCAGCTCGTGGATCGCGATGTTGTAACCCTTGTAGTTCATCCCGTCCTTCTCGACGCGGGTGCGCAGGCGCGGGAAGTCGCCGCGGCGGGCGGACTGCATCGCGTGGCCTGCGCCCCGGGAGGGATCGACCTTGATCCGCTCGGCCAGGTACTTCGCGCGCTCCGGCGAGAAGCCCAGGCCCTGGAGGATGCGGGGGATGTCTTTGGCGAACGCGTCCGCCGTCGGGTACTTCGCGCGCGTCCTCGCGTCGAGCTGCGCCTCGGGGATGGCGCCGCGCGGCAGGAAGCCGTTGTACCAGAGGTCCGTGGGCTCCAGCTTGCGGCCCAGGCGCGCTTCCATTTCAGCCGCCACCTTCGGCACCAGCGGGCTCTTCAGCACCTCTTCGAGCAGCCCCTTCACCCGCGCTTCGGGCATCTCGGCGCCGAGCGAGAAGGCGCGCTCGATGGCGGTGGGCGCGGTGGGCGAGAAGGGATCGGCCTTCTTCTGCGCCGTGTAGTTGGCCCACAGCTTCGCGTAGCGGGTGAACGGCTCGCTCTTCGGATCGGTGGAGACGGGCTTGTTCGGCGCGTCCGCCTCCACCTCGGCCGCCGGGGCCGCCACGAGGGTGTTGGTGAAGGGGTTCCAGTCGACGCGCGGGTTGTCGATGACGGCCGCGGGGATCGTCTGGGTGACGATCCGCTCCATCACCTTGATGATGGTGCGCTGCTTGTCGAGGCCCGCCTTGTCCGCGTAGTTCGCCTTGAGCTCGTCGCGCAGGTTCCAGTGGCTGATGAGCCGCTTGCCCGACGGGAAGAGCCGCTCGCCCTTCTCCGACAGCACGTGGTGCATCCACAGGTTGTACTCGGCGATGTAGAGATCGGCCGCGGCCTGCGAGGCGGTGATCTCCTGCTGCACGGCGGCAGGCACGCGACGCGCGAAGCGGCCGGTGAGGCGCGCCTCGGCCCACTGCGCGCGGCTCCAGGAGGGCCCGTCCTTCACCCGCTGCTCGAGGGTGGTCTGCGGGAAGTTGAGCAGCGCCACGAAGGCCAGCTTCGAGGCGAAGAGATCCTCGGTGAGGTGCGCGCCGGGATCGTATGCGGCGAAGAGCGGATCGACCTTGAGCAAGGGCCCCACGTCCAGCTCGGTGGGCTTGCGCAGCTCCCGGCCGATCTCCAGCAGGTGGCCGTCGAGCTGCTCGAAGTTGGCCTCGAAGCGCGAGAACGTGGCGGCGAGGTCCTTCTCGTCGACGAGGAAGTGGTCGCGCGCGAAGGCGGCGAGGTCCCCGTCCTCCTTCTTCCAGAGCGCCGCCACCTGATCGACGCCCCGCTCGATGCGGGCCTTCTGCGCCTCGCCGTGCTTCTTGAGCAGCTCGGTCTTGATCGCGGTCGTGTTCATGGGAGCAGCCGCCAGCACCACGGAGAGGAGGATCATGGCGGCGGACTTGAGCGCAACGCCGCGCCAAATCAACCCTCATCAGAACCCGGGAAAACGGGGCTAATCCGGCTCGAGCTCGACGCCGAAGTACACGTCGTCGACCGAGAGCGTCACGCGGGGCTCAGCGAGCGTCACCGCCTCGCCTGAGCGGGCCACGCGCTCGGACCACCCCGCGCCGCTGCGCTCGATCACGGTGATCGCCCGCGTCCGGTGCGAGATGATCAACACCGCGCGCAGCGACGGCAGTTGCTTGTAGTGGCTCAGCTTGTCGCCGCGGTCGTAGTCCTCGGTCGACTTGCTCGTCACCTCGACGAGGATGCTGGGGTTCGTCAGCGCGTTCGGGTCGATCCGGGAGCGCGCGAGCTCTCCGCAGACGACCGAGGCGTCGGGATACGTGCTCAGATCCGACGACTCGACGCGAATAAGGACATCGGATGAGAAGACGCGGCATGACCCGACCAGTTGTGCCCGAAGGACGGCCATCGCCGCGGCGCTCAACTGGCCATGGGCGACGGTCCCGCCCGCCATGGCGTAGATGACGCCGTCGCAGTACTCGAGCTTGATCTGGCTGAGCTCGAGTGACCGCCGGTACTCGTCGTAGCTGTAGTGGAGCCGTTTGGCGGTGCTCATGCGGCGAGTGTATTTCCCCGGTCCCGGGTGGTCGACGCCGCGGCCAGAGGAGTCTCCGGAAACACGACGGCCTGGCGAAGTCCCCCCCGCCAGGCCGCGTACGTTTCAGTCAGGACGCTGATCAGGCAGCCCGGACGTTCTGCGCCTGCAGACCCTTCGGGCCGCGGGTCACCTCGAACTCGACCTTCTGCCCCTCCTGCAGGGTGCGGAAGCCGTCCATCTGGATCGCAGTGTGGTGGCAGAACACGTCCTCACCGCCGCCATCCTGCGTGATGAAACCGAAGCCCTTCGCGTCGTTGAACCACTTCACAGTACCGGTTGCCATGCTTGAGTCGTCCTTCAGTTAGAAATCCTTCCCAGGAGCAGGAAGGAGCGCGGACCCTATTCGGCGGGTGCGAGGGTTGTCTACCCCCTCCCACGTCTTCCCTGATTCCCACGTGACTTTCGTGAGTTAGCCGGTCACCAGCCGCACTGCTGGCCCTTGTTCTGCTCCTTGAGCCAGGTCTGGAGGGGCGCGAAGTACTCGGTGAGGGCGGAGGCGTCGAGCTGCCGCTGGCCGGTGAGGACTTCGAGGGCGTCGGGCCAGGGCTTGGAGGCGCCGAGTTGCAGCATGGCCTTCAGCTTCGCGCCAGCGGCCTTGTTCCCGTAGATGCTGCACGTGTGCAGGGGGCCGGTGTGGCCGGCGGCCTGGCAGAGGGCGCGGTGGAACTGGAACTGGAGGATGCGCGCGAGGAAGTAGCGCATGTACGGGACGTTCGCGGGGATGTGGTACTTCGCGCCGGGATCGAAGTAGTCCTCGCCGCGCGCGCCGCCCGCCGGAGCGATGCCCTGGTACTTCTGGCGCAGCGCCCACCAGTGCGCGTTGTACTGCGCGGGCTTCACCTTCCCGCTGAAGACGTCCCACCGCCACTGGTCGATCATCCGCCCGAAGGGGAGGAAGGCCACCTTCTCGAGCGCGTCCTTCATCTGCACGTTGATGAGGCCCTTGTCGTCTTTGGGGAGCTGATCGAGCAGCTTGAGCTGCTTCAGGTACTCCGGGGTGATGGACAGGGTGAGCGCGTCGCCGATCGCCTCGTGGAAGCCGTCGTTGGCGCCCGCCTGAAAGAGGACCGGCTTCGTGTAGTAATGCATGAAGTAGTAGTTGTGGCCGAGCTCGTGGTGGACGGTGATCAGATCCTCCTCGTCCACCTTGATGCACATCTTGATGCGGAGATCGTTCGAGTAGGTGACGTCCCAGGCCGACGCGTGGCAGACGACCTCGCGATCGCGGGGCTTCTCGAACTGGCTGCGCTTCCAGAAGCTGTCGGGCAGCTTGTCGAGGCCGAGGCTGACGAAGAAGTTTTCGCCCAGCTCCACCAGCTTCTTCGAGTCGTACTTGAGGGCCTTGAGCTTCTTCGTCACGTCGAGGCTGGGCTGGCCCTGGTAGGGCTCCACCAGCGGGTAGATGTTGGGCCATTCCTGAGCCCACATGTTGCCGAGCAGGTGGGCGGGGATCGGCCCGGTGGCGGGCACCTTGTCGGCCCCGTACTTCTTCGCCAGCTTCGCGCGGACGTAGCAGTGGAGATCCTCGTAGAGCGGCTTCACCTGGGTCCACAGGCGATCGGTCTCCTTCTCGAAGTCGGCGGGGCTCATGTCGTAGGCGCTGCGCCAGAGCTCGCCCAGGTCGCCGGCGCCGAACTCCTTCGCGCCCTCGTTGGAGAGCTGCACCAGGCGCTCGTAGAGGGGGCGCATCTCCTTCGACGTCTCGTGCCAGCCGGACCAGGCGTCGAGCTGCGCCTCGTAGGTGCCGCCCTTCGCCAGCACGTCGGACAGCTGCTGCAGCGTCTTGCACTGCTTCTCGTCGGCCTTCGGGTCGACGCCGGGGGTGTAGCCCTTGCCGCACCACTTGCCCTTCCCGTACAGGCCTTCGAGTTTGGCCGCGAGGCCCGCGAGCTCGGTGCGCTTGGCGGGATCGGACGGCGCCGGCAGAGGCGTGGAGACGCGCAGGAGGTACAGCATGCGCTCGGTCTCGGGATCGAGCTTGAGCCCCTTGAAGCGCAGCGAGTCCTTGATGGCCTGGGTGGTGTAGGCCATCAGATCCTCGTTCATCGCCGCGGCGTTCCGCTCGGTGTCGTCGGTGATGTAGGTGGACTTGATCCACTCCGCCGTGGAGGCGCGCACGTAGAGGCGCTTCAGGTCGGCGTCGAGCTTCCGGGTGAAGGCCTGGGCGTCGGCGGGGGTGGGGGCGTTGCGCGGAGGCACCTGCGCCAGCAGCGCGCCGGCCAGGACGAGAGCGGTGGTGTTCATGCCGCGGCGTTTAGGGCAGCTTCTCGAGCGAGTCGAGCGTGACGACCACGTTCGCCTCCTCGCCGGGCTTCACGTCCAGCACCAGCACGCGGGTGGTGCCGTCGGGCTCCTTGAGCTGCAGCGAGTGCTGGCCGGAGGGGACGAAGGCCGCCGCGGGGGTGGCGCCGAGGAGCTGCCCGTTGAAGAAGACGTCAGCCGGGCGATCGCTCTTGATCGACACGCGCCCCAGCGCGCCGACGGGCGACGCCGAGGGTTGCAGCCGCTTGATGAGCAGCGCGCCGCCGACCGCGCCCAGGGCCAGCGCGCCCACGGCGGCGAGGATCAACGGCAGGCGGGAGCCGCCTCCGCCGGGCCGCTTCACCGCCGCGCGCCGGGGATCGGTAGGGACCTCGGAGACGCTCTGCGTTCCGGACACCGGGGCCAGGGCGCGTCTGCTTCCCTGGATGATCCGCGTCTTCTCCGGCGCGTCCTCCATGTCGGAGAAGAGCTCGTCGGCCGACAGCTTCTGCTGCGGCTTGGGCGTCACCGGCCGGGTGTCGGTGACGGGCTCCTGGAAGGGGTCCGTGCTGGGCGGCTGGCCGCGGGAGCGCTCCACCAGCGGCCCCTGGTTGATCACCGTGCGCGCGGGCACCTCGTCTTCCAGCACCGGCGTCGGGCCGCCCCGCCCCACCACGGTCCGACTCTCGGGGAACTCCGGCTCACGGCCCGGCATGCGGGCGAGCAGCTTGTCGATGTCCTTCTGCCGGGCGGCGAACTGCTGGCGGGCGAGCTCGGCGCAGCGCTCGCGGGTCCAGGTGGTGGAGCCAGCCGCCAGCGAGAGATCGCGGACGAACTCGGTGGCCGACTGGTAGCGCTTCTCGATGCGGCGATCGAGCGCGTGCAGCACCACCGCGTCGAGCGCCTTGGGCACGCGCCGGTTCACCTTCGAGGGCGGGGGGATCTCCTCTTCGTACACCGCGGCCATCTCCTGCGCCGGGTTGCCCCGGTGGAACAGGCGCTGCCCGGTGAGCAGCTCGTGGAAGATGATCCCCAGCGAGAAGAGATCGGTGCGGGGATCGAGCTCCTTGCCGATCGCCTGCTCGGGCGACATGTACGCGGTGGTGCCGCGCACCATGCCCACCTGGGTGCGGCGCTCGGAGCCCTTCACGCGCGCGATGCCGAAGTCCAGCATCTTGATGCTGCCCTCGAAGTCGAGCATCACGTTCCGCGGCGTGACGTCGCGGTGGATGATCGGCACCGGCTCGCCGCGCGCGTTCTTGTGGGTGTGGGCGTGGCCGAGGCCCTGCGCCGCCTCGCGAATGGCCGCCAGCGCGAAGCCCAAGGGCACCGCCTCGCCCCGCTGCTTGTACGCGTCCACCACCTCTTCGAGGTTGGCGCCGGCGATGTACTCGATCACCAGCAGCACCTCGTCGGCCGCGACCTCGAGATCGAGCACCTGGGCCACGTTGGGGTGGCTCAGGGTGGCGGTCAGCTTGGCCTCGTCGATCAACATCTGCAGGGCGGCGGGATCCTCGCGTTGCTCGGCGAGGATCCGCTTGAGCACCACCGCGCGCCCGGTGAAGGGGCCAGACCGCGGGAAGGCGAGGAAGATCTCGGCCATCCCGCCGACTGCGAGCCGGCACAGCACCTCGTACTTGCCGAAGCGCCGCCCGGTGAACTCGTCCGTGCCGAGCTTCATCGATTGGTCGCCACTCTAAGGCGTGAGCGAGGGATGCGGAAAGAATCTCACCGGGTTCTGCGGGCCTGGACCAGGGCTTCGATCTGGTGGACGACCTCGGACAGGGGTAGCTGGGTGGAGTCGATGCGCACCGCGTCTTCCGCGGGCTTCAAGGGGGCCACCTCGCGCTCGCTGTCTTCCTTGTCACGGCGGTTCTGCTCGGCCAGCACCTCGTCGACCGGTTTTTCGTGGCCCTTCTGGAAGAGCTCTTCGTAGCGGCGCTTCGCGCGGACGGTCGGATCCGCGAAGAGGAAAACCTTGAGGTCGGCGTCGGGGAAGACGACGGTGCCGATGTCGCGCCCTTCGAGGATGGCGCCCTTCTCGGCGGCCAGGGCCAGGCGCCGTTGCAGCTCGAGCAGCCCGTCGCGGACGACCGGGCGGCTGGAGACCTGGCTGGCGGCGAGCGAGTTCTCGGGGGTGCGGATCTCCTCGGACACGTCGGCGCCGTCGAGGAAGACGTGGTTCTTCTCCTCGTCCATCTGGAAGCGCACGTCGAGGCCGGACAGGACGCGCGCGAGGCCCTGCTGATCGTCGAAGGCGACGCCCATGCGCCGGGCCTTCAGGGCCACGCAGCGGTAGATGGCGCCGGTGTCGACGAGGGTGAAGCCCAGGCGGAGGGCGAGGATCTTCGAGACGGTGGACTTGCCGGCGCCGGCGGGTCCGTCGATGGCGACGATCACCGGGCGGGGCACGTCACTTCCCCAGGAAGGCGCCGAGGGCGCGGAACTTGGCGTAGCGGTCGTCGACGAGGCCGCGGGCGGACAGGGGCTTGAGCGCGGCGAGGTGTTTCTCGAGGGCCTCGCGGACGTTGTCGGCGGCGGCGAGGGGATCGCGGTGGGCGCCTCCCCGCGGCTCGGGGATCACCTCGTCGACGATCTTGAGCTCCTTGAGATCTCTCGCCGTCAGCTTGAGCGCTTCGGCGGCGCGGTCGGCGTGCTTGGCGTCGCGGAAGAGGATGGAGGCGCAGCCCTCGGGGCTGATCACGCTGTAGATGGAGTACTCCAGCATGAGCACGCGGTTGCCGACGCCGATGGCCAGCGCGCCACCGGAGCCGCCTTCGCCGATGACGGTGCTGATCACCGGCACGGGGAGTCCGGCCATGACCTCGAGGTTGACGGCGATGGCCTCGGCCTGGCCGCGCTCCTCGGCGCCGATGCCGGGGTACGCGCCGGGGGTGTCGACGAAGGTGAAGATGGGCCGGTTGAAGCGCGCGGCGAGCTCCATCAGCCGGCGGGCCTTCCGGTAGCCTTCCGGGCGAGGCATGCCGAAGTTGCGCAGCATGTTTTCCTTGGTGGTGCGGCCCTTCTGGTGGCCCAGCACCATCACCGGCTCGCCGTTGAAGCGGGCGAAGCCGCCGACGATGGAGGGATCTTCGGAGAAGTGGCGATCGCCTGCGAGCTCGCAGAAGTCGGTGAAGATCGCCGCGAGGTAGTCCGAGAAGCAGGGCCGCGCGTTGTGGCGGGACAACTGCACCACCTGCCAGCGGGAGAGATCGGAGAAGACCTCTTCTTGCAGGCGGCGCGCCTTCTTCTCGAGCCGGCCGATCTCCGCCGACATGTCGACGCTGGACAGGGACTTGAGCTCGTCGATCTTCTTCTCGAGCTCGAGGATGGGGCGCTCGAACTCCAGGGCGTAGGCGAGGTTGATGGCCATCGGCCGGAGGGTGTCGTCGACGGCGGGAGTCCGGTCAAGGGCAAAGCGATCGGGCAGCGCCCTCATCGCGCCTGAGGCGAAAGCACAGCTGACCGACGCGCGCTTCGCCCGCTGGGGCGAGCGTGACCGCGGGCCATCGAGCTGGTTTCACGGACGTTGTCCCCCGCCGTCGGACGAAAGAGAAGTTGCGTCTTCAGCGGAGTCAGTCGGTTCTGGTCGGCGGTGGCTGCGAGGGGCGCTGCCGTCGTCGCTTGGCGGCGTCGAGCGCGCGACGTGCGAACTGTTTGGCCTCCCACAGCCATTGGAGGCGCTGAGCGTAGGTGAGCCGGCGCCAGGCCTCGTGCTGCGCGCGCTCGCTCTCCGTCCATGCCTGCGTGCGTTCGCGACTCATGTGCCGCTTCCCTTGGCCAGGGCCAGAAGAACGCGCACGTCCTCGAGGTCCTTCGGCCGGCCTGCCTGACGCTTCATCTCGATCAAGTCTGATGGCTGCCACCGGTACGCGAACCGCTCCCAGGTCCGCTTCCACGGCACGAGCGCGCGCCTCGGAGAAGACGAAGGGCTCTTCTACGAAGACATCGATCTCCGTGGCGGGGTGCTGGCTCCACATCGAGAAGACGGCAAGGCCCTTCGCCTCTACCCATTCCCTTCGAGCGACTGGATCCGCGAACTGGATCGCCGGCACCGGAGCCCTGGGCCGATAGCCCAGTCGGCCCAGAGCGTTCATCGCCGCGCGTGCATTGGCCTCGTCGAGTTGGATGACGAGGTCGAGATCGGCCGTGAAGCGAGGATGACCATGAAGTACGACCGCAACGCCGCCGACGACGAGGTACCGAACACCTGCCTCGTTGAGTGCCTCGAAGATGAGCTCGAAGTCCGATGCGGCCATCTCGACCACGGGCTACCTCAACGCAGGTCGCCACGAAGCCCAAGGGGCAGATCCACCGTCACGTCGAAGAGGTACACCTCCTTCTCCGCGCCTCCGCCTGCATCCTTCGCCACCACCAGCGCCCCGAAGTCGTCGTAGACGAAGTCCTTAACCCCAGAGTTCACCTGGGTGGAGCATGGATCGCGCAGGACGTTGGCCGGAGATCGAGAAGCGAGGAGGGAGCGGGCTGGTGGGCCCGTA
>JBFMHF010000127.1:0-21736 GCA_040752975.1 Myxococcota bacterium
CCCACCAGCGCGGCGAGGACGAGCCACGGCAGCGCCAGCAGCCCCGCCACCGGGAAGGCCAGCCGCCCCCGCTTCCCACAGGCCACGCAGCGGGAGAGGAAGAGCGAGACGCGCGCGTTCCGTTGCGCCTGCCGCCAGGCCGCGTCCTGCCCTTCGGAGACGTCCTCCGCGCGCACCGAGAGGTCCCAGCCGTGCGGCGCGACGGTGCCTCGCCCCTCCTCCGTCACCTCCACGTCATTCACCAGCCGGCACCGACTGCACCGTTGCTGGAGCGCCACCCGCACGCGCTGGGTGACGCGCTCCGCCTGGGTGGCCTGGAGCAGCGTGATGAGAGACGAAAGGGACACGTGACACCTCCTGCCGGGGCCTGGCCCGACGACCGCCGGCCAGACGCAGGGGAAACCCACCCGGACAGCATGCTGAGAGAGTGCCCGCTCGCGTGCTGGGTTATGACTGGCGCCCATGCGTCGCTCCCCCGCGCTCGTCCTCGCTCTCTTCCTGGCGCTCCTCGCCGGCTGCGCCTCCGTCCCGCGGCCCACCCTCTCGAAGGCCGAGGCCGTCGATGACGCCGCCCTCGCCGCGGCGGTGGAGGCCTTCTACCGGGCCGAAACCCCCGAGCAGCTCCGCGCCGCCGTCGCCGCCGCCGAGAAGGCCGGACCGGCCACCGCGCGCTTCCACGAGATCGCCGCCGGGCTGGCGCTCCTCGAGGGCCGGGAAGAGGACTTGATGTCGCACCTCCTCGCCGCCCTCACCGACACCGGTGACGACGCGGCGCTGCTGCACCTCCACCAGCTCGACGCGATGTCCCCCAGCTTCGCGCAGCGCCCCGTCTACGAAGCCCACCTCCGCGCGCTGGCCGACACCCACCCGGACCCCTCGGTGCGGGCCGTCGCCGTCGCGGCGCTGGCGCCTCTCCTCACGTCCGAGGGCGCCTTCGAGGAGCGAGATGCCCGCGTGGCGGCCGTGCCCGGCCGCGTGAAGCTGGCCTGGGTCGGCACCTGGGACAACGACCAGGGCAAGGGCTTCGACTTGAAGCTGGGGCCCGAGGACCGGCCCGGCCTCGACGAGACGTACGAGGGCCGCGTGGGCCCCCTCGCCTGGCGCCGCGACGTGCCCCTCGACCCTCGCGGCCGGTACGACCTGCTGCAGCTGATGACGCCCACCCGCTGGGCCGCCGCCTTCGCCCAGGGCGAATTGCGCGCCGACGCCGACGGCGACTACGCCCTCGTCCTCACCAGCACCGACCCACTCAAGGTGTGGGTGGACGGGAGAGAGGTCTTCTCCGACGCCCTCCTCAAGCGCAGCGTGGAAGGCCACCTCGTGGTGCCGCTCTCCTTGAAGAAGGGTGTCCACTCTCTGCTCATCAAGTCCGCCCACCGCGAGGGGGCCTGGTCCTTGAACGCGCGCTTCGTCCCGCTGACGGGCGAAGGGCCGGCAACGTCGGTGGAAGGCATCCTCGCCTGGCGCGTCCGCCACCTCCCCGCGGGCAGCGCGCGCCAGCACGCGCACACCACCCTGTGGGCCCACCTCGGCGCCGGCGGCGACTTCGCGGTGAAGCACGCCGACGCCTTCGCCCAGGCCTTCCCGAAGTCCATCCTCGCGCGCCTCTGGGTGGTGGACGCCCTGTGGTTCAACCAGGAGCGCGGCCGCACCGCGGACCTCCTCTCCGCGCTGGACGCCGAGGTGGGGGAGGCCCTGCCCTTCGTGCGCCTGCGCCAGACGCGCTTCCACTTCCAGCAGGGCCTCAAGCAGCGCGTCCGCGAGAAGCTGGTGCCGCTGGCGAAGGAGAAGCCGTACCTGCGCGACGTCTGGGACCAGCTGGCCGACCTCTGGCGCAGCGAGGGGTGGACGGAAGACGAGCTCGCCGCCCTCGAGAAGCGCGCGTCCCTCTTCAGCGAGACGCCCGACGAGGTGTTGTCCCGCGCCCGCGCCCAGCAGCGCCTGGGCCGCCGCGAGCAGGCGCTGGCAATCGCCCAGAGCGTGCTGGACCGACTGCCCGCCTTCGCCGAGGCGCTGCGCTACCTCTCGGAGCAGCGCCAGGCCGAAGGGCGCCTTGAGGACGCCGCGCGACTGATGCAGCGCCGCCTGGACGCGTGGCCGGTGGACTTCTCGACGTGGATGGCCCTGGCCGAGGTCCGCCGCCGACAGGGAGAGCGCCCCGCCGCCGAAGCTGCCCTCGAGCGCGCCAGCGCCCTCTCTCCCGAAGCCGCGCTGCCGTGGAGCCGCAGGGGAGACCTCGCCTACCAGGCCGGCGAGACGGAGGCCGCGGTGAAGGCGTGGCGCAGGGCCGTCGAGCTGCACCCGGAAGACGAGTCGCTGGCCAACCGCATCGACTTCCTCTCGCCCGAGGCCCGCGGGCCGTGGATGGCCGACATCCCTTCCGAGGAGCAACTGGCCGAGCTGGTGCGCAGCCGCGCGCAGCTTCGTCAGGAGAAAGGCGCCGACTACGCCTACCTCCTCGACCATGAGGTGACGTTGCTCAACACCGACGGCAGCACGTCCAACGTCATCACCCTCGTCATCCACGCCTTCAACGCCCAGGGGAGGGACCGCATCATCCGCCAGTCGGTGGGCCAGGGCCGCCTGCGCGTGCTGCACGCCTACGCGGTCGACGAGAAGGGCCAGCGCCTCGAGGCGTCCGGCGAGCGCGGCCGCAGCATCTTCTTCCGCGGGATGCAGCCGGGCTCGACGCTGGTGCTGCAGTACCGCCTCGACGTGCCGCCCAAAGGCTACCTGGCGCGCTACTTCACCGAGGCCTGGAGCTTCCAGGGCATCGGCAACCAGCGGAAGCAGTCCACCTACGTCCTCTGGGTGCCGCTCACCACGAAGCTGCACGAGCACCGCGTGGGCGAGGGCCTCACCCGCACCGAGGAGCGCCGCGGAGAGCAGCTGCGCATCGTCTGGCAGGCGGTGGACACGCCGCCCCTGGTGGCCGAGCCCGCCATGCCCACCGTGGGCGAGCTGTCCATCAACATCCGCCTGTCCACGGTGCCCGACTGGACGACGTGGCTGTCCTGGGAACAGGCCCTGCTGGAAGGCGCCTTCCGCGACAGCCCGGAGCTGGACGCGCTGGCGAAGAAGCTGGGCGAGGGCGCCCCCGACACCGAGGAGAAGTTGAAGCGCGTGCACGCCTTCGTGATGGAGGAAATCCGCTACCAGCAGGACTACGAGTCCTTCATCGCCGGCGTGAAGCCGCACCCCGCGCCGATGGTGCTGGAGCGCCGCTATGGCGACTGCAAGGACAAGGCGGTCCTCTTCATCGAGCTGGCGAAGAAGCTGGGCGTCGACGCGCACTTCGCGCTGGTGCGCACCCGCGACGCCGGCCCCGTGGACAAGGACGTGCCGATGCAGCAGTTCAACCACGCCATCGTGTACGTGCCGGAGCAGGCCGGGCTGGCCGCGGGCCGCTTCTTCGACCCGACGGCCGAGCTGCTGGACCTCGACGCGGTGCGCACCGACGACGTGGGTACCTGGTCCCTCGTCTTCGACCCGAAGACCAACCAGCACACCTGGCGCGACATCCCCTACCAGGCGCCGGAGGCCAACCGCGAGACGACGCGCCTTTCGCTGACGCTGGACGAGAAGGGCGGCGCGACGGGCCTCCTCACGCTGGAGTCCGTGGGCCGCGCCGGCAGCGGGCTGCGCCGCACCAGCAAGAACGCCGAGGTCTTCTCGCAGGTGCTGCAGCGGGTGGCCGCGCACCTGTTGCCCAACGGCAGCAGCCAGAACCCGAAGGCCGTGGAGGTGGAAGACCTGCGCAAGCCCGCGGTGGTGACGGCGGAGGTCAGCACCACGTCCCTCGCGCGGCCCGAAGGCGACACGCTGCGCCTCAAGCTGCCCACCGAGGCCAACCCGCGCTCCACCTTCTCGCTGGCGCAGCGCCGGCACCCGCTGGTGCTGGGCACCCCGCAGCAGTCGACGGTGCAGCTCGAGCTGACCCTGCCCGCGGGCCTCGCGGTGAAGAAGCTGCCGGCCAGCGGCACGGTGTCGCTCCCCTGTCTCTCGCTGGCGCGCACCGTGTCGCAGGCAGGCGCGGTGGTGAAGTCCACTGAGACGTACCGCACCACCTGCGAGCGCATCTCGCCCACCGAGTACCTGGCCTACCGCGCGAAGCTGGACGAGATGGTGCGCCTGCTGGACGACGAGCTGGTGCTGGGCGCGGCGAAGGGCGCGAAGAAGCCGGCGGCGGCGGAAGCCAAGCGCTGAAGTCGGGGCCTCGGGTGCTCTCTCCTCACTGGTACGACTGGGGGCTGGGGGCCGTGCGGGGTGCTTTGAGGCCCTTCCGGTAGCAGGGTGTTCTGAGGCCCCTCCCGGTGCAGGGTGCTCTGAGGCCCCCTCCGGTGCAGGGTGCTCTGAGGCCCCTCCCGGTGCAGGGCGCTCTGAGGCCCTCCCGGCGGGTGCTCCGGGCCGGGTGCTCTGAGCCTTCCGTCGGTGGGCGAGTCGGTTCGGGTTCAGACCCGCACGGGACGGGACAGAGCGCGGCTCATTTCCGCCAGTTGCGCGCGCAGAGAGCCGTCGAAGACGAAGCTGCCCACCTGGGCGACGGCGCCACCGATGAGAGTCGGGTCCACCTTCGTCTCCAGCAGGACGGTGCGCTGCGTCAGCTTCTCGATGGTCTTCTTCATCGCCTCGGCCTGCGCGTCGGTCAGCTTGACGGCGCTCGTCACCTTGCCGCGGACGCGACCCACGCGCACGTCCACCAGGTCGCGGAACTGCCGGGCCACGAAGGGCAGGCTGGCGAAGCGGTGCCGGTCGGTCAGCAGCTTCATCAGGTTGGCCACCATCGGGTGAAGCCCGGGCGACGACTTCAGCACCGCGTCCAGCACGCCCATGCGCTGCGAGCGGGCCAGCGCGGGGCTGGACAGCACGGCGAAGAGTTCCTTGTTGGCGTCGAGGAAGGCCACCACGCCCTCCAGCTGGGTCAACACGGCCTCGGCCTGGGCGCCAGCGGCGTCGAGGAGGGCACGGGCATACCTGCGCGCAACGGGGATGTTCGACATGGCGAGGGCGCCCTAGCACGCACCCCCGGGCGGGCCAAGGAACAACCCGCCCCCTCATCACCCGCGCTGATGGGCACGTCTGCCCGGCCTGAAATGATCAGCCCCGCCGGCCTTACGGTACATTCAGGCCCGTCATGGAGCCGGTCATCGGCATCGACTTAGGCACCACCTACTCCGCCGTGGCGACGGTGGAGAACGGCCTGCCCGTCATCATCCCCAGCCGAAGCGGGGCGCGCCTGACGCCGTCGGTGGTGGGCTTCACCGCGATGGGCGAGCGCGTGGTGGGAGAGCGCGCGCAGGTGCTGGGAGACGAGGCGCCCGACCGCGTGGCCCCGGCCACCAAGCGCTTCATCGGCAAGCGCTGGAGCCCCGAGCTGGCCGCCGCCGCGCGCACCATCGTCCCCTACCCCCTCATCCAGGGCCCGTCGGGGGAGGTGCGCATCAAGGTGGCGGGGCGCACCATGCCGCTGACGCAGGTGTCGGCGATGCTGCTGGGCGAGCTCAAGCTGGACGCGGAGGCGCACTTCGGCCGGCCCGTCTCCCGCTGCGTCATCACCGTGCCCGCCAACTTCGACGACGGGCAGCGGCAGGCGACGCGGGAGGCGGCGCGCATCGCCGGCCTCGACGTGCTGCGCATCGTCAACGAGCCCACCGCGGCAGCGATGGCGTACGGCCTCGTCAACAGCTTCCGCGGGCGCGCGCTGGTGTTCGACCTGGGCGGCGGAACCTTCGACGTCTCCATCCTGGAGATGGAGAACGGCGTCTTCGAGGTGAAGGCGACGGGCGGAGACCCGCAGCTGGGCGGCGACGACTTCGACGCGTGCATCGTGCAGTGGCTCCTGGCGCAGGTGCCGGACCTCTACCGCGACGCGGTGACGAAGGACCGGGTGTCGATGCAGCGGCTGCGCTACGCGGCCGAGCGGGCCAAGCGGGCGCTGACGGACCAGAACGAGGCCTTCATCTCGGTGGCGGACTTAGGCGACCACTCGGAGGGCAACGACGGCCGCTTCTGCCAGGTGGACACGGCGCTGACGCGGGACTTCTTCGAGTCGTTGGCGGAGCCGTTGAGCAAGCGCTGCATCTCGGTCTGCCAGCGGGTGCTGGAAGAGGCCATCATGACGCCCGCGGACGTCGAGGCGGTGATGCTGGTGGGCGGCATGACGCGGGTGCCGCTGGTGCGCAAGCTGGTGAACCAGTTCTTCGGCAAGGCGCCGGTGAGCGGCGTCAACCCCGACGAGGCGGTGGCGCTGGGGGCCGCGGTCCACGCGATGGAGCTGGCGTCGAAGGCAGGCACCACCGTCCTCATCGACGTGGCCACGCAGACCCTGTCCGTGGGAGTCCTCGGCGGCACGGTGCGGCGCCTCATCGCGCGCAACACGCCGGTGCCGGCGGTGGCGAAAGACGTCTTCCTCCCCAACCGCGCGGGGCAGACGAGCGCGCGGCTGCCGGTGTACCAGGGCGAGAGCGAGTGGGCGGACGAGTGCACCAAGCTGGGCGAGCTGGTGCTGGGTGACTTGACGGTGGAGCGCCGCAGCGACGTGCCCATCGAGGTGACGTTCGAGCTGTCCAACGAGGGCACGCTGTCGGTGCGGGCGGTGGACACCACAACCGGCATCGCCGAGTCCATCCGCATCGACGCGCGCACCACGCTGCAGCCGCAGGAGGTCGAGCGGCTCGAGCAGGAGCAGGCGGCCTACGCCAGCCAGCAGTCCGAGAAGGACAAGCAGGTGGCGCTGCAGTCCTTCCCGCGCATCCTCGACAAGGCGGAGCGGCTGGTGCGGCTGCTGGAGAAGTCGGCCGAGGAGAACCCCAGCCCGGAAGCGGACGCGGCGGTGGGCCGGGTGAAGGCGCTGTTGGCGCAGGGCCGCATCGCGGTGAAGGTGGGCGACCCGGCGCAGATGGCCGAGGTGACCCGGCTGCTCGAGCGCGTGGTGGCGGTGAGCTGAAGCCGGCCTCACCGCGCCTGCGCGACGAGCTCGATGAAGCCCTTCATCCAGGTGAGGTTGATGGCGTGGCAGCGCTCCAGCGGCGTGCGGGTGGACGTCTCCAGCACCGCCACGTGCGGGACGCCCCGGCGGTGGAACCAGTCGCTGTTGCTGCCGTCGTGGTGGACGATGAGGCCCCAGCGGTCCGTGCGGAGTTGGTTGTGGACGGCGAGGTGCACGGCCACCTTGGCGTGGGCGACGCTCTTGCGCACCAGCTCGCGGTACGGCGCCGGGTCGTCGAAGTAGTAGGCGTAGAAGCACTGGGCCTTCACCCACGCGTCCTGGTGGAGGTCGAGGGCGCCGGCGGGCGGCGGGTGGCGGGCCAACTCCCGGTGGAGGGCGCGCGTCTCCCTCGGCGCCTCGTGGTGGGGGTGCCACGCGTGGAAGCGCTCGCCCACCTTCACCTCGTCGGCGAAGACGCCGGGCCGCACCTCGTAGCGGAGGAAGTCGTTGTTGGGCTGCTCTCCCGACGCGTTGTACCG
The DNA here is from genome assembly GCA_040752975.1 of Myxococcota bacterium. Lineage (GTDB taxonomy): Bacteria > Myxococcota > Myxococcia > Myxococcales > Myxococcaceae > JADLDB01. The sequence continues at coordinate 7,468 of JBFMHF010000127.1, forward strand.
GTGGCCCCCCTCGAAGCCGCTGGGGTTGATGCACGGGAAGACGCGCAGGGCCACGTCGTACGCCCGGGCCGCGTCGGCCACCTCCGCGAAGTGCTCGAGCACCGTGAGGGGGCCCGCCGGCTCCTCTCCATGAAACCCGGCCGTCACCACCAACTCGCGCCGGCCGGGTGTGGTGAGGCACACCAGCGGGTACTCGCGGCCCTTCTCGGTGACGCGGGCGTACTCGTGCAGCTGCGCGATGGAGGAGAAGCGCGCCAGCCGGGCGAGGTACTCGGAGTACTCCACGCCCCGGAGTGTAGCGGACGCCTCTGCTGGCCCGGCCCGCCCGTGCGGAGGGGGACACACACCGCCCCACGCGCGAGGCTTTCATCGGTTGTGGGGAAATCCGGACGGTGGAGCGCAGCGAAGCGCCAGGACACCCGGCACTTCGCGCCGCGACGAGCGGGCATGCGCTCACCGGCCTTGAGTGGCTTCTTGGCCTGATCCGCAACCGTTGTCCAGTAACAGGCCTGTCTTCTTCTGACGCCCTGCGTCGAGGCTGATCAGGCGGCGGCCTTCTCGCACTCGGCCGCGCACTTCTGGCAGCTCTCCATGCAGGCCTTGCACTCGGCGTGGTGGTTGGCGTGCTTCTTACAGGCGGCCTCGCAGTCGCGGCAGGCCTTGGCGCAGACGGCGGCGAGGGCCTTGAGGTGCGACGACTTCTGGACGGCGAGGTCGGCGGTGGCGGTGCAGAGGGGCAGCATCGCGCGGACGGTGGCGGCGCACTCGGCCATGGACTTGTCGCCGGTGCTCAAGGTGCGGACGCAGTGGTCGAGGCACACCTGGCCCGCGCGGATGCAGGCGAGGGCGGCGTCATACAGGGCGGTGTTGATGGCGGGCGCAGCGGCCGCGGGCGCGGCCTTTCCAGCGGGAGCCTGGGCGAGCGCGTTGAGGGACAGGGCGGCAGCACCGGTGGCGGCGCCAACGAGGACGTCACGGCGATTCATGGGACACTCCAGGGTGAGAGGTTCGGCCTTCATAGGCGCGGCGCGGGCGGCTGTGACAGGAAAACTCGCCGTCCTTCTCCTTGCGAAAGCTCGCCCGGAATGCGATGCCTGCCCCACATCGCGCGGGGGTCGTCTTTCGATGCGTCGTCTTGCGGTGGTGCTGCTTGGCCTTTCGGCCATGGGGGTGACGTGCGGCCCCCCGGAAATTCCCATCGTCGAGGACCCTGCCGCCTGTCCTCCGCCCACCGGCGAGCAATGCGCGCACCCGAAGACGCCGTGCGACCAGTACTTCGTCGCGCAGGCGAAGGCGGACCTCGGTGCGGCCTGCAACCTCCTGTACGACCAGTCGGTGCGCAGCGAGGCGACGAAGTACCCGAAGCAGCCTGCGCTGACGGCCAGGACGTTCGGCCCGAAGGGGTGGAACGAGCCCGACGCCTCCATCAAGGACGTCCGCCAGTTTCCCGAAAACACCCAGGCGCCGGACGGCGGCGCCGTGAAGTACGTCATCGACGGGCCCAACGCCTTCCTGCTGGACGGCGAGCTGGAGAAGTACTCGACGCCGGGCCTGGGCGGGCCGCTGCCCTACAACCCCGCGCTGCTGCTCCTGTCCCGGCAGCCGTGGGAGGAGAATGGCGAGGCGGTGGCGTCGTGCCGGGAGTACGTGCACGAGAAATTCTACGACTACCGGTCCTTCGTCGACCGCGTCATCGCGGCGAAGGCCACGCGGGACCCGCGCAAGGTGGTGGACATCGCCTACGCCCCGGGCCCCAACGCGCCGCGCTGGGCCATCGGCACGCGACACGTGGTGGACGGCACGCTGTACCAACGCGACGGAGTGACGCCGTCCGGCCTCGTGCCGCCCTTCGAAAACCCGATGCCGAAGAATGACTACTTCCGCGTGCCGCTGGCCGCGGGGAATGCGAAGGTCCTCTTCGAGGCAAACCCCACGGGCGAGGACCAGGTCCTCGTCGACAACCTGGGCCTCTCCCCACCCACCATCAAGCTCAAGCACCTCAGCCGCGAACTTCGGCTGGACGGGCTCGTCTTCGAGGACGCGACGCTTGCCCCCGTCATCGCCGACGGCGGCGCCTTCTACCAGGAGTCCTTCGCGTGGCACGGCGGCATGAACCTGCGCAACCAGGGCATCCTCGACGAGCAGCTCGCGCAGTACGACCAGCGCAAGGCCGAGTTCCTCAAGCTGCTCGCGCTGCGCCAGGACATCGCCAGCGCCATCGCCGCCGGCGTCAGCCGCAAGACGGACATTCCGAAGGCGGTGGGCAACGACTTCGCCGGCGCCTGGTTCCGGGACCCCCTGTGGAACCCCGACCCCACGGCGGCGCAGTTCTCCGCCACGCAGGGCTTCGACGTGACGAGCGGGCTGGCCGAGCACCCGGGCTCCAGCTTCGACGTCCCCATCGCCATGTTTGCCAGCTACCAGAACCCGCTGGCGCAGGACCCGGCGAAGCTGGTGAAGCAGTCCCAGACGCCTGCCCAGGTGGCCGCCATCGTCCCGAAGGTGGAACAGGCCTGCGCCACGGCCACCAGCCACGTCGACGGCGGCGTGCCGTCCATCAACCAGCTCATCTGCCTCTCGTACCGCCTGGAGGCCATCGACCGGCAGATTGAGGACGAGTTGAAGAAGGCGCGCACCGACGGCTGCCTGTCCCTCTCGACGTCGGGGCCCGCGCCCTGCGACTGGTCCCCGGCGCTCTTCGCCTCGCGCATGCTGGGCCTCTTCGCCAGCGAACAGGAAGCGGCGTTGAACCGCTGCCGCGAGTCGGTGGACAGCTTCACGCAGCTGGAGAACCGCGCCTTCGTCTACACCAACTCGAAGGACGCGGGCGTCGACTACCCCGCGCAGAGCTACACGCAGAGCCCCTCGCGCGTGGAGTTGTACTTCGACCGCCTCGACGAGTACCTCGACGTGCTGGGCGAGGACGTGGGCCCGCTCCTCTCGCGCAAGGCCGACGGCATGGGGCGGCACCCGCTGCGCCTGTCACGCACCGAGGGCGACAGCTTCAGCAAGGGCAACGACTGGTTCGGCGCGAAGCTCGCCTACTCAGCCGGCTTCGCGTTGGAAGAAGTCGACAACGCCAACGAGTGCGTCCTCGAGACGCGCGCCCACGGCAGCTTCCGCGTCGACGCGCGGGCCATCGGCGCGGAGATTCCGGTGCTGGAGGCCTCGCTGGACGCGGACACGCAACACATCGAGTCCAACCTGGACATCAAGGTGCTGGGCAAGTCGTGGCGCATCGACGAGCCCATCGGCCAGCCCGCCTACCAGGACGCAGAGCTGACGACGCACACCTTCGTCGAGGGGCACGCGTACATCCAGATTGGCTTCATCACCATCAAGGTGGGAGGCGCCGTCTCGGGCTTCGCGGGCTACCTCTTCCAGCTGGGCACCCAGCGCCAGCTCGAGCCCGGGACCCCCTGCAAGGCCGCGCGCATCGGCGTCGGGGCGTCGATTCAGCCGGTGATGGGCCTGCAGGGCTCGGCCTACGCGGCGGTGGAGGCGCTGGTGGCCCGCGCCGGCGTGAAGGGCTACCTCACCGTCATCTCGGTGGGCGTGCCCTTCCAGGGGAACCTCAGCATCGGGCCCGACGCGGCGACGGGCGTCGTCGACGCGCGCTTCAACCTGGGGGCAGAGCTCAAGCTCGAGTTCCTGTCCGGGCGCATCGCCGTCTTCCTCGAAATCGGCGTCTGCCCGGTGTGCGAGGACATCGAGGCCACCATCGTCCGGTGGCCCGGCATCCCCAAGCGCTTCAAGCTGTTCGACTACGGCCTGTCCGTCACCCTGGGCGACTTGAAGCGCATCGCCGGGCAGGAAGGGGTGTTGCAGCCGTGACGCGGCGGCGTGGAGGCGCGGCGCTGGCCCTCGTCGCGCTGGCGGCCCTCATCGTCTGGTGGACGCACGGGGAGTCGCCGGCGGCCCTCGACGAGGCGCCCCGGGCCGCCGCCTCCGTCCGCTGGCCGAAGGGGCTGGTGCGCAGCTACCGATTCCGGGTGGCCGGGAAGAGCCACGCGCCCATGCCCGGGTCCGACGGCGCATGGACGGGCGACGTCGAGGCCTCCGGCGTGCTCGAGCTCCGCGGCCATGGAGAGAAGGAAGGCCGCACCCTGCTGGGCCTGAGGCTGACGAAGCTGGACACGGCCACCATGACGCTGCTGGGCGCCCCGGCGTTGCGCGACCGCGGTGCAGTCGAAGCCGCCCTGGTGGGCCCCGAAGCCCTCGTCACGCTGCTGCCCACCGGCGACGTGCACGGCGTGGCCGCGCCGAAGGACGCCAGCGCCGTCTTCTCCAGCCTCGTGCAAACGCTGCTGGGAGAGGTGCAGTGGCCCCTGCGCGACACGCCGTCGTGGACGCTGCTCGAGGTGACGCCGCGCGGCCGGTGTGAGACGGCCTTCACCCGCACCGGGACGGAGTTGACGAAGCGGCGGCTGCGCTACGCCACGCTGACGGGCTTGGGCCTGGGCGTGGGCGACGTGCGCGTCACCTCGCAGGCGAAGCTGTCCCTCAATGACGACGGGCAGCTCCTCGCCGCCACCACCTCCGAGCGGCTCGACGGCGCCACCCCCGAGGGCCGGGCCGCCTTCAGCGAGCTGTCGGTGGTGCTGGAACCCCTCGGCGCGGGCGCCTTCGAGGGCGCTGTGCCCGAGGTGGCCGCGGCCGTCGCGCTCGACGCGGTGCGGCCGCCCCTCGACGCCGACGCGCAACTCCTCCTGCAGCGCGTCGCCGGGCTGACGGAGGCGCAGCTCTTCGACGGCGTGGCCACCTACGGCGCGTCCGGCTTCCTCCCCGACGTGGGCCTCTTCGTCGCGCGCGCCTCGGGGCTTCTGAAGCAGCGGCCCGAGTTGTGCGCGAGGCTGGCCGAGCGCGCGTCCACCCCGGCGGCCTCGCCCAAGGAGCGTGACTTCGCGCTGGAGTTGCTCGCCGCCGCCGGCACCGCCGAAGCGCAGGCGGCGATGCGCGCCGTCCTGTCCAGCGACGTGGTGAGGGACGACCCGGCGCGGCGCGACCGCTTCCTGCGGCTGTCGCTGCTCGAGGAGCCGACGCCGGCCACCGTCGGCTTCGTGTCGTCCCAGCGCGACGCCGCCACCGGGCAGGACCGGAACACGCTGTCGCTGGTGCTGGGCTCCACCGCGGGCGAGTTGGCGCGCACCCAGCCCGAGGCCGCCCAGCCCTTCCTCGCCCGACTGCGCGAGGAGCTCTCCACCGCCCGCGACGTCACCGAGCGCCGGCACCTCCTGCACGCGCTGGGCAACGCCGGCCAGAGCGGCGCCGTCGAGGATGTGCTTCGGTGGGTTTCCGACGCCGACCCGAAGGTGCGCTACGCCGCCGTCGACGCCCTGCGCTTCACGCCCACCCCCGCCGCGCGGGCCGCGGTGACGCAGGCGGTGGCCGACGCCGACGTGCGCGTGGCGGTGCACGCCGTCGACCTGCTGGGCCAGTGGCAGCCCGACGCCGCCGAGCGCGCCGCCATCATCGCGGCCTTCCGCGCCGGCCGGCTGCCGTGGCGCACCGCCCACAGCGTGGTGACGGCGCTGGCCCCCTCCGCAGACGACGCGCAGGTGCGGGCCTTCTTCGAGTGGGTGCTGACACAGCCGGCCGCCGACCCGTCGGTGCACCGGCGCATCGCGAGCGTGTTGCCCGGGAGAATGACGCAATGAGGCTCGGTCAGGCAGTGGTGATGGGTGCGACGGCGGGCTTCCTGCTGGGCGCCTTCGGCGGCTGCGGCCCCTCGGGCCCGCCGTGTACGCCCGACACCTGCGACGGCTGCTGCGACGAGGCCGAGGTGTGCCACCCCGGAAACGAGGCCACCTACTGCGGCCTCGAGGGACGCGCCTGTGTGTCGTGTGCCCCGTCGACGTGCCGCGCCGACGGGACGTGCTTCGGCGCCTACCAACCGCTGGACGCGGGCGACGAGCCCATCGAGCAGAACCTGTACGAGCCCGACGGCGCGGTGGACGGGGGCGACAGCGACGCAGGAGGGACGGACGCGGGGCCGGTGGACGCGGGCGACGCGGACGCCGGAGAGGCGGACGCGGGGGTGGATGCAGGCGGCGGCGACGCAGGTGTGGACGCCGGGGCGATGGATGCGGGCGATGTCGATGCGGGCGAAGTCGACGCTGGCCCCCCGGACGCCGGCCCGTCCGACGGCGGCGCACCGGACGCGGGTGTCGTTGACGCAGGGGCACCCGACGCGGGGCCCGGCGGCCTCTTCGTCAGCCCCACCGGCGACGACTCCAACCCCGGCACGGCGGCGCTGCCGCTTCGCACGTTGAATCGCGCGGCCTCGCTGGCGGTGGACGGCGGCTGGGGTGACACCATCTGGCTTCAGGACGGCACCTACACCTCGGCCACGCAGCCCAACTTCGCCGCTTCCGGGCCGGCCACCGTGGTGCCTCCGGGCCTCTCGGTGCGCGCCGTCAACCCGGGCCAGGTGACGCTGGTGGGCAACCAGGGCGGCGCCCTGTCCCTGTCCGGCGACGGCGTGGTGGAGGGCCTCGCCTTCGACAACTTCTCGGTGGCCCTGTCCGTCAGCGCCGGCGCGGTGGCGGTGCGCGGGTGCAGCTTCATCCGCAGCGGCGGCGGCGCCGACGGCACGTGGGGCGCGCTCACCCTGTCCGGCTCCGCCGACGTGACCGTCACCCCCCGCGCAGGGGTACCCCTCACCTTCGCGCCGTCGAAGACCTTCGCCCGCGTCAACCCGGGGGCCCGGCTGCACGTCCTGGGCGGGGAGCTCAACGGAGGCCAGCCGCAAATCGTCTCGGCGTCGGCCTTCATCAACGTCTTCGGCGGTGAAGTCGTCCTCGAGAATGTGCTGGCGTCGGGCCACCTGGACCGCTTCCTCAACCTGTCCGGCCCCAGCGTCGCCACCGTGCGCGACAGCCAGTTCCGCATGAATGCCACCAGCAACCTCTTCATCATCACCGGGGGTGGCGCCACACCTGGACAGTTGACGTTGGAGAACGTGGTGGTGGTGGAGACGCCTTTCCCCCTGACGGCCCCCACCGGCGGAAACCAGCACGCGGTGGTGTCTGCGCGCAACGTCGCGTTCCTCGACGGGGGCAACGGCTACGGCATCACCACCGGCTTCGGCGCGACGCTCGACCTCATTCTCGACGGCGTCCTCATCGACGGCTTCGGCTATGGACTCTCGGTCGGCCACGCCGGCAGCACCGACGTGCAGCGCACCGCCATTCGTGCGCGCACCATCGGGCTGTCCGGCAGCGCAGGCGTCGCCGGCTCACGCCTCTCGGTGCGGAACACGACCATCACCGGCGCCTCTCAGGCGGGCCTGCTGCTGCAGTACGCGGTGCCGGCCACCATCGACCTGGGCACCGGCGCTGACGCGGGAAACAACGACTTCGCGGGGAACGGCCACGTCACCTTCGGGCCCAACCTCTGGGTCAACGACGTAGCCGCCGGAACCACCGTCTTCGCCGTGGGCAACCGGTGGAACGCGGGCGCCCAGGGCGCCGATGCCGATGGCGGCTACACCTCGACGGACGGCGGCAGCTACGAATTGGTGGGCCCGCGAAGCGGACGAAACGTCTCCATCGACCAGGCCGGCGACCGGGTACGCCTGGCCGAGCCCTGAGTGAAGTCACGCTCACATCAACTCAGGCCCAACCTCACTCGAAGACATGCTCGTTGTGCCACCGGAGCACGTCTCGATGGCCCCTGAGGCAGGTCGAGCATTCTCGTCGCCGCGAAGGTGAACTACGAAACCCGATATCGACTACGGGCGGGTCCCGGCGTCCCCGACATGAAGCCACGCCGGCGTGGGCTCCCTTCGCCCTCAAGTCACGGGCAGCCGCGCGTCGGCGCGCTGAAGCCCGCGCCTCCGTCGGGAGCGCCGCCGACACCTCCTGCGCCGCCGGAGAGGGTGCTCGTCGTCAGCGTCGGCGTCGACATACCCGCGCACCACACGCCCACGGACGGTCCGCCCGCGCCTGCGCCTCCGCGCCCGCCGCTGGACCCCGCGCCACCAGGCGCACCTGCGCCACCAGAGCCTGCTTCTTCTCCAGCGGCCGGCACCTCACCTGCGCCGCCAGGACCGCCCGCGCCTCCGGGTCCACCAGCGCCGCCGAGGCCGCCATTTCCTCCGCGCCCGCCGGGGCCGCCCGACACCGTGCACTCGGACACGGTGGGCGACGCATCCACCAGCAACAGCCCGATGGACGCGCCGCCGCCGAGGCCGCCCTGGCCGGGCAGTCCACCGCAGCCGCCCGCGCCGCCGCCGCCGCCTCCTCCTCCCTTGCCGAACAGCGCCATCAGCATGTCCAGCAGTCCGCCGCCGCCGCCGCCACCGCCACCGGGCAGGCCGCTGTTGCCGCGGGTGCCGGTGAGTCCCTGGAGGGCCTGCCACACCAGCCCGACGACGGAGCCGTCACCTCCACCCGGGGCGCCGTCGCTGCCGTCGGGCGGCGTGGTGAGGGGCCCAACCCCTGCGCCCCCATCGATTCCGGTGCACGCACCGGGCGTCACGCACGTCACCGCCAGTCCGCCGAGGCCGCCCTGGGTGCCGTCTTCTCCGGCCTGGCCGTTGACTGCGCCCGCCACGCCCCCCGCGCCACCGTGGTAGCCGGCCAGAGAGAAGACGCCTCCTCCGCAGTCGGTGGGCGCGCCGCCAGGGCCCGCGTCGCCTCCCTCGAGGCCCGACAAGCCCGCGCCCCCCGAGAGGCCGGAAGCGCCCGCCGCACCGGGCAGCCCGTCCGTACCGTCGGCCCCGGCGCCACCCGTCAGCACGCACCGGTGCAGCACGGCGGAGGCGCCGACGTTCTGCATCGTCACCGCCACGGACGCGCGGCCGGGCTGCGAGGCGGGAGGAGCCGTCACGGCCAGGCTGTCCAGGCGCACCTGGCCGCCGTCGCCCTCCACGACGATGGCGCCGGAGATGAGAGGGGCCCCTCCGTCCCGCACCCAGCCCGCGTCGGCGTTGTAGCCGCCCCAGATGCGGCCGGCGCCGAAGTGCAGCGACTCGCTGTAGGTGCCGCTGGAGACGAGAATCTGAGGCTTGCCCGAGGCCAGCGCGCGGTTGAGCGTGCGGAAGGGCTGCTCCGCGGTGCCGGGGAAGACGTCGTTGCCCGTCACGGAGTCGACGAAGGCCGCCAGGGCCCTGTCCCCATCCACGCCGTCGCAGTTGTCGTCGAGGCCGTCGTCGTCGGGCTCGTCCACCATCGCGCAGCCCGCGTCGAGGCCGGCGTCGTCCCCCGCGTCCACGCCCGCGTCAAACCCGGCGTCGAAGCCGGCGTCCTCTCCCGCGTCCACCCCCGCGTCAAACCCGGCGTCGAAGCCGGCGTCCTCTCCCGCGTCCACTCCAGCGTCAAACCCGGCGTCGAAGCCGGCGTCCTCTCCCGCGTCCACCCCCGCGTCAAACCCGGCGTCGAAGCCGGCGTCCTCTCCCGCGTCCACCCCCGCGTCAAACCCGGCGTCGAAGCCGGCGTCCTCTCCCGCGTCCACTCCAGCGTCGAAGCCAGCGTCCTCGCCCGCGTCCGTCCCCCCGTCGAAGCCCGCGTCCGCGCCAGCGTCGAAGCCGGCATCCTGTCCCGCATCGGCCCCTGCGTCCGCGCCCCCATCCACGCCCGCGTCAGGCGGACGACAGAGGCGATCCGCTCCGCAGACGTACCCGGCCTGCGCGCAGGTGCCGTCGGGCTCGCACGCAAAGAGGGCGTCAGGCAGCTGAGCGCACTGACACCCGGAGAGAAAGGCGACTCCGATGACGAGGACGACTCTCTTCATTTCGTCGCCCACAGGTACGTCGCCACGCCCGCGCACACGCCCGCGCCGACGCCGGCGCCGAGCGCGATGGTGAAGTTCGTATTGGCGCTGTTCTGCAGCGCCAACGCCTGCTCGTACGACAGCGGAGAGATGCCTCCGGGCGCGGACTCCAGCTGCGCCTTGCTGGACAGGGCCATGCCGCCAAAGAGGGCCGCCGCCGTCGCCGCGGCCACCGCCGCCCCGGTGAGGACGATGGCGGGCACGTTGGGTCCCTTCGCCGGGCCGGGCGCCACCAGCACCGGCGTGTCCTTCACCGCCGGGACGAGCGCGGCCGCTTTGGGCACGTCTGTCACCGGCTTCGGCGGCTCGGGCGGCTTCACCTCCGCCTTCACCTCCGGCGGGGGCTCGACGGGCAGCACCACCGCCACCTTCGGCTCCTCGGGTGGAGGCGTCGGCCCCTTCATCGTGGGCAGCGGCGCCAGCTCCTCCTCGTCCCCGGCCTCGGCGCCAACCACCGGCGCGCCGCCCTTCGACGGCCCGTCCTCCACCAACATCTCCACCACCAGGCGCTGCACCGGCGTGTTGGCCTTCGCCTTGAGCGCCTTCACCGGCGCCTTCACCTTCTCCGTGGCATTCACCTTGCCCGTCACCTTGGACAGCAGCTCCATCGTCACCGCCACCTGCTGGCCCTTCTTCGTCGCGCTGATGAGGACGATGCCATCGACTCGCGACTTCGCCTGTGCGTCGAGGAAGCACGCGGGGCGCTCGCCAGCGGGCTTGCCCAGGCAGGATGCGGCGGCCGACTTCGGGCCCGCCATCTTCACCGTCATCTTCTGCGCGGAGAACACCTCCACCAGGCTCTCGCACGTGGGCCGCGCGGCCTCGGTGCGGGGGACGATGAGCAACGACGTTGCCCACGCGGGGGCTGCGCACAGCACCGCGAGGGCCGTCACGACTCGGGAGGAGGGGGACACCGGCGCAGAACTTCACCACACCCCGGCACCCGCCTCGAACTTTCGAAGGGTGCGTGTGTGGGTGACTCCCACTCAGTCGTTGCCCTTGATGCAGGCGACGGGCCTGAGGCGCTTGTCGACGCGCGCGAGGCCGGCCAGCTCCACCGCGCCCAGCACCTGCCCCAGGTCCTTGTAGCAGGGGCCCGACTCATCCAGCGGCGTGTTGCGGGTGTTGAGCACCACGCCCAGCTTCGCCATGCGGATGTCGGTGTCCTTCTGAGACAGCTCGCGCCGCGCGGCCCCGCGGGACAGGCGGCGCCCGGCCCCGTGGTTGACGGAGTAGAGCGAGTCCTTCGCGCCCTCGCGCGCGAAGAGGATGGCCGAGCCCGTCTCCATCGAGCCGGGGATGAGGATGGGGTGGCCCGAGTCCGCCCAGGGCGTGTCCTCGAGCGCCGGGTGCTTCGCGGGAAATGCGCGGGTGGCGCCCTTGCGCGCGACGAAGCGGCCGCCTTCCTGCTGGATGAGGTTGTGCGAAATCTCGTAGTACACGCGCGCTTCGCCGCCGAAGACGGCCTCCAGCGCCTCACACACCGCCTCGCCGATGAGGAGCCGGTTGGCGATGGCGAAGTTGGCCGCCATGTTGTGCAGGTTCCAGTACGCGCGGCCCAGCGCGGAGTCGGCGTCGAACCACACGTGGTCCTCGCGGTTGCGGGCCAGCCCCAGCGCCTCGGCGCCGGCCACGAAGAAGCCCTTCGCGATGTTCCACCCGAAGCCGCGGCTGCCGGTGTGCAGCATCACCCAGACGCGCTCCTCCTCGTCCACCTGCATCTCGCAGAAGTGGTTGCCGCCGCCGAGGCTGCCCAACTGGCCGCGCTTGTCCCAGGCGCGCTCGGGCACGTCGACGGAGTCGTCCTCCACCGGCACGTACGCGCGCTCGGCCACGTCGCTGGAGCGCCCGAGGGCCTTCGCACCGTGACGGATGACGTCGGGCACCTTCTTGAGGATGCCCCGGCCCGCGCCCGACTGGCCCACGCCCACGCCGATGCGGCGCACCACCTCGTCAATCCAGCGGCGGCGCTTGTCCTTGTCGGCCACGTCGTCCCAGGTGAGGGAGGTGGCCAACTGCACCATGCCGCAGCCGATGTCGTAGCCAGCGGCGGTAGGCAGGAGCGTGCCTTCCGTCTCGATGGCGGTGCCGATGGGTACGCCGTAGCCGACGTGGCAGTCCGGAGTCAGCACCACGCGGGTGGCGCCGGGGAAGCTGCAGGCGTTGACCACCTGGGAGACGACCTCCTCCTCCACCCCCGAGTCCGAGCCCCCCGCGCCGAAGAGGAGCTCGTCGGACAGGAAGAGGTGCGCGTCGCAGCGCATCTCCTTCGCGCGCGGCAACACCCAGTGGCCGGGCCCGGCGGAGACGAGAGTCTGCTTCCAGCTCATGACGACACTCCGGCAAAGAGAAGGTGCGCTGGTCGACGAGCAGAGCGACGCCGTCTGACTCCCGCCGCTGCGCGAGGGTGCGTCATGTCGAGCCTCCGGTGTCCGGACCGCGCCTGTCACCGGCCGCGCGTCGTCACTCGCCCAGCAGCGCCTCGTAGCCGCGTCGCGTGCCCGCCGAGAGCTCCAGCGTGCCCTTCGGTGGCAGCGGCCCCTTCGCGTACACCCGCCCCTCCACCGCCTGCTCGCTCACCTTGAGGCGCGCCACGTCCAGCGTTGCGCCGTCCACCGTCACCCTCGCCTCCGCCACCGCGCCCGTGGGCAGCGACAGGCCGGGCTCGACCCGCACCACCCACTCGCCGGGCTCGACGCGCGCGACCTCCTCGCCCGCTTTCACCGCCTCGCCGGCCTTCTTGAGCCACGTGAGTCGGCCCTCCACCGGCGCCGTGAAGTTGGCCGCGGACGAGGCCTCGAGCAGTCGGCTGGCCTCTGCCTGCAACTCCTCCGTCTCCTTGCCCAGCTTCTCCAGCGCGGAGGAGTGCGTGATGGCCTCTGCCGCGGCCTCCGCCGAGTTCAGCGCGGCCTTCGCCCGGGCCGCCGCCTTCTTCGCCTTCGGCAGCGCCGCCCGCCGCTTCGCCGGAGGCAGGCTCTCCGCCCGCTTCACCTTCTCCAGCGCCGACGCGAGGGCCTTGCGCGCCTGCTCCGCCTTCGCCAGCGCCGCCTTCGCCTTCTTCGCGTCTCCCGGCTGCAGCGCCGCGCGACTCTTCCCGATGGCCGCGAGCCGCGCGTCGATGTCCTTGAGGCGCTTCTTCCCGGCGGCGTCGTCCAGGCCTCCGAGGGCGACGCCGGCCTTCACCAGCGTCCCGTCCGCGACGGAGGGCTCTGCAAGTACGCCGTCGCGCGGGGCCGTCACCGTGCCCGCGGGGAGCGCCTCGAGGGTGCACGGCCGCGTGAAGTGCAGGGGGACGGGGCGCAGCAGCCACCCACCCGCGCCCACCAGCGCGAGGACGAGGGCGACGGCGAGGATGAGCGCCCCCCGGCGACGGCGGGGACGGACCGCGGAGAGGTCTTCCTCGTCGGGCGCTTCATCGTTCCCGGAAGACGCGGCTGCGACGGGCGCTTCCTCGCCGCGGGGAGGCGTGTCTCCTGTGGGCGCGGGGGAGACGTCGGGCCGCGGCGACGACTCGGCCTGCGCCGGCGGAGCGCCGGTGTCCCATTGGCCGGAGGCGAAGGAGGCCAGCACGTCCTCGCCCTGCGTGGGCGCGGCGGCAGTGGGCGGAGCCGCGCTCTCGTCGACGTCGACGATGAGGGACGGCATGGACGGCCTGGGCGCGGCGAACGACTCGTCGACGTCCACCACCAGCGACGGCGTGGAGGGCTGCGGCGCGGGCAGCGCGTCGTCGCGCTCGAGGGCGAGGCGGGGCGCCGAGTCGCTCACCTCGGCTGGTGGAGGCAGCGGGGACGTGGCGGTTGGCGCTGAGGCTCTCGGAGCGGCCACGGGCGGAGGAGCCGAGGCCTTCGGAGGCGGCGCCATGTCCGACGGGTGGGGCGCCGGGGCCGACGCTCTCGGCGTCCCCGTGGCGAGCGGCGAGGGCGCGGACGCTTTCGGCGGCAGTGGGGCGACTCCCAGCGGAGGCGCGTCCGGCAGCAGCGGCGAGGGCGCGGACGACCTGGGCGGGAGCGCGGCAACGCCCAGCGGAGATGCCCTCGGCGGCGGCCCGCCCAGCAGCGGTGAAGGCGCAGCCGGCCTCGGCGGCAGCGGCGCCACCTCGTGGGACGCTGTGCCGGGCGGCGCGGAGGGCTTCGGTGGCAGGCCGGCGACCAGGGGAGAAACGGCCTTCGGAGAGGTGCCCGTCGGAATGGGCGCGAGGGGGTTGGGCGCCTTCGGCGAGCTCCCGGTGGGAATCGCAGCGATGGGCCTGGGCGCAAACATGCTCTCGGTGGGGACCGCCGCGAAGGGATTCTCGGCCGAGTCCTGGCCGTCTGGCGCAGGCGGCGCCGTCGTCTTCGGCGTACTCCCACTCGGAATCGGCGCGAGCGGATTCGTCGCCTTCGGGGACGAGCCACCCGGAATCGGCGCAAAGGGCCCCGCCGTCTTCGGCGTACTCCCACTCGGAATCGGCGCGAGCGGATTCGTCGCCTTCGGGGACGAGCCACCCGGAATCGGC
>JBFMHF010000128.1:0-21604 GCA_040752975.1 Myxococcota bacterium
CCTCGTTCCCGGGGAGTCCCCATGCCGTCTCTGCGCCTCGCCCTGCCCTGCTGCGCGCTCCTCGCCGCGTGTGCTCCAAAGCCCGTGGAGCAGCCGCCGGCCACCTGGAAACCCGGCGTGGTGTACCCGACGACGCGCGAGGCGAATGCCCGCGGCCTTGTCGATCGCAAGGGCCTGATTCACGCCCACTCGGTCAACTCCCACGACGCCTGCGACGGCGAGCCCCGCGTGGACGGCGGCATCAACGAGCCCTGCTTCGAGGACTTCCGCCGCGATCTCTGCCGCGCCAGGCACGACTTCGTCTTCCTCACGGATCACTCCAACCTCTTCTCCGACGTCGACTTCCCCGACACCGTCCTCTACCGGGCCGAGCGCGGCGACCAGTTGGTGGCCCACGAGGCCGGGCCCACCGCGAACTGGGCGGCGTGCCCCGACGGCCCGCCCGCGCTGATCATGGCCGGCGCCGAGACGAGCGACATGATGCCCGTCGGCCTCGAGGCGCACGTGGCGACCCGGTCCGCCATCTACAACTCCGAGAGCCCGTCGGCCTTCGCCGAGGTGAAGGCTCACGGCGCGGTCGCGCTGGTCGCTCACACCGAGGGCTACACGCCCGAGCGCCTCGTCTCGCTGCCGCTCGACGGCTTCGAGATGTTCAACCTCCACCAGAACACCTTCAAGAACGCGGGCATCGTCGCCGAGCTGATCCTGAACAAGGTGGACAAGGGGGACTTCGAGGGCCTCCCCGAGCCCGACGCCTTCTTCACCGCCTTCGTGCTGGACGACGACATCTACGCCACCACCTGGGGCACGACGCTGGCCCGGGGCGTGCGGCGCGTCACCACCATGGGCACCGACTGCCACCGCAACACCTTCCCGCAGCTGCTCCAGGACGGAGAGCGCGTCGACAGCTACCGCCGGATGATGATCGGCTTCTCCAACCACCTCCTGGTGAAGCCGAAGCAGGACGGCGCCTGGGACGATCGCGATCTCAAGGCTGCGCTGCGCGCCGGCCGCCTCTACGGCTCCTTCGACTTCCTCGGTACGCCGGAGGGTTTCGACTTCACCGCGCGCTCCGGGAGCACCGTGCACGAGATGGGCGAGGAGGTGTCGCTCGCCTCGGGCGTGACGCTGACGCTCGCCCGCCCCGCCGTGAAGGATCTGGATCCCGCCGCGGACCCGCCGCTGATTCGCCTGCGGATCCTCAAGGCCCGCGAGGGCGGCTGGGACGAGGTGGCCCAGTCCACCGACGGCTCCGTCAGCTTCACCGTCACCGAGCCCGGCGCGTACCGCGGAGAGGTCCGAATCACCCCAAAGCACCTGCGCCCCTTCATCGGGCGGCGAGCCGATTTCATCCGGGCTGAACGGCCCTGGGTGTACTCGAACGCCATCTACGTCACCCCCTGAATCAAGCGTCGAAACGGCGCACTCGAGCGTGTAGCGTCCGTCTGCTGTGTCGCGCCCCGCCCGTCTCCTCTGCGTGCTGTCTGTCCTTGCGGGGAGCGCAGACGCGGCCGTCTTCGAGCAGCAGATCATCGTCGAGGACGAAGACGATCTCTTCACCCTCGAGCAGCGCGGCGACATCACCAGCGACCAGCTCGACACCCTGCTGGAGGTCCTGCGCGAGGGCGTGGAGCTGAACAGCGCCACCCGGGACAACCTCTACGATCTGCCCGGCCTCACCTACGCCGACTGCGACGCGATCATCGAGTACCGCACCGCGAAGGGGCGCATCGATGATCCCGCCGAGCTGGTGGCCGCCGGCGCCATCACCGCCGATCAGCTGATCGAGATCGCCCCCTTCATCCGCATCGACGCCGCCCGGCCGAGGCTGCCCGTCTCGGGGAAGGTCCGGTCCGTCACCCGCTTCACCGCCACCGACAACGCGGCGCCGCCCACGCTGCTCCACGCGCGGCTCAAGGGGCCGTGGGATCTGTCCGCGGGGCTGATGTTGATCACCACGCGGCGCATCCCCGCCACCCCCACCTACGATCCGACCCTGGACGCGCTGGTCAGCCGGGGCTTCGGCTACACCCTGCACGTCCCGCGACTCTTCGCGATGTGGAACTCAGGCCGCCGCAAGGTGGTCGCCGGCACGTACACGCTGGGCTTCGCGGAGCGCGTGGTGTTGGACAACACGCGGCGCGCCACGCCCAACGGCATCTACCTGACGGACGACTTCCGCCGCCCCATCGACAACGTGCGCACGTGCAAGCTGTCCAACCCCGAGCTCCCGGTTTCGGGTGAGTGCAGCGCGGGCGAGAAGAACCTCTACATCACGCCCGACTTCGACTGGCGCGAGACCTTCCGCGGCGTGGCGGCCAGCTTCGAAGACATCGGCCTCGGCGGCGACGCCACCCTGTCGGTGTACGGCTTCCTCTCGTACCAGTCGCGGTCCATCTACCAGTACGAGCTCTACGATCGCCGGACCTGCGAGGATCCCCACCTCACCACCGACGCGTGCAAGGCGCCGCCCGTCTACATCCCCGAGAACAACTCGCGGCTCGTCTACAGCACGCTGCCCTACTTCTTCGACGAGCTGGCCGGCGGCGCGCACGTCACGGTGAAGCCCAACTACCGCATGACCTTCGGCGTGACGGGCTACGGCGCCGCGCCCTTCTTCCACGTGCAGCCGATGGAGCTCGACTTCCAGGAATGGAGCCGGTACCCCAACGGCGGAGCCTTCGGCGCGGTGGGCGTCAACGGCCACGTCACCCTGGGGCCGGTCAACCTCTTCCTCGAGGGCGCGCGCAGCTTCGATCGTGCGATCGGCGGCGGCGGCGGCTTCGGCGTGGAGCAACGCACCACCTTCAGCCCGAAGGGTCACGAGCTGGAAGTGTCTCTGCGCTATTACGACGACAAGTTCCACAACCCCTTCGGCCGCCCCATCGCCGCGCCGGACGAGCTCGAAGGCCTGCGCGCGAAGAACGAGCTGGGGATTCGGCTGCGGTACTTCGTCCGCCTCGGGAAGAACTGGGAGTTCAAGACGCGCAACGACTTCTGGGTGGCGCCCTTCGCTACGCCGGCCGCGCCGGCCTGGGTGCCCAACTTCTACACGCTGACCCGCGTGAACTTCACCGGGTGGACGTGGTTTCAGCCCTCGCTGTGGGTCGACCTGCGCAACCGCAACCTCACCTCGTCGCAGCGCGGACGGTGCGCGGCGGGCAGCGTGCTGTACGTCGAGGGAGATCCGTACACCTGCAACGGCGACCTCTACCGCGTCGCCGGCCGGCTGGAGTTCAACCCGCACAAGCGCGTGATGCTGGCCACCCAGGCGTGGTTCACCTGGACCGACGACGTTCGCTACCAGGACGACTTCCGCCGCGATCTGCAGCTCTGGTTCGAGGCCCGGTACACACCGACGGACTGGCTCAACCTGCACCTCAAGACGCGCTACCTCGACCAGGACATCAGCGATCCCACGTACCTCGAGACCAACGTCTGGACGTACCTCGAGGCGACCTTCCGCCTCGGCCGCTACGCGCGCATCGGCTTCCGGTACGACCTCTTCTTCTGGCTGGATCAGCGCACCTCCACGGTGGGCACCATCGACGCCGACGGCAACGTGGTGGGCGCCCGCACGCCCAACCCGGAGAACCGGTTCATGCTGGACATTCGGGCGTCTTTCTAGAGTTCCAGGGCCCCACTCCCGCGCTCGCTTTCACAGGGCGATCTCCCTACGATTCTCGACTCGACGCATGCGCCGCCCGGTCTACATCCGACGCCTCGTCGCCACCCTTCTCCTGGCGTGGGCCCTCGTCGCGTGCAGCACCACCGAGGACTCGAAGCGCTACACCCGCAACGAGGCCGCCGCGCTGCTCAAGCGCCTCGAGGTCGTCACCCTCGAGCTGGGCGAGTTCCCCTTCGAGGGGCCGTCGGCGGTCATCGACGGCGACACGGTGCGGGTGAAGGGCCTGTCGGCCAGCCTGCGCCTGCTCGCCATCGACACCGAGGAGACCTTCAAGAAGGACTGGGAACGCCAGGCCTTCGCCGCCGGCTGGGAAGAGTACAAGAAGAAGATGCGGGGGAATTCGCCGCGCCCGGTGAAGATGGCCACGCCGGTGGGGGAGGAGGCCAAGCACTACGCCGAGGCCTTCTTCGAGGGCGTGACGCAGGTGCGGCTCGAGCGCGATCACCCCGGGGAGATCCGCGACTTCTATGGCCGCTACCTCGCGTACATCTTCGCCAAGAAGAACGGCCAGTGGGTCAACTACAACGTGGAGTGCGTGCGCGCCGGCATGAGCCCCTACTTCACCAAGTACGGGCGCAGCCGGCGCTTCCACAAGGAGTTCCTCGAGGCCCAGAAGCAGGCCATGGAGGCCAAGCGCGGCATCTGGGAGCCGGGGAAGATGCACTACGACGATTACGACGAGCGGCTGCGCTGGTGGAGCGAGCGGGAGTCCGCCATCACCCGCTTCGAGAAGGAGCAGGCCAACCACCCCGAGTCGCACATCGCGCTCACCCGGTGGGACGCGATGCTGAAGCTCGAGCAGCGCCTCGGGCAGGAGGCCGTCATCCTCGGCGCGGTGCAGGACGTGCGGATGTCGGAGAATGGGCCGAGTGTGGTGAAGCTGTCGCGCAACCGGAGCTCGAGCTTCGACGTGGTCTTCTTCGACAAGGACGTGCTGCTCAACACCGGCGTGCAGTTCAAGCGCGGCGAGTACGTGCAGGTGCGGGGCGTGGTGCAGAAATACCGTGACGGGCGTGGGCTCGATCACCTGCAGGTCCAGGTGACGCTGCCCGGGCAGGTGCTGGCCCCGAGCGAGCAACTGGAAGAGCTGTTGACGACGGACACCCCGGCCGGGGACTCCGAGAAGCAGGACGAGGGAGAGTAATCCGACATGAGACGCGCACTTCTCGCGACCATCGCAGCGACGCTGTGGTGTGCCTGTGGGCCTTCCACCACCACCACCGATCCCTGCGTGGGCCGCAAGGCCGGCGACCTGGTGATCACCGAGGTGATGGCCGACCCCGAAGGCACCGACACCGGCAAGGAGTGGATCGAGATCTTCAACACCCTCGGCACGCCGCTCGACATCAAGGGCATGGTGATCCAGTTCAAGGACACCGACGGCTCTGGGCTCAAGTCGCACACCATTCGCGCCGGCACGGTGCCGGCCCGTGGGTACTTCACGCTCGGTGACGTCCGCAGCGGGCCCAACCCCGCGTGGATCAACTACTCCTATGCCGACGCGCTGGGGGCGCTGGGCAACACGCGCGGCGTCGTCACCGTGCGCTGCGGGATGACCACCCTCGACGAGATGAGCTGGACGGTCGCGGCGAAGGCCAACCGCAGCCGGATGCTGGACGGGGCCAACGATCCCAACGATCAGACCAACGACTTCGAGGCCGCGTGGTGCGATACGCCCGCAGGCACGGTCTACTTTGACACGTCCGCGGGGACGCCCGGCGCCGCCAACCCGGTGTGTGTGCCGGAGGCGACGACTGGCACCTGCGTGGACAACGGGACGGTGCGGCCGATCTCCGTGCCCCAGGCGGGCGACCTGGTGATCACCGAGGTGATGGCCAACCCGCAGGCCTCCAGCGACACCACGGGAGAGTGGATCGAGCTGCTGGCCCGGGCGTCGGTCGACCTCAACGATCTGACGCTCTACACCTCGACCGGCGACAGCAAGATCACCTCGGGCGACTGTCTCCGGGTGAACAGCGGCGAGTACGTGCTGCTGGCGCGCAGCGCGGACACCTTCGTCAACGGCGGACTCCCCACGCCGAAGGCGCTGTTCAACACGTCCTTCGCGGACAGCACCAACCAGCGCATCGGCTTCTCGCGCGGCGACGCGGGCATCGACGAGATCGCGCTGTACGCCTCGACCGCAGGCCGCGCCTGGCAGCTCGACCCGACTCGGCTCGACCCCGGCTCCAATGACAACCCCGACAACTTCTGCCGGGCGCCCAGCCGGTGGAACCCCGACGGCGGCGGCGACTACGGCAGCCCGGGGGTGGCCAACCCGGATTGTCCGGTGGACGCAGGCATGGCCAACCCCGACGAGTGCATCGATCCGATCTCCCTCGCGGTTCGGCCCGTGGTGCGCCCCAACCCCGGCGACGTGGTGATCACCGAGTGGATGCCGGATCCCAACGCGGCGAGCGACACCAACGGCGAGTACATCGAGGTGCTGTTCAAGGCCGACGCGGATCTCAACGGGCTGTCGCTCTCGCACGACACGTCCACCACACGGCTGTCGTCTCCGAACTGCCTCGCGGTGACGGCCAACACCTTCGCCGTCTTCGGGCGCAACACGGATCCGGCGCAGAATGGAGGGCTGCCCGCGCTCTCGGGCGTGTTGACCTTCGGCCTCACCAACTCGGGCGCGCACACTTTGGCGGTCACCGGCGTCGATGGTGGGGTGCTGGACTCGGTGACGTACTCGAACTCCTCGGCCGGCGTCTCCTCACAGCTGAGCCTGGGCTTCGTGGATCCGGCGGACAACGACGTGGCGGGCAACGTGTGCGCCACCCCGGCGGGGGTGCGGTACGGCACGGCGCTCCCCGATGGCGGAGTCATGGGCGATCGCGGCACGCCAGGGCGCGTCAACGTCTCCTGCAGCGGGATGATGGACGCCGGCGCTCCGGACAGCGGCGTCGAGGACGCCGGAACGGACGGCGGGTGAGAGCGCTGACGTCGGCGCTCCTTCTCCTCACCTGCGCGGCGAGCGCCTGCGGGAGTCCGTGTGGGCCGACCTCGGGCACGGTGCAGGCGGTGGTCGACGGCGACACCTTCGATCTCTCCGACGGCCGGCGGGTGCGCCTGCTGCTGGTGGACACGCCCGAGACGACCGGCGGGAAGAACGACTGCTACGGCCAGGAAGCCACCGCGTACACGAAGAGCGTGATCGAAGGTGTGCAGGTGCAGCTCAGCTACGACGACGCGGCCTGCACGGATCGCTTCGGCCGCACGCTGGCGTACGTGAAGCAGGGCGAGGTCGAGCTCAACAGCGAGCTGGTGAAGCGCGGGCTGGCCTGCAGCCTCTTCATCGCCCCGGGCGGGCAGGCGCGCGCCGAGGAGTTCGAGACGTACGAGGCCGAAGCGAAGACGAGCCGCACCGGCATGTGGGGCATGTGCACGAACATCCCGTGCGACCAGTGAGCGCGGCGAAAGGTCACTCCACCCGAATCGTCAGGCCGCCCGAGCGCAGGCGGTCGATCAACACCTCACCGATGCCGGTCATGGGCGTGAGCACCCCCGCTCGCCTGGGCAGCCGCGCCTCGTCCTGCGCCAGCGCCAGCGAAGCCTGGGCCAGCATCATCGAGGTGAGTTGGTAGCCGGGATCGCCCTGCCCCTCGATGAGGACCGTGGCGCGCCGGCCGTCCTCTGCTTCCCCGTAGAAGCGCAGGCGCAGCCGACCGCTACGGCGCGCCTCTTCGCTGGGCCCCTCGCCCGGCTTCGGGAGGAGACGCGTGATGAGGCGCCGTGTGGGCCCGAAGAGCAGCCCCATCGACGCCACGCCGAGCCCCGCGAGGCTCGCCGCCACAGCCGCCCCCTTGAGGCCTTTGGGAATGGCCGACACCTCGCGGTAGCGGAAGTGGCGCCCGTACGGGTAGTCGAGGAGCGCGTTGGTCCGCCGGACGACACGGGTGTTGATGGCGGCCATGACGAAGGGGCCCGTCCACCGCTGGACGAAGTCGTCGTACGCGAAGCCCGTCTGATCGCGCTGCGGCCCCAGCTCCGGCTCCTTCGAGCGATCGGGCGACAGCGCGTAGGGATCCGCGAGCGCGCGCAGCTTCGCCCGGTCCTTCGAGGCCTCCTCGAGCGAGTGGATCAGCGAGGCGAAGGTGCCGCCCGAGAAGCCGCCCCTCAAGGCCTCCACGACGCAGGTGACGCGCCTCATCGCGCCCAGCTTCTGGTGGAGGAGCCACGCGCCGACGTCTGAGGGGATGGAGTCGAAGCCGCACGAGTGCACGATACGCGCGCCGGTGCGCTGGGCCTCGGCGCTCCAGCGATCGATCGAGTCGCGCATGAACTGCACTTCGCCCGAGAGATCCGTGTAGTGCGTGCCGGCCTTCGCACACGCCGCCACGACGGGGAGGCCGTACTTCGCGTAGGGCCCGACGGTGGTGCAGAGGACGCGCGCGCGCTGAGCGACCTCCTTGAGCGAGTCCGAGTCGCCGCTGTCCACCTTGAGCAGCGGCCAGGCGCGACCCTTCGAGGGGAGGCCCACGCGGATCGACTCCAGCTTCTCCGGGTTGCGCCCGGCCAGCGCGATGCGGACGCCGTCGGGGGCGTGGACATCGAGGTACTCGGCAACGAGGCGGCCGGTGAAGCCGGTGGCGCCGAAGAGGACCAGGTCGAAGTCGCGGTCAGCCATGGGTGGATGGCGGCCCCGTAGCGCTGCGTGCGACCGATTTCCACCCATCCCTTTCGGGCGCGCGCTGTGACCCGGATGGCGCCCCCTGACGCGTCACCAGCGATGTCACTCCCTGCCCTGGATGAGCCAGGCTGTGCGGTTCGCTCCTGGGCGCCACTCCACGACGAGCCCATCGAGCCCTTCCCCGAATGGAGCGCCACCGAGTGGCCACCCGCCTCCGCACCGTTGCTTTTCTCCCACGGCTCGCACCGCGTCACCCGCCGCTGTCGGGGCGACACACGCTTCACCGTCACCTGCCGTCGGCCGCGCCTCCGTCCTGTGCGCCGGAGGCCGTGCACTGCTTCGCCTCGCACCGCACCACCACCGCCGACGCAGCGCACGCCTCGCACGTCATCACGCACTGCGCCTTCGCGCGCGCCTCGGCGTCCTTCTTCGTGGCCGCCGCCTGGTGCCTCTTGTTCACCGGCAGCCAGTTGATGCACGTCCGGCACCCATCGCCCGCCAACACGCAGTCGCTGTCCTTCGTGCAGGCCGTCCACGCCTTCGGCAGGGCGAGCTTCGGCAGGCAGTCGGCCCACGCGTTCGACGCCAGCAGCACCAGGGCGAGCATCCATCTCATGAGGCCTCAGCCTAACCCGACTCTCTTCCCGCTTCGCGCCCTGCCCCCTGCGCGCTAGACAGCCCGCCCATGGCGCGAATCAAGAAAGTGCTGGTGGCCAACCGCGGAGAGATCGCCATCCGCGTGATGCGCACCTGCAAGGAGCTGGGCCTCGAGACGGTGGCCGTCTTTTCGGAGGCCGACCGATCCGCGCTCCACACCCGCTACGCCGACCAGGCGGTGTGCGTGGGCCCGCCGCCGTCGCGGGAGAGCTACCTGGTGCAGGACAACATCCTCGAGGCGGCCAGGCGCACCGGGGCCGACGCGATCCACCCGGGCTACGGCTTCCTGTCCGAGAACGCGTCCTTCGTGCGCGCGTGTGACAAGGCGGGCATCACCTTCATCGGCCCCCCGGCCTCGGCCATGGACGCGATGGGCGAAAAGACGCGCGCCCGGGCCAACATGGTGAAGGCCGGCGTGCCCGTCGTCCCCGGCACGCAGGAGGCGTTCGCCTCGGTGGACGACGCGAGGGCCTTCGCGAAGAAGATCGGCTACCCGATCATGCTCAAGGCGGCCGGCGGCGGCGGCGGCAAGGGCATGCGCCGGGTGGAGAAGGAAGCCGACCTCGACTCGGCCTGGCGCGCGGCGAAGTCCGAGGCGATGAGCGCCTTCGGCAACGACGCCGTCTACATGGAGAAGTTCCTCGACGAGCCGCACCACATCGAGATCCAGGTCTTCGGTGACAGCCACGGCAACGTCATCCACTTGAACGAGCGCGAGTGCAGCGCCCAGCGGCGCAACCAGAAGGTGGTGGAAGAGACGCCTTCGCCCATCATCACCCCGCAGCTTCGTGCGGCGATGGGCGAGGTAGCCGTGCGGGCGGCGAAGTCGGTGGGCTACGTGGGCGCCGGGACGGTGGAGTTCCTCGTCGACGCGAGCCGCAACTTCTACTTCCTCGAGATGAACACCCGCCTCCAGGTGGAGCACCCGGTGACGGAGTGGGTGACGGGGATCGATCTCGTCTCCTGGCAGCTCCACGTGGCGCAGGGGGGCGTGCTGCCCTTCCTCGAGCCGATCGCCCCGCGCGGGCACAGCATCGAGGTGCGCGTCTACGCGGAGGATCCGGCCACCAACTTCATGCCCTCGCCGGGGCGCATCCAGTACCTGCGCGTGCCCTCGGGGCCCTTCGTCCGCGACGACTCGGGCGTGTACGCCGGGTACACCGTCCCCAACGTCTATGATCCGATGATCTCCAAGCTGTCGGTGTGGGCGCCCACGCGTAACGAGGCCATCGCCCGCGTGCGGCGCGCCCTCGACGAGTACGTGGTGAAGGGCATCACCACCAACATCCGGTACCTCAAGCACCTCGTCGATCACCCCGAGTTCCGTCGTGGCAACTACGACACGGGCTTCCTGGCGCGCGAGCACCAGAAGCTCCTGGGAGAGGAACACCCCGAGCTGGTGAAGGCCGCGATGATCGCCGCCGCGGTGCATGCCCATCAACTGGCCGAGAAGCAACAGGCGCAGGTGGCGCAGCTCACCGCGGGCGCGAGCGTGGGCGTCTCTGCGTGGCGGTCGGCGGGCCGACGGCTGAGCGGCTGGAAGCGGAGCTGACGACATGGCGCGCAAGACGACGTACTTCGCGAAGAACCTCGGCCAGAAGGACGGCGCGGCGAAGGCCGTCGAGGTGGAGTCGCTCGGCAATGGGCTGTACGCGGTGACGCTGGACGACCACCGCTTCGAGATCGACTCGCTGGTGCTGCCCCACGGCGCGGTGTCGATGATCGTCGAGGACACCTCGTACAACGTCGACTTCGACGGCAAGGGCGACGAGGTGGCGGTGCTGGTGCGCGGCGAGGTGGTGCGCTTCGACATCGCCGACGAGCGGCGCCTGCGCATGCGCGCCGCGGCCTCCACCTTCCATGCCGAGGGAAAGCAGACCGTCACCGCGCCGATGCCGGGGAAGATCGTCAAGGTCTTCGTGAAGCCGGGCGATGAGGTGCAGGAAGGCCAGGGGCTCGTCGTCGTCGAGGCGATGAAGATGGAGAACGAGCTCAAGTCTCCCAAGGCCGGCAAGGTGATCGAGGTGCACGCGAAGGAAGGCACCGCGGTCGAGAACGGCGCGAAGCTGGTGATCGTCGAGTGAGCGGCGGGGAAATCGCCGCGCCCGAGGGCTCGGAGTAGATCTCTCCCTCGTGGTGTCGCTCCTCCTCGTGCTGGTGGTGGCGCAGCCCGACGCGGGCGCTGACGCCGGCGTCCGTGACGGAGGTGTTCCACCGGCCGCGCTCGCCTGTCTCACCACCTGGTACGCCGGCAGGGTGGAGTGGAAAGAAGATGCCGGCTGGGGCCTCGAGCTGCCCACCGGCGCCTTCGTGCCGTGGGTGACGGGCGCGGAGGTGTTCGGCCCCGAGTCCGAGGAGGCGCCCGATCTCGAGGATCTCTTCCACACGCCCTACCAGGCCGGGCCCATCGTCCCGGTGGACACGTCGGACGCCGGCCCGCCGGATGATCCCGGCCGAGTGCGGGTGGTGGAGCTCTTCATGGCCACCTACGGTTCGACGCGAAGCGAGGTGTCGTCACGCCTGGCAAAGGTGAAGTTCTTCGGGCTGCGCTACCCGTTCCACGAGCTGGCCGCGCCGGCCCTCACACGGGTGGTGGCGCGGCTGGAGCCGCAGGTGAAGGCGAACCCTTCCCTCCTCCCCTTCCTCAAGAACATCGGCGGCACCTGGAGCTGGAGGAAGATCGCCCGCTCGAAGTCGTTGTCGGCCCACGCCTTCGGCATCGCCATCGACATCAACGTGGAGCGCTCGCACTACTGGCGGTGGAAGCGCCGCGGGGAGCCGCTGGTGTGGAAGAACCAGATCCCCCAGGCCATCGTCGATGCCTTCGAGGCAGAAGGCTTCATCTGGGGCGGGCGCTGGCAACACTTCGACACGATGCACTTCGAATACCGGCCCGAGCTGCTCTCGCCCGCGTGCCGAGGTCCCTGACCGGCCCCATCGAGGGTGCAGCTACGGCGCGCGAAAGTACCGTGACACCAGGAAGAGGATGAAGCTGCCGATGAGCAGCACGCTGGCCAGCGCGTGAAGCAGCCCCAACAGCCGCCCCGCCACCGCCCACCCGAAGCCGGGTTGGCGCACGCCTTC
This sequence comes from Myxococcota bacterium, assembly GCA_040752975.1. Classification (GTDB taxonomy): domain Bacteria; phylum Myxococcota; class Myxococcia; order Myxococcales; family Myxococcaceae; genus JADLDB01. Next base: position 12,069 of record JBFMHF010000128.1, read on the forward strand.
CTGCTTCGAGAGCCTCCGGCCATGCTGGATGGACAGGGCCAACCCGGCGAAGCCCAGGGGGATCGCCAGCGCCCAGAGAAAGAGCCCCAGGCGCCCGCGCTGCAGGAAGCCCTCGGCGATCCCGATGAGCCCCATCACCGCGAGAAACGGTGCCGCCTTGAGCGCTCCAGGCGTCCGCTGCGCCCGGACGATCGCCGCGCAGGAAGCGCAGACAGGCTTCTCCTCCTCCACGTACTCGACGCACTCGCCACAGAGGAACGCCCCGCAGCGGGTGCACACCTCCACCGCCGGCACACCCTCGTGCTTCGCGCACACCGCGCCCGACAGCGGCGAAGCCGTCACGGAAACCGCTCTCCGACGGCCACCAGCACCGCGAGCCGCAGCGCGCCAAAGCCCAGCAGCGCCGCCAGCGCCAGGTGAAAGCTCCGCGTGAGGAGCGGACCATGCACATCCAGCCGGCGCTCGATGCTTTGAATCAGCGGCGCCGGGGCCAGCGCCAACAGCGCCAGCACCACCAGCACAGGCCACACGAGAAAGGCGAAGGGGTTGAGGCCCGCCGCCGCAGAGAAGTCCCCCTGCGTCAGCGCGGCGAGGCTCCGCGTCATCCCGCACCCGGGGCAGGGCAGCCCCGTCGCGCGGTGCAGTGGGCAGATGTCGACGGAGAGGCCCGTCAGCGGGAAGACCGCAGAGATGAGCAGGACCACCAGCGCCAACCGGCGCACGCCAGGAGCGAGCAGCGCTCGATGCGTGAAGCTGTCGCGGGGATCCGGCGTGCCCATCGCACTCATCGCGCCCGAGTCCACCCGCCCCCGTGTCGGCCGTCAACGACGCTTCCGGGAGCCCGCGGAACGGTCCACCGGGCGTCGCCCTCGAGGCGCCGTCCCGCTCGCGGCGTGCTCACTCAGCGCCCACCAGACGACGCCCGGCGGCGCCACCCTGCGCTGCCTCGCCGTGCCCCCGGAGAGCAACCTGATCGTGAGCGGCTGGCGGCCATGGCTGGTCGCGTCGCAGCGCAACCGCTTCTCGACGGGACAGGCGCCCAGGTCGGGCGGGGACTCCGCGACGCCCGACCGTTCTCCGTCGTCAGCGCTGGGCCAGCTCGCGCGCGGACAGCCGCCCGTCGTCGCCCACCACCACGCCCGTCTTCGGGAAGTCCTTCGACGTGAGGTCCCTCACCATCGCCACGCCCCGGCCCGAGGGGTCGACCACCGGCACGCCCTTCCCTTCCTGCTTCGTCGAGAAGAGCTGCCCACCGGCGAAGCGGCCGGCCTCGTCGAGCGTCACCTCCAGCACCACCGACACGCCCAGCGGCCCGGACAGGTCGAAGCGGCCGTAGGTGGCGAAGTTGCCCAGCGAGTAGGCGATGAGGCGCCCCTGGTAGAGCTCCATCCCGCGCAGCACGTGCGGCCCATGGCCAAGGACGACGTCTGCGCCAGCGTCGATGACGCCGTGCGCGAAGGCCTTCAGGTTCCCCCGGTTCTCTCCGAGGTAGCGCTCCGTGCCATCTCGCACGCGCGTCGCGTTGGTCCCTTCCGCGCCGCCGTGGAAGCTGACGATCACCACGTCCGCGCCCGCGCGCGCCTGCTGCACGAGCCGCTTCGCCGCCGGGAGATCGTTCACGTCATTGGTGGCGGTGGATGTGTGGAAGGCCACCAGCGCCACCCGGCGCCCCTTCACCGTCGTCCGCCCAATCGTCCCCGGCGGTCCAGACCACGCGATGCCGCTCGCGTCCAGTGCCGCCTCCGTCTCGCGCCGGCAGCCTTCCCCGAAGTCGCCGGAGTGGTTGTTCGCCGTCGACCCCAGGTCCACGCCCGCCGCCACGAGGTGCTTCGCGTACGCCGTCGGCGTGCGGAAGGCGAAGCAGTTGCTCCCCGGCCGGCACTTGTTCGACGTGCCGGAGTCGCACAGGGGCCCCTCGAGGTTGGCGAAGGTGAGATCCGCGTCGCGAAGGAGGGCCGCCACGCCGTCGAGGAGGTGCGCGCCGTCGTCGGGCGGCAGTTTCCCTTCCGGGACACTGGTGCCCAGCATCACGTCGCCCACCGCGCGGAGGCGCAAGGTCGTGGCGGCCTTCTCCTGAGGGGAAACCGGAGCCGAGGCCAGGGCGAGCAGCGCCGCGGTGATGAGCATGGGCGTCGGGTACACCGGTGCGTTATGGAAGTCACGCGCATGCCGCCGTCCACCCGCGTGAAGGTGCTCGAGTCCATCACCGACGTGCCGAAGGCGGCGTGGAACGCGCTGGTGCCCGAAGGCGCGCCGCCCGTGCTGCGCTGGGAGTGGATCGCCGCGATGGAGGAGTCGGGCAGCGCGGTGCGCGAGCGCGGCTGGGAAGCAGCCCACCTCACCCTGTGGCGCGAAGGCACCCTCGTCGCCGCGGCGCCGGCGTGGCGCAAGTACCACTCGATGGGCGAGTACGTGTACGACTTCGGCTGGGCCAACGCCGCGCAGCAACTGGGCGTGCGGTACTACCCGAAGCTCCTCGTCGGCGTGCCCCTCTCACCCCTCACCGCGCGCCGCTTCCTCTGCCTGCCTGGGGAAGACGAGTCCTCGACGAGGAACGAGCTGCTGGCCGCCGCGCGCGACTTCGCGAAGGAGACGGACTGCTCGTCGGTGCACGTCCTCTTCCCTCCCGAGGCCGAGGCGCAGGCACTCGAAGCCGCGGGGATGTTCCGCCGGGCCACCCTGCAGTACCACTGGCAGAACCCGGGCTACGCGACGTGGGACGACTTCCTGGCCCGCTTCGACGCCAAGCGCCGCCACCAACTCAAGCGCGAGCGCGGAGCCGCCAAGCAGCAGGGCATCTCGCTGCGCACCGTGCGCAGCCACGAGCTGGACGAGTCCCACGCCGAGCTGGCCTGGCGCTTCTACGACGCGACCGCGAGCCGCTACTCGTGGGGGCCGGTGCAGCTCACCCGCGGCCTCTTCACCCGCGCCTTCGCCGCCCTGCCCGACGCCATCGAGCTGGTGCTGGCCGAGCGACGCGGGAAGGTCATCGCCGGCGCCTTCAACCTCCACACGCCCACGCACCTCTACGGCCGCTACTGGGGCTGCTTCGAAGAGCACCCCTTCCTCCACTTCCACGTCTGCCTCTACCACTCCATCGACGACTGCATCCGGCTGGGGCGGCGCGTCTTCGAGCCCGGCGCGGGCGGAGAGCACAAGATCAGCCGAGGCTTCCAGCCGACGCGCATCCACTCGGCGCACTGGATCTTCGACGCACGCCTGGAGGCGGCGGTGAAGGATTTCTGCCGGCGCGAGGCCGTGCAGGTGCAGCACCTGGCGGACGACGGCGAGCGCATCAGCGGGCTCAAGCCCTGGCCACTGCCCGCGAAGTCCTGACACGACGCCCACCTCTGCTAGAAGGGGTGCGTGCCCCGGTCGTGCCTCATTCTCTTCCTCGCGCTCTCCGGCTGCATTCCGTCCAGCCGCTTCGAGAATGACGTGGAAGGCTGGACGCTGTCGGGCAATGGCGCCGACACGGAGGCCAAACTCCTCGCCTCCGGCGGCTACCCGAACGGGAACATCTGCGGCCAGGACAGCTACGAGCAGGACGCGTGGTACTTCGTCGCGCCGCCCAAGTTCCGGGGCAACCACGCCAGCGCGTACGGCCTGCGCCTCACCTTCGACCTGAAGCAGAAGACGTACATCTACCAGGTGAAGGGCCGCGACGTGGTGCTGGAAGGCAACAGCCTGCGCATCACCAACCACTTCCGCTTCACGCCGGGCATCGACTGGACGCCGTACAGCATTCGCCTCGATGACGCGTCGGGGTGGGTCTACGACGAGCGCACGACGAACGCGGGCGATCCGGTGACGGCCGACGATTTCCGCTCCATCCTCCGCGACGTCACCGTGCTGAAGATCCGCGGCGAGTTCGTCGACGGCCCCAACGACGAGGCCTGCCTCGACAACGTCTACTTCGGGCGGGAGTGATGAGTTCGAAGGCGTACGAGTGCACGAAGTGCGGAGCGTGCTGCGTGGCCCCCGACATCGCGGCGCTCGGCAAACCGCTGGGCGTGCGCTGCCCGCACCTGAGCGCCGACAACCTCTGCACCCAGTACGAGAACCGCCCCGAGGTGTGCCGCCGTTACCAACCCGACGAGCTGTGCGAGCGCATCTCCGCGCCCACCCTCGAGGCGCGGGTGGCGAAGTACCTGGCCCTCTTCGACTTGTCGCCCTGACGTCAGCTGGCTCCTGAGAATCCGCGCGCCACGTCTCACGGCGAGCGCGGGCTGACGCTCGCGGCCTGAGTGCGGTCAACGCGCGAGGTGCAGGAGGCGCACCGTGGGTGCCGAACCGGCCTCCTGGTAGGCGAGCCACAGGTCCTGGTCGCGCGACACGAGCGCGCTCTCCTCATAGTCCATGGAGTCGAAGCGCGAGCCATCGGGAAGCTGCGGCGCCGCCCCGCGGACGACGCTCCCGCGATCGAGGCGCGCAAACCCGAAGGTGGCCGGAGGGCCCCCGAAGTTCGGGCTCTGCGAGATCATCGTGTAGAGCGCGCCGCCGTGGAGCACGAGGCCGTGGAACCCCTCGCCCGACTTCGACCTCGCGTGCTCGCTCCACGAGGTGCCGTCGTGCACCCAGACCACGGCCTGCTGCGCGCCCTCCTGCCACTCGAGAAAGTACGTCCGCGGTCCGTCCACCACCACGGAGGGCAGCGCGCTCGCCCCGTTCGAGGCGGGAAGGCCGGAGAGTTCGCGCCAGGCGCTGCCATCCCACGAGCGAATGACGCGCGTGCCCGGACCCTCGAGGCTCATCAGCACGGCGCGCTGACCGTCAGAGGCGAGGCGAACGCGCGAGACGGTCGACGAAGCGGGGAACCGACCGACGCTCTCCCACGCGTTGGCGCCGAGGCGTAATACGACGACGGTCGGCATCCCGGTGGCTGACGCAAACGCGACGAGCGGCGCACTGCCGAGCGTAGCGACCTCAGGAGGCCGGACCGTGACGCCGGGGCCGGTGGGCGCGGGGAGTGCGGTGACGACCCCCTCTTGCTGTCGGTAGGCGGAGAACGACCCATCGATGACGTTCTGCAGGACGACCACACAGCTTCCGTCGGGCAGCGTCGTCACGCGCCCCGGATCCTTCGTACCCTGCGGGAAGGCGATTTCCTGCGAGCCACCGGCGCCGTCGAAGACGAGGTAGGTCGAGTTCAGCGTCTTCGAACGGTACAGCAGGTGCGCCTTGCCCCCGCGGACGTCGAGTGAAGGGAGCGTATTCGGGAGGTCAAACATCCTGCCGAAGAAGGCGCCATCCCAGCGTCCTGCGAGGACCGGATCCGTGGAGGCCGATCCGCCGCCGCCCGTACCGTTGACTCCGCCGTCGCCGCCCACGCCGCCGCCGCTGCACGCGATGACGAGCAGGGAGAGCAGGAGGCCGAGCGCAAGCGCAGGTCGAATTGATCGCACGGCCCGGATTGTAGGCGATGGGACCGGCTCTCGAGTGCCTGAAACAACCTCGCTGGCGTACGGAGCACACGAACCAGCCCAGGACGCGCACGCCCATCTCGCCACGACAGGGTCCTCGACCGGCGTCCCCGGCGACGGCGATAGGCGCCGACTTCATTTCGGAGTGACTGCCTCCCGACGAAGAGGGGCGCACAACCAATGTGAGGGGATTTTTCGTTGCCTGCCCGGTGCCCTCGCACGCGCGACTGGCGCAAATGGTGCTGATCGACGAATACTTGCGGTCAGCTCGGTTACCCTTCGGCGAGTTGGCACGGCAATGGTTTCGACGCGACGCTCGGCGAGACTCAATCCAGACAGTCTGCCGCCGAGAGGGCGCGCATCGGACTTCTTGCCCTCTGTCCTGCTGGGAGCCAATCACCAGCCTGAAGGTGAAAGAACGTCGGGCACGCGGCGCCACGGCGCAGCCGGAATGGGCCCACTGTCGGGGTCGACGCCATGATTTCGTTTCAACCACACAAGAGGACCGCCATGTTCTGCGCTCGAATCGTCGTCTTGCTCCCGGTGTTGGCGTTGTGCGCCTGTCAGACGAAGGTCCCGGACCCTGGCGACGCTGGTGCGCCTCTACCGGCAGTTCGGCTCGAAGCTCCAGCGACGCTCCTGCTGCCGTCGCTCGGCGCGACGACCAGGCTGGCGGTGCGGGCGTTCGACGCAGAAGGCCGGCCGACGGCGCTGGGTGACGCGAGCTTCACCTCGAGCGCCGAGGACATCGTCCGCGTCGCCTCCGACGGCACCCTGACGGCCCTGCGCACGGGGCTCGCACGGGTGACGGTCACGCTCGGCACGCTGCGCGCACGTACCACGGTGCTCGTGGCGCGCCCCGTCCCGGGTGCGGTGCTGGTGTCTGACGAGCAGGTCGAGGGCACGATCCGCCCCCTCGACCCGGCGGCGAGCCTCGACGTCGGCTTGCGCTACGAGGTGACCCTGCGCGGCGTCAGCGTGCAACCCGGGAACCTCGTCATCGGCACGGGCGTGCTGCCGCTCGGAGGCCGCGTCGTGGCGGTGAACGGCGACGCGGTGACCCTCGAGGTCGTGGCGCTCGACGAGCTGTTTCCAGACTTCGAGTTCGAGGAGACCATCACCCTCGCCGACGAGCCGTTCGAGCTGAACCCGGAGATCGAGTCCGTGTTCGACGTGACGCGGCAGCCCGGCGGCGCGCTCTCGTTGGCGATGAAGCCGGGCGTCATCCTCGAGCGGCGGGGGAAGCGAACCCGGAACGGTAAGACGGAGTTCAGCGTCGGTCCCGTCAAGTGCGTCGCCGAGGTCAGCGCCTTTCAGCTCAGCTTTTCGAAGCTCGAGTTCCTCGTCGACCCGGGCCTCACCGTGGAGCGCACGTGGAGCGAGGCGCACAAGCGCGTGGTGCTCACCAGCAATGCGACGGCCAGCGTCACGGTGAAGCCGTCGCTTCAGAGCCAACTCGAGGGCAAGCTGACCTGTGAGCTCGAACTGGCGCGCCGCCACCTTCCCCTTCCGGGTCCCATCGGCCTGGTGCTGGGGTTTGCGGTGCCCTTCGGCGTGGGCTTCGAGCTCGAGGCGAAGGTGCCTCTCAACGCGGGGGCGAGCGTCGAGTTCAAGAAGGAAGTGAAGGTGCGGGCACGAGGCGGCTTCGACTGCGCCGCCTCCTGCGAGAAGGTCGCCGAGTTCACCGACACCAGCCCCCCCGCCACCGTGACGCCCAGGGTCGCTGCGTGGGAGCTGCCCAAGGACCTCAAGGCCGAGGTGAGCGGCTATGTGTTTGGCTACGCCAAGCTCGAGTTTGGAGCGAGCCAGGTGGTCGCGTCCGCAGCCGGCGCGGTGGGCTGGCGCCGCCTCGACGCCGAACTCCTCGTGCTCAAGATGGGGTTGAAGCTCGAGGGCAAGTTCGCGGACGGTGTCGCCCAGGCGACGGACCCCATGTTCGCGAACGAGTACCGCCTGCTCTTCGAAGCCGGCCTCGAGCCCGGCGCCGCGGTCGAGGCGTTCATCCATTTCGTGAAGATCACGCTGCTCAAGCTCGAGCTCAAGGTGACGAATGAGATCGCCACGAGCCCCAGGGCCACGGTGCGCGTTTCTCCCGCGACCTACAACGTCGGTGACGAGGTGACCTTCAAGGTGTCGCTCACCCCTTCGTCGCTCGAATTCCCACTCATCGGGTTCAACGCGAAACGCGTACGCGTCTACAAGATCACGACGGGTCCGGAGCCGCAGCTCGTACTGGTCGCGGAGGCGCCGGTCACCAAGGGACAGAACGACTTGTCGCTGCGTGCGGTGGCGACCGAATCCGGGCGCGCCTCGAACTTCGCTGTCTTCATCGAGACCGGCCTCCTCGACCTGGATTGTGAAATTGAGTCGGTGAATGTCCTCGAACTGTCGGCGGGGTTTCCGCAGACGATTCCGGCGGGCGCGGCGACCCCCCTCGTCGTGACCGCCTCGTTTCGCAACGTGCGCACCGATGCGACGGTCCCCGCTCCCGATGTCGCCATCACCGTCGACGGAGGCATGAACGCCTCGGTTTCGCCTGCCTCGGGCTCGACCGACATGCAGGGGCAGATGAGGACCTCGGTCACTCCTGCCCCGGGCGCGACGAGCTTAACGCTCACCATCAAGGGGACAGCGACGGACGGGAGCCACGCATCGGCGGATCTCCAGGCCACCGTGTCTTCTGGAGCCACGTGCCTGACCGCGACGCCACGTACGGTCAGTGGCTCAGTCTTCCTCAACTCCGCCGCCGACGTCATGGCCGCCGCCGACATCGGTGAGATCACCGACACGCTGCAGATTCAGGGCAGCGGTGCGGCCTACGCCGTCGACCTGCCCTGCCTGAGGAGCGTGGGAACGCTCATCATCACCGGCGGTGCGGTCACCAGCGTCAACCTCCCGGCGCTCACGACGGTCGCCATCACCGACGTTCGGGCCATCAGCACGACGGCGCTCGTGTCCCTCAGGCTCCCCGCGCTCACCACGGTCGGGGAGCGCATCGTCATCGGCACCTTCAACTCGATTTTCGGGTTCATGCTCCAGGGCAACGCCGCCCTCAGCGAGTTGGTCATCGGCCCCGCCCGCTGTGGCAGCAGAAACCCGGGAACGGGAAACCTGACGATCATCGGCAACCCTCAACTCACGAGCCTCACCGGCATCAGCTCCAACGTGAACGTGACTGCAGGCTTCACCTTCGGCCTGGGTGCGGCAGGCAACGGCTTCGACGAGGCAGCGGCTCTCGCGCTGGCCAACCGCATCACCATCACGGGAAACGTCTGTTCCGCCACCGGTACGACGGCGCCGCACTGCTACATGGGCCCCCCCTACGCTCCTTGAGTTCGCCAGCAGGCGAACGGCCACGACTGATCGTCTGCCGGCGCCGATCCCCGTGGCCGTGGGCGTCGCGCCGGCGGGTTCCATCAGACCGGAGAGATCTCCGTCAGCAGCTTCCGACTCGTCCCCGTCGGACGAGATCAAACGCTTCGAGATGAACGACCCTTGGAAGCCGTCCCTCCATTCACTATTGAATGACTTATGACCTTGGTGCGAGTCCTGTTCGTCGTAGTCGCGGTCCTGGTGATGGGCGGTTGTAATTGCGGCAGTACCCCCGCGGTAGATGGTGGTTTCGGTGGTGGCGGCATGACGGGCGGCGGTGCGGGTGGTGGCGGCGGTACGGGTGGCGGTGGTACGGGCGGCGGCGGCACGAGCTGCGACCCCGCGACGACGTGCTCGGGCCACGGCACTTGCACCTCGAGCGGGAGTTGCGCGTGCGCCACCGGCTTCGCCGGGACGGCATGCAGCGAGTGCGCACCGGACTACTACGGCTACCCGAACTGCACCTTTTGCAGCGCGGCGACGACGTGCAACGGCCACGGCACCTGCACCGCGACGGGCGCGTGCGCGTGCAGCACCGGCTTCGCCGACGCCGGCTGCGACCAGTGCGCACCGGACTACTACGGCTACCCGAACTGCACCTTCTGCAGCGCGGCGACGACGTGCAACGGCCACGGCACCTGCACCGCGATGGGCGCGTGCGCGTGCAGCACCGGCTTCGCCGACGCCGGCTGCGACCAGTGCGCACCGGACTACTACGACTACCCGAACTGCACCTTCTGC
>JBFMHF010000129.1:0-21562 GCA_040752975.1 Myxococcota bacterium
TGCCGGGCGCGGGCCCCGGCCTGGGTCCTGACGCGCGCGGCGCGGCCGGCTGGGCAGGGCTCGCGGCCACCGTGGGCTTCGCGGCGACTGGCCGGGGGGCGGGCTGCGTCGGCCTCACCGGCGTCACCGCCTGAGCGGGGCGGCGAATCACCTCGATCTGCGGAGCTGGTTTCTTCGGGCGATCGCTCACGGGGTACCCTGCGGTGGCTCCTGGGCCTGTTTCTTCTCGGCGAGGAGGTGGGTGAGATCTACCACCCACTTGCCGCCGTCTTCTTTGATCATCTTCACGCGGCTGCCGGAGACCTCGAGGACCGCGGAAGTGGCGCTCTCTTCCACCACCTTCACCTCGGACAATGGCGCCGGGCGCGTACCCGACTGGAAGAGCATCAGGGCCGGCTCATCCTTGAGCAAGCCCTGTGAGGCGGTGACGAGTTGCTTCGATCGGGCTTCGATCAGCTCACGGCTGCTCTTCGAGAGCGACGCGTACGCGGCCTTCGTGTCCCCCCGGCGGATCGCCACCGCGAACGCCTGGTACGCGGCCTTCGGTGAGTCGGCGGGTTGGGACTGGCACGCGGGCACGAGCATCAGCCCGGTGAGGAGGAGGGCAGGGCGCATCTGCTGCCTTCATAGCCAATCGGGGCGGGCGGTGCTCAAGGACTCGTTGGGGCGCTCGCCGTTCATTCAGGCCTCTCCGTCCTGGCGGACCTGGTTTCTGCCGCTCTGCTTGGCCACGTACAGACACTCGTCAGCGGCCTGCACCAGCGCCTCGGCGCTGTCGATGCCCTCGGCGGGGTAGGTGGCCACGCCGATGGAGGCGGTGCAGCGGACCACCACCGGCTCGGGGCCGTTGCGGTTGGTGAGGCGCATGGCCTCCACGCCCAGGCGCACGCGCTCGGCCGCCCGCCAGGCCTCTTCCGGCGTCGTCTCGGGCAACAGGGCCACCAGCTCCTCGCCGCCGTAGCGCGCGAGCACATCGACGTCGCGCAGCGCCCGCTTGGCCACGCCCGCCACCTCCTTGAGGACGATGTCGCCAAAGGGGTGACCGTGCGTGTCGTTCACCTTCTTGAAGTGATCGATGTCGAGGAGGAAGCAGGACAGGGGCGCGCGGTACCGGGCGGCGCGGGCGAACTCGGCGGCGAGGCGCTCCTCGAAGTGCCGGCGGTTGATGAGCTGGGTGAGGCCGTCGGTGCGCGAGAGCTTGAGCAGCTCCTGCCGTTTTTCCTCCAGCTCGCGGTTGGCGCGGTCGAGCTCCTTGTTCTTGTCCACCAGCGCGTCCTGCAGCGCCTTGAGGCGGAGCATCGAGCGGACCCGCGCGGCCAGCTCCAGCATGTCGAAGGGCTTGGTGAGGTAGTCGTCGGCGCCCAGCTCCAGGCCTTCGACCTTCCCGGAGGTGCGCCGCGCCGTCATGAGGATCACCGGGATGAAGCCGAAGCCGCTGGCGCTCTGGTTGGCCTTGACGATGCGGGTGATCTCCACGCCCCCGAGGCCGGGCATCTCCACGTCCATCAGCAGGAGGTCGGGCTGGGCCTTGCGCAGGGCGGTGAGCACCTCCGTCCCGTCGTGGGCCTCGACGAAGGCGTAGCCGAAGCCCTCGAGCGCGCCGCGGATCTGCGTCAGCACGGCGCGATCGTCGTCGGCGATCAGCAGCGTGCGGCCCTCGAGGCGCACCGCGGGCTCGTCCTGGCGGCGGGTCGCTTCCAGGGTCTTTCGACGGGGCGCCGGCATGGGGCTTGGCGGCCACAGGCTACGGGAAGCCGAGGCGCGCTGGCGAATTTCAGCCCTTGCGCAGGCGGGCCCGGAAGACGGGCTGGCCGGTGACGAGGTAGCGCCGCTCGCGGGTGGACGGCACCTCGTCGGGATCGAAGGGGTGGAAGACGCCAGGCCCCAACGGGTTGACGAAGCCCGCCGCCTCCAGCACCGTGAGGCCGGCCTTCGCGCGCTCCTCCACGTCGGTGCGGAAGTCGAAGCGGCCGCCGGCCTTGAGGCGCGTGCAGAGGAAGGCGGTGAAGTCCGGCTGGAGGATGGCGCGCTTCTGGTGGGCGCGCTTCCACCAGGGATCCGGGAACTGCAGGTGGATCGCGTCGAGGCTCGCTTCGGCGAACAGCCGCGGCACGGCGAAGCGCGCGTCTCCTTCGATCACCTTGAGGTTTCTGAGCCCATGCTTGTCGGCGCGGTGCTGCACCTCGCGCGCGTACTTCTTTCGCCACTCGAAGGCCACGTAGCGGACGGCGGGGTTGCGGCGGCAGTACTCCAGGGCGAAGCCGCCGGCGCCGCAGCCGATCTCCAGCTCGAGCGCGCCGTCGAAGCCGAACACCGCGGTCCAGTCGGGAGGGGCTTCGAGCCGGTACAGGTCCTCGCCCACGGGCTGGGGGCGGAGCGGAATGCGGGACATGGGCAGCCGGCCCTACCCAATCCGTCCGGTTTGGGGAAGGCGATCCGCCGCGCGCGAGCGGCTATGAAGGAGCCCGATGAAGCTCTTCGGCTCACTCGAAGCGGCGGGCGACGGGAGCCTCGCTGGCAGCGCCCTGTGCCTGGGGAACTTCGACGGGGTCCACCGCGGCCACCGGGCCCTCTTCGACGAGGCGCGCCGCCACGGCCCGGTCGTGGCCGTCACCTTCTCGCCCCACCCGGGGAAGGTGCTCAAGCCGGATCTCGCCCCACGCTGCATCGCCACCAGTGCCCGCAAGCTGGAGCTCCTCGAGGAGGCGGGCGTCTCCGCTGCCATCGTGCAGCCCTTCTCGCTGGAGTACGCGAAGACGCCGCCGGCGGCCTTCGAGGCCGCGCTCTTCGATGGGGTGAAGGCGGGCTGGGTGGTGGTGGGGCACGACTTCACGTACGGAGCGGCTCGGGCCGGGACGGCGGAGACGTTGGAGCGGGCGGCGCGCGCCCGTGGCGCTGGCGTCTCGGTGGTGCCGGCGGTGACGATTGACGGCGTGGTGGTGTCCTCCAGCAAGATCCGCGAGTACATTCTCGAGGGGCGGGTGGAGGCCGCGGCGCTGCTGCTCGGCCGTCCCTTCGATCTCGACGGCGCGGTGGTGCCGGGCGCGGGGCGCGGGCGAACCATCGGCTTCCCGACCGCCAACATCGACACACCCAACGAGCTCCGCCCGGCCGCCGGCGTCTACGCGGTGCGGGTGCGCGAGCAGGCCGATCGCCCCGGCCCCTGGTTCGGCGCCGCGGCGAATATCGGTGTGAAACCCACATTCGGCGGCACGGAGGTGACGATCGAGGCGCACCTCTTCGACTTCGACGGCGACCTGTACGGGAAGCGGGTGCGGGTGCAGTTCCTCGAGCGGCTACGGGCAGAGAAGCGCTTCGGCTCGGCGAGCGAGCTGGCCGGACAGATCGCGCGAGATCTCGAGGCGGCGCGGGCAGCGGTGGCGCGGGCGGGGTAGTCGGACAGGCCGCGAAAACGCGCTTTGACACCTCGAAGTCCGCCGACCAAGATGGCCCGGCCTTTTTCACCAACGATTCCCTGATTCGGGAGAGGCGCACACCACATGTCCGGTCGTCTGGGTGAACTGCTCGTTCGGGAAAACCTCATTTCGGTTCAGCAGCTGCGGAAGGCGCAGGAAGAGCAGCAAAAGACTGGCACCCGCATCGGCACCGCGCTGATCAAGACGGGCGCCATCGAGGAGTCGAAGCTGACCGACTTCCTCTCCAAGCAGTACGGCGTCCCTGCGATCAACTTGAAAGAGTTCGACATCGACGCCGAGATCATCAAGCTCGTGCCCAAGGAGGTGGCCACCAAGCACCTGGTGCTGCCGGTCAACCGCGCGGGCAGCTCGCTCATCGTGGCGATGTGCGACCCGTCGAACATCTACGCGGTGGACGATCTCAAGTTCCTCACCGGCTACAACATCGAGCCGGTGGTGGCGTCGGAGCCCGCGATTCGCGAGGCCATCGAGCGCTACTACGCGGAGAAGGGCCCGAGCCTCGAAGACATCGTCAGCAACATGGACGAGGACGACGTGGAGCTGGCCGAAGAAACGGACGCCGGCAACGTCGAGGAAGCGGCCAAGGCGGCTGACGACGCGCCGGTGGTGAAGCTGGTGAACCTGATCCTGAAGGACGCGATCGCCAAGCGCGCCTCGGACATCCACGTCGAGCCCTACGAGAAGGACTTCCGGGTCCGCTTCCGCATCGACGGCGTGATGTACGAGGTGATGAAGCCGCCGATGAAGCTGCGCAACGCGATCACCTCGCGCCTGAAGATCATGGCGCAGCTCGACATCTCCGAGCGGCGCCTGCCGCAGGACGGCCGCATCAAGATCAAGATGGGCGGCGGCAAGGAAATGGACTTCCGCGTCAGCGTGTGCCCCACGCTGTTCGGCGAGAAGATCGTCATGCGGCTCCTCGACAAGTCGAACCTCCAGCTGGACATGACCAAGCTGGGCTTCGATCCCGAGCCGCTCAAGTGGTTCAAGGACGCGATCGACCGCCCGTACGGCATGGTGCTGGTGACGGGGCCGACGGGGTCGGGCAAGACGACGACGCTCTACTCGGCGCTCTCGGCGCTCAACGATCCGACGGTGAACGTCAGCACCGCGGAGGATCCGGTGGAGTTCAACTTCGCCGGCATCAACCAGGTGCAGATGCACGACGACATCGGGCTCAACTTCGCCGCCGCGCTGCGCAGCTTCCTGCGGCAGGACCCCGACATCATCATGATCGGCGAGATCCGCGACTTCGAGACGGCAGAGATCGGCGTGAAGGCCGCGCTCACCGGCCACCTCGTGCTGTCCACGCTGCACACCAACGACGCGCCAGGCACGGTGAGCCGCCTGCTCAACATGGGCATCGAGCCCTTCATGGTGACGGCGTCGCTCAACCTCATCCTCGCCCAGCGCCTCGCCCGCCGGTTGTGCGCCGCGTGCAAGAAGCCGGCAGAGACGGTGGACGAGCAGGCGCTGATCGACGCCGGCATCCCTCCGGACAAGATCGGGACCTTCACGCTGTACGAAAAGGGCGGCTGCCGCGAGTGCAACGACCGTGGTTACCGCGGCCGCGTCGCCGTGTACGAGGTCATGCCCTTCTGGGACGGCCTCAAGGAGATCGTCATCAACGGCGCTTCGGCGGCCGAGCTGAAGCAGGAAGCGATTCGCCTCGGCATGCAGACGCTCCGAATGGCGGCGCTCGCCAAGGTGATGGCCGGCCAGACCACCATCGAGGAAGCGGTGAGCAACACCGCGCCGGACCGCTTCTAGGCGACTCGTCACCTCCACCGACGAAGGGACACCCCGTTGGCGAACCTGAACCTGCACCAACTGCTCAAGGCCATGGTGGACCGTGGCGCGTCCGATCTCCACATCACCACCGGCTCTCCGCCGCAGCTGCGCATCGACGGCGAGCTGGTTCCGCTCAAGGTGAACCCGCTGTCGCCGGTCGAGACCAAGCAGCTGTGCTACTCGATCCTCACCGACGCCCAGAAGCACAAGTTCGAGGAAGACAACGAGCTCGACCTCTCCTTCGGCGTGAAGGGGCTGTCGCGCTTTCGCTCGAACATCTTCATGCAGCGCGGCGCGGTGGCCGGCGCCTTCCGCACCATCCCCTTCAAGATCCTGACCTTCCAGGAGCTCGGGCTGCCGCCGATCGTGCAGGAGCTGTCGAAGAAGCCGCGCGGCCTCATCCTCGTCACCGGCCCCACCGGCTCGGGGAAGTCGACGACGCTGGCGTCGATCATCGACAAGATCAACACCGACCGTCATGAGCACATCATGACGATCGAGGATCCGATCGAGTACCTGCACCCGCACAAGAATTGCCTGGTCAACCAGCGCGAGGTGGGCGCCGACACCAAGAGCTTCAAGACAGCGCTCAAGTACATCCTCCGGCAGGATCCCGACGTGGTGCTGGTCGGCGAGATGCGCGACCTCGAGACGATCGAGTCCGCGCTGGTGATCGCCGAGACCGGTCACATCGCGTTCGCCACGCTGCACACCAACAGCGCGGTGCAGACCATCAACCGGATCCTCGACGTCTTTCCGCCGTACCAGCAGCCGCGGGTCCGCGCGCAGATGTCCTTCGTGCTGGAAGGCATCATGTCGCAGGCGCTGCTCGCCAAGGCCACGGGGGGCGGGCGCATCCTCGCGCTGGAGGTGATGATCCCCAACCCTGCGATCCGGAACCTGATCCGCGAGGACAAGGTGCACCAGATCTACTCGCAGATGCAGGTCGGCCAGGCGAAGTTCGGCATGCAGACGTTCAACCAGGCGCTGGCCGCGCTGCTCGCCCGCAAGCTGATCTCGATGGACGAGGCGTTCGGCCGCACGTCCGACCCCGACGAGCTCAAGAACATCATCGCCAGCGGCGGAGGGGCGGCGCTGCCTGGCCACCAGGCCCAGGGCGCGATGGGTGGAATGCCCGCCCAGAGACCCCCGGGACGGTGAGAACGGCTCACCCGGGCGGGTAGTCAGGGGTAGGTCGCGTTCAGGCATTTCCTGGGTGAGGGGAAGGCGAGTACGCTGCGAAGCCGCTCACCCTTTCGCACTCTCACGCGAGGTTCGATCACATGGCGACTCCCGCCGCGGCCGTGAAGCCGGCCCAGCGCAGCAAGAAGACGCCCGTCTTCCTCTGGGAAGCGAAGACGCGCGCGGGCGAGGTCAAGAAGGGGGAGATGGAGGCGTCCGACCTGAAGGCGGTCGAGGCGCGCCTCGTTTCCCTCGGGCTGACGCCGACGAAGGTCAAGAAGAAGGGCCTGCTCGACGCCAACATCAGCCTCCCGGGCAGCGTCAGCGGCAAGGACATCCTCATCTTCACGCGCCAGTTCGCGACGATGATCGATGCCGGTCTCCCGTTGGTGCAGTGCCTCGACATCCTCGGCAGCCAGACGGAGAACCCCGCCTTCCGGAAGGTGATCTTCGCCATCAAGACGCGCGTCGAGGCGGGCTCGACCTTCTCCGACGCCTTGAAGGACCACCCGAAGGTCTTCGACGAGCTGTTCGTGCAGCTGTGCGCCGCCGGCGAGGTCGGCGGTATTCTCGACACGATCTTGAACCGCCTCGCGGCCTACCGCGAGAAGTCCGAGAAGCTCAAGCGCAAGGTCAAGGGCGCGCTCACCTACCCCGTGGCCGTCATCTGCATCGGCATCGTCGTCACCGCGGTGCTGCTGGTGAAGGTGACGCCGGTGTTCGCGAAGATGTTCTCGGACTTCGGTTCCGCGCTGCCTGCGCCCACCCAGTTCGTCGTCGACCTGTCCGAGTGGGCGCAGAAGTACATCTTCCACGTGATCGGGGTCATCGTGGCGATCGTGGTGGCCGCCATGAGCTTCTACCGAAACCCACGCGGACGGGAGATCGTCGACAAGGCCATCCTCCACCTGCCCATGGTGGGCGACGTGATCCGCAAGGTGGCCGTGGCGCGCTTCACCCGTACGCTGGGCACGATGATCAGCTCGGGCGTGCCGATCCTCGACGCGCTGGACGTCACCGCGAAGACGGCCGGCAACCGCACCATCGAGAAGGGCATCGTCTACGTGCGATCCAAGATCTCCGAAGGAAAGAACATCGCCGGCCCGCTCGCCGAGACGAAGGTGTTCCCCTCGATGGTGGTGCAGATGATCGGGGTCGGTGAAGCCACCGGCGCCATGGACCAGATGCTCGGGAAGATCGCCGACTTCTACGATGACGAGGTGGACGCGGCCGTCGCTGGCCTCACGTCGATGATCGAGCCCATCATGATGGTGTTCCTCGGCGGCGTGGTGGGCGGCTTCCTGATCTCGATGTACCTCCCCATCTTCAGCATCGCCGGTGCCATCAAGTAGCACGCTCGAGGTCGACCTTCGGGGACGCGTCCTCTGGCTCACGCTGTTCCGCACGGTGGCGACCACCTTGTTCCTGGTGGTCCTCGCCTTCCGCTTCGACTCGCGCGATCCACAGACCGAGCTCAGCGCCAGTGAGATGGCGTCGTTCGCCATCATCGCGACCGTCTACGTGCTGACCCTGGGCACGGGGCTGGTGCTCCGGCGAGGCGTGGGGACGCGCGCCCTCGCCTGGGCGCAGATCGGCTTCGACCTCGCGCTGGCGGCGGCGGTGGTGCTGGTCAGCGGCGGCACCGACTCGCCCTTCACTGTGCTCTTCCTCCTGGCCATCGTCGGTGGTTCCGTGCTGCTCGGTGTCCTGGGGGCGCGGGTCGCCGCGGTGGGCTCGGCGCTCGCCTACGTCGGGGTGCTGGGGTTTCAGCTGCGCGGGGGGCGAGGCCTGGCCGGGCCGCTGGTCCTCAACGCGTCCACCCAGCTGTTGGCGCAGCTCCTCATCGCCCTGCTGAGCGGCTACGTCGCGGAGCAGCTCTCGAGGGCGGGCGGACGCCTGTCCGATCGCGAGCGGGATCTGCGACGCCTGACCGAGCTGCAGAACCGCATCGTCGGGGCCATGCCTTCGGGGCTCGTCACCTGCGAGGCGAACGGGCGCGTCACGTACGTCAACCCGGCCGCCCGGTCCATGCTGGGGCTCAGCAGCGTGGAACAGGATCTCGGCATCGAGCGCCTGATGCCGGGCGTGCTGAAGCTGCGGCCGGGGCGGCGCTCGGAGCTGTCGGTGCAGACACCTCGGGGAGAGCGGACGCTGGGGCTGTCCGTCACCCCTCTGGCCGACGAGTCGCAGAGCTCACTCATCGTCTTTCAGGACCTCACCGAGCTGCGGCGGCTCGAGGGGGAGCTCGATCGCCTCGACCGCCTCGCGGATCTCGGCCGCATGTCCGCCCAGCTCGCCCACGAAGTGCGCAACCCGCTCGCGTCGATGCGTGGCGCGGCACAGCTGCTCGCCGGCGATCTCACGCAGACGCCTCAGGAGCGCCTCGCCCGGCTGATCGTCACCGAGGCCGATCGGCTGTCGGGGCTCGTCGAAGGGTACCTGCGCCTCGCGCGCCCCCCTCCGCCCGACCTGGCCGTCCGTCGAGTCGATCTGATCGCCGCCGAGACGGTGGAGATGCTGCGCGCCGATCCTGCGTTCCGCAGCACCGGCATCGAAGAGGTCTTGTCCGAGGCCAGCGCGCGGGTCGATCAGGATCAGCTCAAGCAGGTGTTGATCAACCTCCTGCGCAACGCCGCCGCCGCGGCCGGAGAGGACGGGCGGGTGCGGGTGCGAGTCGCCCCCGACCAGCAGGGCGCGCGGCTCGAGGTGTGGGACAGCGCCGGCGCGATTTCCCCCGAAGATCTCCCGCGCATCTTCGAGCCCTTCTTCACCCGTCGGGCAGGGGGGACGGGCCTGGGGCTGTCCACGGTCAAGGCCATCGTGTACGCCCACGGCGGCACCATCGACGTGACCTCCACCCCCGCCGCCGGCACCACCTTCTCGGTGCGGCTGCCGGCCAACCCCGGAGCCTAGGGACGATACATGGCACGCATCCTCGTGGTGGACGATCAGGCCTCGATCCGCGAGTTCCTCGAGGTGCTCCTGTCGCGCAGTGGACACCAGGTGGCGACCGCCAGCTCGATGGCCACGTACCTCGCCGCGCAGGCCGCCCGGCCCGCCGACCTCGTGCTGACCGACTTCAGGCTGGGCGCCGACTCGGGCATGGACGTCCTCACCCACGCGCGCGCGCTCCCCCAGCCCCCCGAGGTGATCATCTTCACCGCCTTCGGCACCACCGCCTCCGCGGTCGAGGCGATGCGCAAGGGCGCCTACGACTACCTCACCAAGCCCTTCGACAACGACGAGCTGTTGCTGCTCATCGACCGCGCGCTCGAGAAGCGGACGCTGCGTGAAGAGAACCGCGAGCTGCGCGAGACCCTCGAGCCTTCCTCGGGTGTGTGGCGCGCGGGCAGCGGCGCGATGGCCGCCGTCTGGGCGCTGGTGGACAAGGTGGCCCCGCGCGACGCGACCGTGCTGATCACCGGCGAGAGCGGGGTGGGCAAGGAAGTGGTCGCCCGCAGCATTCACGCTCGCGGCAAGCGGCCTGGCGCTCCCTTCGTCGCAGTCAACTGCGGCGCGCTGGCGGAGGGCGTGCTGGAGAGTGAACTCTTCGGCCACGTGAAGGGCGCTTTCACGGGCGCCACCAGCGATCGCGCCGGCATCCTCGTGTCGGCCGGCGAGGGGACCGTGCTGCTTGACGAGATCGGCGAGGTCCCTCCCAGCACGCAGGTGAAGCTCCTGCGCGTGCTGCAGGAACGTCAGGTGAAGCCTGTCGGCAGCAGCCGTGAGGTGCCCTTCGCCGCGCGCATCATCGGCGCCACGAACCGCGACCTCGAGGAAGAGGTGAAGGCGGGGCGCTTCCGCGAAGACCTGCTGTTTCGCTTGAACGTCATCACCATCGACGTGCCCCCGCTGCGCGCCCGCCGGGAGGACGTCGCCCCGCTCGCCGAGGCCTTCCTCAGGCGGATCGCCGAGAAGGCGGGGCGACCGAAGCTGGCCTTCGCGCCGGAGACGCTGGCGCAGCTCGAGAGGTACGCCTTCCCCGGGAACGTCCGGCAGCTGCAGAACATCGTCGAGCGCGCCGCGACCCTGGCCGACGGAAACCTGCTCACCCCCGACCTGCTCCCCCCCGCCGTGCGCGGAGAGGGTGACCGCCCGCGCGACGTGATTCTCCCTCGCCTGGGTCCCGGCTTCTCGCTCGAGCGCGCGCTGGACGATCTCGAGAGGGCGCTGCTCTTCGAGGCGCTCAAGATGGCCGGCGGCGTGAAGGGAAAGGCGGCCGAACTGCTGGGCCTCACCTTCCGCTCCTTCCGCTACCGGCTGGCGAAGCACGCCCTCGGCGACGCAGAGGAGCTCGATCGTCAGGGCGGCAAGGAATAGCCGCGTGTGGCGCAGTCCGCGAGGAGCGCCTGGATCGACGTCTGCAGGGCCGGGTCGACTTCCTTCGCCCACTGGCCCAGCTGTCCGCAGCTCACGCCGGGATCCTCGGCGATGGCCTCGGAGACGAGCCTGAAGCCGGCGCTCTCCCCCGCCTCGATCGCCGTCAGCCCCCACATCGCCTTCAGCGCCGTCGAGGGCTCGAGCCGGTAGGCCTTGGCGGCCGCCCTCGCGGCGATGACGGGGTAGGTGTGCAGGTTGGTGATGGTGACCGCCACCCACGTGCGCGGGAAGTCGCGGCAGTTCTGCACCGCCAGCTTTGCCCACGGGCGGCCGCGCTCAGGGTGGCCGTGCAGCGACACCTCTATCGCTCCCTCGTTCAGCATCTCGCAGAAGTGCAGCCGGTTGAGCTTGAACAACCCGGGTGTCGCCACCGCGCGCTCGATCGCCGCGAGCCGCGTCTTGGCGTCCTTGGCGGTCCACGAGCGGAGGATGTGGGACTGGGCGGCCGGCGCGGAGCCGTCGACGATGCAGGCCGGATCGCTGTCCGGCTCGGCCCACAGCTGATCCGCGTCCTGCCAGACGAAGCTGCGGGTGAAGGTCGTCGCCGATAGCCCCACGACAATCAGCAGCGCCGCCAGCCGCGCGGGTGAAGGCGCCAGCCGCTCGAGGAGCAGGGCGATCAACAAGCAGGCCCCGAAGCTCGCTGCGTAGAGGTAGCGGTCGGCCATCACCGCCGGGAAGGGGACCAGGTTGGACACCGGCAGCAGGCAGGCGAAGTACCAGGCGCCCGCGAGGAGCCGCAGCGGGTGCCTCCTCCAGAGGACCGCCACGGCGATCAACGCCGCGGCCACGGCGAGCGCGACGAAGAAGCGCCAGTCGGCGAGGCCGGCGGGGGGCTCGAAGCAGTAGATCAGCCGGAAGGACGCGGGGAAGAAGGCCTGGCGCAGGTACTTCACCTGGGCCCAGCTCGAGAGCACCACGTGCGCGGCCCACGATCCCCCGTGCGGGCCCACCACCGCCCGGTTGGCCTTGCCGATCAGGATGAACTGCAGGAGGAACAGCGCGCTGGTGATCGCCGGCGCGGACAGGCGGGCCGCGATGCGTCGCCACGTGTCGCGCTGGCCCCCGAAGAGCTCGATGGCCAGCATCAGGAGCGGCGTGCTGATCGCCATCGACTTCACCAGCAGCGACGCCACCAGCAGGACCAGCGAGATCGCGTACCACCAGGCGCGGCCTTCGCGCGCGTTCAGGTACGCCACGAGGCTGCCCAGCATGAACGACGTGTACATCGGGTCCTTCAGCCCCGCGGCCCACAGCACCGACTCGATGTGAATGGGGTGCACCAGGAAGATCAGCGTGGTGACGATCGCCACCTCACGCGACGGCACCAGGCGCACCGTGAGCACGAAGACCAGCACGGTGGCGAGGAGGTGAAAGAGCAGGCTGGCCACGTGGTAGGGCGTGCCCTCGGTCTCCCACACCTGGTAGATGGCCCAGTACACCGAGTCGCGCAGCGGGAAGAACTCGACGAAGTTTCCGCTCCAGGAACGGTCGCCGTCCCACTGGTACAAGAGGCCGTCCAGGCCGCGCTTCTCCAGCGCCGGGTTGGCGTAGATGTAGAGCGAGTCGTCGTAGTGGGTCAGCTTCGCGGTGAGGCCTGGCGCGTAGATGACGGTGCCGAGGACGACGATCACCGCCACCAGCCAACCCGGGATCCGGCGCGAGTCGCCGGCTCCTGGCGGGCTCGTCGCGATGGCGCTCACCGGAAGTCCCGCCGGCTGAAGGCGAGCGCAGCCCCCACGAGGAAGACCAGCGTCCACCCCGCGGCCGTCGCCGAGGCGATCAGCACGTCCGACGCCTGCACCGACGCTCCCCAGGCGGCCTCGCTCCGGAAGTCGAGCGCGTCGAGGTTGGGAATGATCCGGTACAGCACGCGGGCCGCGGCCTGCACCACCTCGGACTTGGCGTAGAGCGACAGCTGGTGCACGTCGGGCGCAGCGTGGCCGAGGAAGTAGAGCCCCACCACCGAGATCGCCGAGACGATGCGCGACGTGAAGGACGAGAAGAAGAACCCCATGGCGGCGATCAGCGCGAGCTCGACCCACAGGCCGACGAGCGCCGCGGGGATGGCCGAGGTGACGGGGACCTCGAAGAAGAACAGCTGCGAGAGGTAGAGCACCACCATCACCGCCATCAACGTCGTCAGGGTCAGCACCGTCCCCAGGTAGCGCCCCAGCACGAAGCGCGGTCTCGAAATGGGCCTGGACATGATGAGGAAGACGGTCCGCTTCTCGATCTCGCTGCTCAACATGCCGCCAGAGAGGAAGACGGTCAGGCCCACCATCAAGAAGCTCATCACCCCCAGGCCGAAGTCCGTCACCGCGCGCCCCAGGGTGAAGACGGTGCTGTTCAGCACCACCGTGGTGAGCAAGATGAGGCAGGCGGCGAAGGCCGCGACCACCACGGTGATCCGGTTGCGGCGGGCCTCGATGAAGCCGGCCCACATCAGGGCGAACAGCGGCCTCACTCGAGCTCTCCTCCCACGCGGGTCGGCGCGCCCTTCATGGCCTCGAGGAAGGTGGCTTCCAGCGAGACCCGCAGCGGCTGCACGCGCAACACCTTCACCCCGGCGCCGATCAGCTTCGCGAGCGCCGCCTGCAGCCGCTCGTCGGCGACGCGCAAGAGGACGTGCTGCCCGACCCGCTCGCTGCTCTCACACAAGCCCGAGACCTCGGCGGGGAGCTCCGCGCTCGCCGGCTCCACCATGATCTCATGGGACCGCTGCGCACCCGACAGCAGGGAGGCCATGGTGCCCTCCTTGCGAATGCTGCCGGACACCAGGAGCGCCACCCGATCGCACAGGCTCTCCACGTCGGACAGCAGGTGCGTGCAGAAGAGCACCGCGACCCCGCTGCGCCGAAGATCGAGGATGATGTCGCTCACCAGCCTCCGCCCCAACGGGTCGAGGCCCGACGTCGGCTCGTCGAGGATCACCACGCGCGGCCGGCCGATCAACGCGCCCGCGAGCATCGCGCGCTGGACCATGCCCTTCGAGTACCGCCGAATGGGCAGCGCGGCTGCGTCACCCAGCTCCACCCGCGCCAGCACCCGCTCGACCTCCGCGTGCCGGTCCGCCGGGGGCAGCTGCGCCAGCTCGTACTGCAGCGAGACGTACTCCCTTGCGCTCAGGTACTCGTAGGGCACCGGCGATTCGGGCACGAAGCCCAGCCCCCGCCGCGAAGCCGGGTTCGACACGTCCACGCCGAACATGCGCGCGTGGCCGCGATCGTTGAGCACCAGGTTCAGGAGGATCTTGATGGTGGTCGACTTGCCCGCGCCGTTGGGGCCGATCAACCCGAAGACCTCCCCCGGGTTGACCGTGAAAGACACCCCCCGCAGCGCCAGCACCTTCCGGTTGGCCAGGAAGCCCAGGCGGTACGTCTTCTCGAGGCCAATGCACTCTACGGCCGGCGTCGTCATGGCTCCTCGTCGATGGACTTGAAGACCCGCAGCCGCGCGCCCGACGTCACCGTCACCTGGCCGTCGGGCGCCAGGGAGATGCTCCCGCCGAGCGGATCCACCGGGTACTCCGCCAACAGCCCTTCCGCCACCAGGGTCGCCAGCGACGCCGGCACGTGGCCGAAGCGCTGAGCGTACGTTTGGGCCGCGGCTTCCACCTGGGTCAGCACCCGTTCCCGCTCGATCTCCTTGAGGCGGAGCTCAAAGGTCTCTCGCGTGGTGGGGTCCTCGCTCTGCGCCATCGTCTCCGCGAAGGTGCGCGCGCGCTCGAAGTGGCCTTCCTGTGCGAGGAGCCGCGTGGCCAGCGCAGCCATGAACGGGGGCGCCCCGGGCTTCGTCGCGCCGCGCATCAACGTCCCCGCGGCCCCCTCGGGGTCATCGAGCAGGTTGAGCTGCGCGTAGCTGCAGTAGATGAAGAGCCGTGGGTCATCGAGGTGCCGCGTGCCCTTCTCGAGGAGGTGCACGGCTTCCGCGCCGTTGTAGGAGACGCCCCCCAGCCGCATCCCTCCGAGAATCCCGCCCATGGCGTATGCCCAGAACATGGTCGGATCCAGATCCGTGACGAACTCCCCCCAGGCGATGAGCGCTCGCCCTTCGTCGGGGCGGTTCGCCCGCGCGCCCAGGGCCGTCATGCGGATCCAGTAGAGATCCGTCACCATCGCCAGGTGGCTGCGGGCCAGCACACGCACCACGTCGGCGTCGGGGACGGCGGACGTGGCCGAGGTCAGCACGAGCGCGCGTGGCGGGCGCGAGGTCGCCACCAGCACCCCGAAGGACAACACCAACGCCGCGGCCAGGCCACGCATGGAGGGGAGGAGGGCGAAGAGTCGGGCAAACGAAGCCGCGTGGCACCAGGAGAGCTGGCACCACGCGGCGGCGTTCTCCACGAGGAACAGCTCTTACGGGCAGGACACGTCGTTGTACGAGTTGGCCGGCGTGCCCGAGGGGTAGCCGCCCGTCTCCGAGCAGTTCGAGGCGGCGATGCCGATCGTCACCGTGCCGCCCACCCACCAGTGATCCAGGTCCGCGTCGTTGTCGACGGTGCCGCCGGCCCAGCCGACGAACGAGCCCGAGGAGCCCGTGTACACACCGGGGAAGCCGGCAGGGATGGTCGAGCCGCCTTCCACCGTGAACGTGGCGTTGGTGGTGTCGGACGCGGGCTGCGACACCGCGCCGACGATCTTGAACGAGTCGACCTCGATGGCGTCGGGGTTGGTGTTGGCGGAGTCCAGCGTCGCGACGCGCCGCTGCTGCCAGCTGGTCGGCGTGGCGGCCAGTGCGTAGGCGTAGCGGTTGCCGCGCTCCGGGATGAAGCCGATGGACTGCATGTCCGCCGCGAAGGTGTCGCGCTCGGCGAAGTACGACTTCTCGGCCTGGAAGAGACCCTTGAGGTTCGTCTTGGCCTCCGACTGCTTGCCGCGCGCCTGGAACTTGATGAAGTTGGGGATGGCGATGGCCGCAAGGATGCCGATGATGGCAACGACGATCATCAGCTCGACGAGGGTGAAGCCCTTCTTCAGTTTCTTGAACATGAGTACTCCTTCTGCTGCTGGGTGGACGACCGGGAAACCACCGCGACGCCGTCAGCAAGAGGCGGACCACTTGTGACGAACGGGCGCGGCATTGTACATCCCGAGTGTTGCGCGTCCAGTGTAGTGGTGTGGTGACGAAATTCGTCAGTCGAGCCGACGCTGGCTGTCACTCGTCATCCCGTCAGCTGCAAGGCCGTGGGTGCGGAGGTGGTGTAGGATGAAGCTGCGGGTGGCCGTCGCCTCCGTCGTCATCGCGATCGTCGCGTCTGGGGCCGCATGGGGCAGCATCTTTCCGCTCCTCAAGCTGCTCGCGGGGTCGGTCGAAACCCGCATGGCGGAGGCAGGCGGCCTGGAGTGGCAGCGCCTGGTGCCGCTGCTCGTCGGCCTGGAGCTCATCGCCTCGGCTTCGGCGGTCTTCCTGGTCCTCTACCTGGCGGTCGGGCTGCCGCTCTCCCGGGTGGAGGACACCATCGATCAGATCGGCACGGAGAACGTCACCGTGGCGGTGCAGGGCGGGCCGCTGGTGTCGCGGGTGGCGCGGGCGCTGCGCCGCCTGTCTGCCGAGTTGAACGAGGAGCGCGAGAGGAGCCGGGCGCAGGTCGCCGAGCTCGAGCGCCGCAACGACGAGCTGGTGCGCCTGCAAGCCGAGCTGGTGGCGGCGGACCGCCTGGCGACGGTGGGCAAGCTGGCCTCTGGCGTGGCGCATGAAGTGGGCAACCCGCTGTCGGGCATCCTGGGCTACCTGTCGGTGCTGCGGCTGCGCGCTCCGCAGAACCCGGGCGTGGAGGAAGTGGTGGAGCGCATCGAGCAGGAGGTACGGCGCATCGACCAAATCGTCCGCGCGTTGCTCGAGCTGGGGCGGCCGTCTCGCGGGAAAGCGCAGCCGGTCGACGTGCGGCCGCTGATCGACGCCTGCGTGCACCTCGTCTCGGCGGGGCAGGACTTCGGCGACGTGAAGGTGATGGTGGAAGCGCCCGACTCGCTGTGGCTCCGCGCGGAGAGCGGCCCGCTCTCGCAGGTGCTGGTCAACCTCCTCATCAACGCCGCGCAGGCGATGAAGGGGAAGGGCCGCGTGGTGGTGAAGGCCGTGCCAGGCGAGGGGCAGGGGACCATCGCGGTCGAAGATGAGGGCCCCGGCCTGAGCGAAGAGGTCCGCGCGCACCTCTTCGAGCCCTTCTTCACCACCCGGCCCCCGGGTCAGGGGACGGGCCTGGGCCTGGCGGTGTCCCGCCACCTCCTCGCGCAATTCGAAGGCGCGCTCGACGCCGCCAACCGGCCCCAGGGCGGCGCGGTCTTCACCATCACCCTCCCGCGCCCCTGAAGTCGCGCCCGGGCCGTTTGCGGGGTAGACAGGAACCGTCGGCATGGCGACCTTCCGCTCGGTGCTGGTGGCAGACGACGAGGCGTCGATTCGCCACGTGCTGTCCCTGGTGTTGGGTGAGCACGGCTACGAGGTGCGCGCCGTCGCCGACGGGGAAGAGGCGCTCAAGGAACTCTCCGCTCGCAGCTACGACGTGGTCATCTCCGACGTGCGCATGCCGAAGGTGGACGGGCTGTCGCTGCTCAAGACCGCGCTCGCCAGCCACCCCGATCTCACCTTCCTGGTGATGAGCGCGTACGGCTCGAAGGACCAGGCGCTCGAGGCGGTGGCGGCGGGCGCGTACGACTTCATCCAGAAGCCCTTCAAGCCCGAAGAGATCGTCTTCGTCCTGAAGAAGGCCGAGGAGCGGCAGCGCCTGGTGCGGGAGAACCGGCGCCTGCGCGGCCAGGCGGAGACGGCCAGCCCGCTCGATCGACTCCAGGGCGAGAGCGAGGCGATGGGTGCGCTCAAGCGGCAGATCGCCCGGGTGGCGCCGGTGAGCACCACGGTGCTGGTGGCCGGCGAGTCGGGCACCGGCAAGGAGCTGGTGGCCCGCGCCATCCACGAGCTGTCTCCGCGCGCCAAGGAGCCCTTCATCACCGTCAACTGCGGCGCGATCCCTGCCGGGCTGATCGAGTCCGAGCTCTTCGGCCACGCGAAGGGCGCCTTCACCGACGCCCGGCAGGCCCGGCGGGGCCTCTTCTCGGAGGCCGACGGGGGCACCCTCTTCCTCGACGAGGTGGGGGAGTTGCCGATGGCCGCCCAGGTGAAGCTCCTGCGCGTGCTGCAGGAAGGTGAGGTGCGGCCCGTGGGCGAGTCGCGCGCGGAGAAGGTGGACGTGCGCGTGGTGGCCGCGACGCTGCGCGATCTCGCGAAGCTGGTGGAGAAGAGCGAGTTCCGCGAAGACCTCTACTTCCGCTTGAACGTGGTGCAGCTCAAGGTGCCGCCGCTGCGCGAGCGGAAGGGAGACGTGCTGCCCCTGGCGCAGGCCTTCCTCGCCCGCTTCAACCGGGAGTTCAACCGCGAGCCCCCCATCGAGCGCTTCAGCCCCGAGGCCGAGGCGCTTTTGACCGGCTACTCCTGGCCGGGCAACGTGCGCGAGCTGGAGAACGCAGTCGAGCGCGCGGTGCTGCTCGCCGATGGCCGCCTGGTGCTGCCCGAGAACCTGCCCGAGAAGCTGTGGGCCGCCCGCGCCGCCGAGCCGCAGCTGCCGGCGAGCGGCCTCGAGCTCCCCAGGCCCGAGGCCGTGCAGTACTCGCTCAAGCGCGCCATCCACGAGGTGGAAGAGCGCTTCATCCGCGCCGCCCTGCGACGCACCCGCGGCAATCGCACCCGCGCGGCGGAGCTGCTGCAGATCAGCCACCGCGCGCTCCTCTACAAGCTGAAGGACTACGGCATCGACGCCGACGCCGAAGGCGAGAAGGGCCCCGGCGAGGGCTGAGCGGGCCCAGGCAGGGCGGAAAAAGCACCGCGTTCTGATCCACTACCCGTGGGGGTACGCCTCAGCCCACCCACTGGAGGTCGTATAACTACATATCTTTGACGTATAATTATGTGCTCAAAGAGTGATCACTCGGGTTGACAGGTCGTTGGCCGCGAGGGACGCTTGCGATCCGATGAGCGGGGACGACAAGAAGAATCGGGTGCAGCAGCTTCGGGAGGATCGGCTGCTGTCGAAGGCGGAGCTGGCGCGGCGATCGGGCTTGTCGGTGCTCACGATCGATCGCGTGGAGCGCGGCAGCCCGTGTCGGCTGGACACCAAGCGCAAGATCATCCTCGCGCTGGGGCTGAAGGTCTCTGACAAAGACCAGGTCTTCGACGACTGAGGGGCCAAATTTTTCGTGAGTTCGCGGAAGGGCCGTAGGCTCACCGCTCGCGAGGGAAGGAGCAGCACTCGATGGCGAAGGGGAAGCTGGCGCTGGGGCTCGACATCGGCTCGTCCGGTGTGAAGCTCATTCAGCTGAAGGAGGCGCGGCGGCGCGGCGAGATCGTCTACTCGCTGCAGAGCTTCGGCATGAAGCCGCTGCCGCCCGAGGCGATCGTCGACGGCGCGCTGATGAACTCGACCGCCATCGTCCAGGCGATCCAGGAGCTGCTCGGTGAGCTGCGCATCAAGCAGAAGGAAGTGGCGATCGGCGTCAGCGGCCACTCGGTGATCATCAAGAAGATCGCCATGCCCCGCATGTCGCCCGATGAGCTCGACGAGGCGATCCAGTGGGAAGCGGAACAGCACATTCCCTTCGACATCAAGGACGTGAACCTCGACACGCAGATCCTCAAGCCCGACGCCAACGACGCCACCGGTCAGATGGACGTGCTGCTCGTCGCGGCGAAGAAGGACATGATCAACGACTACACCACCGTGGTGTCGGAGGCGGGCCTCCTGCCGGTGGTGGTCGACGTCGACGCGTTCGCGGTGCAGAACTGCTTCACCGCCAACTACGAGCTGCCTGACACCGAGACGGTGGTGCTCATCAACGCGGGCGCCGCGGTGGTGAACATCAACATCGTGTCGGGCGGCGCCACGGTCTTCACCCGCGATGTCACCATCGGCGGCAACCAGTTCACCGAGGAGATCCAGAAGCAGCTTTCGGTGTCCTATGAGGAGGCCGAAGCCCTCAAGGTGGGTGGTGGCCGCGGAGACGCCGACGCCGTCGTGCCGCAGGAAGTGGAGAAGGTGATGGGCCAGGTGGCCGAGCAGGTGGCCGGCGAGATCCAGCGCTCGCTGGACTTCTACGCAGGCACCGCGGCCGACGCGAACTTCTCCAAGGTGTTCCTCTCGGGAGGCACGGCGAAGGTGCCGGCGCTGTTCAAGACGATCGAGTCGCGCGTGGGCGTGCCCGTGGAGATCCTGAACCCCTTCAAGCGCATCGAGATCGACAACCGCAAGTTCGACCCCGCGTTCATCATGGACGTGGCGCCCCAGGCCGCGGTGGCCGTGGGGCTGGCGCTGCGCAAACCGGGCGACAAGCTGGGCTAGGAGGAATCGGACGCCATGATGATCCGCATCAACCTCCTGCCGGTCCGGCAGGTGCAGAAGCGAGAGGCCGGGCGCCAGTACATCGTGGTGCTGGCGGGCGTGCTGGTCATGACCCTGATCGGCAACGGCTACTGGTGGTACACGAAGGACGAGCTGCGCGCGGAGAAGCAGCGCAAGCTCAACGACACCAACGCGCGCATCGCCCAGCTCGAGAAGGTGATCGGCGAGGTCAACAACCTCAACAAGCGCAAGAAGGAGGTCGAGGAGAAGCTGACCGTCCTCGACAAGCTCCGCAAGCAGCGCGGCGGTCCGGTGAAGCTGCTCGACGCGCTGGCCACCAGCATCCCGAAGAAGGTCTGGCTCACCAACTTCGAAGAGAAGGGCGGCGCGGTGAAGCTGTCGGGCAGCGCCGACAGCTTCGAGGACGTGTCCGAGTTCATGCGCGGGCTCAACAACGTGGTCTGGACCCCCAAGGGGATGGGGCGGGTCGTGGAGATGAAGCGCGACCAGTCGGCGGCGCGCGTCGAGCTCCTCGGTGAGGACAACGCGATCCAGGACTTCACCCGCGCCGAGTTCAACAACTTCTTCGGGAACATCGAGCTCAAGAGCAGTGAGGCCGCTGCCGACAAGGCCAGCGGTCGCTCGGGGCGACTGGTCAAGTTCGAGATGTCGCTGTCTGTCAACTACGCGATCTGAGGCGAGCCGTGGATCAACTGATCGAGAGAATCAACAAGCTCGCTACGCCGGTGAAGATCGGCATCGTCCTCGGCATCGCCGTGCTGCTCACGGCCGGGTGCTACTTCCTCTTGATCGCCGACCTGGAGAGCCAGATCGAATCGCTCAAGACTCAACAGGCATCGGCCGATCGCACCCTGGCCGAGAAGCAGGCGATCGCGGACAACCTGAACGAACGGCGCAAGGAGATGGACGCCCTCGAGCAGCGGCTGCAGGAAGCGCTCACCGAGCTGCCCGAGAAGAAGGACATCGAGGAGCTGCTCGCCCAGCTCAATGACGTCGGCAAGAAGTCGGGGCTGGAGATCGCCAAGGTGACGCCGGGGGTCGAGGCCGCCGAGGGCTTCTACGCGAAGATCCCCATCAACATCGCCGTGTCGGGCAACTACCACGAGATCGCCATGTTCCTGCAGGAGATCGCGAACATGCGCCGCATCGTGAACGTGAACAACATCAAGCTCAGCACGCCGGTGCTCAAGAACGACAAGGTGATGCTGTCCTCCGAGTTCCTCGCCACCACCTTCCGCTTCAACGAGAAGAAGGACGGGAAGAAGGACGCGAAGAAGGGAGAGCCGAAGAAGTGAGGACCACGTTCGCTCAGACGGTGCTGCTGCTGGCGACAGGGCTCGCCCTGGCGGCGTGCGGCGACGACGCCCCGCCTCCCGCGGCTCCCACCGCCAGCAAGCCCGCCGCCAAGCAGGCCGCGGCG